>JBCAWO010000047.1:0-39973 GCA_038534515.1 Cyanobacteria bacterium J06554_1
AGTCTCACCGCTATTGGGTCTTCTCGGAACTATTTTGGGCCTCATTCACTCCTTCGATGCGATTGAAATCGGCGGCATTGGGGATAATGCCGAAGCAGTCACTGGCGGTATTAGCGAAGCATTAGTATCCACAGCGGCGGGGATGATTGTTGCCATCTTTACACTGCTGTTTGCTAATTTGTTTCGTGGCCTCTACAAACGACAGATTGCACTTTTACAAGAATACAGCGGACAGCTTGAGCTGCTGTACGAAGATCACTACAATAATAAGGTAGGAGCCCCCGAATATGCGCATTCTTGACAACGAACAAGACGACGAGTTTGAAATTAATATTTTGCCGATGATCGACGTGATTTTTGCAATTCTTGCATTTTTCATCGTCTCGACGCTGTTCCTGACGCGCACAGAAGGACTGCCCGTCAACTTACCTAAAACCGATACCTCCGAGCCGCAGGACCCTGCCGACTTTACCGTCACAATTGCACCAGACGGTAGCCTGTTTCTGGATGACTTCTCTGTTACAGAAGAGACCCTGCGTCAGCAGATTGTTGATCGGCTCGAACCTGAACAGGAAGCCCTCATCACCATCAAAGCCGATGAAGAGACGTATCACGGGAAAGTCATCACAGTGATGGACGAATTACGCACTATCGAAGGGGCAAGTTTAGGGATTGCAACCGTTCCTAAACCGGCTGAGAAGTTATAAAGATGTCTCCACTAAGGTGGCACTTTTGAGGTAGCAACTTTAATGTTGTCGATACCCTAAATCGACAATGTGGATTGTTTATAGAACGCGGCGATATGTCGCGATCGCTTGGACTGATGCGCTACGACTGGCATGTTTAAATAAAACACCTATCGCAGATGTCCTTTATACCTCTACCTTTATGCCTCTAATATAGAGCCTAGCCCATTGTACTGAATGGTGGGCAGAGTGGTCTGGCCTTACAATGACGACAGCCATTTGATTGACTCAAACATCGCAACCACACGGGTTAGCACTAGATTAGGAAGCTGGCTACTACTGTGACATTGTTCTCGATTTACCAGCGGGCGTAGCTAACTAATTAATTTTGAGCGCTAAGCTCATATATGGACGGTACTGGGCTCGAACCAGTGACATCTTGCTTGTAAGGCAAGCGCTCTACCAACTGAGCTAACCGTCCGTGAAAGAACATCGACAACGTTAATCCTGTACTCACTTAGCAAGTAAGCGTAGACTAGCACATGAAGTGTAACAAGGCACAATTTTTTCGTGAAAATAAATTGAATTGAAACCAGCATAGATTTGAGCAGCTCAGGTTTTGCAGTTCGCAACAAACGAGCCGCAAGTCATTCTGGCCAGACCTATTGAGGCTGGTGCAAGATCTCAGATAACTCAACACTGGGGCGGCAAGCCACTGAGATCTCTTACCGGGTAGAACCTGAACCAGGGGAAGATAAACGTACCTGAACTATGTGCGCCAAGCCATATTCTAAGAACTTATCAGGCGCTTTGGGTATAGGTTCACGGTCCCCATGCCCAACACTCTCCCCAACGCTGTTAGCGATCGCGCGGGCGTTCTTCCTCAATTTGGGCTCGTTGCTCAGGGGTTAAAACATCCATCACCTGGCCTTGGGTATCTCGCATTAGCGACATCACAGACGAGCGCTGACTGGAGGTTAGACCCAAGCCCCTCATTACAGTTCGCATATCATCCCCATTGGCCTGTGCTGTGGTCAACTCCTCCATTTGCTCGTCTGTCAAAATTTCTGATAGCCCATCTGTCATGGCAGCTTGGATGCTGTCGATTTCTGTTTGTTGCTCTTCGCTCAAATCGAGCTCTTCAATCGCAGACAACGCATCTTTTCCCATACGTTTTGATGTCTGCTGCATGATCTCTGTCTGGTCTGGCTGTTGGTCTGGTCTGGCTTGGACCACAGCCCCAGTCCAACCAAACGTTAGCCCTAATATGCCTACGAGTAAAACTCTCAATGAATATCGCATGGTGTTCTCCTATGGTTCTGGAATGACTCTTTTGAACATTTCTTTGTGAGATACCGATCCGCCGCTAACAAGACAGCTAAGGTCTAAAGTTGGGGGGCGGAATGGGGGGCGGAGCTACCGGCAAATGACGATAGTCATTACCAAACTCTATAGATTCATACCTCCTGTCATACCTCCTATAGTCACGTTCTCCATAACCGCGATCAACGTACGATGGCGGCATAGGGGGCGGAGCTCCTGGCAAGCGACGATAGCCCATAGAGCCATATCCTCTGTAGCCACGATCTTGGATACCTCGATCTCTGTAGCCACGATCAGAATTACCCCTTGGTCCAGACGGCATATGTCGCTGCGCGATAATTTTAGTCTCTTGACTGAGATCTCTCACATCAGAAACGGCTAAGACTTCAGCAGGTCTGACGACAGTTGCCATACTCCCCGCTATCAATATTGTTGAGAGAAGCTTTGGAAAAATAGCAAGCTCCATAGGTCACACTTTTCTTGTAGAGAACTGTTGTTTGCACAAGCTACGTTTGTAAGTGAATACTTACTTATTAATATCTAAGATTGTTTGTATCGTCAACCCCCAAGATAAATCTCACTGATTGGAAATTTGACCGTAGGCTAGAGCAAGCTAATACAGCAGACTATGTACTTTGTGCAGAGAGCTGACTATTCTCAATATGTGTACACTTTTCTCCATATCTAATGACGCTTAATTCAGATACGGATGCAGATCAGCAAGATATTCTCGACATGGTCAATACCCTCTTGCTGCGGGCGACTTCTGAGCAAACATCCGCTGAGCCCACCGAGACAAATCAGCCAGATGTTACTGATAAAATCAATCATATTTTGCTGCGCTCAGCCTATGGCCCCATACCGGCTAAAGCAGCGGCAGCTGTTCCTGGCTTAGAGATATTTGAGGATAGCGATAACCCCGGTAGCTGGTTCTGGGAATGGGGGTGGGGTGAATGTCAGGATGGGCCCTATAGCAATGAGTTAGAGGCACTAATCGCATTTGCTCAGTTTTCTAGTGGGCTGGCTATTGAGTTAGGAGGGGAAGAGGAGGAATAAAATCGTCCCTAAGTCACGACGCAGTGGGTACATAGGAAATCAAGAAAAACTTGAACGCGGGGTGATAGATTGCGACGATGGGTAAAGACGGCCTGGGTGGCTAAACCGTGGGTTAGCTGCTGAGGGAAGAGGGAAATGAGTCGTTGGGTTGCCAGGTCTTCTTTGATCTGAAAATTTAGCAAGCGGGCGATACCGAGCCCGGTCAACGCCGCATTTTTTAATGCTTCACCGCTGTCTGAATTAAACGAACCGCTGACGGGAATGGTTTGCCAAATACCATCAATGAGAAATTCCCACGGCAGGGGCTGTCCGTCAAAGATGTAGCGCATGCAGTTGTGGTTTATTAGATTTTTGGGACTGGTTGGAGTGCCGTATTTTTCTAGATAGCTGGGGGAGGCGCACAGAACAAACTGGGCCTGTCCCAGATGTCGGCGGATAAGGCTGGAATCTTCCAGGTCACCCAGCCGAATGGCAACATCAATACCTTCTGCGACTAGATCTACCAGCCGATCGGTAAGTCGCAGATCGATCTGAATCTCTGGATACTGGGCCAGGAATGTGGGCAGCGCCTGGACTAAAAAACTTTGGCCATATTCAAGTGTGGTGCTAACGGTTAGCTTGCCTCGGGGCTTACCACCGGAAATCACGCTGTCATTGGCATCGTCTAGTTCTTGGAGTAGACGAGATACTCGTTCGTAGTAAATTTTGCCCTCAGCGGTGAGGCTCAGGGAGCGTGTTGTTCGTTGCAATAGACGCACCCCCAATCGATCTTCTAATTTGGCAACGCGTTTGCTGATGGCGGAAGGTGTGGTGCTCAAGCAGCAGGCAGCGGCACTAAAGCTACCGGCCTCAACACTTTCGACAAATGCAAGCAGTTCGGGTAGTTGGTTGACAACACTCAGCATTTATTCCTGAAGGGCACAGGTGATGTGCCAATTTAGGGTCTTCTTTTCTAAATTAACAAAGGCTAGGGTGATAATAATCATTTGATGAGGTCGAACAGCAATGGATGTTGAAAAGGTGGTGATTGTCACTGCAGCTAGTCGAGGAATTGGTGCTGGCTGTGCCAAAGAGCTAGCTAAACAGGGTTATAACGTATCTTTGTTGGCTCGCTCAGCATCTGTGTTGTCCCTGGCCAAATCGCTCGGCGGCATAGGGGTGCAAGGGTCTATGACGAGCGCCGCAGATTTAAAGACGCTTGTGCAAAGCACATTAGACCGGTGGGGGCGGATTGATGCTGTGGTCATGAGCTTTGGCGATCCGCCCCGACCTGATTTGCTCGATATTTCTGACCAGATGTGGCTCGATCAGTTTGAATTATTGTTTCTCAGTGTTGTTCGGCTGATGCGATTGGTGACTGACCCCATGCGTCAACAGGGGGGTGGGGCCATGGTGGCGATTTCTGCCTGTGATTCTCAAGAACCGTCGTTGGGTACTCCATTTAGTGGCACATTGCGGGCAGCGATGGAGGGATTTACCAAGCTGTATGCAAAACGATATCGGTGCGATCGCATCCGAATAAATTCCATTGCCCCCTTCTTTGTTGCCGATGATATGGCTGAACTAGAGGGTTGGGATGTCCCGACAGACCTGATGTGGGGCAGACCTGCCACCTATCAAGAACTGGCCAAAGCGGTCAGCTTTCTCATTTCAGAGGATGCCAAATTTATTAGCGGCACCACTCTCAAGATTGATGAGGCCCGCTCCATGGCGATTTAAATCGCACAGGTCTAATCTATCTGATGCAAACGATAGATAGATCCGACTGTCTAAATTTTCTAGAGTGGTTTGATTAAAACCCATTTAAACTCTTCGTCTACTAACTCTTCTCCTACTATGACCGTTAGCCATCTAAAGCATCCCTTGCGCATCGAGGTGCACGAGTTTTTCAAATTAGCCATTCCCCTGGCCAGTGCCCAAGTAGCCCAGTCAGCTACCGGGTTTGCTGACACCATGATGATGGGTCGCATGGGGGCCGATGTCCTGGCCGCAGGGGGTCTAGCAGCCATTATCTACTTTGCCATTATGGCCACGGCCAGCGGCGCAGTGATGGGTGTGAGTCCGCTGGTGGCGGAAGCCTTTGGTGCCGGTAACAAACGCCGCATCCAGCAGGTGACACGTCAGGGGCTATGGCTAGCCGTGCTGGTGGCCATTCCCACCATGATTCTCATGGGGCATTTAGACAGGTGGCTCATTTATACGGGGCAAACCGAAACTACGCTCGCGTTAGTGAATACCTATCTAGATATTATTCTGTGGAGTCTGTTGCCCATGATGGGGTTTACGGCTCTGCGCTCGACGGTTTCGGCCCTCTCCCAGGCACGTCCCATCATGGTGATTATTGTGGTGGGAACAGCCTTTAATATTGTTGGCAACTATCTTTTAGGGTTTGGCAAATTCGGGCTGCCGGCCCTGGGACTGGCCGGACTGGCCCTGGCCACCACGTTAACCTGGTGGGGCATGTTTCTTGCCTTGGCCCTCTATACACTGTTACATCCGACGCTGCGAGACTATCGTTTTTTTCAAACTCTGCACCATCCTAAACCACGCACCCTGCAGCAGCTGGTCTGGGTTGGGGTGCCCATTGGCATCTTTTCTGGGTTAGAGTCGGGTTTCTTTTTGATGATTATGTTTTGGATGGGACAGTTGGGAACCGAGGCATTGGCTGCTCACCAGGTGGTTTTACAAACGATTGTGGTGGTGTTTATGATTCCGTTGGGAATATCCTTTGCAACCACGGTGCGAGTAGGCCAGTGGTTGGGGAAACGTGATTTGGCAGGCATGAAACGGGCCACCTGGGTGAGTATGGCCATTACTACCTTTTTTATGGTGGGTGGATCGCTGTTGTTTGTACTGTTTCCCAAACAGATTATTGGTATCTATTTGGATGTAAACAAACCTGAGAATGCGACGATTGTTTCCCTGGCTATGCCACTGTTAAATATTGCCGCCGTCACCATGGTCCTGGATGGTTTGCAAAAAGCAATCTATGGCGCTCTTCAGGGACTGCAAGATACCCAGATTCCCATGGCTCTTAATGTGTTGGGCTTTTGGGGAGTGGGGCTATCGGTGGGCTACGGCTTAGGATTTCAGCTAGGTATGGGCAGTCGGGGGCTGTGGATTGGTCAGTCGGTTGCGATCGCAACCGTCGCCCTCCTCTTCAGCTGGCGGCTTTATCAGCTCATTGGCAAACGAAAACAACATGTCCTCTCTTGATCGCCCATGGCGTGTCTTTGGTCTAACCCATCACAAAAATAGAAAAGATAGCTAGTATGTTTGTAATCGCATACTGGGTCACATACTGGGTCACATACTCGTCACACAAATCTTGTCACACACATGTAATCACTCACAAACCATAGCATCCCAGCCATTTTGGGGTTAGCGCTAGCGTGTCTATCTTTATATCAGGAGAGACTTATGAACACTAAGTTGTGGACATTATTAACGTTATCTTTTCTAACAACAACGTTGGGTATAAACGGCCTTCAACGTCCTTTGGCGGCCCAGTCGCCGGTCCCGCCTGTGGTCACAGTGCCGATCCTACAGTCGCTCACCACGGTCCGCTTGGTTAATCAAACCGCAGCTCCTATCACCTACGAAGCTCTGGGAGATACCCAGTCCCGTCTCCTGATGGCCGGTGATGAGGTTACCCTACAAAATCTAAATACCCCCGCCACTCTTACCTTCTTTTATGACGACATTCCAAAGGATCGACAGACAGGGGAAGGTCTATTGCAGGCCGCGTTGGGGGTGGATGAGGCCACTGGCACCTTAGATGTCATTATCAGTCCCACGACTGCTCTAGATGCCGATGTGAGCAACATCACCATTGAATCTAACGGTAATGTTTTTGTCTTTTAGGGGTGGTGTGCTGTGGGCCAAATGACAATTCAACAGGTAGTTGGTTGAGCCAGTCCGTCAATTTGCTTGGGGCTGGGCCGGACGGAAGGGTAAGCTCTGCCAAGCAACCGCCTGATCGCTCGATGCATCAGCTGTCTCTATCGTAGAATTGCCCGACAGAGCAACCAAAGAATTACCCAGAGCCTGGACCAGGGTTCCCAACGTCTGCTTTAGCAAAGAGTCTGGATTGAGTACAATCCAGCCATTTTCCGTCAGCTGACGCAGCTCAAAATGCAAGTGTGGCCCGGTAGAGTTACCCGTGCTACCAACCAGACCAATCACCTCACCCTGCTCAACCCACTCTCCCGCCTGCACTAACAGTCGCGACAGGTGGGCGTAGCGGCTTTCGAGCGTATCATCATTGTGACGCAGCACAACCATCAGACCGTAGCCCCCAGCCACATCAGCCAAGGACACCCGCCCTGCCTGGGTAGCTACCACAGGTGTGCCCAACGGTGCCCCCACGTCTGTACCTGAATGGAATCGCCGGACAGCAAAAATCGGATGCATCCGCCAGCCAAACAGGGAGGTTAAAGAGGCCGGTATTGACAAGGGAAAAATAAACTTCTCACCCTGCTGCAGTTTGACCACAGCCTGGGTCGCCTGGTTATAAAACTCCCGACTGGCCGTTGTGGTAATGCCACTCACCGGCACCCCTGGAATAGTAATCGGTGCTGAAGCCCCACCACCGGTTTGTGACGGTGCCATGCCACTGGTAACAGCCGTCGCCAACCGCTCCACTTGCCGACAGGCCGTGGTAGAGACCTGATTATCGGTGCCTAGGGCAAACTCACAATCGCTAGAACGCTCCGAGATCACCACATCTGGCATGGTGGCCCCAACGCTATAGTCTGTCTTATCAATGGGGGCCGCACCATAGTCAGCCGGTGAGATTACCTCAACGGCAGGTGCTTCACCATCGGCTGGCTGAACGCCCTCAAGCAGCGAACCAACAGAGGGCGTGGCCGGCTCTGGTTCAATAAAAACGGTGCCGTAATCTACGGCTGTAGGCTCAGCTGAGGTGGCCTCAATTGAGGTTGGCACAACATTACTTGGGGTTACCGGCTCTACAACCTGAGGCGGTACAACGGTTGGAGCGGGCGTGGCCGGGGCCACTGGAGCTATGACCGGGGCAGCCGGCTGAGCTGCTGGTTCAACCGCTTCAGGGACGGCTAAATCAATGGCTGTCTGGGCCATAACTGCCCGGGTGTTGAGGAGTCCAACGGCAGCAAACGCACTGAGCTTTAATAGCTGCACACCCGGAAATAGTGATTTCTGAGTTATTCGAATGAACTTGTTATCAGAAGCAGTCATGGCGAAATTAGTATTTGAGTAGAATGCCTTGTCAAATTTCTAGATATATCCCCCCAGTCGCTAATACTGAGGAATTAAGCGCCTAACCTAGCCACATAAGCCACAGTTAACAGGGTAGCAATAAACTGCAAGAATCATCATAGATAGAACAATCCTGTATGACTATGGCATAGGACTATGGCAACAGAGGTACCGATAGATATGGGCTATCAACCCCGAGGGGGTTACCCCACCTTGTTGCCAGTTAGTAAAAAAATTAGTAAAAAACATTCGCCCAAAATGGTTTACAGACGGAAATTAAACTCATTTTGTGACGGTTTTAGAATTGGCATATTTTATGTAGCTGCTAGCTTATGCAATAAACCGATGAGGTATCCATTGCGGATTTTGAGTATGAACCAGTCTATAGAACTTACAGGTTAATTGATACTTTGCAGATGAAATCATAGTTCAGATCAGCAACGCCATGGGGCATTTACTTGAAGCTTTGGCAAAGGCCGCCTAAGCGTTAAGTCAAAGCTTTATAGCCGATGGTACGGTACCACGAAGTCATAGGTAAGCGCTGCGGGTGTTTGGGGATGATTTAAGTTAAAAATTCGGCGTTGCTGCTTAGGAGGATTTTATCTGCAAGATGCTGTCCCATGGCCGATCTAACCGAGCGACTCATCCTCTAAGCAGCAGCACTGTGAGCAACTAACGTTTCAGAGCGATTAAACTACGATGAGTTTCAGTCAGTTTTCCCAGTCTGTTGCCATTTCAATCCTAGCTAGCCTATCAGCACTAACGCCTGCATGGGCCGAGGATATTGTCTTTTTGCTTGAAAACGATACTTCATCGACTGAAATGATCGGGTTTTATGCCTCTCCAGCCACGGCAGAAGGCTGGGAAGATGACATTCTGAACGGCTATGTTATTGGTGGTCAACAGCGCGCCAGAATTACGCTCCCTGACGATAATAGGGGCTGTATATATGATTTTCTGGCCGTTTTTTCCAATGGCTCCCGGATAAATCGGTATGGGATTAATGCTTGCACCATAGGAACCTATGCCTATTCAGATTCTGATTTTACGGTGGCAACAAAACGTGCAGATGAGGCGCATCAGAGCGAATACGCCTTTATTTTGACAAATGATACGTCTGTAGACATGCTAGAGTTCTATGCCTCTCCCCAGACCGCAACAGATTGGGAAGAAAATGTCTTAGGCAATAGGACAATTCGGGCCAACGGAGATTGGACGACCATTACCCTGACCGGTGGGCGCGGTTGTCTTTATGATTTCTTGGCTGTTTTTGCCGATGGTGACAAACTTGAGAAATATGGCATCGATGTATGTGAGTTAGAAACCCACACCTATTATGAGAACTAGGGATTTGAGCTGGGCAATGCTCTAGGCGTTTGTGTGCAACTACCTCAATACCAAAAGCCTAATCCAGTGGAGGCTCCATTTCATATGAAATGGGACTAGGCCCTGGCCAACGTGGTGCAGGTACTGGAGATAAATCAGTACCGTTATCATTATTGCCATCTGAAGAAGATGTCGGAAAAATATAGCCATCCCCCTCCATTTCCCACGGATGTCGACCAAGACCAAGACATTCCAAGAGACCAATGTTTATTTGATTTAGCTTTTCCTCAGCTCCTTCAAAAACAAATAAACGATTTGACTGAAAACTAACAACTTCACTAACCAAAAGTTCGTAGTTTCCAAGAATCCTCTGGGGGAACCACAACGTAGGAAGTGTGGTGATGATGAGGGTGGTTGGGTTGTGATTTTCAGAATTTAGAAGGGTTTTTCTAACCCACCCAAGAGGGATACCGCTCTCAGTTAAGACTTCGCATCCAGTCCAAAGATTGCTGTTTTCCAAAGTGTTCATGGTGTTAGTACCAGCACAGTTCACTTGCAAATCTATCGTTGTCAGCCATGGCTGTCGCCAAACCGACGGCTCCGGCAGGCTCCACCATAAGTCCCACCAGACAATGGCTCAACCTCGTCGCGTTTAGAATGGCGTCATCTCCACGCGCTCAGTGGTGGGATGGGGGTGACTCGGGTCCATCGGTTGGCGACGGTCTCGACTGGACCTTCATCCTCCGGCTTGCGCAGGGTTTCGCGGCAGCGGGCTACAGCACTTTTAAGATCACCACTAGGGCTATGGCAAAGCTCCCCATGGCAGCGCCAAACTGAAGCAATTTTCGATTGAGTTTGAGGAGTTTGTCTAACCCCAGCAGCCCGGTAACGACGTAGGCCGCAATCCCGACGACCACTGCTAGCAGCAGCTTAAGAATTCTGCCGCGATACAGTTCGGCTGCGATCGCAACTTGCCGCATCGTACTTATCTCAACCGGCGGTTCTACATCAGGGGTTTGCAATATCTCCCAAGTTTCACCCCCATCAGTGGAACGATAGAGATCCGTATCAGCGGTACCAAAGCCAAAAATCGTGTTGTCTTTAGCGTAGTTGGGCGAAAACTCAATGGGGCGACCGGCACAGGGCACGTTGTACATGCGAGAAAAGGCCAGGCTGGCATCGCCGATGGGGGCAAAGGTTTCTCCCTTATCTACGCTCTTGTACAACCCCTTGCCCCGCAGGCTGACCATCAGGGTGCCATCCTGTGCGTAGTTGGGGGAAAGGGCTACAGCTTCTAGAAAAGTGCGCTCGGGGTCAACATCTGCGATCGCAACCGGCTCCCAGCTGCCGCCCGCGTCCGTTGACCTAAACAAGCCGTCGTAGCTGCTCACATACAGAGTGCTGTCTTGAACGTAATTAGGAGAAATCTCAACGTGCAGGTTCCAGGCCTCGGCAATGGGGGTATTTTCCGTCGTAGACTGCCAGGACTCACCCGCGTCTGTCGACTTATAAACCCCTGTTTCTGCCACCGTATACAGGGTGCGATCCTGGGCAAACCCAGGAGAAATCACCATGGACGGACTGTCATTTCCCCGCTCCCAGGGCAGTTTGGCTACCTCCTTTAAGGTTTTGCCACCGTTGGTCGAACGAAACAGCACCCCCGCCTGATTGCCAACAAACATAGTTTGATCGCTGCCAAACTCCGGAGATAGCAGCAGCGTTAGACCCCGAGCTTCCCGACTGAGGCTATGGAGCGACCAGGACTTGGCCCCGTTGGTGGAGCGTACAAATTTGGTCCACAGCCCCGACGTAAACAGGGTTTTATCGCTGGCATAGTCAGGGGAAAACGCAATGTCAAAAAATCGACGCGGGTCCTGATAGGAGGGCTCAAAATTACCATTTAACCGGGGGACTTCCACCCCATTCATGGTCAACTCCCAGGTTTTACCCTCGTCATTGCTCATCATGATTTTACCGACGTAGGTGGTCAGGGCCAGGGTGCCATCCTCAGCATAGTTAGGGGACACATCCATGGCCACGACGACACCTCGAGCCAGGGTTTCTATCTCTCGCCACTGCTGTCCCCCCTGGATTGACCGATAAAGACCGTTAAAGCCCCCCAAAAAGGCAGCTTTATCCACCAAAAAGTTATCCGACAGGGCTATCTCAGAAAAGTGATGGGTTTCAAATTCATCGGCCTGCTTATCTTTGATCAGCCCCTGGGGGTAGTCTGTCCAGGTTCCACCGCTATCCAGGGAAATCGAGATCCCCCGATCCCAGCTAGAAACCATCACCCCTCGGGTGTTACCGGGTAGGAGCTTAACGTCCTGAATTCGGAGATCTTCTAGGCCACCGTTGACTTCTAGCACCTCTAAGGTGTCAGGGTTAATGCGAAACACCCCTTTAGAGGCGGTGCCCACGTAGAGCACCTGACTGTTGCCAGCCAGCGCCGTAATCGGGTCATCGGCCACCGTTAGTAACGACTGCCAGCTTTGCCCACCGTCGCTCGAACTGAGTAGCAGACCGGTTTCATCCCCCGCCCACACGGTGCCTTCGGCTTCTGTTATGACCGCAAACGTCTGGCTGGCATCGACTACAGAAACCCAGGTTTGCCCACCGTCGGTGCTACGGGATAGCCCGCCATCGGTCCCAGCCGCCAGCATCACCTGGGCATTACTGGGCAGACTGTACACCACACCTATATCGAGGGTATGCAAACCATCATTGGCCTGTTGCCACGATTCCCCCTGGTCGTCTGAGCGGAAAATACCATCCCCGTAGGTACCCATGGCCAGCACCTGCCCCTGGGCCTGATCGATGGTGAGGGTGGAAAAAGGAGTCAGCGTATCTAGACCCTGAACAATCCGCTTCCAACTATTACCTGCATCCGTAGACTTGAAAAGATTGCCCCGCACCAACGAATAGAGGGTTTTATCACTGCTGTAGCTGGGGGAGAGCTTTACCTGGGTAACCACATCGTGGGGGCGATGGGCCAAGACCGGTTGAAGGGCTCCGGCAAAGGACCATGTAAGTGTCAGCAGTAGACTTAAAACCACCCAACCCAGCTGACGTTTAAACAGGTTTGATATGGCTGCCATCACCGTTGACGGACCAATCTTAGAGTGATGATTAAGGAGATACATTTAACAGCTAAATAAATTCGAATAAAAGATAGGTGACACAGAATAGGGGCTGGTGACGATAGGTCTGCTTATTTCCCTCAGCCTTATTTCCTCAAGCTTAAAAGAAAATCATGGAAGCAATGGCAAGTAGCCACTAAAGTTCTAGAGATCTAGTTTTAATATGCCCAGGCATTCATCAAAAATATTTCATAGATACGTTTACCCACTCTTCATCAAAAATATTGTGCAGGTATGTGGTTTCACAGCCCCCCAAGGGGCATTTTCGTCACAATCAGTAACGTTTAAACTTTTTGGTTCTGATAAGCCCCTGGCCAGGTCTAAAGTTTTTTAGTGAATTCTGATGGATATACCGTTTCTTTAGAGATTCTAGAAGATACGTACAGAGGCTTGGCTACACCGCTGTGGCTTAGCAACATATGCTAAAACTAAGGCGCTAGGTGCCGTCAGGTGCTATTTTCGGGGGCTGCTCAAAACCCCCACTCGCCAGCCCAATTACAAACTTATCAAGGACAAGGAAGACCAATGGGGTTATTTGATCGCGTTAGCCGACTTATCCGTGCCAATGTTAACGATGCCGTCAGCAAGGCCGAAGATCCTGAAAAGATTCTTGAGCAAAGCATCATGGATATGCAGGAAGATCTGGTGCAGATGCGTCAGGCGGTGGCGGGTGCGATCGCAAGTAAAAAGCGAGTGGAGCAGCAGCAGGAAAAAGCCCAGTCCGAGGCCAACACCTGGACCCAGCGGGCTCAGCTAGCCCTGCAAAAAGGGGATGAAAACCTGGCCCGTGAAGCCCTGGTACGCAAGAAAACCCATGCGGAAACGGCAGCGGCCCTAAAGGGTCAGCTGGACCAGCAGACCGCGTCGGTGGAAACCCTCAAGCGCAACCTGATCGGTCTAGAAAGCAAAATTTCTGAGTATAAGACCAAGAAAAATATGCTCAAGGCCCGTGCCAGTGCGGCCAAGGCTAACGAAAAGCTGCAAAAAACCGTGGGCAACCTCAGCACCAACAGCTCCGTGGGTGCCTTTGAGCGCATGGAAGAAAAAATTCTGGAAATGGAAGCCAAGGGCCAGGCCGCGGCCGAACTAGCCGGTGCCGACCTGGAAAGTCAGTTTGTTAGCCTGGAAGCCGGTAGCGATGTGGACTCTGAGCTGGCGGCGATGAAAGCCCAGCTCAGCGGCGGCTCCGTCAATCAAGAAGCCCTGCCCCCCGCCGATGCCCAGCCCGTTGATGCGCCGGTGGATGCCGCCGTCGATAGCGAGCTAGAGGCCCTCAAGCAGGAGCTGGATAATTTGTAATTTGGGTGATTTGGGTGATTTGGGGATAGGTAGGGGCGTTCCATGGAACGCCCCTACCGGTTTGATGGTTTAAAATGAAATACCTAAACGGAATGCCTCTCATCATTTCCCATGCAATTCGCCCATCGCCTTGCCCCCCTCCAAACCAATGTCTTTGCCGATATGGACCGGGCCAAGGGGCGGGCGCGGGCGGCGGGTAAGGCGATTGTGGATCTATCCCTGGGCTCGTCGGATTTACCGACACCGGGGCATGTGCTAGATGCGATCGCAACCGCCCTGCAAGACCCCACCACCCAAGGCTATAACCTATTTGAAAGCACCCGTGACTTCCGCCAGGCAGCGGCCCGCTGGTACCGGGGCAAGTTTGGTGTTGCCGTCGATCCAGACACAGAGGTACTGCCCCTAATTGGGTCCCAGGAAGGGACGGCCCACCTGCCCCTGGCCATTTTGAATCCGGGGGATTTTGCTCTACTGACGGACCCGTGCTATCCCTCCCACCGGGGCGGTATTCACTTGGCCAACGGGCAGATTTACTACATGCCACTGCTGGCGGAAAATGGCTTTTTGCCGATACTCAAGGATATTCCGCCAGCGGTGTTGGCCCAGGCCCGGCTGATGGTGCTGAGCTATCCCCACAATCCAACGGCGTCGACCGCCCCAGCCAAATTCTTTGCCGAGGCCGTGGCCTTTTGCCAGACCCATGATCTGGTGCTAGCTCATGATTTTCCCTACGCCGACCACTGTTTTGATGGCCAGCCCGCCCCGTCGGTACTGCAGACGGACCGCGATAAAACCTGCTCCATCGAATTTTTCAGTTTTTCTAAGGCCTACAACATGGGCGGGTTTCGCATTGCCTATGCCATAGGTAACCCGGAGCTGATTTTGGCGTTGCGTCAGGTCAAGGCAACCGTCGATTTTAATCAGTATCAGGGGATTTTACGGGGTGCGATCGCAGCCCTGGAGGGCCCGCAAGACTGTGTCCGCACCACCGTTAGTACCTTCAAGACACGTCGGGATGCCATGGTTAATGCTTTGCATCACCACGGTTGGAACGTCACCAGCCCTGACGCCACCATGTACCTGTGGGCCAAGCTGCCGGAACGTTTTAGCGATTCAATTGATTTCTGTGTTCGTCTAGTCGAAGCAACCGGTGTGGCACTCGCTCCGGGGCGGGGATTTGGCAAGTCTGGCGAAGGGTATGTCCGGTTTGCTTTAGTACAGCCCCCCGAGATTCTAGAACAGGCTGCTCAACAAATTGTTGAATTTATGAACAGCTAAGGTCACAGTAACAGGGGCATACAAGTAATAGCCCATACGAACCATCTTTACGATACCTACGGGTATGATTTATACAAGGATACTATTGCATCTGTCAGGTTAGTAATCCTGTCAATGTTGATTAATCCATCCGTGCGCCGCCGTCATCTATGAATTTTCCAGAAGAACAACGCCGCATTTTATTGATCGAAGACGATTATGGTAATCGCGTGTTGTTTGCAGACTTTTTAGAACACTGTGGCTACCGGGTATTACCCCTGGCTGATGGCAGCAACTGCATTGAGATCATGCAGGAGTTTATGCCCCATCTGGTCCTATTAGATATCAAACTGCCCCAGATTGATGGGCTCACTCTCATTAAGACGATCCGTCAGAGTTCGCAATTTTGGATGTTGCCTATTTTGGTGGTAAGTGGCTATGCGTTTCAGGCTGATCGCCAGAAAGCGTTAACCGCTGGGGCAACTGACTATATGGTTAAACCCATTATGCCTAGCACCCTCAATACCAAAGTTCTCTCCTTATTAAAGGGGCCGCCTAAACCCATCTCCCAAGAAACGATATCGTCAGACAGCTCCGCTTCAGACAGTATCTCTCCAGGGAGAGTTACTCAAGACTCTGGATCCGACTTGTCATCAGAGTTTTGGCGCTGATCGCTAATAAATTCCTCCGTAGTACGATTGAGCTGTTGAAGCGACGTACTAATTTCTTCTACTGATTCTTGCAGGTTGGCTGACAGCAGCGTTACCCGTTGCAGCTGGTTCAGTGCCTGACTCATGGCTTCACGGTAATACTTTTCAAATTCGTCCAAGGACATTTTGATTTATTCGTTGACATACCTACAGTCTCCTCAATGCATGTTGCAATTAGAAAGCAAAACCGGCAAATTACTCAGAATTTTTACGTATAGCTCGTGACATAGAACATCAGCTTTATACTGAAAAACTCCGTAAGCTAAATGCCTCAAACGATTCAGAGAATTTGCTCATCTGTCACGGATGACGTGTATAGATTTACTGGCTAAAGAGGCGTATGGGTAAGCACACAGACCATTGCAAGGGTATTTTGCGATGTGCCCTTGCAATAACTTCAACGGAAAACTATAAAACAGCGTATGCCCCTGGATGGATATGGATTATGGCCGATTTGGTTAGACGGTGGGCTGTGCCCGCCCTGTTAGCTCAATCGACGATTAATCCTTCAAACTCCGAGCGCAAACTCTTAAAATTTGCCACCCGCCCTACGATTAAGCTGGTCTCCTCCGCCTGAGCCAATTCCTTTTTCCACTGACCCACATGGTCACCTGCATTTAGCCAAAAGCTCACCATCTCACTCACCACCGTGTCCCAGTCCCAATCTGGCTTTTTATAAATCAGCGATGTCGCCTCAATAAACCCATCCAGGGTGCATTGATAGCTGCCCAGATAGGCACAGCTACGCTCAGGCGACTGCTCCACATACTGCTGATGTTTAAAGAAATTCCAAACTGGGGACACACCGACAATATCAAAGTTGTAACTCATGGCTATAAAAGAGAGAAATCAACAGACTGGTAACCGCCCTTAGCCCTAACAACAAAAAAGGCACAGGAAAATTCCCGTGCCCAGTGCGTACTTCCTATGGAGCTAAAAAATGCGGCATATCAAACCCAAATCTAGGTCAGGCACTACCGGTAGAGGCTCAACAAGTGGGGACTCTATCTGGTTAAAACCTTAAGGATTCATTAAATTCTATCTAAGAAATAAGCTCAAGAGTGTTCTCTGTTAACCTTTGTAGTGATTTGGTGTGGCTTTTCTAGGTCGCTGAGGGTCTTTGTTGAAAAGGGTCTATGACAGAACCAAGGGAAGTCGTTAGCAACGTGCCTGGTGTAGAGATCGCTAAAAATTTCCAAAAAAAAGGAGAGCATACAAGCTCTCCAACCATCAGGGTGCATCTACTTAACATAGTATGCCACGGATGGGGTGTGGGGTGTAACCCCCTGATTCGATTTTTTTTGAATCTTGCTAGAACTTTATCTTGGTAAAGTTAGGGTAAAGTGTCTCAGCTCAAAGGTTTGAGAGTGTTACCGGTCGTGAAGGAATAATCCGGCGGGGCCTGCATCAGTTTACCCGTTTAGCTTCTTTCCGAGTAACTGGTTGGTCAGTTTAGGATCTGCCCGTCCGCCGGATTGTTTCATCACTTTGCCCACAAAGAAGCCCTGGAGCTTCTTCTTGCCAGCGCGATACTTGGCTAGTTCGTCGGGGTTGGCGGCCATGACGTCATCGATGATGGCTTCAATGGCTGCCGGGTCAGAAATTTGTACCAATCCCTTTTCCTCAACGATGGCTTTGGGGGAACCGCCTTCTTTGAGCAGCGTGGGTAATAGGTCCTTGCCAATTTTATTGCTGATGGTGCCGGCGGTGATTAGGTTTACCATTTCACCTAGTCCCTCGGGGGTGAGGCCAATATCACCAATGGCTAGCTTCTCGGCATTTAGATAGCCCGCAATGTCACCCATTACCCAGTTGGCCGCAGTTTTGGCATCGGCTCCGGTGGCAATGGTCCGTTCAAAATAGTCGGCGATGCTACGGTCGTCGGTGAGGACGCGGGTGTCGTAGGCCGATAGACCTAGCTCGGTCTCATAGCGACTGCGCTTATTGGCGGGGAGTTCAGGTAGCTCAGACGTCCAGGTTTCGAGCTGCTTTTTAGAAACTTCGATAGGGGGAAGATCGGGTTCTGGGAAGTAGCGATAGTCGCTGGAGCCTTCTTTGGAGCGCATGCTCTTGGTGACCTGGATGCTTTCATCCCAAAGGCGGGTTTCTTGGATAATTTCTTCGTCGCCGCTTTCTAATGCTTCAGTTTGCCGTTCGATTTCGTAGTCGATGGCCTTTTGAATGGCGCTGAAGGAGTTCATATTTTTGATTTCCACCTTGGTGCCAAAGGTCTCTCTACCTTTGGGGCGAATGGAAATATTGACATCGCAGCGCAGCGACCCTTCTTGCATGTTGCCATCCCCGACACCGAGGTAACGCACAACGCGGCGTACTTCCTGGGCGTACTCGGCGGCCTCTTTGCCCGTGCGCAGGTCTGGCTCGGAAACGATCTCGATTAGGGGAACACCCGCCCGGTTATAGTCCACCAGAGAATAGGTGGAGCCTGCCAGACTATCGCTGCCAGCATGGACGAGTTTGCCGGCATCTTCTTCCATGTGCAGACGGGTGATGCCGATCTTTTTTCGCTCTACGTTGCCGCTTTTTTTATCGACCAGCTCGATTTCAATCCAGCCGTGTTCGGCTATGGGCAGGTCAAACTGGGAAATTTGGTAGTTTTTGGGTAGATCAGGGTAGAAGTATTGCTTGCGGTCAAATTTACTGTAGGGGGCAATCTGGCAGTTGAGGGCCAAACCGGCTTTGACCGCATATTCCAGCACCTTTTCATTGAGTACCGGCAGCACACCGGGCATACCCACGGTAATAGGGTCGATATGGGTGTTGGGGTCGGCCCCAAACTCAGCTGAGCTGGGGGTAAAAATTTTGGTGTTGGTGCTGAGCTGGCAGTGGATCTCTAAGCCAATGACGGCTTCGTACTCGGTCTTAGCAGGTGCCGCAGCGGTCATAGTGGACGGTGGGTGAAATGAACGTGTCCTATTGTAGCGGCTGGCGACGGAACAAGTACGGGGTTTAAGAGCTCAAGGTGTATAGGTGTCTCTATTACGAACATTACGGACGTTTTGATGGGGGTCTGGGAATCCCCTGGGTGCAGCTGCTGGAACGGTAGGCCATTGAATTGATTGAATTGCAAGCTGCATGAATAGAACTGTGAAATTGTTGGTTAATGGTGGATTGATTGCGATCGCAACCCTCCTAGCGGGCATGGCCATCGCTAAACTCTTTACCGCTCGCCAGGTTGCCCAGCAAATGGCCATTTCTGAGGGCTATCTGGCCAAATACCCGCCCCAGGTCACCAGCGACCAGGTCAAACAAATTGACCAGCGGCTGAAGGCGATGGGCCTATCCACAATTGAGCCTTCTACCCATGTCGTCAGCCCCCGGCAGAGGGAGGTCACCGCTGCTCTAACCGACTATTTCGACACCCTGCACACATTAGAAGCTGGGCCACTACCCCCATTACCGGTGATGGTTACGGAGCATCTGGCCCAGCAAGAGAATGGCCTTGAGCAACTGCAAGCGTTACTGCAAACACAGCCTAGCTGGGCGTTTGATGCCGGTGCCATAGTCAACCCGGACCCTGGCACCAGCAGCGGCCCCAACTACAGCAGCATCATTGCTCTCCACAGTCACTTATTAGCCCAGAGCATTCTGGCTTATCAGACCGGTGATAGGACTGGGCAAGCCGCCGCCTTTAATGCGGCTGTTAACCTTACCCAGTCCATGGCGGCCAACCACAGCTTGACGGCCCATATCCTGGTTACGGTTAGTGCCAGGAACGATATTGCAGTGGCCCGCCATACCAACCTGGCGCTAACACCAAGGGACTATGGCCAACCGTTGATTACAGCCGCTGCCCTAGACACACATATTTGGTACATCAGGTCGATCAACACATTTCGGAAACAACCCTTGGGGGCCCTGAGCGGTATCGGCTACCAGTACCTATTGGCCCTACCGTTTACCGACTTGCTGCTGCTGACCCAAACCAATGAACAAAAACTCCACAACAGCTTTTATCAGCAGCTGACGTCCGCCCGTCTCTGTACCGTTGACGGCAACACGTTACCCCAGTCCTATGCGATCACTCCCTATGCTGTACCGCTGAGGGTTTTCCATCAGCACGTTGCCAATGCCCTATCGATGGAGCTAAACACCCTAATTACTGAGGCCCAGCAAACCTATCGCGAGACAGGCCGCTGGCCAACGGTCCTGGCTAGCAAAGATTCCCATGTGTGCTCCTCAGTCACCTGGCACTACAGGATGGCACAGGACGGTATTTCGATTACCTTTGATGGTGCGCTGCCCTGGCTAGATCAGCAAGATCCCCCAATGCCCCTTAGCTACACAATCACATCAAAGGAAATGGGCTCCTCCCCAGACAAACTGACCAAAAAAAAGGAAACAGCCCTCAGAAAAAAATAATCCCCTAGGCCGATGCCTTTTCCCCTTCGTTGAGTTCGATTAGGAACTGCATGGCCTTGGCAATGTACTTGGCACATCGGTGGGGGGTGTCTTGGTAAAACGAGCGCCAGGCCTTGGCTTTATCCTGAAGGTAGCGATGGGCGCGGTGGTCACCACCGTCGATCCAGGCGAGCCGGACGGCATGACCAATCAGGACGTCTAAAACAACGTAGTCGTCTACCTGCCAGTCCGGGTTAGTGTCAAAGAGTTCCGAGAGCTCCATCAGCGCTTCAACATTGACCTGGCGATATTCTGGGGCCTGAATTTTATTAAACAGGTGCTCAATGCGGAGGGCAAAGTCTTTTTCCTCTGGGGTGGTGTCCGACAAAATCAGGTCGCTGACCAGACGGTTGCGACGTTCTAGCTTATCGCCGATGACAATGCCTTTGCAATGCTTAAGCAGCCGCCACACCCTGGGGTAAAAGTCTTCTGGCACTCGATTAAGTCCACCTTCTCGCTGGCGTCGGTGGAGCCAGTCTTCTTCGGAGGGTTCGACCTCATCAGCCTGGGGAAGCACCACCCAGTTAACGGATTGGGGTTTACGAGATTGAATCGATTCTTGACGAAATAGATTGCTATGTAGGCCTTCATAGCCGGCCAACACCTGACGCAGACGCATCTTGATCTCGAAGGGGCTCATGGCCATGAGGGTTTCGTAGGCTTCATCCTGGGTGCAGTACTGCTCACGACAGATCTCGCTGTTGATCAGCAAGATCAAGTAGCTGACGCGCAGGGTAAGCAGCCCTTCAAACACCTCGGGCTCTGAGTTAATCAGGACACTGAGGTAGATAAGGATTTCTTGGGTGAGGGTGCGATCGCGAATATCTTCACCGCAAAATTCGTTGATTTTGGCCAGCAGTTCTTGGGGTGATAGGGGATCTGTTATCAGTGAGACTTCGCTGTAGGCCTTACCCACAGCAATCTGTTTTTGACGCACCAGCAGTTCTGTCGCCGCATCAGCCAGGCCAATGGCCATCTTATTAAGCAGACCGGCAGCCCGGCGCACAATGGCCCACAGCTCCAGACGACCGGCTTTGATATAGATTTCATTGAGTAAGTTAGCCAGGCTCACCTGTTCGCCAGTGGCCTCACCCCAACCGGTGTCGTAGGACAGACTGTGTAAGCGACAGAGATTGCTCAGTAGCTCGATTTGCTCATACAGATTGTCAGATGTCTTCAGCGCTTCAATCAGTCGCCAGCCATCGGTTTCCCGTTCCAGATCCAGCTCTTGAATCTGGTTGAGGGGCTTGGTGTCACCCTCAGACAGGGGCAAATAGGCCGAAATCGGCATGGTATAAGACGCCAGCGGCTCTCCCGCTTCTGGTAGCGGTCCGTCTTCCATACGTTCTGTCGCCGCCGTCAGCATCAGCTGAAACAGAGTACCCACTTTGACTGGGACACCGCTACATTCACCGTCCTTGAGTTCAAATATCAGCTGTAACAAGGGGGAATCGCTGATGGCCTTATGCCCCAGCTCAAACATGCGGTGGGTAAGCAGCAGCGTCACCGTGGGGCGACCCGGCTCATTCCAATGCTCATGGATATAGGACAGTTCGCTACGAATCTGAGCGACAAGAAACTGATAGTCGAGGGTGATATAAAACTGGCTAGGGTCTAGAAATGCAGGGACAAAGACCACCGTTTCCCGCTGAATACGAAAGATCCGGGAGGTGGTTAGGCTGCGGAGACGACGGTCGGGGCGGCCCGTGGTCTGGAGCTTATAATTACAGCCAATTTGGCCATAGAGATCCGCTAGATCTGTCGAGGTGCGTACCTGCACCGGATCGATCTGCTCAAGCACCTGGGTTTCAATGCCATAGTTAGCCAGCTGCTGCTGCAGGTCGCTATCTTCTGAGAGCAGTGAAATTTGGACAATGGGCTGACGGTTTTGCCCCACCTTGAGGTGACGGGCCAGGGGGTCAATATCTCCTAGGGTAATCAGCCCATCCTGAATCATTTGCCCCATGTAATAGAGACTCTGGGCCCACACCAATGGCACATTGTCATTGGGCTCACGAATCTGACTGTGGGGATTTTCACGCTCCGCTTCGATCACAGCTGCGGGTACATAGTAAAGCTCGGGCAGCAGTTCAAGACCGTCTTTGTGGATCGCCAGAGCCTCCAGACGTTCACGGTAGAAGGCCGCCTGATCGGCGTTATTTTGAAACAAGCTATTGAGCAGCAGATAGCAGAAAAACAGGGGCCACTCACATTCAATGTGCTCAAAATCCTTGAGTTCGCCCGGTTCGTAGTGCAAGCGCTCGGCATCTTCCACCACGGCCTGATGCCCGTCTCGCAGAAATCGCTTGCAGCCGTACTGCCCCTGCAGTTTTTCCACAATGGCGTCGTGGGTGGCCTGGAGCAGATCGGGATTATCGACAGCAAAGGCAGGAAAACCAATAACGCTAAGCAGGGCCGCGTCAATTTCTTTGGAGCCAGATTCTCGAGGCAGCAGGGACTCTAGGGTAATGCGAGTCCGGGCAATCTCATCGGGTAAAACATGAATCACAGAACCATGACCACCCCGCACCCCAAACAGATTGAGACCGTTCATGGCCTCTAGGGCCGCCTTGGCCATGCCCACAGAGCTACCGTTAAGTTCTGGTTTGCCGTGATTAAGCTTATTCCCCCGCTCCCAAATGCCATAGTCGGCGGTGCGATAGGCACGACTGATGTAGTAGACCAGGTTTTGGACAAAGTCAACTTCGTCGCGGGTGTAAATAATCTGTAGCCCTGAGCTGGTCATCTGGGCCAACATCAGCAGATAGATAGAGGTGGCATCCAGCTGCAGATGGCCCCACTCATCATCGCCAACAACGGTGCCCCCCGTGGGGGTGTTGTATTTGGCATGGAGCGCATCCAGCGGGTCCTGGGTCCGTTTAAATTTTTCCACCTTTGCCGTTTGCTGCATCATGGCAAACAGCAGCCCCCGCATCAGCTTATTGACGCTCTGCTCCAGCTCGTAGGTGCGGCCCAGGTTTTCATCAATTTTCCGATAGGCTAGGGCCAGCCCCCACACGGCCATGATGCTGTAAACGTTGTCCCGTACCCAGGCATCGGTGTAGTCGCCGTGGGACGTAATCGCCGTGCTGGCAGGTAGCAGCCCCGTCACCGGGTTTTGACGTGACAGAATGACGGTCTGAATCTGCTGATAGTAATAGTCCAGATGGTCTTGACGGGAATCGAAACGAGACATGCGGTACAGGGAAATAGGGGTAATCCCTCAGACAACTGAAATCAGGAGGGGTCTAAAAACGTCTGTAGAGACAAAACTATAAAGAGAATATTAAAGGGATGTCTATATTAACCCACCTGCCCGCAGTATTCCCAAGTGGTGCTCATGCCCCTGACCTGCCACAGGTTTCTTGTGTTCTAGCCCTAGCAGTCATTTAGCTGAACGGTCGCTTTGACAATGTCGTCGATAGTGCGTCGCAGGGCACTACCTGGTTGGTCAAGATTGTTGATCATGATGCTCATCACCAACGGACTATGGTTGGGCGGGTTGAGATACCCCGACAGTGAGGCATTGTGGCTAACGGCTCCGGTTTTGCCAACAAAGCGAATACCACTGAGGCGGTTGCGGAGGGTACCGCTGGTACCAGCTACGGCGAGGGAGCTGCGATAGGTGGCAGCATGGGGAGAGCGAGCCATGACCTGGAGGGTATCGACAAAGGCATGGGGGGTGGCCAGGTTATGGCGTGACAGACCGGAGCCATCCACAATTTTGTAGAGATCTGGATTTACCCCCAGCCGTTCGAGAATGGTTTCCACAGCCGTAATTCCGGCTGCCGTGGCATCCTCGGCATTGGGTCCCCCCAAGGATTTGAGGATGGCTTCGGCATAGATATTTTTGCTGTTGCGGTTAGTGCGCACCAGCCATTGGGCCAGGGGAGGGGAGGTCACCGCCGCCAGTTCCGAACCGCTGGGGTTGACGGTGGTCAGCCCCGTCTGGGCAACGGTGATGCCCTGGCGATTCAGGGTCTGGCGAAAGCGGCTAATAAAGTAATCGGCTGGATTGGGTACCGCTACCGAGGCCGTGTCGGGGGCCGCACCGGAGATTAGCTGGCCGTAAACCCGCAGGATAGGTCTGCTGAGATCGCGGCCAATGTCAACATATTCGGGTTGGCCAGCGGCGACCGAACGGGAAAAGTTTTCGATTTGCCACTGGCTATTGAGGCTGGGGTCATCCCACTCGATCCGCAGGGGCTGACCGACGGCTTGGGGGTAAAGCGTCAGACCCAGCTCATTAGTATTGATAATTAGACTGTTGGTCGGGGCTCCGTAGCCAGCCTGGACGTCTTCCCATTCCCAGTTGGGGTTAACGATGGGACCGGCAAAGTGGCTGTCATTGCCCAGCAGGCTGTTAACGGTGTTAATGGCCTGGGTTTTAAGCTGGCTAGCTAGCTCGTTTAACTGGTTGTCTGCCAGCGTAGGGTCGCCCCGGCCCAAAACCTGCAGCGTGGTCAGACCGTTTTGCTGTTGGCTATACACGGAGGTGCGCACAGTAAAGTTAGGACCGAGGCTAGAGAGGGCGGCGGCCGTAGTCAGGAGTTTGACGTTGGAGGCGGGGACAAAATAGCGATCGGCGTCGCGGCTATAGATAACCTGGCCAGATTGGGTTTCGATCAGGATACCGAGGCGGGCCTTTTTTAGGGAGGGGCGCTCTGCAAGGGTATTGAGCTGATTGGTCAGGTCGGCGCGGCAGTAGGCGGTGGCAGGGCTGGGGCTTAGAAGCAGACCCGTGAGGACTGCCGCAGCCATCGCCCAAGGTTTGAGGTGGTTCATTAACGGCTGATTTTTTGGGGGCTTAAAACTGACGTCGATTGAAGATATTACCGGCAATAATCAACAACAAAGCCGTATACAGCAAACCATATAAGGCATTTACCGTCAGGGTGGTAGGACTGGCTGAAAACGATCCAAATCCGTAGATAGCGTCATTTTTTAAGTTTAATCTTTCAAGATCCGGCAGAAATATGTACATAATTTCCACCGCTCGTTTGAGGCTGCCCGCTTCTGCCAGCTGACTGAGCTCGAGTAAAAACGTACTGAGATGGCCGATGATATAGGTGCCAAATGAGAGCAGGGTCGCCAAGAGGGAGCTGGTAAAGACGCCAAAGGCAATGGTAACGGCAATGATTAGCAGCATCTCAAGGTACATAAATGCGATCGCAACCAGCATGCTACCCGCCGGAAACTCCAGCTGTCTGACGGTCAAAATCAGAATAAAAATCCCTGTTTGTACCAGCAATAAGACACCGATAACGGCGGCCAGACCCAGGTGTTTCCCCAGAATAATTTCAAATCGGCTGACCGGTTTGGCAATCAGCACCAGCACCGTCTTTTTCTCGATTTCTTTATTGACCAGACCGGTGCCCACAAACACCGCCACCACCAGGGTAAATAGGTTGATGGCCGCCAGCCCCAGGTCCAGCAAAATCTTAGTATCGGTCCCGGCGGCCACCTCCGGCAGCATCACCGCCGCCATCACCATCACCACCGCAAACACCCCGGCCAAATAGAGGATGCGATCGCGAATGACCTCTAGAAATACATTGCGGGCCACCACACCAATACGAGCAAAATTTAACATCGGCAAATTACTAATATCCTCAAGTCGATGGCGCGTCAGTCCCAGCGCTCACCGTACGCTCCACCTCTTTGGTCTCGTCTGCACAGGTAACTTGGGCCACGGGAGTGGCCACGGGGGTGGAGGCTGGTTGTTCTTCGTTGCCGGTTCGCTGTTTGAGGGGACGAGGCAAAATGGTGCACACCTTTTCAACGTAGTAGCCGTTTTCCTTGGCCGTTGGTCCGAGCCAGTTGGCCCGGAGCTTAATCTGATAGCCGTTGGAAACTGACTGCGGGCGGGGGGCATCTAAGCTCCAAAATACCCGTTCACTGATCGTATTTAAAATGATGCCGCTGGCCAATGAGCTAATGCTGTTGTCCAGGTTTAGCAGCCACCGCTCGACGCGGGGCCAGGGAGCATCATCTAGCTGTTTGACCAGACTGGCTGCGGCGCTGGTCAAGAGAATATCTGCCTGGGACGTACCGTTACTGTCGTTGCCAAACCGATAGACAAAGGCGCTGTTATCTAAATTTTCGGCCATTAGACTGGGGTAATCGTCAAACCAATGCTGGATGCGGAAGTAAAACATAATCCAGCTGCTAAGCAACAAGTTAACCAGCAACAGAACAATCAGCTCCTGACGAACGTGGGGTTTTGGCAGCTTCCAATCTAACCCCCAGTTAAAAAAGTTAGGAATGGCCACCAGGATAGTAGCCACCACGGGCCAGAAGCCCATGGCCAGCTGCAGCCGCTCGGTGGTCCAGGGTCTAAACAAAAAGACACACATCACCGCCGCTGTAATCCAGGGGCTAATGGATATATAACCAATTTCCACCGGATTTTTGGTCAGCCCCCACCAGATGGCAATGGTGAGAAACAGCCAGCTAAAGGTGCTGAGCAACACCACCGTAAAGGGTGACGCTTCGCTGCTTTCTGCGATGGCAGCCATCAGCCAAGAAAACAAACTCAGCAGCAAACAGGTCTGCCACGACAAATAGCTGGGGGGCGTAATCAGGGCGCGGATTTTATTGATCGCGTCTTTGAGGATGTCAATCATGCGACACTCCTGAGAATATAAGACCGCAGCACCAAAAGTAACAGAATGGCACTAAAGCTGAGGGCATTGGCCTGGAGAACTGCGATCGCAAATTGGGATGCGGCCTCCTGGTACCGGGTAGTGCCGGTGCGAGAACGGCTGTAACGTTCTTGACGACTCAGGTTTTTGGGTTTAGCCGGTAGCTTCCAAGTACCCATGGCCCGCATCAATAGCTCAAGCCCTTTGAGCTTGATCATCAGGGTTATAAAAAAGGCCCCCAGCCCGGCCACTAAGATGATCCACCCCATTTGGGGTTTGAGGGTGTTGTTGATTAAATTATCAAATAGAACATAGCTGATTACCTGGGCCTGGAGTCGCGGCTCAATCAGCGGTTCGATGGCCAAAAAGGCAAACCAACCCACCACCACCGCCAGCAGGTTAACCGCCGCCGCATAGCGCACGCTTTGTTTGTACCCAAGGCGCATTTTCTGACGTAGCACCATCGCTTCTAAGGCAATGGCTACTAATAAAAATAAAATTTGAAATATGACCGCTTTAAACGGAAACACTGGCTCAAGTTCGCCCATGACCTGCCTGAGAATCTCAGCCATTAGGGTATACCCAATTTGGGGGTAAGAACATCTATAGTTGTGAATTTTGAGTTTTTAATTTTGAATTAGGCACAGTTTGCAATTCAAAACTCAACCTTGAGAACTCAAAAGTGGCCCATTCCTAGGCGTTACAATCAAAGACGGTCCACTTATCTTTTACCTTCCCCATGGTTCGCTCCGGCATCGGTATTCGCACCGCTCAGCAAACGTCAGAGCGTATGGTGGGGCAAATCCATGTGTACGATGGCGAAGGTAAGGGTAAATCCCAGGTGGCGCTTGGGGTGGTGCTACGCTCCATTGGTCTAGGGATTCAAACCTTTATGGAGAGTCGGGTGCTGCTGCTGCGGTTTCTCAAAGGGCCGGGGCGCACCTATGACGAAGATGCCGCCATTGAAGCGCTACAGCGAGGCTTTCCCCATCTGATCGATCAGGTGCGCACCGGGCGAGCCGAGTATTTTGGTGCGGATGAGATTACTAAGTTTGATCGGCAAGAGGCCCAGCGGGGATGGGATGTGGCCAAGGGTGCGATCGCATCGGGTCTCTATTCTGTAGTGGTACTCGATGAGCTCAACCCAGTGCTAGACCTGGAGCTACTAGACATTGACGATGTGGTGCGCACCCTGCGCCGAAAGCCCGACTATCTAGAAATTATTGCCACGGGACGCAGCGCCCCCCCGGCCCTGCTAGACGTGGCCGATCTACATTCAGAAATGAAGCCCCAGCACTATGCCACCTCCGAAATTCCAGGGCTAAGCGGCATTGAAATCTATACCGGGGACGGCAAGGGTAAGTCCACCAGCGCCCTGGGCAAGGCGCTCCAGGCCATCGGCATTGGCATCAGCCAGGACAAATCCCATCGGGTGATGATTATCCAGTGGCTCAAGGGGGGCAAGGGCTACACCGAAGATTCCGCCATTGCCGCCCTGCGTCAGAGCTACCCCAACCTGGTGGATCATCAGCGCTGTGGCCGCGATGCCATTGTCTGGCGAGGGCAGCAGCAAACCATTGACTATGTAGAGGCCGAGCGCGGGTGGGAAATTGCCCGTACGGCCATCGCGTCTGGTCTATATAAGACCATTATTCTTGATGAACTTAACCCCACAGTAGACCTGGAGCTGCTGCCAGAGGAGCCCATCGTCCAGGCATTGCTGCGTAAACCCAAGGATACAGAAGTGATTATTACGGGGCGCTGCAAAAACCCGCCCGCCTACTTTCAACTGGCCAGCGCCCATTCCGAGGTATTTAACCACAAACACTATGCTGAGCGTGGTGTAGAACTAAAGCGCGGTGTAGATTTTTAAGCGTCGTATCTGACAGATTTCTGGCAAACAGATGCGTTAGGATCTCACCAGCAGTTTTGAACTTAGGTATCACTCAATAATGGCAAAGGTTGAAATTTATACTTGGATGAGATGCCCCTTTTGTATTCGCGCTAAGCAACTTTTGACGAATAAAGGGGTGGACTTTACTGAATATGTGATCGATGGAGACGAAGAGGCGCGGGATGCCATGGTGGCCCGAGGCTCTGATGGTAAGCGCTCAGTGCCACAAATTTTTATTAATGACGAGCACATCGGCGGCTGCGATGCGATCCACGCGCTCGATGCGAGTCAAAAACTAGATGAGCTGTTGGCGGTATCGGCCTAGATTTACTGAGTTTTGAGTTAACATTTTCAACTCAAAACTCAAAACAACAGCTCGAACCCTAGCTGCCCAGTAACAATTCTAGATGCCACAGACCGACGGCACCCAGGTGCTGGCAGTAGCGACCGATGAGACGCTTTTCTTCGAATGACGGACTGCAGGCGAGGTAGGTGTAGCGAACCACTGCAACGGCCAGGTCTTTTGCGTCTTGTTGGGGCACACCAACTCTCATTAGCTGTTGCCAGTGCCTGACGCCAATACGCTTGAGCTTTGCACGCTTAGATTGCTTTCGGCTTGATGGTGGTTTGACGTCTGGAAAAACGGCCACAGATGCTTGCATAATATCCCCCTCCTAATCAGCGGGTTTAAGTGACTCAGGCAGCAACAGTCGTAGAAGAAACCGTAACATTGCGTTGTTTACAGAATCCTCAGCCAAAGGGAAGAGTTTGCTAAAGAAATCTCATTAGTAAACAAACCCACTTTTGGTAACTGTGCCGGTCCCCGTGTAAAGCCTCTACAAAAAAGGCAAAGGCTATTTCGTAAATCTATTCAAACTACTGGATGATTAGTGTGATTTAGACCCCGATTTGTCACACTCGTTGATCACATAGGCCCTGTGCATCCCATCAGTCGGCTTGGCAAACTCCTTATGGGGCAAGGCTTTGGCTGTGGCAAGCGGCCTAACAGAACTGCAGTGACAACAGCTCTAGGGTAGAAATGTGCCGGTAGTAGCGACTGATTAGATGCTTCTGATGCGGCGACAACGGGCTGTCCAGGTAGACGAAGTTGATAATTGCGATCGCAAGTTCCCGCGCCTCTCCAGACGGTACCCCCTTATCCACAAGCGCCTTCCAATACCGAGTTCCCGCACGCTGCATGTTTAGAGGCTTAGATACGGGAGTAGAAGAGCTGTTAAATAAGGAATGGGAATGGGTGTATGTAGCGAGGGCCTGCATGGCACATATCCTGAAAGTACGGCATTCGATGCGTAGATGAGATTTATGATGCGTAGATGAGATTTGTATAGACAATTAATTAGATCACTAGCAACAAATCAGCCATAGCTGATTTAAGGACATACACCGAGCCGTTGGAAACGCCATACATCAGTATTTTGCAGATAAAATCATCCCGAGACTCGGTAGCGCCACAAATCGTAGTGATTTTTCAGTAATTCTGTTGTGGCTAATGCACTAATTGCCTAAACCCAATTGTCTTTGACACCCTTGATACAAACAATAGAAACTTACAAACGTCAGTACATCAGCTAATTGGAGGAACATTTGCGCTAAAAAGCGTAAGAAGTATTCTACGATACGGCAAAGTTGTATAAAACAATGCTTATGGATTTTTAATATACTGATAAGTTAATTGACCGATGCCGACAGGGTCACCCAGCCAGACCTCTATCAGACGTCTATTTGTTCAGCTATTCATCTAGCCGCTGCCCGTCCTAGATAATTGGCTGTCGACCAAAGAACCCGGTCATTACCCGCAAAATCATTCGCTTTAGGGGCACCACATGCTCAATTACCCAAAAGCCGCTGCGACGCAGCCACAGCAGGGGTAGCAGACGGTTAGAAAATATGCGATTCAAAAGATCAGTCATGGCTAAAATTAGCCAGTTTTCAGTACGCCGCCAACGTTCGTAGCGCTTAAGGACCCGGATATGTCCAATGGGCTCCTGGCGGGCATGGGCAGCCTGTAGGACTTTGGCCAGGGCAGCTGCATCACGAATACCCATATTTAACCCTTGCCCACCCACCGGGTGGCAACAGTGGGCCGCATCCCCAATTAATGCAATACCAGGTTGCACATAGCGATGGCTATGCATCAACCGCACTGGAAACATCATCGGTGGTTTAACCATCCTTAAGTCACCCATACCATCCCCATAGCGACGGCGCAGCTTCGCCATAAACGCGTCTTCAGACAGGGCCAACATTGCCTCTGCTTCGGCATGGGATGCAGTCCAAACCACCTGACAGCGATTGCCTGGAATCGGCAGGATGGCAAACGGGCCACTGGGCCAAAATTTTTCGTAGGCTGTGTTTTGGTGGGACTTTGCCGGAGCAAGCACCGTCGTGATGCACGATTGCCAGTAGGCCCAGCCGGACGTGCGAATGCCCGCATAGTCACGAATCTTAGAGCGGGCACCGTCAGCCCCCACCAGAAGCTGGGTATACAAGGTGTGCCGCTCACCGTCACATTCCAGGGTAAGTCGGTTGTCCGTCGCGGTAGCTTGAATATCAGTCAGGCTGGTGTCGTAATAAACAGTGATGCGGTGAATATTAGTCGCTAACCCCTGTAGGGCCTGGATAAGTACCCGATGCTCTGCGCCATAATAGACCGCATCGACGGGGCTATCGGTGGGATAAAAATTAACCGCTTTGCCATACTCCGCATCCGACATGCGCACCCGCTGAAAATGAGTGATGTAGGGTCCCACCTGTTCCCACAGCCCCATCTGCTGAAAAATTCGCGCCGACATGGGGGAAAACGCATAGGCTCGCTCACGGGCCGCCACCTTGGCCTGACTTTGAGCTTCAATCACTGCTACAGAAAGGCCGCTGTGGCGTAGGGCACAGGCCAGGGTTAACCCCACAACACCTGCACCGACAATGGCAACATCGGTGTGGGCGGTCTGCTGTTGAGCGATGGCTTTTTCGTGGCAGTGACTAGCAGTAGTGTTCAAGGCAAATTGGCGTGACATGGCTACCTATATTTTCACGCGTTCGCTTAATAGTCGCAACCAAACAGCTGCCCAGATATCTAGCACAGATCGGAAAACTGGCGATGGATTTGAACCTGGCCACCCAATGATTTGTCTTGCCAAACCACATGGCCGAAGTATTAGAAGACATGCTCAAGCAGGCAATCAAGATTGAAGACTACGAGCTAGCGGTTTCAACCACTGAGACCCTTGTTGCCATCAAACAACAGTCAGGGAGAGCAACAATTTTTAATCAAGACTGGGCCTACGAAGATGTTGCTAGGGCAGCTGCACAATCGGGGCAGATTGTGTTGGCAAAAGAACCCTACTCGAGTAACTATGCTCTGACTCTGATGGGTGTTGGGCTACAGCAGCAACAGGCTGGCAGACTAGAAGCATCAGCCGTAACTATGGAGCAAGAACCGCAATGGCTAATCTTTTGTGGGAGCGAATTGTTGTTGCCCTAACGACAATGCCCAATGTAAGAGACTTAGGGCTGACCGCTGTGGCATTCGCTGCGTATGCTGTCTTTGCGCTGCCCATTGGATTCTTTTCAGGTTTTTTGCAATGGCAGGTGCATACTGAAAAGCGCCGGCAGATAGTCTTACAAACGCTGGTGACTCCGGCATTATTTGAAGAGATCGTCTTTCGAGGGGTGTTGTTACCTCGCCCTGGGGCAGGACATACGACAGCGACTATTTGGCTGTGGAGCAGTCTGAGCTTATTTTTGTTTGTAATTTATCATCCGATTAATGGAGTAACCCTTTATAAACAGGGGTATTTCACGTTTCGACAGCCGGTTTTTCTTGGGTTGGCTGCCCTGCTGGGTGTAGTCTGTACGGTGCTTTATTTACTGACGGGATCTTTATGGCCCTCGGTGGTGGTGCACTGGTTTGTGGTGGTGGTCTGGTTGGGATGGTTGGGGGGAATTGAGCGGCTAGTACAGCCATCTGGCCAAGACTGAGGCTTGTTAAGGATTGAGCTTATGGTTTTAGATGATGGGTTGAGCGGTTGGTGTGGAGTTTAAAGCTGTTGCTTGGGGTCCCTCCGAGTTCCCCAAACCCCCATGGTTAGGGCCGGGACGCCGCCCTAAAACCCACCGTATTGAGTTTTCCCAATGACACTAAGTTTGGGGTTACGGCGGGGTTGATTATAAATGTTCTGGATCGGTTTTTGCAGAAGATTTAGAGTGTGAAACCCAAATCATGAGGCTTGGCATTTCACAAAAGATTAAACTAACTGACTTGTCGCCTAAATCTCAGCCGTTGCTCTCAAGCCACTTTCAATAAAGCCCTATTTAGTCATATTTGTAGGCTAAAAGCCAATTTAGCCTATTTGCGCAAATCAAATACGCTGTTTCTACCTTGTCAAAATCACACTCAACTGCATAACCATTTTTAAAATTACGAAATGTCTGTAATCAACATGTGGTGAAGTGATAAATCCCACCATTTTTCCGGATATCACACGCTATCACCAGCATTTCTCTAGAGGGCGACAACAGATTTTTTCTTATATTTTCTCAGGTGTTCAGACCCGGCTACACCATTTTAAGCTTACCAATAATTTTTTTGCATTGTTTCTAGCCTTAGGATTTCTCCGTTATGACTAGCCCCAGATACTTAACAACGGTCATTCGCACAGCCATGCTCACAGGTCTGGTCCTGGGGACTGCTGGCCCGGCCTTTGCTGTGCTGCCCGCCTTGCCGGGGGCTGTGTCTACCTCATCGGTATCGTCCCTAAATGATGTTTATTTGCTGGGGCCTGGCGATTTAATCACCATTGATGTGTTTAATGTGCCTGAGTATAGCGGCGAGCAGCGGGTGTTGGCCAATGGCAACGTTAACTTACCGGCGGTGGGGCAGCTGTCGGTTAATGGGTTAACCCTGGCCCAGGCAGAACAAGCCATCAGCGAAAAATATCGTGGAGAAGTTCGCTATCCACAAATTACGGTCAATCTTCTAACCCCCCGTCAGCTGCGTATTGCCCTCTCAGGAGAAATTTATACACCGGGGCTATATACCCTGCCCATTGCTAGTGACGGACAGTTCCCTAGTCTGGTGGAAGCGATTAAGCTGGCCGGAGGCATTACCCAAGCGGCCGATTTAAGACGGGTGGAAATCCAACGGCGAGTTGAAAATGGTGGCACCCAGCGGGTGGTGAGCGACTTAGCCGCCCTGCTTACCCAGGGGGATCTGGCGCAAGATTTTCCGCTGCGGGATGGTGACTCGATTACCATTACGCAGATGGACGAAATTGACGTGCAAATGTCACGACAAATCGCCCTGTCTAACATCGGCTCCGATGAGCAAGAGGCCATTAGTGTCGCCGTTGTAGGCGAAGTATTTCGTCCTGGCACCTATAACTATGCCTCGCGCACCACATCGGGCCAGTCCGGTGTGAGTAATAATGCTGATGCCAATATTGTTCAACAGCCTGGCCGGTTGACGGTCACCCGGGCCCTACAGCTAGCCGGTGGGGTCAAACCCTTGGCAAACCTGCGGCGAGTCCAGGTAAAACGCACCACCAGACTGGGGGATAGTCGCACCATTTCCCTCGACCTGTGGCGAATGGTTGAAGCTGGGGACAAGGATCAGGACTTAATTTTGCAAGAGGGTGACACCATTTTGGTCCCCACAAATTTGGAGGCTAGCCCAGAGGATATTAGTCTGCTAACGGCCACTAATTTATCGCCAGATTCGATTGCCGTTAATGTGGTAGGTGAGGTGCAGAATCCTGGCCCTGTGGCTGTTGCTGCCAGCACTACCCTAAATCAGGCTGTTTTGGCGGCGGGGGGCTTTAACAGTCGCGCCAGGGAAACCGTAGCGCTGATTCGCTTAAACCCAGATGGGACGGTCACCCAGCAAGCGTACGAGGTGGACTTGACCCAGGGGCTCAATTCTGCAGGAAATCCTATTTTGGAGCACAACGATATTGTTGTTGTCGATCCCAATGCCGCTGCCCGACTATCCGATGGTCTGGGTAACCTGCTCGGGCCGTTTCTCCAAATCTTACCGTTTGGGCGTTTCTTCTAACAAACCCACTATATTAATCTCTCTCTACTCATTAATTTCTTAGTTTCTCTTTTAACCACCCCATGGATAATTTTGCTTCAGCTAACGGTGCGTCTGCGAACGGCCTAATCAAAGCCTCCCAGCTTCCCCAAATGCCATGGGCCAAAGATGATGATGAGCTGGATCTGGCTCAGCTGCTCACCGTTCTACGGCGACGTTCCCTGATGATTACGGGGGTGGCGGCCGGGGTTATGGGTACGGTCATGTTTAATACCCTGAGCCAGGAGCCAGTCTATGAGGGCAAGTTTGAAGTTCTGGTGGAGCCGGTTAACGCCGATGATAATCTCTCGGATTTGAGCGGTCTGCTGGCGGAGGCGGCCCCGGTTAAAAATTCAGGTTTAGATTATGAAACCCAGGTGCAGGTGCTGCGTAGCCCTGAGCTAATTGATCAGGTCCTAGAAGAATTAAAACTTGTTGCGCCCGATCTAGATTATGAAAGCTTGCTCAAAAATCTCACCATCAAGCGGGTGGGGGAAACTAAAATCATTGAGGTGAGCTACCGGGGCAACGATCCGGTCAAAATCCAGGCCACGTTAGATGCGCTATCTGCGGTTTATTTGAAGTACAGCCTCGATGAGCGCCAAACCAATCTGCGCCAGGGGATTCAGTTTGTGGACAAACAGCTGCCCGAACTCAAAGGACGGGTGGATGAGTTGCAAACTCAGCTGGAACGGTTTCGGCAAACCTACAACTTTATTGATCCGACCACCCAAAATCAACAAATCACCACCCAGGCTCAGCAGCTCAGCACCCAGCGTCTGGAGCTAGACCGGCAGATGGCCCAGGCGGTGGCTAATTATGACCTGCTGCAGGGGGAAGGGGGCAATGAAGTTGCCCTGCAAAATGCACCGGTATACCAGCAGCTGATTCAAGAGCTGCGTCAGGTGGAAACAGAAATTGCTACTGAGCTGACCCGGTTTCAACCCGGTAGTCTGGCCATTCAAGTTTTGCAGGAACAGCGACAGCAGATGCTGCCGGTGATTGAGGCGGAGGCCCAGCGGGTGCTTAATGCCAAGTATGCTGAGGCTGAAAATGCCATCGAGCTGTTACGGACGCAAAATCAAACCATTTCGGCGGCCGAGGCTCAGTTGCAAAACACCCTCACCCAGCTACCCACGCTGGCACGAGAATATAGCGACCTGCAGCGCGAATTGGATATTGCAGTCAGTGCCTTTAGTCGGTTTTTAGAAACCCGCGAAACGTTACAGATTGAGGCGGCTCAAACGGAGATCCCCTGGGAGCTGATTGAAGCGCCTAGCAAGCCGGAAACGCCCATATCTCCTAATCCTAAGCGCAGTCTGATGTTGGGGATTATTGCCAGTCTGTTGGTGAGTGTTGGCGCGGCGCTGCTACTGGAAAAACTAGATACGGTCTGTCGCACCGCAGAAGAGATTAAGGCGGTGGTGAAGCTGCCGCTGTTGGGGACTATTCCCTACCAGTCGGAGATTGATACTGACCCACAACAATCTGGCGGTATGGGGCAGTGGCTGCAGCGGCGGCTGAGTAAAAAGGCTGCCCTGGCGACCGATGGCTATTATGGCTACGGCGGCTCACAGTTTTTGGAGTCGATGCGGTTGTTGCAGACAAATCTGTCGCTGATGGGGGCCGACCGCCCGATTCAGTCGGTCATTTTAAGTTCGTCTATGCCCAATGAAGGCAAGTCGACCGTGGCACGACATCTGGCGCAAACCGCGGCAACCATGGGTAAACGGGTGTTGCTGGTGGATGCGGATCTGCGACGACCAACGGTACACCACCGGTTGGGGCTGAGTAATGAGAAAGGTCTGAGTGATTTGATCTCGGGCAATGCGACGGGGAATGAGGTGTTGCAAAAGGCGATGCCGTTTGTGGAGTTCTATGCCATCACGGCGGGAACAATTCCGCCCGACCCGGTAAAGCTGCTGGCATCGAAGCGCATGCGGCTGATGATGAACCAGTTGGAAAAACAGTTTGATCTGGTTGTGTATGACACGCCGCCGCTGGTGGGTCTGGCGGATGCCACCCTAATTGCGGCCCACACGGATGGTCTGATTCTGGTTTCTCGGGTTAATCAGTGCGATCGCAACGTCCTACAGCACGCCATGGATAACATCAGCTTTACTAAAATTCCAGTATTAGGGCTGGTGGCCAACGGTGTTTCCACCCGCGGTCAGGGCTATAAATACTACTCCTATGGCTATGAGAGTAAGGCAGACCCATCGCTCCAGCCGCCAGCGGCGACAGCTGATGAGCGTTCTGACGTCCTAGCGGCGGCCAGTACAAATGGGGGCACCTCCAACAAAAGTGGTCTGAGCGTGGCTGATTTTTTGAAGGTGGGTAAGTAGCGCTTAACCATCGCTCTAAAGCAACGACAGCTGCTGATAGCCGACGAGTTGGGCGGGCACCAGGTTTGCCATTGCCACCCCCAATAATCTAACCCGAGGCTGGGGTTCTAAATGATGTTCCAGCAGTGCCTGGGCCAATAGCCCCATGTCCGTTGCCCGTTGCATGGGCACATCCACCGTCCGACTGCGGGTAATTTGGCGATAGTCGGCGTATTTGATTTTCAGGGTGAGGGTATAGCCCATTTTTTTGGCCTTGAGCATCCTGGCTTCCACGTCATTAACAATGGTGACCAGGGCGGTGGTCATGGCTGCTAAGGTGCGCAAATCTTCAGTAAAGCTGCGTTCTGCACCAATGGATTTTCGGATGCGGTTGGGGTTAACCTGGCGGCTGTCCTGGGCCTGGGCTACTCGAAAATAGTGCCGTCCCACCTTGCCAAAATTGGTGATTAGGTCGGCTTCGCTCTGGCGCTGCAAATCGGCTCCCGTAGCAATCCCCAGCTGTTTCATTTTGCGGGCCGTGGCTGGGCCAATGCCGTGAAATTTCTCAATCGGCAACGTGGCGATAAAGGCCATGGCGTCCGCTGGCAGAATGACGTACAGCCCGTTGGGTTTATTCACATCCGAGGCCATTTTGGCCAAAAATTTATTGATCGACACCCCGGCGGATGCGGTGAGCTGGGTGATGTCGGTAATGCGCTGTTTGATCTCTTTGGCAATTGCGATCGCAGATCCACGGCCGGTCACATCCAAATAGGCCTCATCTAACGATAGGGGCTCCACCAGGTCCGTATAATCTCGAAAAATGGTTCGAATTTGCTCTGACACTGCCCGGTACACATCAAACCGGGGGCGGGCAAAAATTACCTGGGGGCACCGCTGCACCGCAATCCGCGACGGCATGGCCGAATGAATACCATAGCGTCTGGCCTCATAGCTAGCGGCGGCGACGGCTCCCCGCTGTTCCGGACGACCCCCCACCACCACGGGCTTATGCCGATACTCAGCATGATCGCGCTGCTCAATGGAGGCATAAAAGGCATCCATATCAATGTGCAGGATTTTACGCGGGTCCACAATCGCCATAGACCTCTAACTGACGACCCAGCATTATAGCAACCCTGACGATAGTTTGGATGCCCCAGGGGCTGAAATCAAAAAGTGGCTGCCACCGCTGGGGGTACCCAATGGGGTACTGGCTATACTCGACCCGTTGAGTGCCTCTGCTGTTGATGCGATCGCAAAATTGCGTGTCTCCTCAACCCATACACATCAAAGCTTGGCTTAACGATACAAACTCCGTAACGGTTCCTTTGTAGGCCAGACGGGTGCAGATTCTAGTATTTGGCTTTTATAGTTAAAAAATCGGGCGTTGCTGCTTTGCGGACAGGTTTGATCTAAAAAATTCCTGGCATGTAAACCAGCAACGACAAAAATCGCGATGATTTACAAAGTTTCTGCGCTGGGCACATTGGCTGCCCTGGCCTCTGTTGTTTCCAGCAATCAGGCCCTCGCCAACGACGACATACCGCTGTCAATTGCGGGCGAGGCCACCATCGGTGGCATTACCGCCAAAGTTACCTCGGGTATCAACCCAGACGATAGCGCCGGCACATTGGGCACCTTCTCTGAGTTTTATGGCGAAGAGATCACAACTATCGACTTTAATTCCACCGCTACCCAGATAGATGACAATCGCTACACCTTTGGTAGTGACGTTATTATCTACACCTTTGAAGGGGCCTGGGGTCCGGCCCTCAGCAAACAAACTGGAGTCTATGGCGACCAATGGGCACCGACAGGGGCCAATGGTGAGAAAAATCAATCCGACTATTTGGCTGTTTTTCAGGGTAATTCAGTCACCATCGACCTTGCTAAAGAGCTTGACTACTTTGGCCTCGCCTGGGGTGCCATGAGTGTTGGCAACAACGTGTCATTTCAAAAAGATAATGCCGTTGTGGGTACCTTTACCTACGATGACATCAACCCCATTGCCCCCATCAAAGCTACTCACCAAGAAGATGAAGGTAACGCCTATCTTCACTTCTACGCCGCTGATAAAGACAGCACCTTTAATAAAATTGTCCTTTCTCAGTCTGATAAGGGCGGTCTAGAAACCGACAACCATTCGTTTCGTTTAGGTGCCTCCGACCCAACCATTAAAGAACCTGAATCTGTCCCAGAACCAACCGCCATTCTGGGGTTATTAACCGCTGGAGCCATAATGTTTAGCCGTAAACGCTCAAAGGCTTAATCAGACGATTTAGTCTTAGGATTTGTTACGCAATAACATCATGACTTGAGTTTCACACTATAAATGTTCTACAAAAACCAATGCAGAACATTTATAATCGACCCCGCCGTACCCCCCAACCTTAATGCTATTAGAGAAAACTCAGTACGGTGGGTATTAGGGCGGCGTTCCGGCCCTAACCATGGGAAGCCCCACATGCGATTTGGAACAACTTGACTACTTCCGAGAGGGGAACTCGGAGGGACCCCAAGCAACACCTTTCACACCCAACCAGCCGCCCCAGCTATTTTCCTAGCT
>JBCAWO010000048.1:0-38243 GCA_038534515.1 Cyanobacteria bacterium J06554_1
TGTCTCAATGCTATGGTCAGAGACAACACACCCTGGAATGACACCCTGGTCACGGTCTTTTTCAAAACGGCCTAAATAACTTGACCTTGAAGATAATCGCTACTTACACAACCCGCATTTGTCATACCAGCCGAATTCATTAGATCCGATTAAAAATTGAGGCGTTGCTGATCCTCGGTATGATTTTCTCTAAGAGATCTCCATAACTCCCATCATGCCCTGGTCTTCATGATCAAGAATATGACAGTGGTAAACCGTCTTGCCGATAAAATCCTCGAATCGGACTCTGATAGTAACCGTCTCATACCCTTGAATGCTAACGGTATCTTTCCAGGCCAGCAGGGGTTCTGGTTGACCGTTGTGCTCAAGTACCTGAAACCGATTGGTATGTAAATGGAAAGGATGGTCAATACTGGCCCGATTAACAATTCGCCAATCTTCCACCTGATTAAGTCGCACCTGGATATCTACACGATTCATATCAAACGATTTGTCGTTGATGATAAATCCGGCGGACCCTTCGCCAATGCCGTGATTGAGCACAAACTCGCGGGTAATACTGGGTGTTGGCAGTAGCTCAACGGGGATTAACGTTTGGGGTAGGGGCAATGGCTCAGCATACTCGCTGGGCTGATAGCGCAAGGTGGCAACGGTAGTTTGGACGGGTGGAGCAACCCCTGATAGTTGGTCTACCTGTTCCCCCAAAGACTCCACCATGGTGCCAATGCCGCGATCGTAGGGGAGGCTAATCAGTGGATAATCACCGGGTTCTTGCTGAGCAGGAATCAGAAGTTCGGCTCGTTCGCCAGGGGAAAGTCGCAGGGTATCTAGTTGGTTGGGTGTTGCGATCGCACCTCGATCGGTTGCCATCAAAAACCACGGATGATCCCGCAGCTGTAGCTGATAAATCCGGGAAGCCGATGCATTGATCAACCGCAAGCGCAGCAGCCCATTTTGCGGCATGTCCACCACCGGATTACGCTGTCCGTTAGCCAGCTGCAGCTGACCTTCACGACCCCATTTAAGCCCGAGGGTATGGGGCTCGGTGGAGCGAGTGTCAAAATCCTGTAGCACTAGCAGTGCCTCATCCGCCTGTTGCAGTTCAGGAATCTCGTCTAAATCACCTCGAACAATTAGGGGGCCGGCCAGACCGCGAAACACCTGACGAGCCACATCTAAATGGTAGTGAGGATGATACCAGCCAGTTACCGCTGGATGATTGGATGGGATTTGAAATTCATAGGTATAGCGTTCCCCAGGGGGCACGTCTCGAAAGACATTGTCAATCGTTGGAGAAATGTGCAACCCATGGTGGTGAAGATTAGTGGGCCGATTTAGCTGGTTAATCAGAGTCAGACGTACCGTATCTCCAGCTCGGGTTTCTAAAACAGGACCGGGCACCTGAGCGTTATACGCCAGCATCTGGGCACGTTTGCCTCCTAGAGTCTGGGGGTGTGCCTGAGCCGTCAAAGAAAATTCTAATAAACCATCTTGACTAACAACGCGATCCACAGGCTGCCGGCGAGCACATTGGGATACCAACGGAGCACTGGCTGTAAGGACAAGAAAGTTCAAAAACTGACGACGGTGCATAGGTTTTTGGATAGTTAGCCCAGCCTATACTAATCTATTCCCCAGGCATCTAAGAGCGCTTCGGCTCGCTCAGCTTCAATGTCATTGTCCTGGTCTTGATACAGCCGTCGGGCCTGCTTGAGAGAATCTACAGCGGCCTCACGACGACCCTGACCCCATAGGGCCAGGGCCAGATTGTAACGGGCCCCGGCATCATCGGGAAACTGACGAACAATTTGCCGATAGGAGATTACGGCTCGAATATACTGCTCTCGCTCCAGCAACAAAACACCCAGCGATGCCTGGGCTGGAACAAAATTAGGATTGCCGTCAACGGTTTCTTCAAAATGGATAAAGGCTTCGTCATTATCCCCGCGTTCCTGTAGCAGCAGCGCTAGCTGATAGTGGCTTTCCCAATCGCGGGGGTTGACGCCAACTGCCCGTCTCAGGGATTCTTCAGCCTGGCGCAGCCGTCCCTTATGGAGCCAAATTTTGGCCAGATTACCGTGGATGCTGCCGCGATTATTGTCGATGCGCAGCGCCCGCTGGAGGGGGTCCAAGGCATCGTCAAATCGCTCTTGCTGAATGTACAGCAGACCAATGGCTTCGTAGACCTGGGCGTTGTTGGGGGCCAGGCGAGCCGCTTCTTCTAAGGCGTTGAGGGCTGTGCCATACTCGTCCAGCCGCAGCAGCATATTGCCCAGACCCAAATAGGCATTGGCTTCACTGGGGGCCATGCGGGTAATGGCCCGGTAGGTGTCGGCCGCTTCGGCGTAGCGCTCCGCCTGATACAGGCTGTGGGCTAGACCATAGCGAAATGATACGTTGCGACTGTCGCGGTCAATGGCCTGACGGTAGCTTTCGACTGCCAGCTGAAAGTCGCCCCTAAGGATTTGGAGGTAGCCGATGCCGGAGTAGAGCCGGGCATTGTTACGGTCAATGGTGAGGGCGTCTTGGTAGGCTGCGATCGCAGCTGAATAATTTTCATTATCCACGTGTTGCTGCGCCGTTTTTAGGGCTTCGTTGACCCGCTCCTTATCTGCCTCCGATAGCTCACTCAGCTGAAGGTCGTTGGCCGCTGGCTCTTGGGCCACCAGCACACCGGCAAAGACAGCAGCAGGCTCAACCGCGTTCGCTGCCGCCATGGGCAAAAGCCAGAGCGCACCCACCAAAGCGGCCACCAGCCGACCAGAGGGCTTTACCGTAGGCATAATAACGATGGGCATCACAATACAAGTCTCCTAGCTCACTCCAATGACCCTGCCCTGAGTGGTTGCGACCGAACACCACCTGGGGTGGATGTCGTAACATAACGGTGCTGTCAACGGGATAGTCAATGATTTTAGCAACTACCGATACACTTCAAGGACAAAATATTAAACAATATTTGGGAATTGTCACAGCTGAAGTGATCTATGGTAGCAACATGCTACGGGACTTCTTTGCTGGTCTCCGGGACTTTTGGGGCGGTCGCACCGGTTCCTACGAACGGGTGTTTGAAAAAGGGCAGCAGGATGCCCTCAAGGAATTACAGGATCGTGCCCAGCAGCTGGGGGCCAATGCGATCGTGGGCGTTCAGCTCAAAACTGACACCATCAATTTAGATGAAACCGGTGTGCTGATGCTGATTACGGCCAGCGGAACGGCGGTCAAGATTTAGGAGCTAATGGCGGTAGGTCGTCCCACCGGTATTAACCCTCCTCAAGACTGGGGGTTCTAGGGTAGGGAATCTGGTGTCGAGTGCAGGCTTTTTTGATGCGTAAAATCAGATCGGTCTTATAGATAAACTCATCTCGAGCATCCATGGGGTAGGCCCTGAGTTTTAGATGGGTGGCCCAGGTTTCCTCGGAAACCGCTACCATCACCGGTAGCTTTAGCTGGGTATAGCGACTGCTGTAGGCGGCCTGGTACAGAATTTCGACCGCCAGTTCGATATCGGCCTCGTGGGAAAAGTAAAACTCAGTCACCACCTGGGCTTCGAGCTGACCGCTGTTGGCATTGGAGATGGGGTTAGTCCAGGTGGTGTTGTGGGGAATGGTGACGGTATTATCATCGGGGGTTTGCAGGCGCAGCCCCCGTAGACCGTAGTCCACCACTTCCCCATAGTGCTCGCCAATCTGGATGCGATCGCCCATGCGAAACGGTCCTTCGAATAGGTTGACCACACCAGCAATGATGGAACCGGCATAGTCTTTAAAGGCAAATCCTAGGGCAACGGCCAGGGTACCGGTTAAGGCGATCAGATTGGCCCCCGTCAGGTTCAGGAACAGCTTGAGTAAATAGCCCACCGTAAACACCAGCACCATGCCCTTGAGAAAGGGCACCGACTGCTTGATGATGAGCCTAAATCGGCGCGGTACGTTTTCAGACAGGGCATTCGCAGTACTGCGAATCAGAAATAGCAGCCCGTAGGCGATGATGCCAGCAAAACAGGCCTGTAAAATTACCGCCAGGGTGGGCTCTTTAAATAAAGATTCAAGGGCTTTAGTGGGAACGTCTTGAGCCATGGCCCTGCCTAGTAAAGCCTGGCTCAAGACCGTGGAGGCGGTAATTGCTGCGGTTCTGACTGCGGTGGCGACTAGCTTAGCCATGGTTTTCTAAGTGGGTGAACTCAATCTTTTATAAGACATAAAAAAATGGTTTGACTTCGCAGATTTTGCCCCCAAACCCCCAATTCTGGGGGCTTTGAGTCTAGCCTCCCCCAGAATTGGGGGACGGGAGGGGGCTTCGATATCTAATAGCTAATTGGGTCCACCTACGTACTACGCTTTGCCGATTAAAAAGTTGTTATTGCCCAATTCGCTGTAGAGCTTTGGGTAATGGGCCGGATGTACGCTAAAGCGACGACCACGCTGCAAAATGATGCCTTCGCGGCGCAGTACCTGCAATCGAGACCGGATGTTGCGTTCTGCTTCGCCGAGGCTATGGGCTAGATGCGATCGCGTCATTTCTCGATGGATCAGTAATGAATGCAGCAAGTAGCGATCCATTGTTTCTAAGGTCATCAGCCCCGGTAGCGTGGGTTTGACCGGTAGCAGCTCTAATAGGGTTGCTTCATTTGCGATCGCACCCTCATCTGTCAAAGACTCAGCGCGTATTTGCAACGATTTTAACCATACCTGGGCCGCCGTACTGGCAACACCATCCGTTGTACTGGCCAGACTACTCCAATAGCCGTCACTGGGGGCTGCAATTTGCACCATGGGTCCGGTGGCCTGAGTTTCCAGGTTAGCCTCCAATAGAGGTGTCAGCCAGGTTGCCAACTCTGGTCCAGATAGCTTTGGCAGAGCGACCACCTGTTCTAGATAGGCACTCACCTGGCAAACCCGCTCAAGAAAAGCCCACGCCCAGTGATTACAGCCAAACACCCAAAATCGCGATGGATCTTGAGTGCTGAGGGTTTGCAAATATTCAATCCCCTCCCACCCTTGAATACAGCGAAGAAAACACTGCTCTAAACTGGACACCACCATGAGGGTTGGCACATGGCTATCGAGATCCGTTTGGGTAACCGGTGTGGCAATTTCACCACCCGAGGCCCCATGATCTTGCCCTAGCTCTCGCTTCAGATGCTGAGGCAGGGTTAGCGGATCTGGAGGACGTTGATAGCCGCCTAAAAAAAAGCGCACCTCACAGTCAGGAAACTCCTCATGCAGGCTAGCCTTGAGAATAGGGCCGATGTCTTCAACCGGTCGTCCTAACACCACCAAACTATTATTCTCAAACTCAGGATTTGCCTGCCAATCCTGTAGCGCTGGCAGCAAAGCTGAGCGAATTGTCGTCCGATAGGGTTGGGGCACGGGCAATTTTGTCACCTGCTCACCCAGTCTGTTGCTGATGCCCGGTGGTACATCCACCAACGCTTCTGCCGGTTCAGGGCTGGCCGACTGAGACACCCTGGCTGACATTGTCCGTAGAAAAGAGGAAAACTGTTTCCTCAACATGATGCACCCATAAGAACTGCAGCTATACTACCGCTCTTTGTTCCTACTTCCCTGTTACGAGACATGGCGGCTGTAGTTTATGGCGTTTGCCTTAGCTAGCCTGACAGATGCAACAGTTGTTGCTACCGAGAGAAAAATCCCTGACAACTAACAAAGAGTATTCTCTCTTCACAAGTAAACTGTCACAGTTGGGTCAAATCTCTACGACTGATGTAAAAACGGTAGTACAAACCACAACGGAGCCTTTTCTTCTAAGGTGACCCGAGCCGTCGCATGCATTCCCCCCAGGGGAATCATATTCAAACTGCTCGCTGACCACTTGTAACCGCTGCTGTTACTAGAGTCGGGCATCAGTTCTATCAGCACCTCAATGGTGGTTGGCGCTGCCGGATCTTCTAACTGTCGGACGCCGTCCACGGTCATCACCGATGGTAGAGATACTTTGTTCACCTTACCTTCTATACCACCGGCTGCCTGTTTATTGCCTTCCACATCGGGAATCAGCAGCACGTCCATACCTGGCTCAATCTGGGCCAACTCTCCGGTGGGGAAATGGGCTACCCCAACCAGCTCACCCGATTCACCCTCAGCGTAGGCCAAAATCGCATGGCTGCTCGTGGTCACAGGAATACGGCCTTCGCATGCCCAGAAAATTGCCGCCCCTAAAAGTCCCCCAATTGTTGCGAGGGGTAGCCAGCTGCGGGGAGAAACAATCTGCATCAGCTGATCGAGCTGCTCCGGCGAAGACAGCCGCTCTAAAGCTTCTTGACGAAAGATACTGCTGTCGCCCATTTGACCCCTACCTTAATTACAAACAACATTGCTAACACCTTCAAGCATCGTATTAAACCGATTTGAAAGTTAAAGTCTCTAGACTCTTATTGGCCGATTGACTGCAATTTTAGCAGCAAACCCTAAAAACGTAGGTGTCACTCAGAGAAATCTCAGAATTAGTCATACATTTAATCTGATTTCATGACAAATAGTCCTTATTTCTGAGAAGACCCTTAAAACTCTCTTTAAAAACTAAACACATTGTTAAAAACTTCTTAGAAAATAGTAATAGTGCGTCCATTTTTGTTGAGACTCGGTATGATAGGCAAAGCTTGGGCTATACAACAATAGCTGAGTTTAACTTTCGCTGTTTCTACATTGAGGTAACTTCCATGGAAGAGCAAAACAAGAGCGTTTCTGATGAGCAATTGTCTGATGATCAGCTAAAAGATGTTGCAGGTGGTAACAAGCTGCATGAGCAGCGCCTTGAGCACCTAGACAACCAGTCCAAGAGTGTTAAGGATATCCAGGCAGAGCGCCTAGATCAGCTTGACCAGCGTACCAAGTAGGTCCAAGCCTATTGTCTAGCTGTAGTTACTCACAGTCTGAGTTTTCTGCACTAGTGTTTAAACAAAAATAGCCCTGCTAAACCCCTAATGGTTTGGCAGGGCTATTTTTTTGCCATTTTCTTCTCAAAATACTGTTGATGTTCCTCTGTTGCTAGCCAATAAGCCGATGCGGCAACAATATTAGTGACAATTGGTTTGCTGTACTGACCAGATATGACTTGTTTTGACTGATGCGCCAGCCGCCGCTGTTCGTCAGTATGGTAGAAAATTACTGAGCGATACTGTTCTCCCCGATCGGCTCCCTGCCGATTAAGACTGGTGGGGTCATGAATCTGCCAAAACGTTTCTAATAATGTTTCATAGTTGATCAACGCTGGGTTGTACTTTACCTGGGCCACTTCAGCATGCCCCGTAATCCGCGCCAGCACATCTAAATAACAAGGATTTTCAAAATGGCCACCCATATAGCCCACCGATGTTTGGGTAACACTCGATAGCTGACGGAATGCCTGTTCGGTCCCCCAAAAGCAACCGGCTCCAAATGTGGCGGTAGTCATTCTCGGTAATCTCCGACGGTGTGATTTTACTGAAGGATCGGTGACGAACCATAACCCTTTCCTTTAGTAGTGTAACGGTCGATGAAACCAAAATAATTGTTCAAACTTAAAGCTCTATTTACGGTGTTCTATCCAAAAGTTTGATTCAAGCTGTTTTAATAGACTATTCATGGGGTTTAGATCATTGGCCAGTGTTGTGTTGGTTGTTACTGTGCTGACTGGCTGTGGCGGTGGCGGCGATGGCACCACGGAACCTGCCGCTGCACCTCCTACACTAGAGGTAACAACAACACCTTGCACTACCGAATTAAGCGCTATTTTTGATGACCTGCTAGCGGTAACAAATCGAGCGCGGGCAGACAATGGCATCTCGTCTCTAAAATTTTCGTACAAGCTGGGTCAAGCTGCCCAGGAGCATGCAGAGGACATGGCCGAGCAAAACTACTTTGCCCATCACAGTCCAGACAATCTATCCACCATTGCCAGTCGAATCGAGGCTACCGAGTACAAATTTAGTCTGGCTGCTGAAAATCTTGCAGCCGGCTACAGCTCAGCGACAGATGTGGTAACAGCCTGGTTAAATAGTCCGGGGCATCGAGAGAACTTACTTAATCCAAACTACACCGATGTTGGGTTTGGATTGTTTTTTGATCTAGATCCTGGTGTTGCTCCCCAGGCCACCTTTGAGAACTACTGGGTTCAAGACTTTGGCCGCCCCACCGATGGAAATACTGATACTGCTACTGCTTACAGTCCTGACAATTGCAGCATTGGTACTATTATCAGCAGCGACAATGCTGTTCTAAACGCAGCGGTTGCAGCCAATAAACCCGGTGAGAGTGATAAACCTTCCCTAAAAGCAGTTGCCACATCGGCTGTTGTAACAGATAACTCTGACAGTGAGCCTGTGAGCACACCGGAACCAGCCGTTGCTATGGGGTTATTATCCGTCGGCCTGGGGTTAATGGTTTCTCTAATCCACACCGACACTCTCATCGGCTAAGATTGCTTCTACGGCTGCCAAATTATCCTGAGCCGCCTGAAAATTAGGATCAATCCTCAGGGCCTGATTATAGGATGCGATCGCATCCTCAAGCTGTCCTAAATCAAACAGTGCTGTACCCAGGTTATTGTGGGCTTCTTTATAGTTTGGGTTAAGCTGAATCGCCTTTTGATACGCATCAACCGCCTGGTCTGGAGGCAACAGATTTCCTAAGTTCACATAGGGCTCAGGCAGTGCTGGGTTAAGCTCAATCGCCTGACCATAGGCTTCAATGGCCTCATCATAGTTCTCTTGCAACACCAGGACAGTCCCTAGATTGTTATAGGTGTCTGCACTGTTGGCGTTAATCTCTAGCGCCTGCCGATAAGCCTGTGCGGCAGCATCTAACTCACCCAGTTGATAGAGTGTAGCACCAAGATTGTTATAGGCATCTGTATTGTCTGGCTCAAGTTCAATCATTTGCTGCCAAGCGACCAGGGCTGCGTCATAATCCCCAGCTCTATAGGCGTTTAGTCCCTGCTGTGCAATGACCTCAATCGATTGCGCCATCACAGGTAGTGCACTAAGCGATGAGACTAGCAAAAATATAGAAACATATTTGTAAAAAATCATTGGATTATAAACAGATTTTATTTTGAAAAACAAAACAATGAGAAAGCCTCTATCCGTTGCCAGGAGGCTGTACGCAACGGATAGATTTATTAGAAAAAGCTATCTAAGAGAGGAGTAATCAGATAGCTTAAAGCGACATTTCTTGTTTGATTTGAGCTGTCCAAGCTCCGATCCGAGCTTCGGTTTTTTCAGCCTCGTTATCATCGTCCAAGGCTAAGCCACAAAATTTGTTGCCACTGCGGATAGCCAAGGACGCCTCATAGTCATAGTCATCCGCAGACCAATAGCCTACGGTTCTACCTCCGAGACTGGCGATCTTTTCTTCGAGCAGCCCCATGGCATCCATAAAGTTATCGGCATAGCCAACTTGATCACCTGTTCCCATGTAGGCGACAGTCTTTCCCTGAAAATTTATACTATCAAGATCATCAAATACTGCGGCCCAGTCATCCTGCAGTTCACCAATGTTCCAGGTGGGACAGGCAATGATCAGATACTCATAGTCAGCCAGCGCACTGGCATCTTCAATTTCAATTAAATCCACAACTGAGTCACCCCCCAATGCTGTCTGTATCTGTTCAGCAGCATCAGCGGTTTTACCCGTAGTAGAGCCATAAAACAATCCAACGTTTGCCATAGCTACTCCTTGAGTTCAGGTTTAAAGAAGTGGAGACTACAACAGAGCTATAGCCTCCTGGCGAATCCTGGGCTAATTGATAATTAGATTCAATTAGCCTTGTCTCTAGACGAGTATACATAAAATCTTTATTGAGATCTATTCTTTTTAAGAAAATCAAAAATAAAGTATTGCAACCCGTTGCCACTGCTCTGTTTTCAAAGAAGATACATCCCTTTACTCTCGTCTTTCTAGAAGGGTTTACGACTCTTTTTGTAGAGAAGATGGCAGTGATATACAAGACCAACTAGCGAATGATCGGGGTGATTCCCCAATTAAAAATCACATTTTTATTCGATATACTTGACATTAATTTGCATCAAGGCGATGATTTCCATGACCTATGGCGCTTACGGGCTGCTCCAGGTCATTAGTGGACTTTGATAAGGACGTCAGAGATGGGCTCAGTTTTTCCCAACGCAGCGTTGGCTAGGATGTCGTTAACCTCAAAGCGTCGCCGCTATCGCCTGCTATCGGTAGGGGTGGCTTTGTTTCTGGGGTTACTACTGACAATTGCCATCTCTCTGTCTTTTGGGTCCGTTGCCCTCACCCGTCCAGAATTGTGGGCGGCCCTATTTAGGGAAGGTAGTGCTGTTAACCAGACAATTGTGTGGGATCTACGGCTACCGAGGGTGATTGCTGCCATCACTGTGGGCGCAGCCTTAGGTATGGCTGGCTCTCTGCTCCAGGGGATGCTGCGTAACGGATTGGCCAGTCCGTTTTTGTTGGGTATTTCATCCGGGGCCGGGCTGGCGGCGGTGCTGATTGTGGGGCTAAGGGTTTGGGATATTTGGCTGCCTTTGGGGGCCTGGCTCGGAGCCGTGACTGCCATGGTAATTGTGTTTGCCTTAGCTAAAACCAACGGAGAGATATCGATAGAGCGTTTGATTCTGGGTGGTGTAGCGGTCAGTACCCTGTTTGCCGCCCTGCAAACTATGCTGCTGTTGCTGTCTCCCGATGGTCAGGTACAGGCGGCCCTCACTTGGTTGACGGGCAGTCTCAATGGTCGGGGTTGGGATGAGGTGACCGTGGTGGGCCCTAGTATGGTCATTGCATTGCTGCTGGGCTGTTTGCTAGCTCGTCAGGTGAATCTATTGAACCTGGGGGATGATTTGGCGGTGGGGCTGGGAAGTTCGTTGGTGCGATCGCGACTTTTGATTGGCGCAGTTGCCACCCTACTCACTGCCGGAGCCGTTAGCATTGCCGGTCTGGTTGGCTTTATCGGTCTGCTCGTTCCCCATGGTGTCAGACTATTGGTGGGTAACGACTATCGATTAGTCCTACCCTTCTCCGCCATTGGTGGTGCTTTGGTGCTTTGTTTTGCCGATTTGCTTGCCCGTTTAGGTCCCATTGAGCTACCCGTGGGCATTGTCACCTCCATCATGGGAGCCCCCGTATTTATGTGGTTGCTCTATCGTCGTAGTGGCTCTATTACGAGGGGGTAGCCATGATTTTAGAAGCACGCAATCTGCAAGGCGGCTACGGTGATAAAACCATCGTTGACCAGGTAACCCTGGCCCTGGACCAGGGAGAGTGGCTGAGCATTCTAGGGGCGAATGGGTCTGGCAAGTCCACATTACTACGCCTGTGTGGACGTATTTTGCGTCCACAGCAGGGCGCTATCTTAGTCAGTGGTCGAGATATCCACAGCTTGTCGCCAACGGAAGTCGCCCGTAAGCTAGCGCTGCTGCCCCAGCAGCAAATTTTGCCCGCCGGACTAACGGTTTATCAGCTAGTTAGTCTGGGCCGTTCGCCCCACCAGCCCTGGTGGCAGTGGGACCTGACCACGGATGACCATCGGCACATCGAACAGGCCCTCGTCTGGACTGATATGGACCAGTACCGCCATAGCCCCATATCTGCCCTATCCGGCGGTCAACGGCAGCGGGCCTTTTTGGCGTTGGCCCTGGCCCAACAGCCCCAGGTACTGCTACTAGATGAACCCACCACCTATCTCGATATCCACTATCAGCTACAGCTGCTGGAGCTACTCAAACAGCTCAATCACCAAAAACAGCTAGCCATTGTCACCGTGCTACACGACATCAACCTGGCCGCCCGATACAGTGACCGACTGGCCTTTATGCGGGAGGGCAAACTGTGGGCCATGGGACCTGTTCTCGACACCCTCACCCCCGACATTGTGAACCAGGTGTTTGACGTGGATGTCGCCATTTTAGAGACCCCGGTTGGTCCGCAAATTTGCCCCCTGGCAGCCGCCTCACCCACCCTCCGAAGCTGTTGAATTGACCCCTAACGCCACCTCAGGCTCATCGGGTTTCTAACCGCTTACCTTTCATTCTGTGTTTTCCACCCATTTATTACCCCCTGAGATGAACGCTACCTGCTTATTGAGAATTTTTCTTTTTAATGCTTCATGTCTGACGCTACTAATGGTTTCCCCGGCCATGGTTGCATCCGAGCATTACAGTGCCTGTGAACAACAGATTGGTTTACCAAAAGAGAATGCACCCCGTGCGGCTGAAATATCGTTAGACACCCCATTGGCCGCCCAGACAGAGATTGCCCAGGCAGAAACCGCTGATGACACCACGGTAGACGACGACGGACTATTACGGATTACGGTAACTGGCACCCGCACCCCCCGCACCATTCAAGCCGCGCCCGCTACAGTGACTGTTATTGATGCCGATGATGTCAATCGTCTACTCATCCGCGACATTTCTGACCTGATCCGTTATGAGCCTGGAGTTTCGGTCAGAAACAACCTGCAGTTTGGTCTACAGGATTTTAATATTCGAGGCATTGAAGGCAATCGCATCCTGATTCAAGTGGATGATATACGACTGCCCTCTGCCTTTCAGTTTGGCGATGCCGTCACCCCTGGTCAAGGATTTAATTTGGGGCGAGATTTCTTTGATACCGAGATTTTACGCACGGCTGAAATTTTGCGCGGTCCGGCTTCGACGCTATATGGCAGCGATGCCCTAGGCGGTACGGTCAGCTACTTTACCCTGGACCCGACTGAGTTAATCGACGTGGCGGGCCGTGATTCCGCCGCCACAGGTTCCACCAATTTTGATAGTCGTAACACCGGATTTACAAACACAGTTGTCCAGGTCAATCGTTTTGACAATATTGACACCCTGCTGGCCTATTCCCGACGAGATGGTTCTGAAGCGGAAAACCTGGGAGATGAGCAAACCACTAATCGCAACAGCCTGCTGGGTAAACTGGTCTACAACCTGAATGACACCAGTGCTGTCGACTTTACCGTAGAACATTTTGATAATGATACCGACACCACTACGTCGGATGAAAACTTACCTCTGATTACAGGCACAACAACTCGATTTACAGAGGAGATTGACACTACTCGCACCCGGCTGAGTCTGGCTTATAAATACGACAATACCGAAAGCACTTCCTTTCTAGATTTTGCCCAGGCACGTCTCTATTTTCAAGACTCTCGCACCCAAGAGGAAAACGAGCGAGAGCTGCTCAGCTTTGATTTTCGCACCCGCCAGCAATTTCCTGCCCTACGGGTAAGTGAGAACCGTTTTGTAGATCAAGTATTTGGTGGCGATGTGCGGCTACGTAGTGACTTTGATTGGGGTCAGAGTAACCACCGCCTGACCTATGGAGTAGACGTTTCCAATACTTTTAATTCTCGACCCCGTGATCGAGTCCAAACTGACCTAACTACAGGGGCTAGCACCCAAGATGCAATTCCTGATGACTTTCCCACCAGGGACTATCCCAACTCGGATACGTTTAGAGTTGGGGTTTATGTCCAGGATGAGATTGAGTTTGGCAAGTTTAGTGTTATCCCTGGTTTGCGCTACGACTATTACGATCTGAACATTTCTATCGACGAAGACTTTGAGCGTAATGGGGCAACGGCCACTGACTTTAGCGACAGTTCTTTTTCACCAAACTTAGCCCTGGTCTACCAGCCGACGTCTGAGTTGAGCTTCTATGGTCGATATTCCCGCGGCTTTCGAGCACCGCAGTATGACGAGATCAACAGCGGATTTACCAATCAAATATTTGGTTATCGCACCGAGCCCAACCCTGACCTAGAGGCAGAAACGAGCAACAGTTTTGAAGTGGGGGTGCGGGGTAATTTCTCAAAATTCAATTTTAGTCTAGCGGGTTTTTACAACCGCTATAACGACTTTATCGACAATCAGCTGGTAGACACTGAGTTTGTCGGTGGTCGTCCCCTATTAGTGTTTCAAAACGTCAATATTGACGATGTGGAAACCTATGGTGCAGAGGCTAAGGCAGAATATCAATTTACGCCAGGGCAGGGAGGATTTAGTTTACTCGGCTCTTTGTCCTGGACAGAAGGCAATAATCTTACCTCTGATGAACCGTTATCTACCGTAGATCCGCTTGAAGCAGTGTTGGGACTGCGCTATCGGTCGCCTGATGAGCGCTGGGGGGCTGAGCTGGTGAGTACCCTGGTGGGTGAGGCAAGGGGGGAAGGATTTGAGCCAGAAGACGACCAAGACCCCTTTGTTCCCGATGGATTTACGGTATTTGATTTGATTGGCTACTATCAAGTCAACCCTAATCTCACGTTGAATCTAGGATTGTTTAATTTATTTGACACTGACTATGAACGTTATTCGGATGTGCGCTTTTTAGATAGTAATGATGAGCTGTTTGAGCTACAGCGGGCTCGTTTTGAGCAACCAGGGTTGAATGTGCAAGCTGGTATTACCTGGCAGTTTTGATGGCTGATGGATAGTTAATAGTTTGGGAGAGCGGTAATGACACGATCACAATTGAGACCACTGTTTGGAGGATTGGGCGTGCTTGCCATGCTCTCATCCTGTAGCCCCAATATCACTCAGGCTCCAGATGCGACTGCCACCGATGCGGTCACCGCTCCCCAGGAGGTGCCCCAAACTATTGTTGCCCTCACATCCATCAGTGCCGATATTGTCCATACCCTAGCTGCTGATACGCTAGTGGGTATTCCCGGTAGTCCGCTGCTTACTGACGATCCTCGCTTTGAGGGGTTAACGGTTGTGAGCAGTGGACGTACTGAACCTGACCTGGAAACCATTGTGGCGCTAAAGCCAGATCTGGTTATTGGTGCTGCCGGATTCCATGACAAAACCCTGGAGCGATTAACCGAGCTAGAGGTGAATGTGTTGTCTGCTGACATTAAAAGCTGGGAAAGTCTTAAAACGTTTACCCAGGTGTTGGCTACTCAACTGAATGTTGATCCCGCATTGTTGGTGGAGCGCTATGACGCCTGTTTGGCACAGGCCACTGATAGTGGGCCTACAGCCATTGTTTTGGCGAGCAGGGACCCTATTTTATCTCCTAGCAGAGAGAGCTGGGCGGGAGATTTTCTGGAGAAATTTAATGTTCAGAATCTGACGGCTGATTTACAGGGCCAAAGTGAATTTCAAGGGTATATCACCCTGTCTGCCGAGAAAATATTGGAGATGAATCCGGAGCAGTTATTTTTTATTGATTCTGGCGGCGGTATTGACACCGAGATCGCCCAGCTTGAAACCGATCCGTTTTGGGGACAGCTAAGCGCTGTGCAGACCAATCAGGTCTATGCGTTTAACTACCACGGGCTGATCAATCCGGGCAGCATCCAAAGTATTGAACGGGTATGTGAAACCCTGGGTTGAAGGCATATGGACTAAAGCTGACGTTCTAGCCGTAACATTTGCCGATAGGATAGCCAGCCTGTACCTACCATTACCAAGGCAAATAGGCTGAGAAAGCCCACGTGCTCACTGGCTGGTTCCCCGGCTAGGGTGAGGGTGAGGGCTTCGGTCATGTGAAAAATTGGGTTGTACCGGGCCAGCTGTAGGAGGGTGTCTGGAAAGATGGACGTGGGCATAAAGGCCCCCCCCAGGATTAGCAGCGGTACCCCAAAGGCGGCGACTAGGGCATTGACATCTTCGGTCCGGCGGGCAAACTGGGTGCCGAGAATAAAGCCCACCCCGACGTAGGCGAGGATGCTGAGCAGGATAATTAGCATGGCTAAGGGCCAGGAGCCGGGGAAGGTGGCTCCGAGGGCAAGTGCGATCGCAAATACCAACAGTGTCTGCCCCACCCCAATGGCACTGTGGGCGACGACAATTCCCAAAAAGTAAGACACCCCCCGCAGCGGCGATAAAAACAGCCGTTTTAAGGTATTGTGCTCCCGCTCAGCCACCACGGTGGCCACACTCCCTCCCAAACAGCTAAAAAATAGCGCCGCCCCCACCAGAGTCGGGGGAGCCACCACCTCCAGGGCCGCTGCCAGATCTAGCTGAGCCCGTTCTGCCGTAATCGCACTGTTTAGAAACAGCAGCAGCGTCGGAAAAATGGCCCAAAAGATTAGACTCCGTCGCCGTCGCACCAGCTCCAGTAAAATTCGCTGGGCCACAGCCATTGTTTCCTGCCAGTGCTGAGCCATTAAATGAATCATGAATGTTTTCTGTTACCAGAACTTGTGGTTTAAGATTTGTACCGAATTTGATTTATATCAAGTTTGGGTCGTCATCCTCGTAAACACGCCGCTAGAGAGGTTTGTTAAAAGGTTAGCTAACGTTAAGCACCTATCACCACACCAATCCAAACAGTCCCAGGTCTCCGTAGGGATTATGGGCCATTCACCGATTATTTTCCGTTTCCTTAATGAATCCATTCCCTGACTCCTGGCAACCCCCCGATATTTCTAGACGGAGCGCGCTCAAGCTATTAGGCGCAGGGGCCGTCGGCGGTACCCTGGGCTATACCCGTTTTGCCAAACCCCAGCCCACGCTACACCAAGTGGATCGGCTCGATTTACCCAATACTGTCGGTCGCGCCACCAAGGCGGTGGTGGTGGGTGGCGGTCTGGCCGGATTGGCCGCCGCCTACGAACTTAGCAAGCGGGGTGTGGCGGTTACCCTACTGGAGCGTTCGCCGCAGCTGGGGGGCAAAATCGCCAGCTGGCCGATCCAAGTAGGGGAGCATGAGCTGCGCATGGAACACGGCTTCCATGGGTTCTTTCCCCAGTATTACAACCTGTTTAGCCTGGTGGATGAGCTTAAGGCCCAGGATAATTTTCAATCGCTTAATTTCTATGCCGTTCTTTATAAAAATGGCTATAAACCCGAGGCCTTTTACCCCAGCAACGCCGCCTTTCCCTGGAATATTGTGGATCTGGCCGTTTCCTCGGACAACCGTCTTCGTTGGGGTATTAACCTCACAAAAATTAAGCATTTGGAAGTATTTCGGGAAATTACCAGCTTCCGCATGCCCCAAACCTACGAGCGACTGGACCATCTCTCGGTGGATGAGTGGGGTCAGGGGCAGTTTCCTAAAGGGCTGTACGACCTGTACTTTTTGCCCTTTGCCAAGTCGAGCCTAAACTCCCCCGATGTGCTCAGCGCTGGGGAGCTGATGCAGTTTTTCCACTTTTACTTTTTTGGTAATCCGGAGGGGCTGGCCTTTAACGGTACCTGTGAAGACATGGGTCGCTGTTTGGTGGATCCCCTGAGCAATGCGATTGAGGCCAATGGCGGCCGTATCCTGACTGGGGTGAGCGTCAGCCAGATCAACTGGCAGGATGGGAAAATTGCCAGCGTTGACTATCAGAAAGGAAATGTGGCGGTGAACCCGGTGCCGTTTTGGTGCGATCGCAACCCCCTACTCAGCACCGACACCACCGACTACTACGGTGCGGGTGACCGGCTATTTGTCGTTAACGCCGATAGCAACAGCGCCATTTCCCTTACCTGTACCCACCAGGGCTGCAGCGTTAACAAAGAAGTAGCCGCCAACGGTGACCGCTTTATCTGCCCCTGCCACGGAGCCGTCTACGATGCCCAGGGCCAGGTGATTAGCGGTCCTGCCCAGGAGAACCTGGCCCAGTTTAAGGTGCTCCAACGAGACAACGACCGCATCCAGCTCATGGCCGCCAACCCGGTTAAAAACAGTGCCGGACTGGCCGACAGCCTGGACGCCGACTACTTTGTCTTTGCCGCCGATATTCCCGGCATCAAAAATCTCTTTTCCCTATCCCAGGGAGACCCCAGCCCCACCGTCATGACCCAGGTAAATCAGCTACAGGTGGCTGACCCCTTTGCCGTAGGACGGTTTTGGTTAGACCGTGATTTTGCCTGGGACCAAAGCTGGTTTACCTCCCTTTCTGGGTACGACCTTACCGACAGCATTACCCTTTACCACAAGGTGCAGGGAGACTATATAAAATGGGCTGAAGACACGGGGGGCAGCGTGGTAGAACTCCATGCCTACTGCTACAAAGAAAAACAGTTTCCCACCCAGCAGGCCCTCCTGAATACCTTTAAGCGAGAACTGTGGGAGATTGTTCCCGAACTGGAAGGGGCCAATATTTTGCACCAGGAGTTGGTTAACCAAAAGAACTTTGCCGGGTTCCCACCGGGCAGCTACCCCAACCGCCCCAGCACCACCACTGACAGCTCCAATCTTATGTTTGCTGGAGACTGGGTAAAAATGCCCTTTCCCTGTGGTCTGATGGAACGGGCCGTCAGCAGTGGTTTAATGGCCGCCAATGCCGTGTTGCAACGAGAAGGCAGCGCCCGTCGACCGCTGATGTCTGTTAACCCTGAAGGAGTGTTTAAGGTGTGACCCAAAAGCTAAAACAAAATACCCCACCCCAGGATCTCTCGGCCGCGCCCGCGCCTCAGCCTCTGGCACTGTCTACAGTGTCCATGGAAAAGCTGCGTCGCGCTCCCATTAACCTGAACCATTGGTACGTTGTTGCCCAGAGTAGCGAGCTGAGAGATCGGCCCCTGGGTGTGGTGCTCTGGCAGCAGCCGATTGTGCTGTACCGCGATGCCAGCCGCACCGTCCATGGTCTCGAAGACCGCTGTCCTCATCGTCAGGTGCGCCTTAGCCACGGTCAGGTGCAGGGCAATCAGCTGGAGTGCGTTTACCACGGCTGGCAGTTTAATGAAGCCGGTGCCTGTGTGGAGGTTCCCTATTTAACTGACAAACAGAAGCTGCCCAACTGTCGGCTGCGTCGCTACCCAGTCCGCGAACAAGATGGTTTTATCTGGCTGTTTCCGGGGGAAATAGACCGGGCCGACACCATCCCCCTGCTGGGGCTGCCCGAATGGGACCAGCTTAACTACATTGCCTCCTACACCACCATTGATACCCAGTCCCACTTCTCGTTTTTGATCGAGAATCTCATGGATATGTACCATGGGCGGCTGCACGATGACCTCCAGGCCTGGGCAAATCCAGTCTTGCGAGACATTGAAACTAGCTCTACACGAGTCGATGCCCATTATGATGCCGAGAGCTATTACAAAATCGACAAGATTTACTCGGTGGGGCAGTTGTTTATCCCCGCCATGCGTCAGCTACGCCCCACTAATCTGGATGTTAGCTATGTTTACCCCCACTGGCGCTCTACCCTGGGGAACGACTTTAAAATTTACTGTCTGTTTTGTCCGGTGAGTGAAACCCACACGAGGGCATATCTGGTTCACTTTGTTTCCCTGGGGGCGTTTCATCGGTTACACAAACTTCCTATTCGATTCCGTCGCTTTATTAAGCACCGGTTGTTTAATGCTGCTCGGGGGTTGTTGGCGGGTTTGGTTGAGCAGGATGTTTTGATGATGGAGGATGAGCAGCGGGCGTTTGAAGTGATGCCCCAGCGGAAGGGGCCGGAGTTTAATCAAACTGTTGTTAAGGTGCAGCAGTTGATCTGTTATCAGGCTGATGGGACATAGGGGTGTTATGACTTGGGCTGATGGTTTGGGTGGTTTTTGTGGAAGGTTTGGGGGCTGGCAGCCTCTACTATGGTCATGGGCTAGTGGCAGAGGATTAATGTTTGCTGGGACCGGCCTTGTCTATTGGTTAATTGCAACGGGAGTCTGAGTCAGTGACCTATTGTTTAGGCATATCGGTAAAAGAGGGGTTGGTGTTGGCGGCGGATTCTCGCACTAATGCTGGGGTGGATTATATTTCGTCTTATCAAAAGCTGTTTGATTTTTCGATTCCTACTGAGCGGGTGATCGTTGCTTGTGTGTCGGGTAATCTGTCGGTGACCCAGGCTGTTGTACATCAGCTGGGTCAGGATATTAAAACTGGGGCTAAGGATTCATTGCATACGATCCCTACGATGTATGAGATCGCTCGCTATATTGGTCATGAAATTCGTAAGATTCATGATGAAGATCGCAACTGGCTAGACCAGGATGGCATTGAGTTTCAGTGTAATTTTTTGGTGGGGGGACAGCTGCCGGGAGAAGCGCCGGAGGTGTATCTGATTTATAGCCAGGGCAACTGTATCAAGGCCACTCCGGAAACGCCGTTTTTGCAGATTGGTGAGACCAAGTATGGTAAACCGATTTTGGACAGGACCTTAACCCATGACTCGTCGTTGGATGCGATCGCAAAATGCGCCCTGCTCTCCATTGACTCCACCATGCGCTCCAATATTTCTGTCGGTCCCCCCATCAATATGGTGCTCTACGAAGCTGACAGTTACGAAATTCGCCACCGGGTACAGCTCCAGTCCAGCGATCCCTATTTGGCAAAAATCCGTAAATATTGGGAAGGAGCCCTGCGGGAAGCCACTAACAATATGCCCACACCAGAATGGAACCGGGTATCGATTGATGCTGATCCGGATTTCTCTCTCGAGTAGAGGGGGACGCTTGCTCAATTATCTGGCATTTATGAGGTAGCTCATAGTGTTGGCATAGTGTTGGCAAAGAGAGTTTGGCACACTGAGCCCTGTCCCCATAAGGTACTATCAACAAGGCTCTCAAGACCGAACGGCTGGAAAATAGCGTTGCTTTACTAAAACAGCATGAAAGACAGTTTAGTCAGCGCTTTTATCGCACCCTATTCTCAGACTATCCCCAGGTGCAGCCTCCGAAACCGTATCATCAGCCGCTGTAGATAGCGTTAGCACTATCCCTGGGCAACCACCGATGCGTCAATTTCTACCCTGTGTTCTAGCAAGCCTATGTCTGATGACGGCAGGGGCTTGCCCGGTCACCCCATTGGACGGCACCCAAATGACTTTGCAAGCGCAATCTACGGATGCTGCTGCCGAAATCACGTCCGCTATTTTAACCGAGACTCAACAGGTGTTAGAACGGCGAGCGCAACGCATGGGACTAACCCAGGTATCTGTTGCCATAGTTGGTTCTAATCAGCTACAGGTGCAGCTAGCGGGGGATGTGGATGTGGAGCAAGTGTCTCGGGTGCTAACGACAACGGCCCACCTCAGTTTTCAAACTCAGATGCCAGGTACTGAGGCTGATTTAACAGCGCTAAGATTTCACCAGATGGAACTGCTAAGTTCTAATCCGGACTCAACCTTGTTAGAGGAAAATCGTGGGGCGATTGAGGCTCTGTTCGAGCCTAGCGGTCTGACTGGTGCCCAGGTTGAGGGGGCTGTTGCCCAGCCTAATGCCTATGGGAGCGCCACAGTACAAGTTGATTTTGATGACTTGGGAGCCGAGCAGTTTACTGAGATTACACGGCAGCTAGCAGGTACCGGTCAAAGTCTCGGCATTTTTCTCGATGGGCAACTGCTCAGTTCTCCCACGGTGGATTTGGCCTATGCCGAGACTGGTATTACTGGCGGTAGCGCTGTCATCAGTGGAATTCTTTCGTTAGAGGCCGCTCAGGAGCTGGCCATTCAGCTACAGAGTCAGGCTTTGCCAGTGGCCGTGGAGATGATTGCCGTGGAGACAGTTATGCTGACACCTGAATGTGACTAATTTTTTCAGTAGCCCATGCGGTGGGTAACGATAGCGACTAATCACTGGTCGCTATCTGCTTTGTTAACCAATAGGTGATCATTTGCCCTTTGCCTTTAACGTCAATGGGGCCACGCTGCTCAAACCTGTATCGATGGGCTAGCTTGTGATAGACCGTAGGGGTTACTTGAATTTTGCCTGTTTCTCCCTGGGATTCCATGCGGCTGGCCACATTGACCGTATCGCCCCACAGGTCATAGGCAAATTTCTTGGTACCAATAACACCGGCTACTACGGGCCCCATATGGATGCCAATACGGACCTGTAGGTGTGGGGCGGACTCACTTGCCAGCGGATAGGTGAATGACTGAATGGCTTGGACCATATCAAGGGCCATGTTTGCGATCGCACCCCCATGATCCACCGCACTTCCAGGTAATCCCCCCACGGCAATGTACGCATCCCCGATGGTTTTAATCTTCTCTAGCTGATGCCGTTCACATAGCTGATCAAATACGGAAAATACCCGATTGAGAAAGGCCACCAGCTCAACCGGAGAAATCTGACTCGATAGAGGGGTAAAGCCCACAATGTCACAAAACAGAACGGTCACCTCTTCAAATCCATCGGCAATGGCCTGTTCATCTTGCTTGAGCCGCTCCGCAATGGCCACGGGCAAAACATTATGCAACAACCGTTCTGACTTAGCGCGCTCTGCCGCCAGGGCCTGGGTCCGCTGAGCAACTTTTTGCTCTAGGGTGTTATAAAGCTGGGCGTTTTGAATTGAGATCGCGGCCTGGGATGAGAGTAAATTAATCACCTCCAGTCGATCACGGGTAAAGGCATTGGTTGTTAAACAATGTTCAAAATACACCAACCCTGTCAGGGTACCCTGGTGTAGCAGTGGTACACAGAGAATTGACTTGGGCTGATGACCCCGAATGTAGGGATCTTGCATAAAGTCTTTTGTATTAGCGGCATCACTTAAGACCAGAGGCGTGGCCGTGCGCATCACATAGTTGATGAGGGAGAGGGGCAGCTGGTTTGGGTCCCTGGCATCATTGGCCACGGGCAGATTGTCTGTGCCACTGTCTGTACCACTGTAGGCCGCTATCCAAAGGTCGGCATCACCTTGCAGCAGCAAATACCCGCGCTGTGCCCCTGCATTTTCCACTAAAATCTCCATTAGCTCTTGGGTGAGGCGCTCCAACACAATTTGGCTAGAAATGGTTTGGGATGCCTTGAGCAGACTGGAGAGATCTAGGGTATCGCTAAAGGTATTGCCACTGATGCGTTTGGTGATGGCTGCTGAGTTTAATTCCAGATCATCAATGGACTGGAGCCAGGGAAATTCTGTTTCTAGCTGGGCCACCTTTTGCACGGCACCCCAACGCATAAAGGCATAGTGGGCCTGTTGCAAATAGGGTTGGGCAAAGGTCTCTTTACCATGATCTAGCCAGAACAGCGCGGCTCGTTCACAGGCGATGGCTTCATCCTGCAAAAAATGATGGGTCAGGGCATTGGCAATGGCTGCGTCGTAATGCTGGCTGGCTTCCCACGGTTGGTTCTGGAGACGGGCTAGCTCGGCGTCAATTAACTGAGCCTTTTGCAAAAAGTTCTCAGGACAGGTCTCGGCCCGCTGAGCTAGCCAGGTGCGATGGTGTCCCAGCCGCTGTAGGGCATTGGGAGACTCGGGTAGCTCTGATAGCAGCAGCGCCCCATAGAAATGGTACTCGGCCACTGAGACTACCCCCAGGATAAAGTCCAGCATGGGAGCGGCTTGGTCCAGTATCCTTAGGGCCTCAGCCGGCTGACGGTTGAGATATAGGGTTAACCCCTGAAGAATATAGTAGCGACACAGACCACTGAGACTGTTGTTGTCATGACAGGTTTGAATATAGTCGGCAGCGGCTGGTAATGAGGTGAGTTCCTCGCTGCCACATAGTTGGTCAATGGTTAGCTGGTATCCCTGCAATGCATCAATGGCCCACTGGTTTTTAACTTGATGACAAAACTGCATCGCTGTTCGTAATGCCGCCATGACCTCATTTAGGGGCTTACCTTGGAAAAACAGATTAGAGATCCGATAGCTGAGGGTATAGCCCACATATTGAAACTCTCCGGTTTCTAGCCCTGCGTCCACGCCCGCCTGGTTGATGGCATCTGCTTCGGACACGGGTCTGACCCAAGATTGGACAAAGTTACTCAAAATAAAACAGGCTCGGGAGGTTTGGGTGCGATCGCAATACCGCTCACTCAGCCGCAGCGATACCAATGCCGATTCATACCCAGCCTCATAGTCTCCGAGCACAGACCCCAACAACGTGCCATAGTTGGAATAGCCGTAACAAGACTGAGGCACATTGCCGTATTTCAAAAACAGATTAATTGACAACACCACAATGACCTGCCACATACGGCGGTCGTAGCGATAGGCGGCCGACCCCAGATTTGACAGCAGCTCTACAGCAAAAATTTTGTCAGGTACGGTGATGGTGGGCAGATCTTCTAGGGAGGCCAGGGTGCGCCCATTCAGGGCCTCGCACAGGTCAGCATATTCCCGTTGAAATGCGTCCTCTAAATTGGTTAGCGGTAGCGTCACCCCCAGGACTGCCAGGGCTGCTCTGCCCGCTTCTAAGGCTGCCTGGTAGTTGGTTTGGATTGTATTTTGCACAATGCGCAAACTGTATACCTCTGCCTGTTGCAGCGGGGATAAATTTTGTTGTAGCAAATGGTCAATGGTGGCCTGGGAAGCATCAAACTTTCCGAGCAGATATTGCACCTCTGCCCACTCTCGATGGAGAGAGTACATTAAGCTTGCGTTTCCATCCGCACCCTCCCCCAACACATCGTTCAGATAGTCCACCCCCGTCGCTAAATATTGCTCCGCCGCCTGATAGGCCGTTGCCTGTTTTGCGCGCTGTCCCGCTGCTAGATTTAGCTGCGCCACGTCTAGCCACCGGTCTGGGGGCAGTTGGGAGCGGCCTAGATTGAAATGATCCACCACCTCAAACAGCGTTTCCTGAGCTGCGGTGAGCTGTTGCTGCCGGTGCTGACCAATGCGTAAATGCAGCGTTGACTTTTCGTCACGGCTGACCAGCTCATAGGCCGCCTGTTGTACCCGGTCATGGAGAAAGCGTAGCTCCTGGGTCGGTTTGGATGTCAGAATCAACCCCGATTGCAGAGCCGGTTCCAGGGTTTGTTGAATCGCCACTGGCTCCTGTTGCGCCACCTGACTGAGCGTTTCCACATCAAAGGTCGAGCCAATACAGGCAGCGATACATAGGAGCTGCTGTACGGCTGACGACAGCTTTTGCAGCTTGTTGGTCATTAACACCACGACATTATCGGTGATGTCCTGGGCCTGGATCTGGGCTAGATCCCATTGCCAGCCGTGTTGAGTTAACTCAAATCGAATCAGCTCTTCGGCTTTTAGGGTTTTAAGAAATTCATTGACAAAGAATGGGTTGCCACCCGTCTTTTTTAACACCAGCTGAGCCAGGGGCTGCACCACCTGTAGGTCCTGATAAAGGGTATCCGCCAACAGCTGACAGATATGGGTGAGCCCCAAGGGAGACAGCGTTAGGGTAGTTGGGACAATTCCTTCTAGTGCTCCTAGGGTGCGCATGAGTGGATGGGTGTCGTTGACCTCGTTGCTGCGATAGGCACCGATTACCAGGAGAGATTCTGGCTGGCTGTCGTTCTGGCGGTCGCTCTGGCTGTCGTTTAGCAACAGCTGCAACAGTTTGAGACTAGCGGTATCGGCCCATTGCAAGTCATCTAAAAACAACACGAGGGGATGATCTGGGTGGGCAAATACCCGCACAAACCGCTGAAAAACATTGCTAAATCGGTTTTGAGCTGCCGCTGGCGCTAGCTTGGGCAGGGGGGGCTGAGAACCAATCACCAAGGCTAGATCTGGGATCACGTCGATGATGACCTGACCATTGTTGCCAACGGCGGTGAGTAGCTGCGATCGCAACGTCTCTAGCTGTTCCGTACTTTCTCCTAGCAGCTGTCGCAGCAACCCACTAAAGGCCTGAATCAGGGCAGAATAGGGCACCCCCCGCTGTAGCTGGTCAAACTTACCGACTGTAAAGTAGCCCTGGGCTGCGGCAATGGGGCGATAGAGTTCTCGCACCAGGGATGACTTGCCCATCCCCGAATAGCCCGTCACTAGCATCAGGCGGGCACCACTGTGGCGACTCTCCTCAAAGCCAGTCAAAAGCTGGTCTAACTCGGCCCCACGACCGTAGAGAGTTTGGGGTAATCGAAACTGAAACGGGTAGTCGTCCTGGGCAATGGGTAGCTCGGCGGACTGGGTCTGGAGTCGTTCTAGATCGGTCTGGATGCCCCAGGCACTCTGGTAGCGGTCCTCGGCCCCCTTAGCCATCATCTTGGTGACCATGGCGGCCAAAAAATCTGGCACGTCCGGACGTTGTTCCATCAGGCTGGGGGGCATCTTGGCCAGGTGGCTGTGCACCAGGGCCATGGGGTCGGTGGTGGGAAAGGGTAGGCTGCCGGTAAGCAGCTCATAGAAGGTAACCCCCAGGGAGTAAATGTCGGTGCGATAGTCGATCAGACGATTTATCCGACCCGTTTGCTCAGGGGACAGATAGGTGAGCGTCCCCTCCAGGGTGTTGGGATGCTGCAAAGGTGTGGTTTCTTGGCGGATGCGACTGGATAGGCCAAAGTCAATAATCCGCAGCTGTCGTGTTTTGGGGTTAAAAACAATGTTGGCGGGGTTAATATCTTTATGGATGACATTCGCGGCGTGGATCTGGCTAAGACCTTTAGAGATTGCGATCGCAATCTCTAAAAACAGGTCCAATGGCAGCGCCTGCCCTCGGTAAAGCTGCCGCAGGGATTGTCCACCGATATCTTCTAAAACCAGGATCAGGGCGTGCTGCTGAGTGTTCAAGTCATAGCCCTTGATCACCTGGTTACTTTCAATCTGCTGGAGAATATCGTATTCCTGGCGATAGTCAGCCAGGTCCCTGGGCAACGGATACTGACGATTCAGCCGTTTGACCACTACCGGTCGCCCATGCAGACTACCGCGCTCTACAATAGAGCGCTCACTCCGGTGGAGTTCGGCTTGGCGTCGATAGCCCGATAGCGTCATGGGAAATGCCCAGGTGCAAAGGTCCTTAATAGCGGATCGGCTCAGGGGAATTATAGGCGTTCTGCGTAACCCTACGTACAAGCTGCTGCATCATCAGGATGGGAGGAGGGGGCAGCTAAACTCCTGTGAAGCTGTTGTTAATGACATCATTGAAATAGTGAATGAGATTATTTCTTTTAAAATTATGCTGACGTTATAGATAGATGGGCACAACTTTTTCAACATTCTGAAGGGTCCCTCAAACCGAGAGTTTGGAGGGTTTGAGGGACCCTTCACCGGTATTTTTTTAGAAGACACCTAACACTTACGAAATCTTTCATGCTTCTAGACAGAGATGGGCCTAATCTGTCATAAAGAAGGCTGCACGTTTTACCAGGGCCCATGCCTACTCTTTACGTCTCAGATCTCGATGGCACCCTATTAAATTCTACGGCTACCCTGTCTGGCTACACGCATCAAACTCTCAATCGTTTGTTGGCGTCCGGTCTTCCTTTCACCATTGCCACGTCCCGCAGCGTTAGCTCCGTTGGGCCTATTTTTCGGGGGGTTTCTTTACCTTTTCCAGTCATTGAACTCAATGGGGCTTACATTACGGACCTGAGCACCGGCGAGCATCTTTTTGTAAACAATATGGCCACGAACCTGGCGGCGGATGTGCTCACGGTGGTTCAAGCTCACGACATTAAGCCCCTCATCTCTTGCTATAACGGCCGGGAGGATCAGGTTTATTTCACAACGGATGTGAACTCCGGCATCCAGTGGTACATTGACGATGCCGAACGCAATGAGGATGGTCGCTGGCACTGCCGCCCCGACCTGACGGCGATCTTTGATGACCAGGTTATGCGGTTTACGCTGATTGATACCCAGGCTCGGCTGACGGCCATCGCCCAGGTGCTAAGGTCGCGTTTTCCTAACTGTCTTGACATGCATCTGTTTGAAAATCCCTATCAGCCCGACTGGTACTGGCTGACTTTGCAGGATGCCCAGGCCACTAAGGCCAACGGCATTCGCGAGCTGCAAATGCTGCGGGGGTTGCAAAACCACGACCTGACCGTATTTGGGGATCATGACAATGATATTTCCATGTTCCAGCTAGCGGATGTGGCCGTAGCGATGGCAAACGCTACGCCAGAACTGCGGCAACATGCTACCGAAATTATCGGTCACCACAGTGAAGATAGCGTGGTGAAATACTTAGAAGCCCGTTGGTCAATGGTGAATGTCTGAAGCTATCGTTCCTGATAAGTCTCCTGAAGGTTCCGCTCAGGGGTCCCGTGCCTCTAAGCGGGCTAAATTAGCCAAACGTAAGCAGCGCCGCTACGTGGCCCTGGGTCTGGTGGCTCTGTGGCTGGTACTGGTCTGCTGGCAGGCTCCGGCGGTTACCCTGGCGACCACCAGCCAGATTCGCGGGGTGTGGATGACCAATATGGCGGCGGCGATTAACTATTACAGTTTTCGCTTGGATGATGCGGTGGCTAACCTGGCCGAGCATCAAATCAATACCCTCTACCCCAGTGTGTGGAACCAGGGCTATACGCTGTATCCCAATCAGGTGACAAAGCGGGCCGGGGGCTCATGTTGCGATCGCATCGCCAATGTTCCCCTCTATCCCTTTGACGACATTCTCCACAGCCTCACCCGCCAGGCCCATCGCCACAACATGCGGTTAATCCCCTGGTTTGAGTACGGTCTGATGATCCCGGCCTCATCCCCCATAGCCCGCGCCCATCCCGAGTGGCTAACCACCAACCAGGCCGGGGAGACGGTGCCAGCCCAGCTGTCGGCCCATCCCCTATTGCCCACACCGCTAAAAAACTTTCAGCTAGAGATTACGGGGGGCAATCTGGCCTGGCTCAACCCGTTGCACCCAGAGGTACAGCAGTTTTTAACCGACCTGATTGTCGATGTGGTTCAGCGCTATCCGGTGGACGGCATCCAGCTGGACGACCACTTTAGCCTGCCAATTTCCATGGGGTACGACCCCTACTCGGTGCAGCTGTACAAAGATACCCACGGGGGTGCACCCCCGCCTGAAGACCCCAGCGCCCCAGGCTGGGTGGCTTGGCGGGCCCATGCCATCACCTCACTGCTAGCGGACATTACCCAGGCGGTCAAACAGGTGCGTCCAGAGGCCATTGTTTCCGTATCGCCTAACCCCCCCGGTTTTGCCTATCGCAAATACCTCCAGGACTGGGTTCGATGGGTGAACCTGGGCATCGTAGATGAGGTGGTGGTCCAACTTTACCGCGACGACCTGAGTATCTTTGAGAAAGATCTGTACAATAGCGGGTTCCATGATCTCCGCAACCAGGTCCCCATTGCCATTGGCCTCTACACGGGGCCCCTGGCTTCTGCCAAAGACTTTAGCCGCACCGTAGATGAAATTACCGCTGTCCAGCAGGCGGGCTATCGCGGTGTCTCTTTCTTTTCTTGGGAAACAACCTTTTGGTTTCTCAAGAAAGTGCCCGATATGGAACTTAGACACACGTTAGACAGACTGTTTCAGCCCTAACAACGAGTGTTCCTGAAACCCTTTAGTTTCAACGGCTACCTGACGCGCCCATGTCCTGATGCTGGCCACACCCTAATAATGATTGCCCGTCTTCCGATGGTGGACAGCCGTCTTAACATTGCTATCGAGTACCTGACCGCCGTCAATGGTGGCATAGATCACCCAGTGGTCACCGCAGTCCATCCGGTTTTTGACCGTGCATTCTAAATAGGCAATGGCCTCTTTGAGAATATAGGCTCCATTGTCGGCAACGTCAGTCTCCACCCCTTCAAACCGGTTTTCACCCGGGCTAAAGGGTTTGAGAAACTGTTTCATCGCCCCCAGCTGTTTGCCTTCCCCTAAAATATTGAGCACAAACGGATTCTCGGGATAAACCAGAGTTTCGATGGCCCGTTCCTTGGCGACGGCGACGGTGAAACCGGGGGGGCTAAAGGTGGCTTGGGCCACCCATGAAGCCAACATGGCGCTGGCCACTTCATTTTGCTTAGCGGTGACTACACACAGGGAGCCCACCAAGCGACCCACGGCTTTTTCCACATCGCTAGCGGGGGTGCGGGGAGCCTTGGCTCGTTTTGCTTTTTTCAGGGCTTGGGCAAAGTCGGTACCCGCTTCCTCGCAGTACTTTAGGGTGACATCGTCGGGCTTAAACTTGACCCGAATCGGGTCAAAGCCAAAGCTGTAGCCGCCGTCCCGCAGTTTGCCTTCTAGCAGGTCAATGGCTTCACCGCTCCAGCCGTAGGAGCCAAATACACCGGCCAGTTTAGTCTTGGAGGCGGTGGATAGCAGCAGACCCAGGGCGGTTTGGATTTGGGTGGGGGCGTGGCCACCAAGGGTGGGGGAGCCGATAATAAACCCGGCGCAGGTTTCGGCAGCGGTTTTAATGTCAGCCTGGGGGGCCTGTTCGGCGTTGATAGACTCAACCGCAACGCCTGCTTTGGTAATGCCTCGAGCAATAGCCTGGCCAATGGTGGCGGTGTTGCCATAGGCGGAGGCATAAATCAGGGCAACGCTGAGGGTTTGTTGCTTTTGCTGGGCACACCACTGCTGATACTGCTGGGTGAGTTCATGGATGCCATAGGAGACCATGGGGCCATGGCCAGGGCCGTAGAGATGGGCAGGGAACTCGCTTAGCTTTTCGAGGGCGGTGGCCACCTGCTTGGCGTTGGGGGCCATCACCGTGTCGAAGTAGTAACGCCGGTCGGGCAGCAGGTCTGCCCAGTTGAGATCGTAGGCATCCTCACTACAGATGTGGGCGCTAAAAAATTTGTCGGTAAACAGGGTGCAGGTGGAAGTGTCGTAGGTGCTGAGACCATCGGGCCAGCGCGGGGTGGGCACGGGCATAAACTGCAGTCGATGGTCCTGACCCAAGTCCAGCTCATCGTCCCCGCTTTTGATGATCATCAGGGACTTTTGTAGGGAAAGTTCCGCCGCCTGGATGGCGACGGCCCCCGGATTGGAGCAGACAATGGTTGCCTGGGGAGCTTCGCTCAGCAGGTGCTGTAGGGTTTCTAGGCGGTTGGGATTAACATGGCCCAGGATAATATAATTGAGCTGATCGAGGGCGATGTGCGATCGCAACTCCTCTAGAAAAATAGCGGTAAACGATCCCCCCGGCGGATCAATCAGGGCCGTGCGATCGGCCTTAATCAAATAGGAGTTCGCCGTCGTTCCTTTCTCCAGGGCATATTCAATTTCAAACCGCAGTCGGTTCCAACTGCGAGAGCGCAGGGCGAGGGTATCGACCGCGATGGGTAAGACTTGAACATCCCTTTGTTTGGTTTCAGTCATGGCGCGCCTCGCTGTCTTTAGTGAGTGGTGAGCATCAATCCGTTGGCAGGGCACTCATCAACTCATCGGTAAATGCTCCTTAATCTATCTTAAAGGCATCTGCAGGTCCGCCACTATTGGTTCCTTTAATGGCAAGCTGTCTGAAGTTACATGATCGTTATCACCCGCCGATATGAGACGAACCCAAGCCATCACTCGTCCTGACTTGGGCCATCAGCGTTTTTGGTTCTGGCGCGGCTGGCGGGTACGCTACACCTACCTTCGCCCCGACGATCCGGTGGCCCAGCAGCGTCCACCGATGTTGCTAATCCACGGGTTTGGGGCCAGTTTAGAGCAGTGGCGCTCCAACCTCACGGTTTGGGGTCAGCAGCGTCCCGTCTATGCCCTAGACCTACTGGGGTTTGGCCATTCTCAAAAGCCCGGTATTTTGCTGGGGGCTAACGTGTGGCAGGCCCAGGTCCATGACTTTTGGCAGGCTGTCATCGGTCAACCGGTGATTTTATTGGGCCATTCCCTGGGAGCTTTGGTGGCACTGACGGCCACCGCCCAGCACCCAGCCATGGTCCAGCGGCTGATCTTACTCACCCTACCTTTAGCCCGTCAGGAACTGGTAGCGGGCTGGCTTGACCGGCTGGCGCGGGGAGTGGAGAGTCTGGTGGCCACACCGCTGCTGCTACGGCCCCTGTTTTTGGTGGTGCGGCGACCGGGGTTTATTCGCAAAGCGTTAACCAGCATTTATCAAATCCCTGATCGGGTGGATGATGAACTGGTGGAGCTATTTACCCGACCAACCTTGGAACGGGGTGCGGCGCGGACGCTGTGTTATCTGGTGAAATCGCGCACCCAGTCGGATTTTAGCGATCGCACCGCCGACCTAATTCAACGGGTGTCTGCCCCTATTTTGCTCCTGTGGGGCACCCAGGATAGGGTTTTACCCACGACATGGGCCGACCAAATTCTTGCCTCAAGCCCCCCAGTCACCTACCGCACCATCGAGGGGGCTGGCCACTGTCTCTATGATGAAGTCCCTGAGGTCATAGACAGAGAGATCCAACGTTGGCTCAGCTAGCCGAGCTAGACCCTCAATTAGAAATCAGATAGAAATCAGAAACCTACAAGCACCCCTATAAGGGAAATGCCGGTCCCGTACTGCTGCTGGGCCGATCCTTCAGCTGCCGCTTGCGCAGACGGCGGATGGCAGCGGCCCGCCGTTGAATCGGGGACAGGTTTTGTTCTAACTCAATCACATTGTTGGATGTGGATGTCTCTACTGCCTTCGGCACCCGGTTGAGACACCGTTCTAAGTTGCTGTAGTGGGCATCGAGCTGGAGGGCACGCTGGACCTCATCTATGCGCTTAAACCGCTCCGAGAGATCGGTGGTTAGCATTTTTGCCAGCAGTCGCTCAAAGGGACGGCTAATATTGACCGAACGCTGCCAGTCCAGTTCCTGGGTGTCGGGATTAATGTCAAACTCCAGGGGCGATTTCCCCGAGAGTAAATACAGGCAGGTGACACCCAGGGCATAGATATCACTGCTGTAGGTGGGGCGCAGCGCCAGCTGCTCTGGTGGAGCAAACCCCATGGTGCCAACAAAGTGGGTGGTGGGGCTGGCCGCATGGTCACCGGGGTCATCGTCGTGGTGAAGACATTCGCGAACGGCACCAAAGTCTAATAGCACCAGGCGATTGTCATCTCGACAGCGAATGATGTTGGGCGGTTTAATATCTCGATGAATAACGCGGTTGCGATGGATATAGCGCACCGCCGGGAGAACTTCCGTTAAGAAGGTTTTGACCTCGGGTTCTTTTTGAGCACCGCCCTTACGAACTTCTCGGCTCAGAGTATCGCCATGGACATACTCTTGGACCAGGAAAAATTCTCCCTTAAAGGTGAAGTAGTCCAGTAACATGGGCAGTTGGGAGTGGCTGCCCAGCCTGCCCAAGATTCTGGCTTCGCGACGAAAACGCTGCTTGGCCCGCTCCAAGGCAATGGGGTGACTCACCTTGGGAAATAGCTGTTTGATCACACACAGGGGAGACCCAGGCAACATGCGATCGCGGGCCAAATGGGTTACCCCAAAACCACCCCGACCCAAAACGCGCACCACCTCGTAACGATCGCGAAAAAGCTGACCGGAGTCACAGAGTTTTTTGCTTAGACGGGGGTCTTTGGAGTTTTGCTCGGACATGGGCAGAGGAAGCGGACGGATAAAGCCGCGGGTCAAATGAACTACGCTGCTAGCGACAGGGTCCTATCAACAAACAGGGTCCCATCAATTGCGTGTCCGCAGTAACGGTCATTATATTTATTATTATGGCCTATCGGCTATCGGGTTGTAATCCACAGGGGTACCTCTATGTCAAAACTTAGCGGGTTTACGTAGCTTTCGGCAACCAGAACTCAAATGTGCTGCCCTGGTTTAGTTGACTGCTTACTTGAATGGTGCCTCCCTGGAGTTCCACCAGGCGTTTGCAGATGGCAAGGCCAATGCCAGTGCCGCCAGATCGTCGATTGCGGGAGCGATCGGCGCGCCAGAACCGTTCAAATACATGGGGTAAATCGTCGGTGGCGATGCCGATACCGGTGTCTTGCACCGCTAGCCACACCTGCTGATCCTGGTGCCACGTTCTGATAGTGATGGTGCCCTCATCTGTATATTTCAGTGCATTGCTTAACAAATTGACCAAAATTTGCTCGGTGCGGACAGGGTCAGCCGCTATGGTTGGGAGGTTTGGAGAATTTTCTACGACTATTTGCGGATTTTCAGATTCTAGTTGCTGCTGGTCTCGAAACCGCTGGGTGACCTGCTGAATTAGGGGCGGTAAGGCAATGGGCTGTCGTTGAATGGGCAGATAGCCCGTTTCTAGCTTGGAGAGTTCTTGCAAATCTTCCACCAGACGCTGCAGACGCTGGGTTTCGCGCAACAGGCGTTCATAGGTTTCGGGGGTAGCGGGCAATTTTTGATCGGTTAGGGCCTCAAGGTAACCCCGGACGATGGTGAGCGGTGTGCGCAGCTCGTGGGATAGATCGCTCACCAGGTCCCGTCGCTGCTGCTCCACCTGTTCCAGATCGCTGGCCATGCGATTAAAGCTATGACCCAGCTGATGGAGTTCCGGAATATCTGATGGGGGTACCCGAGCCCCCCAATCCCCCGCTGCAAACCGCTGGGTAATTTGCTCCATGCGGGTGAGGGGACGAATAATGCGCCGGGAGAGTAGATAGCTGATACCGCCTGCTGCACTACCCCCCAACAGCACGGACCAGATCATACCCCGCGCCCAGGCATCGGCAAAACTTTCTAAAATTTGTCCCCGCATTTGTTGAATGCGCACCCCTCGGCCCTCAAGTCGTTCTAAGGTGACCACAAAATAGCGGGGGGTGGACAGACGGCTAATGCCAGCCAGGGCAATAATTGCCACCGCCATCACCGTTAAGTGAGATATCAGTAAGCGGGTCCTAAGGGGGACTTTAGTCATCTTCAAATCGATATCCCACCCCCACAACGGTTTTTATAAATGTGGGCTGGGTGGGATTGGGTTCTATTTTTTTACGAAGGCGGGCAATGTGGGTATCTACTACGCGCTCATCGCCAAAGAAATTGTCTCCCCAGAGCTTTTCGATTAGCTGGGGTCGTTGCCAGACGCGACCAGGGTAGCTCAAAAATGTGGCCAGTAGGTCAAACTCTAACGGGGTCAGGTCGAGGGTGGCTGGTGCTAGATTTGGCGCTTGATAGAGGGCGGTGCGTCGATCAAAATCGAGGGTAAAGTGGGCGGTTTGGTAGGCATTGGCCGGTGCGGCGGCGGGGCCCCGCAGGCTACGTCGCAGCAGCGCTCGAACTCGAGCCACCAGCTCACGGGGGCTAAAGGGTTTGACCATGTAGTCATCGGCTCCGGTGGAGAGGCCAATAATCCGATCGAGTTCTTCCCCTTTAGCGGTCAGCATCAATATGTAAGGGTCTTTGGCCCCCGGAGACTGCCGAATGCGAGCACACACCTCTAAGCCGTCTAAGCCTGGCAGCATCAGATCTAGGATAATCAGGTCCGGCTGAAAAATGGGAAAGCGTCTGAGGGCATCCGTTCCGTTGGTGCAAATTTCAGTGGTGAAGTTCTCATTTGTCAGATAAAGCTGAATTAGCTCAGCAATGTCAGCTTCGTCTTCCACAATCAGGACATTCATTTAGTTGCACTAGTCTCAGTAGACTTCTAGGGTACCGTGCCCCGTGGAGCTGCCCCCGCTATGACCCGCTATGACCCGATGTGACCACTACTGGTCCCCGCTCCCATGGGGATTATGACAAGCGGGCTTAAACAAAGGGAAAAAAGGCTTGCGTAAACGTGAACAATAGGCCACTATTCAATAGCTTTAATACTCTCAAATCCTTGACAAGTTGGGGATACTGTGGGTATAAACTACGAGCCGAGCCCACATACATCCGTTATAGTTGAGCGGTTTATGGGGTACGCGCTGCCCTGTTGGTTACCTTTTGGAGGCGTAGAACATGAGTCTAGCGTCGGCATTCACCCTAAGTCGTCTATCGGCCGATCTGACTTACGATTTGAGTAAAGCGCCGGAAGTACCTCAGGAGATGTCGGTACAGTGTGCCGTTAGCCGGGGCAAAATGATGGTGCTGCTGGAAAGTCCCTATGTGGATACGGTGCCTGAAAGCTATGTGTTTGCCCAGGTGGAAAGCTCAATTCGTCACCGCTTAGAAATTGATGGACTGCCGGTCGAAGCCGATCACCTGGGGACCAATGGTGAACCCATTGCCATTAAGGTTTATTTGAAGCAACAGTCAGCGGCAAAACCCAGCGCAGTTCATCGGTTTAACTGGCTGTTGCAGGATAGTTCTGGGCCGAGCTTGTTGGATGATGAGCTAGACGATCAGCTGTATGAGCCCTTGTTGACCCAGCAGCCAGAGCTGGCACCTAGCGGTCTGTTTGGTGATATTGAGGAGGAGGATGAAGCCACTGGAGATCTCTCAGAGGATGAGTTTATCTCTGGCGAAGAATTTTTGTCCCATGAGGAATTTTTATTTAGTGGAGAGCTGCCCCTAGGTGATGATTCTGGGGCTGACCCCCAGTTTGACTCTCAGGAGCTGGACGCTCAGTTCGATCTGCCAACGGTAGATCAGGCTATGGCAGACGATCAGCTGGACTTGGACGGTCTCTATGGTGAGGCGGCAGAAGCAGCCCCGCAGGAAGCGGGGACGGAGAACCGTCCGACGGTGAGTCCTGGTTTGGCTGCCTTGGGTATGGGGGTGGCCGTTGTGTTTGGCAGTCTGGGGTACGGTCTGAGTCGACCCTGTGTGATCGGACAGTGCGATCGCATCCAGCAGGCCCAGGCTCTAGGCGACGCCGCCCTGATTGCCCTGCAAGATCAGCCCAGCCCCCAAACCGTGGTGGACATGGGTCAGCAGCTTAATACCGCCGTGGATACCCTCAAGCCCATTCCCCCCTGGTCTCGCCATCGTACCCGAGCCCAAGAACTGCTGGCCGACTACCAGGGAGAAGCCGAGCTGCTCAATGCGGTGGTAGCGGCCCAGGAAAATGCCATGGTGGCCGCCAACGAGAGTCAGAACCCACCCCACCCCATTGCCCATTGGGAGAAAATTGCTGCACGCTGGCAAGAGACCATCGGCCAGCTTGAAGAGATTCCGACGGGAAGTCCTATCCATGGAGCCTTTGTCGCCCCCAAACTCGAAGAATATCGCGGTAATCTTGCCGCCATTCAAAAGCGGGTGGTGGCCGAACAAAATGCCGAGGAGAACCTCAATCAGGCTCAGCTCACCGCTGCCCTGGCAAAGGATCAAGCCGAAGTTGCCAACACCCTTTCCGCTTGGAAAACGGCCCTTAACTCCTGGGATCAGGCCGTCAAACAGCTCAACCAAATTCCCAGCGGCACCATGGCCTATGGTGAAACCCGCAAGCTGTTACCCAAGTTTGAGACCGAGCTCGGTGAGGTCCGTACCCGCTATCAGCGCGAACAGGCCGCCGATCAGTTTTATAACGAAGCAGTGCGCCACGCAGCCACCGCCCGTCAGTATGAATCGGAGGAGCAGTGGACCCTGGCAATGCTGAGCTGGCGAGATGCCATCACCCAGATTAAAGGCGTTCCTGACGGTTCCTCCCGCTCGACCGACGGTCAAAACCTGCTCAAAACCTATGAACCGGCCCTGGCCACCGCCCAAGAAAATCTACGGTTAGCGATTCGGTTTCGTAAGGCAGAGGAGAACTTTAGCCGAATTTGTAAGCCTACATTTTGTCAGTTTGGGCTTAAGGGGGGCTCGGTGCAGCTCCTGCTGGCAAAAGATTACGATGCGCTGACGGATTTTTCCATCACTGACCCCAACAACCGTGCTAGCAGCGTGCCCGCCTCGGATCAGATGATCGTTGAGGTCAATCAGCTGCTGCAGGAGGTGATCAATATTGGTAAGCGCACCCAGCTGCCGATTGAACTGTATGCCTCGGATGGTGGGTTTATTGCCCGGTTTAGCCCGGAGCTAGAGGGCTATGTAAAAACCGTGGTGGTGAGATAGTCTGGGCCAGACCCAGGTTTAGCTCCTCTACGAACATCGCTGGAACCGCCGATGTGCTTAAAATTGGCCAGGGGCGAGCCTTTTTGAGGTTGGCTGTGGTGCAGGGGTGATAACGCATGGCCTATCGGTTTCAGTTTCAAGTCATTTGGGAAAATTGGGATCTGCTGTTGACCGGGGTGGGGCTGACGCTACAGCTGTCGGCCCTGGCGATAGTTTTAGGGTTGCTGGTGGGGATTGTGGGTGCCCTTTGTCGCACCTCGGGCAATCGCTATTTCAGTCTGCTGGCAGCCGCCTATGTCGAGGCTATTCGCAATACGCCATTTCTTGTGCAGCTGCTGTTTATTTTCTTTGGTATTTCTAGTTTGGGGCCGCGTCTGGGCAGCATCCAAGCGGCCCTGTTGGCTCTCACCATTAACTTTGGGGCCTATGCCACCGAGATTATCCGAGCCGGGATTCAGTCTATTGATCACAGCCAGGTTGAAGCGGGGATGTCCCTGGGGTTAAACCGTGGTCAGGTGTTTCGTCTGGTGGTGCTAAAGCCTGCCATTGCCAACATTTACCCGGCGCTAACCAGCCAGATGGTGCTGCTGTTGCTACTGTCTAGTGTGGTATCGCAGATTTCAGCCAAGGAGCTGACGTTTATGGGAAATTTTTTGCGATCGCGCACCTTCCGCGACTTTGAAATCTACTTTGCCCTGGCTCTGATCTATGTATCCCTGGCCCTGAGCTTTAAGCTATTGGCCCAGCTGTGCCACCGTCGTCTATTCACCTTCACCCGCTATATCTAGCACCACATCAAACACCACATCTAAAAGGATGCATGAGAGATTTTAGTCACCTAGATATTGTCTTTGCCCTGCTGTGGGCCGCCCGTTGGACTCTGTTACTCTCGTCCAT
>JBCAWO010000049.1:0-36532 GCA_038534515.1 Cyanobacteria bacterium J06554_1
TTTCTTGCGTCGCCCCGATTTTTCTGACTTTAATATGAAGAAATAGCAGTAAAGCTTCATTGGAGCGCTCTCAGTAGATTGATGGCTAATAAGAAGAAAGTGCGATCGCAAAAAATGATTGCCAACGATCGCAAAAACCTTTTACTAAATGCCGAGAAGTTTATCAGACAGGCCCGTCGGCTTGAGCTGAAGTTAGAGAAGCTTCAGGGAGATCCAGAGTCTTTGCAGCAGTACTCTGATGAATTAATCTGGCTGGTAGATAGATGCTCCAAAACCCTGAAAAAGTATCTGACTCCAAAGGATGGTTTACTGCTTGAGGTTGATCAAGAATGGCAAGAGGGAACAGTAGAGCCCAAAATCTCAGAATCTGAGCAGGTCTGGTTGAGCCGCATCGATAGTTCTGCGATTCAGATCGTAGAGGGCTGTAAAGATAAGACGATTGAGTTGAGTTCTACCAATGATCTGTTGAACCAGATATTGGTATTTCGACGGAGTTTAGGAGAACTTAACGATGAAATTTCTGACCAGTCCAATCCAGACAAGATTCTCTACTTTACTAATGATGTACGTAAGATGGCCATCGGTTTGGGGCTAATTTGCTCTGACGGGTTAGCTTACTACTTTCGAGCAAATCCAAGCTTTTTTGCCGGTAGCATTTGGTTAGGCGCAGGCATCTTTTTATATGGTGCAAACAATCTTCTTGGAGAAGAATAAAACCTATATGAGAGAGAGATTAAAGACGTGATTATGCTCATGGAGCATGACCATAATCATCTTTAGAATGGAGACTTTAGCAAATTTGAAGGTGTGTTGGGAAAATGTTGCATGTTTGGGTCGTGCCTTGTGCCGACTCTGGCAGAGTGCTTGCCTTTAATCAAAAGAACTCAGAGAAGGGGTGGATGTAGACCAACTGAAATCAACAATCGGCGCAAATTAACAATATTAGGGCGATTGATATTGAGAGACTCTATGGTCGCACGCCCTTCAGGGGTTTTGCCCAACATAATTGTGGTGTCTTTATTCCAGCAAAAATGATCGGCCCAGCGTTGAGTACGTGGGTTATACAAGTCAGCCAGTTCGCCTGTTTCTGGATCAATTGCTTGTGTCTTGGCCTGCTTACGTCCATTGCAGCCAAAACAAGACCAAGCTAAGTTGTTTAGCCCATTGGAACCACCCTTTAATCGAGGCAGTATATGATCCACGGTGAAACTATCGGTGGCATAGTCTCCAGGACTATGGCAATACTCACAATAATTATTAGCTCTAGTCTGAACGGTTCGTTTGGTCAGGGATGTGAGACGCTCCCGGTTCGATGGCATGGGAGTTGGGCGGCATTGCCTTAAATCTTTGGTTAAGGGTTGCCAATCCGATATTAGTCAGATCAGCTAGTTGGATCAAAGCGTTTAATCTGTCTACGGCGAACTTTTCGAGTTCGTCTTCTAATCGAATCAATTCTTGATAGTCAGAATCTGTTAGACGTACACCCTGCTGGTTAAGATCGCGTAAATGATCCAACCGCTGTTGCTCTTCTGAAGACAGGTGACGTTGGATGGTCGAAACCAACTCGGTCTCCTGCTTCGTTTTAGGAACATACATTTCCAGTTTAGATAATAATTCTAAAAATCTCACGGCATCGGCCAGTTGTTTTTCTGGCAAGGCTTCGACCAATTGAACCGCTTGTGATCGAATATCAGCTACCATACTCAGACTGAACTCAGATTAAAGGGTTATACTGCGAAAATGATCGTGATGCAATCCACCATCCTAATATTCTACCAGTGACTTAACATTGACTTAGTAGAAAACCCCGTTGGTAAATGCTACCAGCCTGGTCAAAGGCTATGTGTCTACAAGGAACCCCCATAATCTGTCATTGCTGGTTTCGGGTACAAACCGGTCTGTAGAATTTGCAGGTTATCGACACTTTTCAGATGAAATCATACCCAGGATCAGCAACGTCCATAATCTAGAGTGATTCTCCACTGGACACCAACCTTATGTCAGATAGGCTCCATGAAAAAGACGATCCTGTTTCTAGCCCCAGCGCTGTCAGCTTAGCCATATCTGCTCCAGCTTCCATCAACCTAATCAGCGGAATTTCTGCCTGCGTCCACTCCCCAGGTATTGCGTTTGCAAACAGCTGGGTCATATCTAAGTTGGCTCTGCAATCGTCACCGCACCTGGCAAATAGTGTTACTGAACCTGTCGGTAGAGCATCCACCCGGTACTGAAGAACTAGAACCTTATCATCGTAATGGGAAGCGGCTGTGTAGTCTGTGGCAGGACCGGTGATTGCAATTGAAGCTGTTTGTCCCCCACTCCAGATAAACTGCTGTGCATCTTCCTGGGCAGCTCGGTCGATGGCACGGATAGTCAGCGCGTTTTGCAGCCGTACTCGAGCATCCACCACAGTACTTGAGGTGTCGCCCACCGTGGCCTGTAGACTCCAGGGTGCCACCGGTTTACCCAACGCAAAAAACGCACTGCCCGTACTTGCCTCGCTGCCATCCAATCCAGAGACCTCGGGGAATTGGGGGAGATTACCATCATCTGCGTAGGTTAAGCCGTAACCACAGGAAAACAGTGGCTCATCGTTGTTGCCATGCGCTGTTTGAGTAGCGGTACGAGGCCATGAGAAGGAGAGTTTGCCCTTAAAGTCGGCGTTAATGGCCCCATTGGGTTTACGAATCAGTACATCTGCGATGCCTGCTCCTGCAGTTCCCGGTAGCCACGCAGCTACAAACGCAGTAGCGGCATTAATCTCAGGCGTTACCCACAGCGGTCTACCCGATAAGAAAATAGCCACTGTTGGAATTCCTGCCGCTTGAAACGACTGGAGTAACTGCAATTCCTCGTTTGATGAAAAATTGAGGTTGTCTACATCCCCTTTAAATTCGGCATAGGGGGTTTCTCCAAATACAACGATGGCGGCATCAGGGGGTTGCCGATGGCTGCCGTCCATACTCAAGACAGCGGTTCCTCCACCGAATTCAATAGCGCTGCGCAGCCCCTCCCAAATAGATGTGCCGTTAGGGAAATGCTCATTTGTGTTGCCAGTCCCTTGCCAAGATAGGGTCCAGCCGCCGGTTTGTTGACTGATATTATTGGCCCCACTACCCGTAACCAAAATAGTTTGGTCGGTTCGCAGTGGTAGCAGATTCCCATTATTTTTAAGTAGCACCAAGGACTCGCGTACGGCCTGTCGAGCTACTGTTTGATGGTTGGGATGACCCAATAGTGCGTAGTTACCTGCTAAAAGTCGCTCTGAAGGTTTAGGTTTCTCAAACAGACCCAAACGCAGCTTGACGCGCAAAATACGACGCACGGCATCTTCTAAGCGGCTGCGAGGAATTGTGCCAGACATTACCTGGGCTACGGTATTTTTATAAAGCTGATGCCAGTCATCTGGGGCCATAAACATATCAATACCCGCATTAAACGCTGCCGGACAGCTTTTGGTTGAACAGCCCGGTACCTGGGCGTGACCATTCCAGTCGCCTATCACAAACCCATTGAAACCCATGCGTTTTTTGAGTACATCGGTCAGCAGGGGTTTACAGCCATGCAAGCGCTGACCGTGCCAGGCCGAAAATGATGCCATTACGGTTTGTACGCCTGCGTCGATGGCTGCTGGGTAGCCTGCGCCGTGGTAGTCGCGCAGGTCAATTTCGCTATCAATATTGTTGCCCTGATCTTTGCCCCCTTGGGTGCCGCCGTCGCCGATGAAGTGTTTGGCGGTGGCCAGTACCTGTTGGTTACTGAGAAAACTATCGGTACCCAGCTCTCCTTGCAGACCTTTTACCATTGCCTGCGCATACTGGGCAACAATGGCTGGATCTTCAGAATAACTCTCATAGGTGCGACCCCAGCGATTGTCACGCACCACTGCCAGGGTAGGGGCAAATGTCCAATCTATACCGGTAACAATCACTTCCCTCGCAGTAATTGTCCCAATGTGTTGCACCAGCTCCAGATTGCGAGTTGCCCCTAGACCAATGTTATGGGGGAAGAGAGTTGCGCCAACAATATTGTTATGGCCGTGGACAGCATCAGTACCCCATAGGATGGGAATCGCTTGATGATCATTGACGTCCATGGATGCGGTATAAAATTTATCGGCTAAGGCCAACCACTGTTCTGCCGGAGCGCGGGTATCTTCACCGGGGGCGGAGTTACCGCCATTGAGAATGGAGCCAAGCCGATAGCGGCGAACATCCTCTGGGGTAACAGCATTAATATCTGCCTGAATGGTTTGTCCGACCATTTCTTCGATAGTCATGGCAGCCATTAATTCACTAATACGGTCTTCAATAGCAGGCTCTATCGGAGCCCCCCCCGTTGTCGTTGGCCAGTTCTCTGGCGTAATGGTGTTGTCTCCTTTAGCCGCTGTGGCTATGTAGGTGGCTAGACCACCCCCAAATATGACTATGAGCAATAAACTAATAAGGCTGATCTTTAAATCAAAGTCACTCATGGGCGTTGCAGACGTGGCTAACCATGGGGAATCGTAAAATGAACGGGGTCATTTTGGCGATACTAACTGCGAGGCGTTGCTGATCCTCGAGATGATTTTATCTTCAAGATGCTTTCCTATGGGCATATCGGACCGCTTGGTTCATCTTCTAAATCAGCAACGGCAAATGCGACATCGAGGTTGATTGCGTCTGGCAGGTTAGTTAAGACAGCGCATATCCTCGAAAGCTCAGAAACCGCTAACCTGATGTGTAAACGTCCTAACGTATCAAGACGTTTGCTATGGCCTTGTTGGTTAACGTTTTCAAAACTCTTAAGGACTTCTCAGGTCTGGCTCAGGTTAGATATTTAATCTATACCTAATCCTCATGTCCTTAGCCGATGACTTTACTCCCCCGCGCAACAGCTTTTGTAACCGCTGGTCTGCTGGCTGCATCTGTTCCACTGGTTACGACCACGGCCTGTGCCCAGACGACGGCGCAGCTCCAGCCAGATCAGCTTCAGCCGATGACCGTAGAACGACTCGGGCAAATTTTACAGTCGGAAGTCAGCAACGTTGAAGGTGAGAATGGTCAATGGCGATTTAGTGTCAATGAGCGGGCTGTGGTTGTGCTGGCAGATGCTCGTAATGATCGCATGCGTGTGTTTAGCCTGGTAATACCAGTGGAGGAACTGACAGCCCAGCAGGTGCAGTCTATGCTGGCGGCCAACTTTCACACGGCGTTAGATGCTCGCTATGCAGTTACCGAGGGCGCGGTTGTTGCTGTGTATGTACATCCGTTGGGTACGTTAGAGGCAAACAATTTTCGTTCTGCGCTGCGTCAGGTAGTAAGTCTTGCTGAAACCTTTGGCTCTTCATACTCTAGTAATGAATTAAACTTTGGGCTCAGACAGCAGCAGCGACCCAGCGATTTAGAACAGATTTAATCATCTCATCTTACTTGTATACCTCGTTCATCCAGGTTTGGACGAAATTACGACGTTCGACATCGGACCAGTTGAGCCAGGTTGCTTGAGAAACTTGGCTAGTAACGGCATCAACCAGGGGCCAAAAGACTTCGTCTAGTTCTTGCTTAAAGCGCTGGGGCTGGGCGTACATAGACTTACATTTTTTGGGGTTGAGTCGGGCTAAGAACTTGGTGCGTAGGTAGTAGGGGCTTTTGAGCTTGAGGGCAAAGGTACCGTCGGTGGCGAGACGGATCATAAAGCCTTCGTGTTCGACGTGGTGGGATTTGGAGATGGCGTCGGCGAAGGTGCAGGGAAACCACATGGGGCGGGGTGTTTGTAGGGTGGTTGAGATCGCATCTAGCCCGTCTTCCCTTACAAACCCACGGCCCAGCATACCGGCCCCAATTAAATGCAGTCCATAATCCTCTGACCTGTACTGAATAATATGCGGGTCTTCAGGATGGATTGCTTCCCACAGCAGCGTCGTATCTGTATGCTCCTGCAACCAGGACAGCACCCGACCATACAGTCCATGTCTAAAGAGCAGCGAATTTGCATAGTCCACATACGTTCCCTGAAAAGAGCCAGAACAGGTCACCACCACCTGATTGAGATCGTAGGGATGCAAAAACGTACTGACTAAAAAGCCATTCAGCTTTTCCACCGCGATGACGTTGGTGTCAGGCGGTAGCGTGGTGTCTCTTTCTAGATAGTTAAAGGTACGGGGGAAGGGCTGACTAACGGGATTTCCATCTAGACCGACGACGACACCACGGGCCAGCTTTAGCTCAGGATAATCGTCCCAGGCGGATGGGGTAAAGAAGGCTTTGGAGCTGTACTTAAACAGCGTCAGTAATCCGTCGTTAACCTGTTTGACGAGCTTTTTGCTAACAAAGGGTTCCATGAGGTTGGCAAAGCTGGGGAAACGCTGGCTATAGTCAAACTCGCAGGGAATATTTACAGTCTCATGCTCGGGCAGACGCATCGCGGTCAGGGGACCGCCAAACCCGGCACCGGTTTCGAGCGAATAGGTGCGTTCACCGTCAGAGGTGAGGGGGATATGCCCCCGTACTACGGTTAGGTTGCTGGTGCGCCGAAAAACGCCATCGGTGTCATGGTTCTCGTGCCGACGGCTGCGACCATAGACTCTTTCTTGGGAGGGCTGTAGCAGGGGATCAAACCATTCAATGTCGCCGTGGCATAGAACGTAGTTTCGATAACGATAGAACGAAGGTAGCGACTGGATAAAGTCTTTTACCTGGGTCTGATAGGCTTTGTCACGCTGCAACGCTTTGTGCAGTGTTTCCCGGGTGGATTTGCTCTTAATGTTGTCGCCGCGCAGTCCCCTGGCCAGGTTATTGTCATGGTTGCCGCGCACGCAGTAGTGGCCTTTGGCAACAGCTCTGATCACCATGTCAAGTACTTCTAGAGACTGGGGACCGCGATCGACAAGATCCCCTAAGAAGCAAAGCTGGCGACCGCTTGGATGGTTAAGCGCCGAGTCGTAGCCCAGCTTGTAAAGCATGGACTGGAGGGTGTCGGCCAGACCGTGGACATCGCCAATGACGTCTAGCTTAGCGGTGTCTGGAATGGTGGGTATATCGATGGATAGGGTGGTGGGTTTGCCCTCGGTGAGGATGAAGGGCCAGTGGGAATTGGGTTGGATGCGATCGCAAAACTTAGCGACCACCTGTTCTGGTACCCTACACTGCCGCTGCTTATTCTGTTGCTGCACCTGCTCTACCGGTGGGTTGAAAATCACCACCTGCACCGGTACGCCCAGTTCTTCGGCGATGGTGGCAAAGGGTTTACGTTCTTTATCGCTGATCAGCGTGGCGTCTACAACTGTAGTCAGTCCGGCTTTGAGGCGAGCCCGGACAACGGTTTCTAACGTGGAAAAAATCAACCGATCATCAGTAGCTAGGGGACGGTCGGCTACTTGACCATCAACTAAGGTTTTGGCCTTGCCAAAAAAAGTTTGCCGCAGCGCATCACTAGACAACACCAATTCTGATGGTAGATGCTGACAGGCTGTAGATTTACCGGCTCCAGGGGCTCCGGAGAGGAGGACAAGGCTGCCGATTTGAATTGGGGCTGTAGAGTTGCTCATAATATTTATATTCAAGCAACTCTAGCCTTATTTCGGGAGCTGATGGTCTAAAAAAATTGCCGTTGCTGATTTAGGGTATGAACCGATCTGTCAGGCATGCGATGTACCGATGTTTACCAAACAAAGTCATACCGGGGATCAGCAACGCTCAAAAATTCAATAGAAAAGCCCAGAGGCACTGACCCCTGGACCGGATGTGTTCCTTATTCGGAGATGAACCCTGGCTGTTAGCGCTGACGACGATTGCCTCGGTTTTCGCGCATTTCCTCTAGTTGGGCCAGCTGCTCGGCAGTCAGAACCTCATCTGCTGCCGCGCGCGATTCCTCACGAATTGACTGGAGCTGAGTACGCTGGTCCTCGCTCAGGTCCAAATTCCGCATCGCCTGAACCCGCTCACGACCGGTTTTACCCTCTAGGGCGGCGCGCTGGTCACTGGTTAAAACCGCATCAATCTGGGTCTGAGCGCTTTCTTTAATGGCGTCTAGTTCAGCCTGCTGCTGGGATGTCAGATTTAGTTCTTCCGCAAGCTCTTCACGACGATTTTTCTGACGTTCGCCCCGCTCAGCGGCCATGGCCTGGAGCTGAGCCTGTTGTTCGGCGGTAAATACATCCTCGGCTGCCGCGCGGGATGTTTCACGAATTGACCGCATCTGGGCGCGCTGGTCTTCGCTTAGGTTTAGGTTTCGCATCGCCTGTCTGCGTTCACGACCAGTTGTACCTGCCAACTCGGCTAGCTGGTCATCGGTGAGGATAGCCTCAACCTGGGTGCGAGCATTGTCTTTAATCGCGTCTAGCTCAGTTTGTTGTTCTGGGGTGATATTGAGTTCTTCTGCCCGCTCAGGTGAAAATGCATTGGCGCTACCGGCTTTGAGAATAGCCGGAGTGGCGACCAGGGCGGTCAACATCAGAGCGCCACCGAGACATTGTTTGATAGTTAGAAATTTCATCGTGTGTTGTGTGCTTTACGATGGCCTTATCCTAGCCAGGGGGTATGTTTGGTGGCTGCTAGCAGGAGTCATCACTTGACCAGGACTGAGGTCATGGAGCCGCCCATGACTTTAGTCACGAGTCACCCCACGCTTACTGTTTTGAGCCACGGACTTCGGTTAGGGTGGTAGGCATAACTGTCACCGCGCCCGAGGAAACGCTGGCTGGGCAGTAGTAGGCCAATCCAGAAAGTTGTTACCATGACCCGTGCTATCCAGTTCCATAATCACCCGTTTCGCTTTTTACTCTATTTAGAGTGGGGACTGCTGGCTGTGTCGGTCATGGGTATTTTGACTGCGCCGCCGCTGCGGGAAATGACTCGTCGTAATTTACCCAGTATACCGGTGCGTACGTTTACTCAATGGCCCTTATTCACAGTAGGTTGTCTCCTATTGTTTGGTTTGTTGGGGCTTTATTTGCCGACTAAAGGGGTTTGGCAACGGCTAGGCCATATTGCCCTACAGGTGGCTCTAATTGTAGTAACGTCGGGGCTAATGCTGCGGGGCTCGCAGCTGTTTCCCTTTATTTATTTGGTGTTGGTAATTCGCAGCTGTTTAATGGTGGGGTTAATGGGTCGGGTGACGGTGACAGCCCTGGCCTTTTTGTTGTTTATGACCACCCTGGGCCTAAAATTTCGCGGGGTGAGAGGGTTAGGCGGGCCGATTTCTCGACCCGTTCGTCATTTGCTCAGCAGCCTACAGATGAATCTGATTGTTTTCTTTGGGCTGTCTTTGGTCTTTACCCTGCTGTTGGTTAATGCCTTACTTAATGAGAGAACAATTCAAAATCGGTTGCAAAAAACTAATGAAGAGCTTCAGCGCTCTGCCGCTCAAGTAAAACAGCTGGCAACGGCCCAGGAGCGGAGTCGCATCGCCCGCGAAATTCATGACTCGTTGGGCCATTCTCTGACGGCGCTCAATATCCAACTAGAAGGGGCGATAAAACTCTCCCAGCGCGATCCTCAAAAATCACAGACGCTGTTAAAAGAGGCAAAACGTCTTGGCTCTGTTGCCCTTCAGGATGTCCGACAGTCTGTGGCCACACTGCGGGATAATTCTCCGGCTCAGCATTCTCTCCAGAGCCAGCTAAATAGTCTGGTTGATACGCTGAAAACGAGTACTGGGATTACGCCCAATATTAATATCCAGCTTTTACACCCTTTGCCTGAAGCAACTAGCATGGCTCTCTATCGTCTGGTGCAGGAGGGGATTACCAATATTGTCAAACATGCTGATGCGACAGCGGTAGACCTCAGTCTCATGGTTGATGACCAGGGGGCCAGGCTGTTGTTAAGGGATGATGGCCGTGGTTTTGATATGAGTCAAATATCGACCGGTTTTGGTCTACAGGGCATGCGAGAACGGGCCCAGGCGATGGGTGGGCGGCTAACGGTGGATAGTCGGTCTGGTCAAGGCTGTGAGCTGAGGGTGATTATTCCGGGAGATCAAGTCAGAGAAAAGGGAGGAGAGCAATTATGAGTCAAGCGAGTCAGGCTGACATTTTTGTAATGCTGGTGGACGATCAGCAGATTATTCGGCAGGGGTTAAAGACGCTGTTGGATTTGGAGGAGGACATTTCCATTGTGGGCGATGCGGACAATGGTGAGACAGCATTGGCGCGCTTGGAGCAGCTCCAGCGGGCTGACCAGCTACCGGCGGTGGTGCTAATGGATATGCGGATGCCAGTGATGGATGGGGTGGCGGCTACGGATGCGATCGCAACCCAATATCCCTCTATCCATGTCCTGGTCCTCACCACCTTTGATGACGACGACCTGATTGCCCAGGCCATGGCCGTCGGTGCCAAGGGCTATCTGCTCAAAGACACCCCCTCCGAAGAACTGGCCCAGGCCATTCGCTCAGTGGCCAAAGGCTACAGCCAGTTTGGTCCCGGCATTTTAGAAAAAATGCTGGCCGGACAGCAGCAATCTGTTGAAGTACCCGAAGGATTTGATGAACTTACACCACGGGAAAAAGATGTGCTGCGTCTGATTGGCACCGGGGCAAATAATCGCGAAATTGCCGAGGCCCTGTTTTTGTCAGAAGGGACGGTAAAAAACCACGTGACCCGGCTTTTGGGGCGGTTGGGCGTTCGCGATCGCACCCAGGCCGCCCTCCTCGCCGCCAAACTCTCCGGGAAATTATCGTAGAGACGTTCCATGGAACGTCTCTACGATGCGATATGGGACGTCTCTACAACGTTCCATGGAACGTCTCTCCGACCTACAACATCCATTCCACCCCGATTCCCAACCGACTATCCGTCGCCCCCGGTGCAAACTGCCATTCCACATCCGTTGCCAGCCGCAGCCGCTCCGTTAACCCATAGCCAAACTCCAATTGAGTAATCATCACCGAGTCATCCTCCGTCGGACTAACCCAGCTCTGCGTGTAGGCAAAATCAGCCCCGCCACCCCGTGAGGGAATTACCTTTACCTGAAACCCCACCTGCACACCGCTTTCGCTGTAGTCCACCGCGTCCACATGGCGATAACCCACAATGGGAGCCACATTCACATAGCCCCCTAAGGGCAGCAGATAGTAGCGCAAATGGGCACCGTAGGCTTCTCGGTCAGTATCGTTACCATCAAAGTTAGCCGCATAATCTGCATTCACCGTCAGGGGCAGCTCCCCCACAAAGATGTCTTCAATGCCGATAGCCAGACCACGGTCATCACGGCTTGATGGAAACAGGGCATAGCCCAGCTGTAGCCGTGATGGAAAGCTAGGATCGTTGCGGATAGTACCCAGTACATCTGGGGTTTCCCGCAGCCATTCCTGGAGTGTGGGACTACTCTCCACCGTGCCTGGTTCTAGCTCCAACTCAGCGTCTAATTGTTCATTTGGTATTGGGTCTGCCAGGGCCGCTCCGATTGGGGCGAAGCAGCCAATAACGGCTAGGCTGATCTTGCTGTAAACATCAGCCATAGTGTATCCAGCCCATCATTGCCTGTTCTTCTCTGGTCATATTTACTAAAGTTGCAACAGTTGTGATTAAATCATTTCGCCATAAAAGTTTCGGGCAAACCATGCCATTAGGTAAACAGGGCCACTGTCCAAACCTGATGACCACCCCTACAAAAATCCCATCGGATCCACCGGACTACCATTACGACGCACTTCGAAGTGTAAATGTGGCCCCGTCGATAGACCAGTAGAGCCCACTGCCGCGATGGACTGCCCTTTTGACACCGATTGTCCCTCACGCACATTTAACCGACTGGCATGGGCATATAGCGTAGTCAGCCCGCCCCCATGGTCAATAATCACCGAATTCCCATAGCCACCGTACCAGCCTGAAAAAATGACTTTGCCCGAGTCAGCTGCGACAATGCCTGTGCCATAGGATGCCCCAAAGTCTACCCCTGCATGAAACCGTCGGTACCCCAGCACCGGGTGAACCCGAGAGCCAAAGCGGCTGGTAATCCGCCCTGCTGTGGGGAAGCTCATTTGACCTGTCCCCAGTACGATGCCGCTGGCGGCTGCCACCCGCTGACGGATTAAGTTTGCCAAACTTTCAGAATCTCGCACTAACTGAGCTTGGGCCGCTTCAAGGGCGCTGCGATTTTCCTTAAGTCGGGCGATCAGCTGATTTTGCTGACCCGCCTGGGCCTCAAACTGATCTCGACGGGCCAGCAGCTGCTGCCGCAACAGGGCAATCGAATTTTTCTGAGCTTCCACCCCCTGCTGCTGTCTGACAATCAGGTCAGCTTTTGCCTGCACCTCCGCCATCACGTCGCTATCAGCCTGATAGACTTTCCTCAGTAAATAGCGACGTTCCAAAAATTCATTCAAATTCTCGCTTTTAAGCAATACTGCCCAGCCTTCCGCATCTTTCTGCCGCTGCATAAACTGCAGCCGTCGCACGGCTGCTATCCTAACGGTTTCGTATTCCTCCTGAGCCACGCTCAGCTGATTCTCTAACCGTTTAAGCCGCTCCTGGGCCTGGGCTATTTGAAATTCCGTATCCTCAATTTTGAGGTCCGTAATCGTAATGCTGTCCTGTAGGCCATCCAGCTGTTGGGCCGCTTCTTGTTCTAGATTGCGCAGCCGATTTTGCTCTGCTTCCAACTCTTGTTGCTGTTTTTCTATCGTTTCCTGCTGCTGTCGGAGCTGCTCTAAGGGCGCATTGTTTTTGGTCTGTCCTAACGCAATAGGACCCAAAAACAACAGGCACATCGCCACGCTGGCAAAGAGAGATAAAAACCGCTGTGTTCGTTTTGCAGTCATTCGTTTTGTCAGGAACTCGCTGGTATCAACGGCGGAACACACGACTGACATAATAGTCTGACTTTGCAATTCCAGAAAAGAAGTTTAGGTTATGTCGCTGCTGATTTAGCTGCATATACCCTACCAAGGGCATCAGACCTCAAGCGGCAAGATACAATCTGGCCCATCATTACGGGGGCTATTGACCAAAGTACTCACTGGATAAGCCTCCATTTCACTAGCACTGTAGGGTTTCATTAAGCCTTTTACCTGGAAGGGCGAAGCCGTTAGCCAGCGGTCGTAGTCAGCCACAGGGATAATCACCGGCATTCGATTATGGATAGGCTCCATTAGCTCGTTAGGTTCTGTCGTTAAGATCGTACAAGTCTCGAGGTAGCTGCCATCGCCGCTTTCCCACTGCTCCCACAGCCCAGCAAAGGCAAATAGAGGTTGCTCCCTCAGATGAATGTAAAAGGGCTGCTTCTTTTTATTGCTGGCAGTTCGTAACCACTCATAGAACCCATCGGCGGGAATCAGACAGCGGCGGCGCTTAAAGGCAGCTCGAAATGATGGTTTTTCAGCGACGGTTTCTGAACGGGCATTGATCAGTCTATAGCCGATCCTATAGTCCTTGGCCCAGGAAGGAACCAGTCCCCATTGGAAAATGCGATACTCCCGTGCGGCAATAATGGCCGAGACGGGCTGAGAGGGGGCGATGTTGTAGCGTGGCGGTGGCTGGGGATCTGTCGTAAGTTGAAACGCCTCGGCTAGATCTTCGCCAGATTGAGTTTGGGTATAGCGACCACACATGGCAAAGCGTTGCGTGCTGAGTTTTGAGTTTTGAGCCAGCCCCTGGGCGAAGTCGTTGTCACAGTCTCCCCAACGGGGATAGAGGTATGTTAATGGGAGTTTACCAGTGCCTATGGACTGAGACAATTGTACTGAAATTTTTCAGCGGGAGTTACTTAATGGAAATGCTCTATCGCATTGCTCCAAAAACTGATGTGCAGATAGCGGAGTCGCAAGGGTGGTTCGAGTCGTCTGACCTGGCAGCCGAGGGGTTTATTCATTGTTCGTTTCTGCATCAAGTGATGGGGGTGAGTCGTCGCCATTATGCAGGACAGCAAGGGTTGGTGTTATTTAGTATTGACCCGGCGGCGGTTGACTGTGAAATCCGAGTAGAGAATTTATCAGGGGGAGAAGAGCTGTATCCCCACATCTATGGGCGAGTGCCTTGGGCGGCAGTAGGGCAGGTTTATCAGAATACCTATAGTGCAGCAGGAGTATTTGAGCTGCCATTAGAGTTGCGCTCAATGTAATGATGTCTCCTGGATGACCAACGCCACATGCTCAATCAATTACATCCAGGAAGTAAAGAAAAACTAAGAGTATTTACTCATTTTCTTGAACCCAAGGCATTATCGAAACAAGCGAACATAATTGGTTAAGAACAGATTGCTGGCGGTTTTCAGCCCATCCAGATGTTCTTAAAGATGACAGGTATGAGGAGTTTGATAGGTGAGTGACTTAGGGGTGTCCTAAGTCATTTTGTTGATCGTTATACCAAGGAGTTCCCATGACACTTGTTCCCGCTGTTATAGTGTTTGTCCTCGTTTTTCTGTCTTTTTCAAAAGAAGTACTCACAACAAAAGAAGAGCCTAAAAAGGCCAAACCCACTGATGTTAAAACAAGCATGGCGGATGTATTACTCAAATATGAGCTACTTCATGGACTAGAAGAAAACTCTTAGTGACCAAATTTACTCGGCGCTGTATCTAATGCAATACAGTTTGAAGGGTCAGATGCTACTACACCCAGCTGACCCTTTAATTTGTGGGCTGCTAGGTCTTAATTCGAACGCTACAGTGTAATTCTCACGCAACGACATCACATCTCCCAGCTTGAGAAAAAACCTGAAAAGTACCCGTACGGGTATTATCAAATGCCTATCCGAAATTCATACTCAAAGGATTGTTGTAAATACGACAGCGGTCGAGGTGTCTGTCTATGTCTACACATATCCCACAAAGTCCAATCCTGCTTCGAGCATACTGCGATGGCGATTGGTCAGCTGTGTGCTCTATCCACGATCGCGCCCGACCTTATGAATTAGACGGTTGTGATCCACAAACCTTTTTGCCGCTGGCGGATGACCCGGAAGATATCGAAAACTTTGAGCGTGCCGAAAAATTTGTTGCCTGCATCGGTGAGCGAGTAGTTGGGTTTATAGGAGTTGATGAAACTTTACTCTCCTGGCTGTATGTGGACCCAAACTACTTTGGTAAAGGCATTGGTCGAGAGTTACTACAGCTGGGGCTAGAACTGACGGGTCCAGCTGCATGGACAGTTGTAACAGCAGGAAACATCCGCGCACGCCAGCTATATGCCAGCGAAGGCTTTCACGTTGTCCATACATTCGAAGGGGCAATGGCAGGGTATCCATGCACGTGTCTAGAACTCGCATGGATACCCTGCCAACTGAGGGCGGCAGGGTTGCATACGCGGCTGACCGCAGCCTAGCCAGACAGATATCAAAGCCATGAAATTACTGGTTACGATTGTGCTACTTGCCATAGCGGGGGTTACCCTATGTCTCAATCTATGGGCATATTGGCGAAACTCTCGCTATTACACATCTGATTTTATGGGCGCATCGATTAATTTCCATGCAGGTAATTTTATTGTGGGTGTACTGGCTAGCCTGGGTATTGTGCTGCATCCCAGCTGGTCATGGTGGATACTCCTTGTCTTAGTGAGCTGCTGGTTTGGCAGCCTGCCCCTAATGTGGGTTGTGAATTTTGTCCTACGTCCGTTTCGTCAGCCCCTCCAGAGATAACGGGAAAGAGACGGTCACAGCCCTATCGAAATGTCAAAAATGGCTAAAAAATAATGCTCATTCGAGTTGCCCAGCAAGAAGATATTGAAATGCTGTTTGAGATTAGAACTAGCGTGATTGAAAACTATCAGTCTCGTAACGAAATTGCTGATCTGGGGATTACTGCAGCATCGGTTGCTGAAATGTTGAAAACCGACTGTTGTGCATGGCTAGCTGAGCTGGATGATCAGGCCGTTGGTTTTTCCATTGCTAATAAAACAGAAAAAACTATTTTTGGCATGTTTGTGCGTCCTAACTTTGAGGGGCGTGGAGTAGGTCGCCATTTGATGGAGGTGGCAGAAAACTGGCTATGGTCCAATAATATTGATGAGATTTCATTGATCACGGGAAATGATCCAAATTTAAGAGCCTATGGTTTCTATCTCCACTTAGGTTGGATGCCAATGCAGGTTGAAACTGATGGGCCCTTTAACGGTGAGATGAAATTTATCAAGCGGCGATGAGAAATATGAAGTGTGTCTGTTTTGTTTTGTGCTTATGTATCCAATGCGACTGCTGCTGTCTTCAAGTTGGTGCGCAATTGTCATAACGTTGTTTTCTAGCAGACATTTTCTAGTAGAAAAAGGTATTAAGCATTATTTCAAATCGAGGTTTTCTGTGCAGCTCAAAAAGTGTTGGGCAATACTTATAACATCAGAACTAATATTTAGTTAAGTTCTCTACACAATGGTTAATTCCCATATATAAAACGAACTAAACCTAAGTGCTTCGGCCGTTGTCGGTATCCTGTCTTAACTCAAATTCTTGGAATTTATTGAGCTTGGATATATCGGCAAATTCCTGGTCTGATTAAACCGATCTGTAAATGGAATCAGGGTTCTGAACTATATGAAACAATCTGCCTAAGGAAATTAAGCAATGCTTAGAAGACTCTTCACTGGGACTGTTTTAGGATACGTTTCGCTATTTGCACTAGCTACGTCTGGTCATGCATCTTCTGCCGAGCCTGTTACTGTGGATGTCTATGGCTCGTCCTATAGTGTTGAGCTAGAGCATGAAGCCACCGATCAGGTGCTTAGAAATCAACCGTGGTGGGGTAATAAAGAGCTTGCCAGTGAGCTATGCGAAGCGTTGGTATATGAAGGCGACGATATTGCCAGTGTTGGATTTAACACCATGGAAATAAATGGTGAAGCCTATATTGAAGCCTATCTTGTTATGCCCCTTGCTACCTGTAGTGGCCCCGTTGTGATTTCGCAGGCAGATATTGGGCACATGACGGGAGGAACTTTCTTTGTGGTTTCTGGCAATGTTTGTTTGACTAGCTCTACAGATACTTTAAGTGCTCAAATTGATAAAACTCAGGACCCGTATCTTACGCCGGTTAGTGTGTTGAACTGTGGGTATTTTAATCATTCCATTCTTTATTAGGCGGTCAAGCTGTTTTGATGGATGGTTCTAATCCACATTCAATTTGCTGAAAAAGCCAGGAGTCAACAGACCTGTTGACTCCTGGCTTTTTCATTTCCTATCTGTATCTAGTGAATCAAATGCTGATGGCAGCATTTTGGCTGTTGTCGATTATCTGGGCTGCCGTAGGGTTTACTCTCTAGGACAGAAAATAAAACAATTCCCAGGCATAGCCAAAGACTATACTGAGTGCGCATTGGACCAGTGAAATTCGATTAGGCCTGTGAGCTGTGCGATCGCAAAACCTTCCCGGAGGTCCTTGGGCCACGAATAGCCCAACATAAAATCGGACAAAATACGATGCAGTAAACTGTCAGTACTGCAATCAATTCAGCAGCGGTTAAAACGTCAGATGCCATAAGAATCGCCTCCTTAAAACTATGCATCGAAGAGGCGCGTTCCTTCGGGAAACCATCCCTACTTCCGTCCTTTACGGTTTAGGAAAAATCTAAACCAAGGATGAACGTCTTTTACATCTGTATTCTACGATGCCTGTACCCTAAATGGTGAGTAGGGTTAACCGAAATGTTCATATTTCATAATAAAAATCAGCTGGATTACACCCACTTAAAATATAGGTTTTTAGATAGAAAATATTAATTGCAGATCAACACGATTGAGATGAAGATTTTTAGATAAAACTACTAGAGAAGTGACTCCTCCAGACAGGAGCTAACTGATTTACGGTGACTTTTTGAGAAGGCTTGCCCTGAACGCTCCAGATAGTAAACAGTTGAATTGTTGTCTGCTATAAATTTGTACTGGCGATCACTGGGTGTCAGGGTTAATCGGCGTTATATACTTGTTATTGGCGCGAACGTAGCATGTATAAGCAACAGCAATGTCATCAACTACTCGACGGCGTAAATCCATCACGCTTGCACTGACCTGCAGCCACGGCTGATCGTTGACCCATTCAATGGCGTCCCCATTAGCAAATACTGAATCTACCACTGCACCATAGGCAAGGGTTACCACTATCGAACCCTCGACGTTGCGACAGTTGAGCCCGTCTTCATCCGCTGTGACCACAAGCCACTGCCAGTGGGGATAGGTGCCTCGGTTGCCCTGTACCCTTGCTGAAGAAAAATCCCCGTTGGTATCAAAACTTGGCACGTCACTCATCTGAGCCTGTGCGGCATTAGCAACGGAGAATACACAGATAAACGAAGCTAGCAACAATCGAGTCAAAATCTTCAGGCTCCTAATGTCAGCAAGGCAAGAATAACACTGTCCACTCGTTGAACCTCAACGAGTGGACAGTGTGTTGACGTGTTTGTCATGTCTTGTCAGCTTGAACTTAAGCCGCCATATCAAACAAAAGGATTTCAGCCTCATTTGACTGTCCTTGAATGGCTAGACTCTCGGTAGCTGTGATGGCAGCACCGTCTCCAGCGCTAAGAGACTGTCCGTTGAGAGCTATGGCCCCACGAACTACCTGTACCCAAGCAACGCGACTGGCTGGGAGTCGATGGTTAACCTGGTCTCCTGTTGTTAGTCGAGCGGCATAGAGGTTCATGTTTTGGTGGATGGTGACGGACCCATCACGCCCGTCGTTTGAGCCCACCAGACGTAGCTTGCCTTGTTTCTCTTCTGGGCTGAAATAAGTTTGTTCATAGCCTGGGTCAATACCTTGTTTTTCGGGTAGTACCCAAATTTGGAGAAAGTGGACCGGGCTGTCTTTTGAGGCATTGTACTCACTATGGCTGATGCCGGTACCGGCAGACATACGCTGCACATCCCCAGGGCGTATAACGGAGCCGTTACCAAGACTGTCCTTGTGTTCTAAGGCACCATCAACAACATAGGAAATAATCTCCATATCGCGATGGCTGTGGGTGGGGAACCCTTGCCCTGGAGCTACTTTGTCTTCGTTGATAACGCGTAGGGTGCCAAAGCCCATGTGGGCCGGATCGTAATAGCTACCAAACGAGAATGTGTGGCGGCTGTCGAGCCAGCCAAAATTAGCGTTACCTCTTTCTGATGCGGTGCGAATAGTGATCATCGTAGTTACTTCCCGTTGGTTGAATTGGGTGAAACTGACTTACAACTGTTTTAATTATGAATTGTATTTTCTGGAATGACAATAGTGAATTTTATGGACATATTGTCCTATTTTAGGCGACAATAAAGCTATTCATGTAAACAAACGCATTGTGGATAAATTTGCGGCCATTCGTGCATTTGTACAGGTAGTTGAGGCTGGGGGGTTTGCGGCAGCAGCACGGGATATGGGGCTGTCGCGATCGGCTGTGAATAAGTTAGTAATTACGCTGGAAACTGAGCTGGGGGTGCGGCTGCTACAGCGCAGTACCCGGAGGGTGACTCCCACCGCAACGGGGGTTGCCTTTTACGAGCGCTGTTTGGGTATTTTGGCTGACTTAGAAGAGGCTGAACTAGCGGTTTCCCAGGCTCAAGCTGAGCCCATGGGGCCCCTGCGGGTAAATGCTCCCATGACGTTTGGCACATTGTTTTTGGGAGCTGTATTGGCGGAGTTTATGGCCCAATACCCGAGGGTGCAAGTACAGCTGACGCTAGCGGATCGGTTTGTTGATCCGTTGGCGGAGGGATTTGACATGACGCTACGGATTGCTCAACCGCAAATATCGTCTCGGCTGGTGAGCCATGAACTGGCCAAACTACGATGTCTGTTGTGTGCTGCGCCTGATTATTTAAATCGGCATGGGGTGCCGACGTCGGTTCAGGATCTAAGCCTCCACAGTTGTTTAGCCTATGGGGAGCTGGCGGGTCGTCATGAATGGGTATTAGAGGGGCCACAGGGAGAGAGCAGCGTAGTGGTGACTGGGACTATGTGTTCTAATAATGGCGAAGTGCTGCGGGAGGCGGCTATACGCGGGCTGGGGATTGTGTTGTTACCTGAATTTATTGTTAAACACGGTTTGGCTCAGGGAAGCTTGCAAGAGATTTTTCTAGACCGTCAGCCTCGGTCCTTGTCTTTGTGTGTGCTCTATCCAACTAATCGGCACCTGTCCACCAAGGTGCAGCTGCTGACGAAATTTTTGCAGGAGAGATTTAGCGGAATTTCTAGCTGCTTAAACTAGGAGCGGGAGTTTAATAGTGTGTCAATTAGTGTGTCAATTTCTCCCCTCCTGGGAGCTATTCACTAGGCACAAATCGCTGAAAAGTATATGGACTCTAACTCCATGCCAACCCAGATGGGGCTGCAACAGGGACCGTAAGGCGTTAAGCTCCGACACAGGGGTTTCTTGGAGTTGTGGTTAACTCATCAAACTCCTTGCCTCATTATGTTTCAAGCTTTTTTCCTGTACCGAGCTGTTAAACGTATCTATTTTTTAGAACCTTACAACACATAAAAGATGCGTGGCGGTATCTAAAAGTTATGCGATTCTGGGGAATGCACTTTTGATACCTCATCCCCCCAACCCATGGACAATAAAGCAATGCTAATGATTCCGGGGCCTACACCGGTACCCGAGAAAGTCCTCCAAGCGATGGCCAAACACCCCATCGGGCATCGCAGCGGCGACTTTGGCAAGATCATTGCCGAGGTCAATGAGGGCCTCCAGTGGCTGTTTCAAACCAAGAATGAAGTATTAACCCTATGCGCTAGCGGTACTGGCGTCGTGGAAGCGGGGATCATCAATTTCCTGAGCGCTGGCGATAAGGTTCTAGTGGGCAGCAACGGTAAGTTTGGTGATCGCTGGGCGCAGATTGCCAAGGCGTTTGGTTTAGATGTTCAGGTCATCCAGGAAGACTGGGGTGTCCCCCTCAAGCCTGAGGACTTTGGTGCGGCACTAGAGGCCGATAGCGAAAAGGCGATCAGGGCCGTCATTGTCACCCACAGCGAAACCTCTAGTGGTGTGCTCAACCCCGTGGAAGCGATTAATGAGAAGGTCAAGGCCCACGGTGACGCCATTATTATTGTGGATGCGGTCACGAGTTTGGCATCCTACGACTTGAAGGTGGATGAGTTGGGTTTGGATGTGGTCGCTTCGGGCTCCCAGAAAGGCTTTATGATCCCGCCAGGTATGGGCTTTGTCTCGGTTAGTGAAAAGGCATGGGCGGCCTATGCCAATGCCACGCTGCCTAAGTTTTATATGGACCTGGGTAAGTATCGGAAGTCGTTTGCCAAGAGCAGCACGCCGTTTACCCCACCGGTAAACCTGTACTTTGGTCTCCAGGCGGCCCTACAAATGATGAAAGCAGAGGGGCTGGACAATATCTTTGCCCGTCACGAGCGTCAGAAGCAGGCCAGCCGTGCGGCGATGAAAGCGTTGGGGCTACCGCTGCTGGCTCCCGATGACTTTAGCAGCCCGGCAGTGACGTCTGTGATCCCCGATGAAATCGTTAGTGCTGAGGCGATTCGCTCCACCATGAGCAAGCAGTTTGATATTGCCCTGGCGGGTGGTCAGGATCATCTAAAGGGCAAGATCTTTCGGATTGGGCATTTAGGGTTTGTTTGCGATCGCGACATCCTCACCACCGTCGCCGCCCTAGAAACCACCCTCCAAATCCTCGGCTACGAAGGCTTTACCCCCGGCAGCGGCGTATCGGCAGCCAGCCAGGTATTGCGATAAAATCCGTAGGGGCGTTCCACGGAACGTCCCTACGGGTCCAAATACGTAATCTCCACCCGATCCCCTGCTTCTAACCCTAGCTCTGCCGCCCGGCCAATGCGCAGCTCAATCACATTGTCCACTAGCAATCTACCAGGACTATAAGTAGGACAAGGATCAGCCTCACAGGGCGGCGCTTCGGCAATGCCCTGCACCTGACCCTGATATAAAAACACCATATCTAGCCCCACGGGCACATTTTTCATCCAAAAACCCACGGGGCGAGCCGGGCTAAAGGGAAACAACATACCCCGGTTGTCCGGTAGGGCCTTGCGGTGCATCAGCCCGAGCTGCTGCTGTCGAGCCGTCTGAGCCACTTCTAGCTCGACGGTTTCACCCGCAATAATTGCTTGGGCCGTAATGGGAAGCACTTGACCAGGTCCAGTCAGCATTGAAGAAGGATCAGCGTCGTTAGGGTCAGGTTCTGATGTTACGACAGGAGATGCTGGGTCGATCTCCGCTGTCCCAGCAGAGTCTGGAGTGCTACAGGCCAGCAACAAACAACATAGTCCAATTAGCGGCAAATACTGCCGTCTACGCCAATCGCTCACGCTCGCTCTCCTCCATGTCCGTCTAGTGGTGTTAATGCTGGTGATGTTAACCCTGGACACAGCCTACCCCCTGTATCTTAGAACGTGTGACAGCTCAAAAAATTAATTGCTTTCCCCATGACCTCCTCCCCTTATCGTGTTGGTGTTGCCGGTCCCGTGGGCTCTGGCAAAACTGCCCTCGTTGATGCCCTCTGCAAAGCCATGCGCGATACCTACTCCATCGCTGTGGTCACTAACGATATCTACACCCAAGAAGACGCCCAGTTTTTGGTGCGTAGCCAGGCTCTACTCGACCATAGCCGCATTGTTGGCGTCGAGACTGGTGGCTGTCCCCACACCGCTATCCGCGAAGATGCCTCCCTAAATTTAGTAGCGATTGAAGATTTAGAAGCGCGGTTTGACGATCTAGATCTAATCTTCGTTGAAAGCGGTGGCGATAACCTGGCTGCCACCTTCAGCCCAGAGCTAGTAGACCTCACCCTCTATGTCATTGACGTAGCCGCTGGCGATAAAATCCCTCGAAAAGGTGGCCCAGGCATTACCAAATCGGACTTGTTGGTCATTAATAAGATTGACCTGGCCCCCATGGTCGGTGCCGATCTCAGCGTGATGGAGCGAGATGCTAAGGCCATGCGTAAGGACAACCCCTTTGTATTTACAAACCTTAAAGCTAGTCAGGGGTTAGAAACGATTCAGCAGTTCATTCAGTTTCAGGGGCGGTTGCCTTTACCTCAATCTGCTTAGGATTTGATTAAGCCTCAAAACCATCAGGGCTATGGTGAAGCCACCTGAGACTGCCTAAAACCAGATATGACAGATACTGGGGATCAAAATCAAATTAAATCTGTAGAAATCAATAAAGTATCAAAAGCTACAATTTCTACTTTCCCCAAGACTTAACATCACGGAGCGAATAAGTGTATCTACGGTAACTGTGACACCTTCTGTTGCAGCCGCCTGTTTGTAGATTCCATCGGTGTGTGAGTCGTTAAAAAGGAACGCCCAATGACGAGGATTAATAGACGTAAATTTTTGGTATACGGCTCTACTGCCGTAGGTACCAGCATTTTGCTCAAGGCCTGTGGTGGTGGTTCTGAGCCCGCTGCTGATACAACTGCACCAGCCGAAGGCGAAGCTGCCCCGGCAGCGGCTAGCGGTGGCGATACTATTAAGGTGGGGATTCTGCACTCGCTGAGTGGCACCATGGCCATTAGTGAGACCACCGTAGTAGACGCTGAAGAACTTGCAATCAAAGAAATCAACGCGGCTGGCGGTGTTCTCGGTAAGCAGGTCGAAATCGTTAAAGAAGACGGTGCTTCTGACTGGGATACCTTTGCTGAAAAAGCTGAAAAGCTGATCGACCAGGATCAAGTCACTGTAGTCTTTGGCTGCTGGACCTCTGCTAGCCGCAAGAAAGTACTGCCCGTATTCGAAGCCAAGGACCACATGCTGTGGTACCCCGTACAGTACGAAGGCCAGGAGTGCTCCAAGAACATCTTTTATACCGGTGCGGCTCCCAACCAGCAGATCGAGCCCGCCGTCGACTGGCTGCTTGAGAACAAAGGTACTGACTTCTTCCTGGTGGGGTCTGACTATGTATTCCCCCGGACTGCCAACAACATTATCAAAGAGCAGCTGAAGGCCAACGGCGGCAACACAGTCGGCGAAGACTATCTGCCCCTGGGTAACACCGAAGTTACCCCTATCATCACCAAGATCAAGGCCGCTCTCCCCGACGGCGGTGTGATCTTCAATAGCCTCAATGGTGATAGCAACGTTGCCTTCTTTAAGCAGCTCAAAGGTGCTGGCATGGGTCCCGATAAGTACCCTGTTATGTCCGTAAGTATTGCAGAAGAAGAGGTCCGCACCATTGGTCCCGACTTCCTCACCGGTCACTACGCCGCTTGGAATTACTTCCAGACGGTTGAGAGCCCTGAGAATGAGAAGTGGGTTTCCGACTTTAAGGCTGAGTATGGTGACGATCGCGTTACTAACGACCCCATGGAAGCGGCCTACATCATGGTCTATCTGTGGAAGCAAGCGGTTGAGCAAGCGGGCTCCACTGATATCGCCGCTGTACGTGAAGCTGCCTACGGTCAAACCTTCGATGCACCTGGTGGTACGGTTACCATGAACCCCAACCACCACATCTCGAAGATTGTCCGTATCGGTGAAATCCGTGAAGACGGTCTATTTGATATCGTCTCTGCAACCGATGGTCCTGTCACTCCCATTCCCTGGAACCAGTATGTGGCCGATACCAAAGGCTATGCCTGTGACTGGTCTGATCCAGCCAAGGGCGGCAAGTTCAAAGAAGCCTAAGGCTCTAGTAAGTTAGCTGACAGGGGGAGGGTCGCTGTGACTCTTCCCTTTTTTGATTGAGGTTGATAGCTTCCGTTAAAAGCATCGCTTTTTTCTCACAACAAATTAGGCAACAGTCAACGTATTTCGCAGGTAATTGTCGTGCTTGACGGTTTAATCAACGGCATATTTAACGGCATCAGCATTGGCGCGGTGCTCCTAATTGTGGCCCTGGGTCTGGCCATTGTTTTTGGTCTCATGGGGGTGATTAACCTGGCCCATGGGGAACTAATGATGTTAGGGGCCTACACTACCTATGTGGTCCAAAACGGTTTCAAATCCCTCGGTGATGGGGCCCAAGATTTTTATATTTTTGCCGCCTTGCCCCTCTCATTTCTCGTGGCGGCCCTGGTGGGATTATTGCTAGAGCGCAGTGTGATTCGGTTGCTCTACGGGCGACCGTTAGAAACGCTGCTGGCCACCTGGGGGGTTAGCCTCATCCTGCAGCAGTTTGTCCGCAGTGTCAGCTGGGCCATGACCGTTGGCATTTTGGCAGTATGTCTGTTGCTCTTTGGCGGACGCGCTGCTTTGAATAAGTTTGCCAACCTGGGACCGCGTCAAAAGCTGGCTAATTTTGTTGTTTTGGTGCTGTCTGCTGGTATCGGCATTACCCTGGGGCGTTCTCTCAATGGGAGTGACGCCCTGGCTAAACCTTGGTTTAGTGCCCGTAATGTGGACGTGACTGCCCCTAGCTGGCTACAGGACAGTATCAGCGTTACCGATACCCTATCTTTTCCTGCCGCGCGCATTTTTATCATTGGGCTCACGATTATTTGCCTGGTGGGGACATTTTGGTTTCTCAATCGGTCTGCCTGGGGCTTACGGATTCGAGCCGTTACCCAAAACCGCGACATGAGTGCTTGTTTGGGGATTCCCACTAAGCGAGTTGATGCCCTTACCTTTGCCCTTGGGTCTGGGTTGGCTGGAATCGCGGGATGTGCGGTTACTTTATTAGGCTCGGTGGGCCCCAACCTCGGCAGTAACTATATTGTGGATGCCTTTATGGTTGTTGTTGTGGGCGGCGTCGGCAAGCTTGTGGGCAGTATTGTTGCTGCCCTACTCATTGGCATTGTTTCCTATATTTTGGGGTCTGGTACCCTGGTGCTGATGCTACCGTCCAGCGAGGCTCTACAGCCTTTAATTGATACAGCCACATTCTTTGCAACAACCAGTATGGCCAAGGTACTAGTGTTTGCCCTGATTATTGCCTTCTTGCAGGTTAAGCCCGCTGGCTTGTTTCCTCAAAAAGGCCGTTCGGTGGAGGCATGACGATGATAGAGACAAAATCTGTGGGCAACAAACAACGTAGACGCAGCCTGGAAGCCACCATTGTCATTGGTCTGACTTTAGGGCTTATTTTTATTGCCCCGCTGCTGCTGACTGGCTTTCGCCTGGGTCTGTTAGGCCGCTTTTTGGCCCTGGCCATTGTGGCTCTGGGGGTGGACTTGATCTGGGGCTATACCGGTTTGCTCAGTCTGGGTCAGGGAATTTTCTTTGCCCTGGGGGGCTATGCCTTTGCCATGCACCTGCAGCTTAACCTGGCAGGAGATGGCATTCCTGAATTCTTTGGTTTGTATGGTGTGTCAGAGCTGCCATGGTTTTGGCAGCCGTTTTACTCGTTGCCGGTTACCCTGATTGCCATTGTGGTGCTGCCGGGTGTAGTAGCAGGGTTACTGGGCTATTTGGTCTTTCGTAACCGGATTCGAGGCGTCTATTTCTCGATTTTGACCCAGGCGATGCTGGTGGTTTTTTTCAACTTTTTTAATGGTCAGCAAAAACTGATTAACGGCACTAACGGTCTTACCACCGATACGACGTTGCTATTTGGGCAGCAGGTGGGTAGCGATCGCATGCAGTTTGTTTTCTATGTCGCCACCGTAGTCGTTCTTGCCCTCACCTATGGTCTCTGTCGCTGGCTCACCCGCGGTCGCTTTGGTCGCTTGCTCATTGCCATTCGTGACGATGAAAACCGGCTCAGATTTTCTGGCTACAACCCCGCCATGTTTAAGGTGCTCGTCTTTGCCGTCGCCGGCGGTATTGCAGGTGCAGCAGGTGCTCTCTATACCGTTCAATCCAGCGGTATCACACCCCAATACATGAGTGTGGCCTTCTCCATTGAGATGGTGATTTGGGTTGCCGTTGGTGGTCGGGCTACCCTGGGCGGTGCTGTTCTCGGTGCCCTGGTGGTCAACTGGGCCCAAGCCCTACTGAGTGAGCAGTTTCCAGAAGTGTGGCTATTTTTCCAAGGAGCCCTCTTCTTGCTGGTAGTTACCGTATTACCCAAGGGGATTGTGGGCTGGATCCGCGATGATGCTGTCCGACAGATCCGTGATCTTCTGGGTCTCCAACCCCAACTCAGTACCTATCCCGATATCGAGCTAGACCCCGACGTCAAACGCGAACAGCGTGAGCTGGCTGGAAAATAATCTCGACACCATCGATCATTGCACCCCATCATGGCAACCAAAATCCTCGAAATCGACGATCTTACTGTCAGCTTTGACGGGTTCAAAGCCCTCAATAACCTTACGTTTTCTATGAATGAAGGTGAGCTGCGCGTGATTATTGGTCCTAATGGCGCAGGTAAGACCACATTTCTAGATGTCATCACCGGTAAAGTTCAGCCGACCCAAGGTAAAGTCCGGTTCAAAGGTAAAAAACTCAGCGGTCGTTCCGAGCATGACATTGCCCGTCTAGGTATTGGCCGCAAGTTCCAAACTCCTCGCATATATCTCAACCTGACGCCCCGCGAAAACCTGGAGCTGTGCTGCAACCAGAATAAAAATGTCTTATCTACCCTCCTTAAGCCCACGTCTAGAGCAGAGCGTCGTACTGTTGGCGGACTGCTTGAAACCATTGGTCTCGACCACAAGTCCGATAAACCGGCTGCTTTACTATCCCATGGCGAAAAACAATGGTTGGAGATCGGTATGCTCGTGGCCCAGTCCCCAGATTTACTCCTGGTCGATGAGCCCGTTGCTGGGCTCACTGACGAAGAAACCGAGCGTACCGGTGAGCTGCTAATCTCCTTAGCTGAAAGCCATTCTGTAATCGTAATTGAGCACGATATGGAATTTGTTCGTCAAATTGCTCGCCAGGTGACGGTACTCCATGAAGGGTCTGTCCTCTGTGAAGGCACCATGGACCAGGTACAAAACGATCCTCGAGTCATTGAGGTGTATCTCGGGACGGAAACATCGATTACACCTGAGCAGATGTTGTTGCTGCGAATTGCGGCAACGATGGCCTGGGCTGATGGAGACTTTGAAGCTACTGAGCAAGATATTATTCTCGATCGCCTCAGCCGTCAGTTTGCTTCAGCCACCGACGATCAGGCTGCCCTAAAGACAGAATTGAAAGACTTACTGGCCAAACGTATCCCCTTAGAAGATCTGGTCCCTCAGCTGCAATCTCCAGCCCAGCGAGAGCAAGCACTCATGCTCAGCTATGAGGTGATTGGCGCTAACCAAATTAACCCGGCTGAAGCCTCTGCTTATCACAGACTGTTGACCCTGCTAGAGTTACCCCCCGAGACGGTTAGCCGTTTAGAGGCAGCTACCGTATTCCACGGTAGTAACGGAGCCAGCTAAAAAATTAGATCTATCTCTTCACCACAACTATTACCCATGACAGCGACTGCCGCCCAACCCAGCCATCAGGATTCCTCCACAGCCCCCATGCTGAAGATTTCAGGGCTCAACTTTTATTATGGCGAGAGTCATATTCTACGAGATGTGGATCTCAATGTGCCCAGGGGGCAAATGGTTTGTTTGATTGGTCGTAATGGGGTGGGTAAGACTACGCTGCTCAAAAACATCATCGGATTGTTATCACCCCGGGGTGGTGTAATTAATTACGATGGTCAGCCCATTAATGCATTGACAACCGATCGTAGAGCTCGAGCGGGTATTGGCTATGTCCCCCAAGGGCGAGAAATTATTCCCCGTTTAAGTGTTAAAGAGAATCTCCTCATTGGCTTAGAAGCCTTAGGTAATCGGACACCCAAGGCTAAGAAAGAAATTCCTGAGTTGATTTTTGAGTTATTTCCGGTCTTAAAAACAATGCTGTCGCGGATGGGCGGCGATCTCAGTGGCGGGCAACAACAGCAGTTATCCATCGCCCGGGCGCTGATGGGGCAACCTCAGCTGCTGCTGCTAGATGAACCCACCGAAGGAATACAGCCGTCGATTATCCTTGACATTGAAAACGCTGTTCGTCGGATTATTGAAACCACAGGTATTTCTGTGCTGCTAGTGGAGCAACATCTACACTTTGTTCGTCAAGCCGACTATTACTACGCTATGCAGAAAGGAGGCATTGTTGCCTCTGGCTCTACTGACCAGCTTAGTAACGATGTCATTCAAGAGTTCTTGGCCGTGTAGGAACGCTAGACTCGCTCACTGGGGTGCTTCTGAAAGCCGACATTAGTTGATGGTCTGTCGTAGACGCCTGCCCTTGTCAGTACGCGACGGCAGGCCACAAACAGCAGCCATGCCCCCAGGAGGGTAGGTACTAAGAAAATAGCGGTGGTGAGCTTGGGGAAATGTTGACCATTCCAAAACTGCGCCTGCCATGTAATCAGGGCCCTGGCAGGGCCAGTTTCGGTGGAAACCCAGTGACCAATCAAGGCTATACAAAAGCCAAAGAAGCCGAGGGGCAGGAGGCAGCCTAGGTTTTGTAACCAGTCTTTTAGGATTGGATTCATAGTTCTAAACGGAGACAGACCGGGGAAAGTCTGTATCTGTGACGAAGGAACTTTATACCTATAGACTTCCCATGAAATTTATTGAATCCAGAAAATTTGATGCATCCTGCCCATATTTTATGGGGCTAATTCTTCAATGGTATATTTGGCCACTTTTTATGTCCGGGTTAGTAGCATAAGGGTCTTACCCTAAGCTCTAACAGAACTAGTTTTCAGCTAATCCGATGGCAGAATAGAGCCTGGGTTTACATAACGATGAAGCTTTGATGAAGCCCCGTTGGCTCATATACAACAACTGACGGATGCACTGCCCAACCGCTAAGCCTATCCCAAGGCTGCTGACTGCCAGTGGGTAAAAATGTGGGTGCCTTGTACCCGAAGGTTGCAGGATTCCAGGTCAAAGATCATAGGCTCATACTTGGGGTTGGCCGCCTCTAGTACCACCACCGACTCTTTTTGATAAAAGTGTTTTAAGGTGGCACCTTGGCCCTCTACGTAGGCAGCCACAATCTCACCGGGTCTGGGGCTGTAGTCATCGGCCACGGGACGAATGCCCACATAGGCTCCATCAGGAATACCCGCACCCACCATGCTATCTCCTGAAATTTTCAAGACATAGTCATTGCGTTTACGGCCACTGTACTCAATATTGAGGTACTCATGGTCTTCGGTGGCGGGTTCGTGACAGTAGCCAGCCGCAATCTCACCCCGGATAGGCAACCCGTCTGGCACTGGCTGTTCGGCGTAGGGCATATCAGACGATGCGAAGTTGACCAGTTTAATGCTGCGCGATGTGCGTTTACGACGGGTGATGTATTGGTTTCCCTCTAGCCACTTCAGGCTGTTTTGCACACTGCCATGGGAGCGGTGGGTGCCCGTGATAATTTCTCGCACGGTGGGGCTATTTTGATGTTTACGCCAGTAAGCCTCGATGAAACTTAGTACAGTTCCGTGGGGTTTGCGAACAGCCATGGGTTAACATCGTATAGAACACATGTATTGTAGTTCAAATGCTCTAAAGTGCCTAGAGGGTGATGAAAAAATATGTCAAAAAATTTGGCATGGCCATGTCAGGGATATCCAGTCAGTTTGTGGTCTGCTGGGGGTGACTTACTATCAAACAGGGCAGCTATAGCTAATTTGATCCGTTTCAAAGGGAAACCCAGTCAAAATCTCTGCGCCGCTCCCGATTTTTGCCTCCCCAACGTTCAAACTGTGTTGCCAGACTATGCCTGCTATTGATGTTCAGAACTTGACTAAGGTTTATCCGGTTGCCATTAAGCAGCCTGGGTTAGCGGGTACATTACGCCACTTTTTTCAACGTCAATATCGTCAGGTGAAGGCGGTTGATGATGTGTCTTTTACTGTGGAATCTGGTGAAGTGGTGGGTTTTTTGGGGCCCAATGGTGCTGGTAAAACCACCACGTTAAAAATGCTGACCGGATTAATTTACCCCTCGTCTGGTCAGGTGCGGGTGGCTGGTCACACACCGTTTCAGCGCCAGCGACCGTTCCTAGAGCAAATCACCCTGGTAATGGGGCAAAAACAGCAGCTAATTTGGGACTTGCCCACCTTAGATTCGCTACGCATTAACGGGGCTATTTATGATCTCTCTCCCCAAGAGCAGCGACGGCGCATCCACGAGCTAGCAGATATGTTGGATTTAGGCGATAAGCTTACTCAGCCGGTGCGTAAGTTATCGTTAGGCGAACGGATGAAGGCGGAAATGTTAGCCGCCCTGTTGCATCGTCCCAAGGTTCTATTTCTGGATGAACCCACCCTGGGTCTGGATGTCAATGCTCAGATAGCTGTCCGCAAATTTCTCCAGGATTACAATCAGCGCTACCAGGCCACCATTGTCTTAACCAGTCACTACATGGCCGATATTACGGCCCTTTGCGATCGCGTTTTACTCATCTATCAAGGGCAGCTGATTTATGACGGATCTCTAAACAACCTGGTCGAGCAGTTTGCCCCCTATCGTGAAGTGACCGCTGAACTGGCCCACGACATCCCGGCCGAGTCCTTGGGAGCCTACGGCGAAATCCAGTCCATTGAAGGGGGCAAAGTCGTGCTGCTAGTGCGCCGCGACGATCTTACCCAAACCGTATCCCAGGTATTAGCCCAGCTCCCCGTGCGCGATCTTACCGTCACCGATCCCCCAATTGAAGACGTGATTGGGCGAGTCTTTGATGCAGGAGCCGTTTAGGTAAGATAAGCAGACCGTCTAGCCCACATCACCAACAAAGGGCGTTCCCCAAAACGTCCAATTTTCCTTATTAAACGGTGAGCGCCACTTACGTATCAAAGCCGATTCTATTTTCTGACGAGGGCGACGTTCAGCCGGCGCATGTCGCCAGAAGGCAATCCCAAGCTGGCTCTCTAGACCATGATGGTAATGGGCGTGGCGATAGTTCATCAAATAGCGTTTACAGTCATGCTCCCCTTTCCAACGCTGGTTTGATTTAACCGTTTCACCAACATACAGCAGCAGCTCACTCTGGTAGTCAATCACAAAGTAAAGCGCCGCCACCCCAACGTCGCTAAACTGCCAGCGCCAAAATTCCGTATTTTGCTGGGGTAATGCAAACGGATCAATTGCCTCTGCCGGATCTAGGATAGGTTCAAAGAGACTCACTTGCTCCATCGTAGGTGTCGTTTTTACAGACACTTGAAAGGTAGCAACCTTACCCTTCCAGTCTGAGAGTTCCTGTTTCCCCAGGTCTGTTTGAGGCGGCAAATTTTGAAATCGAGACTGGCTAATGGCCCGTTGGGTCTCGTCACTAAGTAGGGAGGCTTGATTTTGCATACCCATGGCGGCATTCCAGGCTAAACGCTATATGTGGGGTAATTATCGGCTTGAAAAGCTGATAATACCTCTCTATCTAGCATCAAGAATATCTGCTTTACAATTCCCATTATTAGGCACCCAAGCAGATTTAGTCTGGAAGTTGGCGATGGGCTTTGTAGATCTGGGTAGCGACATTGGGCCATTAATGTTCTGAGTAATGACACGTCCTGAACAGTGACGCAAAAATCACTCAGATTGTGAAGACAGCTACCGAATCCAAAGACGAGTTTGTATTGATTCTGTGGACACAATCTTTTATTAAGACCAGTTTTGTTGTTACTGCTTAATATTGTGTAGAACAGAGGGTGGCTACCGAGTAAATGCTGAATGCATCATGAGTATTTAATGTTTGCTCGCTAGTCTGAACAAGGCAAGCCATGTATAAATAACCCGTCTGATGGAACTTATGGGCAATCTAGGATTGCTGCTTATTCTGCCAGTCCGTTGTAAGTATTGATATTAAACTTATGGTCGATAGTGTTAAGACGTCCTCTCCTGCGTCAGCGTTAGTCCAATCGGAGTTTCAAACTATTCAGCTGCCCATCAGCGTGGCGGTTGTTGAAGCGACGGCATTTAAGAAGCAGTGTCAGACGCTATTTGCTGAGCAGCCGACTCTGTCTGAGCTGGTATTAGACTTTTCGGCAACTCGCTTTATTGACAGCAGCGGGATTGGCGCATTAGTTATTTGCCATCGCTTAAGTGCAACCCATGGCTCTAAGCTGCGGCTGATTAATGTGCCACCTCAGGTCATGATGGTGCTGTCGTTGACAGAATTAGATAAGGTCTTTGACATTACCTTGGCTGCCCCCGAAGAGTCTGGTCCAGAAGACCAGGTTCTACCCGAAACGCATCCTTCAGTCAATTCTCGTTCAAAGCGGGCTCTAGATATTGTTGGTGGATTGGTGGGTCTGTTTTTGACGGTTCTAGTTTATATTCCCGTTGCCATCATCATTAAGCTAGACGATGGCGGTCCTGTGTTTTTTGCCCAGACCCGCTGTTCTTGGCTTGGTAAGCGGTTTAAGATTTGGAAGTTCCGTTCCATGGTGACCGATGCCGAAGCTCGTAAGAATGAGGTGGCCAATGAAGTAGAAGGGCCGTTATTCAAAAACGAGAACGATCCTCGCATTACCAAAATTGGTGGCTTTCTTCGCAAAACTAGCCTAGATGAATTTCCCCAGTTCTGGAACGTCGTCAAAGGGGATATGAGCCTGGTGGGGACACGCCCTCCCACCCCTGATGAAATTGAGCAGTATGAGGTTGGTCAGTGGCAGCGTCTTAATGTGAAGCCAGGTATGACGGGGGAATGGCAGGTGAATGGTCGCTCGAGCATCACCAAGTTTGAAGACGTCATTAAGCTAGACCTGCGTTATCAGGAAAACTGGAGCTTCTTTTACGACATTAAGCTAATTGTCAGAACGGTTCTGGTGCTCTTTAGCAAAGACTCGGGTGCCCATTAACGCCGCTCGCCCAACGGTGGTTGGCTAGAAAGCATTGAAAGAGGGGGATGAAACCTGGGTTTCATCCCCCTCTTTTAGATCTGGTAGATCTGGGGTTTAGCCAATTTCGACTTGGCTAGTGTCAACGGCGGTGGCACCTTCAACATCTTTAGCAACGGCAACCATCTTGTCTAAAATTGCCTGGCTAGGTACTTTACCCTTGAGTACGACCTTGCTACTGAGCTGAGCGACCCAAAGGGTTTCAACATCATCTAGATCGGAAGCTTCATCAAATGCTAAGGTAACGCGCTTGGCCAGGCCGCTTTCATCAAATTCGCCGGTCAGACCAACTTTACAAGCGGGAATATCATCGTCGTCGGCAGCTGCCGTAGTATTGACAGCAGCTTTAGTTGGGGCTGCTGCGGTCTTGGGAGCCGATTTTTTTACACTGGGGCGACGACCGGCTTTAGTGCTGGCTCCTGCAGGCTTATCCTGCTTGAAAATACGCTTTAGAAAACCCATGAAAACTTCCTACGTGAATACCACAAGTGATTAGGGCTAATGCCTAACATTGAATAGGGTACAGGTGAGATTCTGATCCTCTCTGCATCTTCAGAAACAAATAATTGTTAATGGCATTTTTTTACTTGAATGGCGGATTTTACTGCGCTGGATGGCAGATTTTACTGTCGCTTTAATTGCAAAGGATAAGCGACATTCAAGGTGCGTAATAACCGGGGTGCGGGTTGAAGGAACTTGCTATAGTCTGAGCACGGTTGCCCGGGATGTTTTCAACAGGACTGGCCATGGTACGCGACGGGATGCAAACGTTAACAAATCGCTATTTTGGTGGGCGGCGGGTATCGCCTCAGGCGCTGAAGTATATGCGCGATAGCCTGATGGATGACTCGGAGCTAAATCGTGACTATGTGGTGATGACTATTGGTGCCTGCATCATCGCTACCCTGGGTCTTTTGTCTAATAGTGCAGCGGTGATTATCGGGGCAATGCTGGTGGCTCCGCTGATGTTGCCGATTCGCGGGATGGCCTTTGGTTTTTTGGAAGGTGATGTTGACCTGATTAAAGAGGGGGCTAAGGCGCTGGGGGTGGGAACGGCGATTGCGATCGCACTGTCCACGTCCCTCGGTCTCCTCCTGGGCCTATCAGAATATGGCTCGGAGGTGTGGGCCCGCTCAGAACCCACCCTGCTGGATTTAGGTATCGCAATTACGGCGGGCGGCATCAGTGGATTTGCTAAGGTGCAGCCCAAGATTTCGAATACGCTGTCGGGAACTGCGATCGCAGTTGCCCTGATGCCGCCAGTGTGTGTAATTGGGTTGGGGCTGGCCCAAGGGAAACTGAGTCTAAGCCAGGGGGCAACGCTGCTCTATGTCACTAACCTGATTGGCATTACTTTGTCCTGTATGTTGGCGTTTTGGCTGACGGGGTATGCGCCATTTCAGAAAGCTAAAAAGTCGCTCAGGTTTATATTGCTTGTTACGGCCGCGTTGATTGTGCCGCTGGCGCTGAGTCTAGTAGAGCTAGTGCGACAAAACCGAGCTGAGGATAGTGTGCGGGATGCCCTGGTAAATGGCACAGTCACGTTTCAGCGGCTAGAACTGATCGACAGCAACATCAACTGGCGCTCAACCCCACCGGAAGTCAGAATGACGGTCTACAGCGTGGAGCCGGTAACACCAAAGCAGGTGGCATTGCTAGAGGCCTATGTGAGTCGGCGAATGAGACGAGACTTTCGGCTGATTTTTGAGGTCAGTGAGGTGCGGGAAGTAACGCGCGAAGACGTACAACCCGCCAGTGGTGAGCCCGTCAGCGAAGAGTAGGCCCTTCTTACGGATAATCTCGATAGTCCTTCTAATAGTCAGTTAGATAAGATATAGGTGGAGTAATCTTTTATTCAGCATTGACTAAACCAGTGTAAAAGTTATGGGAAGGTTGCCAATACTACGGATACCTTTTAGCGATCTATAGATTTAATTTAAATATCACTAACTATCAAAAATACGGGTATCAGCATCATTTTTAGGAATAGCCCCAATGCCTTCAAAGAAAGAGTTACAAACTATCCTCAAAGAAAAATACGGTATCAATAAGAATATCAGCCAATCCCTGGCCACTGAAGACTGTGAGCAATTGTTGACTACTCTAAAAAATCAGCCCAGCGCAGTCAAATTAGTTGAGTCATTTTCAGAGAAAAATGTCGACTTAGGTCGAAGAAATCAGCATTTTGGTTTGCTACGGACTAATGCTGAAAAGAAGTTGCAAAAGCTGCAATCAGAATATCAGCAGCTGGAAAATCAGATTGAAGCAATTGAACAAGCTAAAGTAACTCTAGTTGATCGCAAAGAAAATATCACAAAGGAAACTCAGGTACTAAAAGCAGATATCAAACGGTTATCTGCTGAAAAACAGCATCTGGCTTCTAAAGTGCAAGTATTAACTACTAACAATGATGAACTGGCTGCAGCTAATACGCAGCTTAAGAAAGATAATAAAGAACTTAAAAATGTCGTTGACCAGATCCGACTAAGACTGGCACGAGATACCAAAATGCTGCTCCAGTATGAAGACAGTGAAATTCGTAAGGCTATGATACGTCTGTTTCGCTGGACTCTTGGTTAGAGGTAGGCATCATGGCATCTAAAAAAAGTAAAAAGCGTCTTTTTAGCGGTATGGGGTATCGCGAAGTGCAACGTTCCAACTCAAATCGACGTAATCAGCTTCCTGAAAAAGAGCAAATCTGGCTCAAAGCGCAGGGATATAAAAATGTAAGTTGGGATAACGTTATCAAGCTCTACCAAAAGATTAACGCTCTCTTACTTCAGCCTGACTCTAATGAAGAGTCACTGGAAGAACTTTTCCTCAAAGCTGATCGAATTGGCAATAAATACCAAACTCCAGCAGAAATCAGAGAATTTAATCAAAAATTATCCGTTGCCGTTAACGATGTCGCGGACGAATTTGATCGACAGTTTCCAGA
>JBCAWO010000050.1:0-36426 GCA_038534515.1 Cyanobacteria bacterium J06554_1
TTGTCAATCAGGAAACTTGTCCGAGCACAGCTGTCCCCCAACGCCCCAGTTTTCCTTTTTCACATCTTCGATAACTACATAAATAGACCCTTCACTACAGCCAGCAATGCGAGCCGTCTCACGGGTTAGCACTTCCACTAACTCTCGCTTTTGTTCAACGGTTCTACCGGGCAAAATCTCAACACGAATGATAGGCATATTTTTTTATTTTGTAATGACCCAACTGGGCTAAAACCAGAGGGCTGAGGGAGGCTGTTTAAGCCCCCATTGCCACTGATGATAGGTCCATTTTAAGGCCCGCTGTGTGAGCCATAAATAGAAGCCGGTGACTAAACCAAGACCCAACGCTAGCCCCCAATGCTGGGTTGTCACTGCCGCTAGGGTCCAGGTGCTCAGACCAAAGGCCGTGCCATAGGTACATAGACTACTGATGAGGGCGATCGCAACCCGGCAAAACCCCTGACGCCTGGCTGTCCAAAACCCCAACGTGCCACCGATAATGGCCCCCATCGCAGCGCCCACCAGCGCCCAGCTTGCCTGTTGCCCCATGAGCTCTCTGGCGCTGTAGGTACCTAAAAGGGCCATGGATGATGCACCGCCGACAAGTCCAGTTAGCCGTTGGGGAATGTAGTTAAGAGACTGCAATCCCATGGCCGTTCCAGCCAGCGCTAAAAGTCCACCGAGGATCAGCACAGCCCCCCATTGGGGACTGCTGGGGGCTAGGCCAATAATGTCGAAGATCAGGCTAGCCAGGGCATGAATTGTGAAAAGTGCGATCGCAACGAGTCCGACGGTATAAACCCTCACATGCCAATTCCGAAAATAATGGTGCATGGTGATATCCGCTGTAGCTGATTTATTCCCTAAATCAGCTGTCCTAACTAACCTGACAAATGCAATATATCAGGAGTCTTCAGATAAAATCCCCTCGAGGATTAGCAACGTCAGAATAAAATATTCGCTAAGGTCTACGAACGGGCGAAGGGTTTAAGCAATGATTAGGGGGCGGCTCTTTTGACTTACGATCTATGTCCCGTTGGCATCAAATCAAAACGAAATTTCTAAAAACAGAATTCTCCAAAACAGGACTGCTTTGGTTCGGCTTACTAACCCCGATTGCGCTGTACGCATCAACCGTTTGGCGTCGTCCCAACCCGGTCATCATTGAGCATCAGCCATTATTTCAAGGCATCACCTACAGTCAGCAAGCAAGCGACCAGCCACGCCCCCACATCGTTCACATCCTCGATATTGATTTAACAGCTCCTGGGCTACGTCCCTATGTCACCCCAACCTATTTCGCCATAGACCTGAAACAACTTCTCAAACATCGTCGGCTTAAAAGCCGTAAACCCAGGGCTAAACGCACGTCAGAATTCTTAAAGACTCACAAACTACAGCTGGCCGTCAATGCCAACTTTTTTATACCGTTTAATGATGGTACCCCCTGGCATTATCAGCCCGGCTCCGGAGACGTGGTTAATCTAAACGGGTTATCCATTTCTAATGGTGATATCGTTGCTGGGGTAAACCCTGAAAATAAGCCATCACCCCCGGCGCTGTGTTTTACAGAGCAACAGGCGGTCATTAACGACGATGGCACCTGTGCAGAAGGAACTCGACAGGCCATAGCTGGTAACCTGGTGCTGCTGGAAGACGGCCAACCCACAGAACAGCTGCAAAACCAGCTTCAACAGGAAGGTGAGATACCCTATTCCTTTACCATTGCCGCTTTAGATGCCACCGGTACTCGGCTATGGTTGGTGTTGGTGGATGGTAAACAACCCCTCTACAGTGAAGGCATGACCTTAGGGGAAGTCACTGCACAGGTCCAAGCCTTAGGAGCCGACACAGCCATACGGCTAGATGGGGGCGGCTCAACAACAGCGGTCATCTCATCACCCCATGGAGCAACCGTGCTCAATACACCGATCCATAGCAAAATTCCAGGTAGAGAACGGCCCGTAGGCAATCACCTAGGCTTCTTTGCCAAACCCTTAACACCCTAGACGAGAACATTAGAAAGTCTCATTAAATGTTCTGCAAAAACCGATCCAGAATATTCATAATCGACCCCGCCGTAACCCCAACTCAATGCCAATAGGAATACCCTCGTACGTTGGGTTCTAGGGCGGCGTCCCGGCCCTAGTCATGGGGGTTTGGGGAACTCGAAGGGACCCCAAGCAACACCTTTCACACCAAACCAACCGCCCCAGCTATTTTCCCAGATAAAACCATGGGCCCAATTTTTAACAACCCTAAGATTTCTTCTTGAGCAACATCAGACCAATAACCATCACCCCCATACCTACCATTGAACCTGGCTCAGGAACCGACACAGAATTGAGTGGGTTAGCGGGATCGGTGAGATCATCTTGACCGTCCTCAACTTCTCGGTCAAAGCGGTCAGCCGCTGCCTCAGCCTGGCGCAGAAGTTCTCGCTGACGGTCATTAACCAGAACCAGCATAGAAGAATAGGGTGTAACAATTTGGGTGCGCTTGGCCACGGCATGCACCCCGTCCAAGTTCTCCAATTGGGTCATATCCACCGTGCGGCTCCGCTGCAAAATTAACTGGCGTGCGGCCAGTGGTGCAAACCCATCCGTCTGGCCAGTGCCATCGCTGGCGGTTATCGACCATTCATACCCATCGATCACGTTCTTATCCAGACGCTGTAGCACCGCCATTATGTCAGTGGCCACACCGCCACCGCTGGCCTGAATTGTTTCTAGTAAGGCATCGTCATAGGCGGCGGGGAGTTGGTTGCCCATGTGTACTAGCCACAGTGGCTCTGACAAGTTGGGCAGTTCGGTGGCTTCTTTAGTCAGTTCGTAGCTACCGGCATCGGTTAGTAATACCACGGCGTCATAGGCTGCGTTTGGCCGCCGCTGCTGAGCAAACTGCTGGAGCATATCCGCCGGCTGCAGACTGCCATAGGGTACAACGCGCTCAAATGAGCTGTTGTTGGGAGCCTGGAGTTCTCCAGTGGCGGTTGTTAGATAGACGTCAACATTGTTTTGTTTACTAACCTGTTTGAGCTGTCCCAGGGCTTCGTCATATCCGCCGTCGCCCATACTATAAGAACTGTCTAGAACGGCAGCGATACGTTTGCTGGTAGGCGCTGTCGTTTTAGCGATAGGTGTGGCCGTCACCTGATACCCTTCAGTTAGCTGAGTTTGATGGGCGGTTGCCCTAACTCTCTTTTTGGCTTTAATGCTGGGTTCAAACCACTGGTCTTCCGAGACGCTAACATTTTTGCCCCGGCGCTGGTGGACTGTCTTATCGGTCCAGAAGATATTTCGTTTTTCGGTAAGCTGGGGCAGGGGCCAGACACCGTCCTGCTGGAGTACCTGATAGGTCATCCACAGGTGAAGTTCACCCGGCTCTTGGAGAGACGGTGCAAAGGGAATCGGAAAGACCCGCAGACGATACTGACGGGGGCCAACCTGCTCTAGCAAAGCAGGGTCTTCGGCTCGTCGGGTTTCTGCCCGTTCGAGTTCACCTTTATAAACCTGTTGCGCGGCTCCACGAGGTGAGACAACAAAGGGAAATCGAGAGGCATCTTTTGCTTCTGCTAGCCATAGACCGGTAATGGTGGCACTCTCGGGTAACGAGAAGCTGTAGAAAATCTCCTGGTCGTCGATGGTTTTATTCTCGTACTGTTCATAGATTTCTACTTCGGCCCAGTCGCCATTCTCTTTGACAGAAACGGTTTGTTCGGTCAGGCGAATCACTTTTTGATCCAGGTTAAGCACGCCAGCCTGGGTTTCATCACGGTTGGCGGTGGCTTGCAGGGCACTGCGGATGGCGTTGCGTTCTGACTTTTGGATGGGGGCATCAAAAAAGCTGGCGTAGAGTGCCTCGGCTCTGTCTGCATCGTCTCGACCACCCTGGTAAAGAAACGGCGACAGCAGCCCATTGTGAAAGTCTTGAAAGACCTGGGCATTGGCCTTTGACATGTCAAAGACAGCTTGATACATCTCCCGAAGCTGGTTGCTTTCTTCGACGGTGCCCAGATAGCGGTAGCGGGAGAGATAGCCATGGACCAAACCTTTGCGGATGGTCTCTGACTGTTTGACCAGGGCTGACCGCTCCGCTGATGTTTGGGGCGATGATCCCTCTAGCAAACTAAAGGCTTTGGCCTGGGGCTGTTGGAGTTGCAGTAAACCAAATAGCACACAGCTGAGGCCGACCACGGTGCCGGTGGTTGCCCAGCTGTGGCCATGCTGCTTGGCAAAGGCGGTGCGGATGCGGTGCCACGAGCGTATATAAAAGTTGACCAGGACGTAGGGTAATGAGGCAAAGACTGCGCCGCTCAGACCCCACAGGATAGCAAACCCTACGCCAAGCAGCAGGTACCAGGGACGTATTATTAGCCATCCCAGGTCACGCAGCCATAATAACCAGTCGACGCTGGCCAGTCCGGTGATGATGCCAACCAGACCGGTAATGGCACCGTAGACCATGATGCAGAGGGCGGGCACGGTGTAAAGCAGCAGCAGGGTGCCCGCGTATAGCCCGGTGACTAACACCAGGCTGTGGCCAATCATTTGTATCCAGGCCAGCCGAGGGCGGTAGGCGGCATAGCCCGCCAGGGTTTCGATGGCGAATATGGCAATGGCGGCCAGAATGGTGATGAGAATATGGGCGCTAGCGGGGGTAGTTTCACGAATCAGGAATAACCGCAGCAGACAGAGGCCAAAGAGGGGGGCTTCTACGCCGTAAAACAGCCGCATGAGGAGGATGGGATGCTTACGGAGCCATTTGCCGCCCACCACTGTGCACAGTAGGGGCACGATCAGCATGCCGAGGATACTGACGACGAAGGCCGGGGGGATTTCGCCGCTAAGGGCTGCTTCTAGGATGGGTAACCCGGCTGTGGGCAACATCCAGAGGTATACGACGCCGATAAAGGCAATGTTCCAGACCCAGAAGATGGAGTGGGATAGCCAGTGAAGTGCGGTTTTCATGGGTGATGCGGAGAATAACGCTAGCTGTGTGGTTTGACACAGACTAGCTGGGGGAGTTTACGGGGGTTGGATGAAATCTTTATGGCGAGTTTATATAGGATGCTGGGAGAACGAGTTGCGATCGCAAATGCCCATATTTGAAGGTCATCTGGGCCCCCAAACTCCTTGACAGTTGCTTGAACATAGAACTTCTAGTAAACGAACCCACCCTGTTGCCCCCTCCGAGAGGGGATGAGGCGATCCCTGTGAGGAATTAGGTTGGTAGTAAGTACGTTGACTTATAGGTCTGTTAGATGAAGACTTATTCAGTTTTTCTCCCTTGGGAGGGTGTCTAGAAGCGATTAAGGGTTTCGATGGCTAACATTAGCTCTCGAAACCCTTAATGCTAAATTCTACTGGGAACGTACCAGCCGCCTCTCCCTGTAAGGGGATGAGGTATCGGTAGTTCTGAAAAGGTCGTAGCAGACACCCTGAATGTTGGACCAAGACATGATGATTGGTCAGCAACGCTAGTACTTTAACAGTTGCTTATTACGGACTATGCCGGATCGAGGCCATGGGCTTATGCGTCCACTGGCTGGTCCAAAATCTTGATTTTGCGGTACCCGGTTTTAGCCGTTGCTGATTTAGGGGATGCATTGATCTATCAGGAACGCCATGTGTCAGCATCTTGCAGCTAAGTGGGAAGTTCCAATTAGCTATCTGTTATCGAGGCCCCCTCCCGCCCCCCTTTATTCAATGCCCCTTGGGCTATATCCTGGGGGACGCTGAACTCAAAGCTCCCATGACTGAGGGTTTGGAGACATTTCGAGGATTCCAAATCTCGATTTCTATTGTAGAAATAACTAAGACAGAGTTGCTAGACGGTGACAAAGCCAACAGTAGCGGCATCTGTGATACCGGTGAGGATGGCTAGGGTGTCGGTACCCAGTTGGATGGTGTTGTCGATAAAGGTTAGATCGTTAGCACTGATGTCGGAGAGACCGATGAGATCGGTAGCGAGGTCAAAATCGGTAATGGTGTCGGTACCTGAGCCAGCACTGAGGACAAAGGTATCTTGATCGGAGAGACCGGTATTGCCATTACCACCCGTGAGGATATCGTCACCCAGACCACCCCAGAGAACATCATTGCCTAGACCGCCCCAAATAGAATCATTGCCTGCGTCGCCAAAGAGCTGATCGTCTCCTGCTTTACCGCCAATGCGGTCGTTGCCAGCGCCACCAAAGATGCGATCGCGACCTCCATCAGTCGCATTATTGTCATCGCCACGCAGGATATCATCACCGTCATTGCCCAAGATCAGGTCGTCCCCTGGGCCGCCATTGATCGTATCATTACCCATCCCACCGTAAATCTCGTCATTGCCGGCTACACCAAAGATTTGGTCATCCCCAGCCAGACTTTGAATCGTGTCTTGCTCAGCGGTGCCAATCATAGTATCAGCCTGGTTAGTCCCCACCATAATTGGTGCAGGTGCGGGCGTCCGACGATTGAGCAGGGTCTGCAGCGCTCCGTCCGCCTGAATCAGGCCAAACCCGCTTGCGGCATCAAAACCCACATCAAAGCCTGCCGTATTAGGATTATCAAGGTCGAGGGCAGAGGTTTGAAGAGCCTGGTAGATCTCGGTGGGTGAGGCCTCGGGAACGGCTTCTAGCAGCAGGGCAGCGACGGCAGCAGCATTGGGGGCAGCAGCGGAGGTGCCAAAGAAGTTGGGAAACTGGTCGGTATCGATGGCAATGTCCCGGCCAAAAAACGTGGTGTTACCCCCGTCTGGCGCAACAATGTCAGGTTTCTGGCGAATATCAGGTTCGGCCAAACGATTCCCCTCGCTGTCAAACAGAATCGCAGTGCCACCGACAGCAGAAAAGTCTTCTACCGTAGGGGTAGGATCTCCAAAAGCGGGGGATTCGGTAAAGAACGCAGCACCCACAGCCTGAGCTCCTCTAGCATTGGCCTGGCCAAATAGGGTGCCACTGCTGGTGTCAAATTCATCAATGGAGAGATCGCCAAAGCCGACATATTTGATCAGGTCTGGGGTATCACCAGCAAATTTGCCGATAACAATGTTGTACTCCGTGTCAAAGCGGCCAAAATTAGTGAAGCTAAGAACTTCGACCGGATCGTTATTCAGGTTGTCATCAATGCTAGAAGCGACAATCTGATTAGTTTCATCAAGTAAAAAGATATCGAGGTCGCTGGTGGCCCCTTGGATGCCAGACGCCGAAAAGTAAGGGGATGCCCATTGAAACGAAAGGCTGATTTCAGCACCAGCACCGATGGTAATAGATTGAAAAACATCGACCGCTTCTCCTGGGTCAAAGTCATGGGCTTCTATCTCGAGTCCGGCAAAATTTAAGACAATACCGCTGTTGCGAAACTCACTTTCATAGGCGGTATCGCCATTATTGCCAGCCGCTGAAAAGTAGGCTGCGCCGTTAGCAACAACCTGATCTACGGCTTGGGCAACCAGCCCATCTTGGAAAAAAGGTTCAGCAAGATAAATAACATCGTCAACAATAATGTCCGCACCGGCCTCGGCTAAGTTGAGAATACCCTGGGCAAAACCGGCTTGGCCTAAAAAAGCGGTGTGAAATGCCAGATCTGCGTCGGGGGCAATGTCAGCAATTAGCTGTAACATCGCCCGCCCCTCATCGGAGCCGCCACCGGGTAAATCTTGTAAAACATTGACCTCGGGCAGGTCACCGCTGAGCCGATCGGCGGCGGCTCCACCCAGGTTATCGAAACTATCGGAAAGGACACCGACGGTGACACCAGCACCGGTCACGTTAAACTCAGCTTGGGCCACATCGGCTCTGAGGGCAACGGTTCCCTGGTTGCGGGTAATGCCCTGGCGAACAATGGGCTTATAGGTGGGTCGGATAAACTGAACGGCCTTTAAATCAGCTATTTCAGACAGGGCGTCGATAGGGAGATCGCCTGAAACGACGGTACCGTAATCTGCTTTGGCAATAAAGCCATAGGGTTCAAGTTCGGCTATTAGGGTCTCTGGGTCGGCGGCGGCAATATCCACCATCACCCTGTTATCCACTATTTGGAGTAGAGAGTTTGTCTGCTGAAACGGCCGGTTACTCGCACTCAGCACCCGACCAGACAGCGTGTGTTGAACCACCAGGTCCACCAGATCATTGCTTAGTTTGTCAATCTCTTTTTTGGGGCTACCGCCTGACTGTTTACTCAGCTGGGCGGCTACTTGAGACAATATGTAACTCATAAAAAACGTCTTCGGTTAGGGGGATAACCACTCTCAGTAATGATTGTTTTGCAGGGAGTCACATACCTATTCATTAGGCCATAATTTGGACCTAACTTCGATAGTCGGAGATCCATACAGGCCTGTTCGAGTAGAGGATCGGCAACGCCAATCTGAAAAAGCTACAACCTTTATTGGGCACCAATGGTATGGATCTTCATAAAATTGGTGGAGCCAGGGACTTTTATGGGGAGTCCGCCCAGCACAAGAATCCGATCGCCGGGGGCGGCAAATTTTTTCTCGAGTAAACAGGTTTCGATCTGGTCAAATAGTGATTCGAGTGAGCCATCTAACTGCTCTAACAAGACGGGGCGCACCCCCCACACCAGGTTGAGCTGTCGGTAAACTGTTGGGTTGGGGGTGAGGGCGACCACGGTGGCACTAGGACGTTCTGCCGCTGCTAAACGGGCCGTGTATCCGGTTTCTGTAAACCCGACGATACATTGCAGATCCAACACTTGGTCGATGGCATTTAAGGCTTCGCTAAGGGCCTCGGGAACATCAATTTTTTGGGGTGGAAAGTTGGGATGGTCGATTTCTGGTTCCACATCGGTGGCGATCCGGGCCAGCATCTTGACAGCTTCTACCGGATAGTCGCCTACGGCAGATTCCCCCGATAGCATCACAGCGTCGGTGCCGTCGATGATGGCATTGGCAACATCGCTGGCTTCAGCCCGAGTGGGCCGGGGGCTGTGGGTCATGCTATCAAGCATCTGGGTGGCGGTGATCACCGGAATACCCTTCTGGTTACAAAGACGAATGATGCGCTTTTGAATCAGGGGCACCTTTTCGGGTTTCATTTCTACACCCAAGTCCCCTCGGGCCACCATGATGGCATCGCATTCGTTGACAATGGCGTCTAAATTTTGAATTGCCTGGGGCTTTTCTAATTTTGCCAGTACGGGAATATTGACGCCCTTTTCAGCCAGCAGAGCTTTGAGTTCTTGCACATCTTCGGGTCTACGGACAAAACTCAGGGAGATAATATCCACCCCCTGTTCCACCCCAAAGGCCAGGTCTTCTTTGTCCTTTTCGGTCATGGAGGGTAGTCGGAGATCGAGGGTGGGTAGGTTGACCCCCTTCCGGCTTTTGAGATTGCCACCGATAACAACTGTGCATTCAACGTTGTTGCCCTGGACTGTTTCTACCCGCAGCTCTAGCAGCCCATCATCTAATAAAATCTGAGTACCCGCTTCTGCTTCTTCTGCCAGGTGGGGATAGTCAATGGTCACGGTGTCTGGCGACTGGGCAGCGGCTGTCATGGGCACCAGGGTTAGTTTCTGCCCCTGGCGTAGTTCGATGCCCTCAGCAGGCAGCTGACCCACACGAATTTTAGGGCCTTGGAGGTCCTGGAGCAGCGTCAGGGGCATTTCTAATTCGTCGGAGACGGCCCGTAGCTGACGAATCTGTTGGGCATGGTCAGCATAGGTACCATGGGAAAAATTTAGCCGGGCTACGTTCATTCCGGCCAGCATCAGCTGTTTGATGACTTCGGGAGAACGGCTGGCAGGGCCAATGGTGGCCACAATCTTGGTGCGATGAATCAGCGGTTTCATAGGGGCGTCCCAAGGTTGATGGAGGGGGCTCCTTTAGTATGCTTTCTCAGCCCAAGGATTAAAACCTTGGGCTGGGAAGAAACCTGATCAGCTGTGTTTTAGATAACAACAGACAGCCGAGGAGACATTAGCTTAGCTGGGCCTCCATCTCGGCGATGGCCAATGTGGTTTTTAACACCGAGTCGGGGTTGAGGCTGATGGAGTCAATCCCTTGTTCTACTAAGAATTGGGCAAATTCAGGGTAGTCGCTGGGGGCCTGGCCACAGATGCCGATTTTGCGATCGCACCTCTTCACCTTCCCAATGACCATCCGCACCATCTCTTTTACACCGGCATTACGCTCATCAAACAGATGGGCCACCAGGGCCGAATCCCGGTCTAGCCCAAGAGTCAGCTGGGTGAGATCGTTAGAGCCAATGGAAAAGCCATCAAACACCTGACTAAATTCCTCCGCCAGAATCACATTGTTAGGAATCTCACACATAACATAGACCTGGAGCTGATGCTCACCCCGAACAAGACCGTGGCTGGCCATGGCCTTTAGCACCCTGCGTCCTTCATCGGGAGTACGACAGAAGGGCACCATGGGAATCAGGTTGGTTAACCCCATATCGTTGCGCACCCGTTTGAGGGCTAAACACTCGAGAGCAAAGGCATCGCGGTAGTTAGGATCGGTATAGCGAGAGGCCCCACGCCAGCCAATCATGGGATTCTCTTCGTTGGGTTCAAAGCTCTCACCACCCAACAGATTGGCATACTCGTTACTCTTAAAATCCGACAGACGCACAATCACCGGTTTGGGATAAAAAGCAGCGGCAATGGTGCCCACCCCGTAGGACAACCGCTCAACAAAGTAGTCGGGTTTATACTCATAGAGTGCGGTCAGGGTGGCGATTTTCTGCTTGGCTGCGGCATCTAGCCGGTCAAAATTGAGTAGGGCCAGGGGATGTACCTTAATGTGGTTGGCAATGATAAACTCCATGCGTGCCAGACCCACCCCATCACAGGGAATGGCAGCCAGCCGTAGGGCTTCTTCTGGGTTGCCCACATTCATCAAGATTTGGGTTTGGGTAGACGGCAAGTTATCAATGGCGGTCTCTTCGATGCTAAAGGGCAACAGACCTGCGTGCACCTTGCCCACGTCTCCTTCGGCGCAGGTGACCGTCACTGGACGTCCGGTGGTGACTGATTGGGTGGCATCGCCACAGCCAACAATGGCGGGAATACCCATTTCCCGGGCAATGATGGCGGCATGGCAGGTGCGCCCCCCCTGGTCGGTCACAATGGCGCTGGCCTGTTTCATAATGGGTTCCCAATCGGGGTCGGTGCGCTGGGTAATCAGCACATCACCGGGCTGGAACTCAGCAATGTTTTGTACCGACTTAATTACCCTGGCCTCACCCTGGCCAATCATCTCCCCCACGGCTTGGCCGGTAAGTAACGGTGTGAGACCGTGGTCTTTGTTGTCGAGGCTGTAGCTGCGTAAGAGCGAGCCAGACTTTTGCGACTGTACCGTCTCAGGTCGAGCTTGAACAATAAATAACTCTCCCGTTATGCCATCCTTAGCCCATTCAATATCCATGGGGGTATAGGTGTTGTGAGCCTTAGAATAGTGATCTTCAATGGTGCAGGTCCAGCGAGCTAGGGTAAGAATGTCATCGTCATCAATGGCATAGCGCTGTCGGTCAGCCTCGGACACAGGCACGTTCTTCGTCAGCTTACTGCCACCCACGTCATAGACCATTTTGATCTCTTTACTACCCAGGTGCTTTTTAAAAATAGAGTTGTACCCCTGGAGTAGGGTAGGCTTAAAGACAAGATATTCATCCGGGTTGACCGAACCCTGGACCACGGTTTCTCCCAGACCATAGGCAGCGGTCACCAGGGCAGCATCCTTAAACCCACTTTCCGTATCGATGGAGAACATCACCCCTGATGTGGCCAGGTCGGAGCGCACCATCCGCTGTACCCCCACCGACAGGGCAACATCAAAGTGGTCAAAGCCCTTGATGGTGCGATAAGAAATGGCCCGGTCGGTAAACAGGGAGGCAAAACACTTATGACAGGCTTCTAAAACCCCCTTAACCCCCTGGACATTGAGATAGGTTTCTTGCTGACCAGCAAAGCTGGCATCGGGTAGATCCTCGGCGGTGGCACTGGACCGTACAGCCACGTCCAGGGACGGGTTGTTACCGCAAAGCTGTCGGTACGCGGTGGTAATGGCAGTCTGTAGTTCAGGGGGAAACGGCGTGTCTAAAATCAATGTTCGTATCGCTTTGCCACAGCGGCGCAGGGCTTGGACATCAGTAATGTCCAAGCTGGCAAGGTGCGATCGCAACAAATCCTCTAGTCTGGCCTGTTGAATAAAGTAGCGATAGGCCTCGGCGGTGGTAGCAAAGCCAGTGGGCACCCGCACACCCTTGGGTGTCAGCTGTTGAATCATCTCGCCAAGGGAGGCATTTTTCCCACCCACCAGGGGGATATCGTTAATACCGAGCTGTTCAAATTCAAGAATAAAGTTAACTGGAGTGCTGACATTTGCAGCACCCGTTGGGGTGGATTTCATCATAAAAACCTGCCTTCGATAGGTCTTATCGCTTGGCGCACATAGTTCAGACCACATGTGATCGCTGAAAGCTATAGGTAACAACAGCTATGGGCGCAGCAAACCGCTGAATGCGTTCAGCAATTTGCTATGGACAACTTCAGTAGCCAAGCTAGGCTACTGAAGCGTTAGCACAATTGTGATGACATGGAGGTGGGGCCATGATGACCTCCGCAGGGCAGTATGGGCTCTCTAGGGTTGTCGAACCTTGGGATGGTTTTATCTGCAAAATGCCAGTAGCGTAGGGCATTTTTAACAGATTGACGCATCCCTTAAATCAGCAGCGACAGCTCTCTCTTTCTTCTTTTAATTATAGATCTGACTTCCCTTAACGAAGCAGCACATCTGTGTCTCTTCTCCAATGCCCCATTAGCCCTATGCCAGTTTCACTTCATTGTCACAGCCTTGCCCTGCCTCGATGTCGTTAATATTAGACAGGGTCGTTTCAGCAATGTTGGACAGGGCCTCTTTGGTAAAAAATGCCTGGTGGGCGGTGATCACCACATTGGGAAAAGACTGTAACAGTTGGAAGGTATCGTCTTGAATTACCGTGTCAGAGAGATCCTCAAAAAACAGCCCCCCTTCCCGTTCATAGACATCTATACCAAAGTAGCCCACGCGCCCCGACTTAATCGCCTCAATTACGGCTGTGGTGTCGACTAGCCCACCACGACTGGTGTTGATCAACATGGCACCGGGTCTAACGTGCTGTAAAGAGTCAGCATTGATCAGATGATGGGTAGAGGGCAACAGCGGACAGTGGAGAGAAATGATGTCGGAACGCGTCAGCAATATGGGTAGCTCCACATAGTCCACGCCAATATCTACACAGGCCGGATTTGGGCGCACATCGTAGGCGAGGAGCTTGCAGCCAAATCCGTTCATAATTTGGGCAAAGCACTGACCAATTTTACCGGTCCCCACAATACCGACGGTTTTACCGTGGAGATCAAACCCCAACAGCCCATCTAGGGAAAAGTTGTCGTCTCGTACCCGGTTGTAGGCGCGGTACAGCTTACGGTTGAGGGTCATAATTAGCCCCACGGCGTGCTCTGCCACCGCGTAGGGGGAGTAGGCAGGTACCCGCACGACGGTAATGCCTAGCTGCTGGGCGACGTTTAAGTCAACGTTGTTAAACCCGGCACAGCGAAGGGCGATGAGCTTGGTGCCGGTGGTTGCGATCGCACGTAGAGTCTCTTCACCTAGCTCATCATTAATAAACACACAGACAGCCGGAAACCCCGAGGCCAGAGATGCGGTTTCTGGCGTGAGCCGGGGCTCAAAAAATGTTAGCTCGTGACTATGGTCTGTATTGATCTCTGTAAATGAGCGTTGGTCGTAGGGTTTGGTATTAAAGAAAGCTATTTTCATAGATCAACATTAGCTCTAACTATGCGCACCATCGATAACATTAGGGCAATACAGCAGATCAATACAGCCCAAACAGCGCATTTATAACTCCGCCCGTTATCCAAGAAAACAATTTTAAAGAACTTAAAGAAAAAATGTTGTTGAGACTACATAAGTAGATGAGCACGATTAATTTCAAAATCCTGAAGGCCCCCTAAATCCCCCAATTCTGGGGGACTTTGATTTCCGAAGCCCCCAGAATTCGGGGTTGGGGGCCTTTTCAAGAGTGTCATCTTTGAAAAGTTCTTGTGTAATTTATTTTGCCTACCTACATAAGTAGATCAGTTTAATCTTTTACACGATAGAACAGGCTGTTTAACGTCTTAGAGTCTGCCTAAACCCTTAATTCTTGGGGCTTTTAGCCTGACCTACCGCAAGATTAAAAAAGGAACCTCGACAAGCAAGCAACTATTAAAGCTTTTAATGGTTGTCCTACCTCCATAGCTATGTTGATAATTTCAACCCATTGGCCAGTGTGGAGATACTTAAAAAACTCTAAACACTTAAACACGTTAACCAAAATTTAGTCCTGGTAATTGATACTCCAAAAAACAGAGAAAAGCCTGGTCTGAGCGTAAAAACGCTCATAAATCTGACTTAAATGCCGTAGGTATAGCAAACTGCTGAATGCATTCAGCAGTTTGCTGCGTACATAGCCGTTGCCATCTAACGTGTTTAAGGATTACGTATGGCTTGAACTATGTGCGCCAAGCTATATTTCCAGGTTTGTTCATGGTCCTCTTAGTTTCACTCGTCGTTATAAAAATAAAGGTTATGAGTTCCTCATCTTTACTTTCCATTTGAGGAGCTAGCATATGGGTATGTACGCAGATATGCAGGTGTAAACACGAAGATTTAGGAGATACCGACATGTCTTATACCTTGCTTCCTATATTGTTCAACCTCTGGCAATCTCCAGCGTGACATTATCTCTACAGACCCGAGTCATAGCTTCTATGGTCACAGACGGCTCGGTCCGATACAACGTTCTCAAAGACGGTGAGCACAAGACAGCGTTTATCACACTTTGAGTGTAGAACCGACTGATTTATTCTATTCGAGGAAAGATTAATTATGGTTCAAGCCCCCATTCAACCCACTGCATCCCCATCACCGGCCCTGACAGAAGAGGAGCTGCACTTAATAGATGCCTACTGGCGAGCCTGTAATTATCTCGCTGTCGGTATGATCTATCTACGCGACAATCCCCTGCTCAAAGACCCCCTCAAAGCTGAGCATGTTAAGCATCGTCTGCTGGGTCACTGGGGGGCATCACCGGCCCTGAGTTTCACCTATATCCACTGTAATCGTCTGATCAAAAAGTACGATCTAGACATGATCTTTGTGGCCGGTCCCGGGCACGGTGCCCCTGGAGTGTTGGGGCCAGTTTATCTAGAAGGGACCTACTCAGAGATCTATCCCGATAAAAGTGAAGATGCAGAAGGAATGCAGCGATTCTTTAAGCAGTTCTCTTTTCCTGGATATATCGGCAGCCATGTTACCCCAGAGACACCGGGATCAATCCATGAAGGGGGTGAACTGGGCTATAGCGTTTCCCATTCCTATGGTGCCGTACTCGACAATCCGGACCTGATTGTTACCTGCGTGGTGGGTGACGGCGAGGCCGAAACCGGTCCCCTGGCAACAGCCTGGCATTCCAACAAGTTTATCAACCCGGCCCGTGACGGTGCGGTGCTCCCCGTTTTAAACCTAAATGGCTACAAAATTGCTAACCCTACCATTCTGGCCCGCATCTCCCACGAAGAGCTGGAGTATCTCTTCCGGGGCTATGGCTACACCCCCTACTTTGTAGAGGGTAAAGACCCGGCAGAGATGCACCAGAAAATGGCCTCGGTGATGGAAGAGTGTGTGCTCAAAATCAAAGAGATCCAGCGAGAAGCACGGATATCGGGCAAGATTGAGCGTCCCCGCTGGCCGATGATTGTGCTGCGCACCCCCAAGGGTTGGACCGGACCCGCCGAGGTAGATGGCAAAAAGGTAGAAGACTTTTGGCGGTCTCACCAGGTGCCCATGGGAGGTATGCACGACAATCCCGATCACCTGACTAAGCTAGGGGAATGGATGCGTAGCTACCGACCCGAAGAAGTCTTTGATGAGAATGGCACTCTGATCCCAGAACTCAAGGCCTTAGCCCCCACTGGCAACCGTCGCATGGGCTCAAATCTCCATGCCAATGGTGGCCTGCTGCGTAGGGCACTAAAGATGCCTGATTTTCGTGACTACGCTATCCAGATGGAACAGCACGGTACCGAAGAGTTTGAGAATACTAAGGTCCTGGGCTTCTTGATGCGGGACATCATGCGAGATAACCCCGACAACTTCCGACTGATGGGACCGGATGAAACGGCATCCAACCGGTTACAGAATGTCTACGAGGTTACCAAAAAGGTCTGGATGGCCGACATCTATCCAGAAGACGAGGGTGGCACCGAGCTATCACGCGACGGTCGCGTCATGGAGATGCTCAGCGAGCACACCCTGCAGGGTTGGCTAGAAGCCTATTTGCTGACCGGTCGCCACGGTCTCTTCCATACCTATGAAGCCTTTGCCCACGTGGTGGACTCCATGTTTAACCAGCATGCCAAGTGGTTAGATATCTGTCGCAATCATGTCCCCTGGCGACGGTCGGTCTCGTCTCTCAATATTCTGCTGTCATCCTTAGTCTGGCGACAGGACCACAACGGCTTTAGCCACCAGGATCCCGGCTATGTGGATTTGGTAACCAACAAGAGCCCTGAAGTAGTAAGGGTTTACTTCCCACCCGATGCCAACTGTTTGCTATCGGTGGCGGACCACTGCTTCTGCAGCGTTGACTATATCAACGTGATTATCTCAGATAAGCAAAAGCATCTGCAGTATCTGCCCATGGATGAGGCCATTGCCCATTGCACCAAGGGAATTGGCATCTGGGACTGGGCCAGCAACGACGACTGTGGCACTGAGCCCGATGAGCCCGATGTGGTAATGGCCTGCTGCGGTGACATTCCCACCATGGAGTCCTTAGCGGCAACCGCGATCCTACGGGAGGAATTTCCCGAGCTCAAAGTTCGCTTTGTCAATGTGGTGGATCTGTTCAAGCTGGTATCCGAAGGAGAGCATCCCCACGGTCTATCGGATTGGGACTTTGACTCTCTGTTCACCCCCGACAAGCCCGTTATCTTTAACTTCCACGGTTATCCCTGGCTGATCCATAAGCTGGTCTATCGCCGCTCTAATCAGGACCGTATCCATGTCCGGGGCTACAAAGAAGAAGGGAATATCAACACACCCCTAGAACTGGCCATTAACAATCAGGTAGATCGCTTTAACTTGGTGATTGATGTGATCAACCGGGTGCCTAAGCTGGGTTCGGCGGCAGCCCATGCCAAAGAACGTATGAAGAATAAGATCATCGAGTGTCTGGCCTACGCCCACGAGCATGGTAGAGATCAAGATGAGATTGTTAGTTGGAAATGGCCGTATAAAACTGACTGCCCAGAATAGGGTCTGGTTCAAAGCCTTCTCTTAACGGGGAAGGCTTTGAACTGAATAATCATTTTATTCTGAAACCATGAGAGGTTTATCCCATGACAGCCCAAAATATTGCTGTTTGCCCAACGGTTGAAGTAGAAGATGATCGCACGGGTCTAAGTATTGAAACCCTGCGACGAGCCATGGCCGACAATCTGTTTTATGTACAGGGTACGTATCCTGACATTGCAACTAAAAATGACTACTACATGGCCCTGGCCTACACGGTGCGAGACCGTCTGCTGCAGCGATGGTTGGCCACCAGCGAAGCCTATGACAGGGCTGATGTGCGAGTGGTTTGCTATCTATCGGCGGAGTTTTTGCTAGGACCTCACCTGGGTAACAACTTAGTCAACCTCAATATCTACGGACCGGTACAAACGGCAGTAGAGGCCTCGGGTCTGAACTTAGATGAACTGATCTCCCAGGAAGAAGAACCGGGTCTGGGCAACGGGGGTTTGGGCCGCTTAGCCGCCTGCTATATGGAGTCCCTGGCCAGTCTCGAGATTCCAGCCATTGGCTATGGTATTCGCTATGAGTTTGGCATTTTTGACCAGGAGATTCGTGACGGGTGGCAGGTGGAGATCACCGATAAGTGGCTACAGTATGGCAACCCATGGGAAATCTTGCGGGCCGATAGAGCCGTTGAGGTGAAATTTGGCGGACACACCGAATTTTATACCAATGACCAGGGAGCACAGCAGGTGCGCTGGGTGCCCAGCTACTCCCTCAAGGGTGTGCCCTACGACACACCAATTTTGGGCTATCGGGTAAATACTGCTAACACGCTGCGACTGTGGAAAGCAGAGGCCGGTGAGTCTTTTGATTTTCAGCGATTTAATCAGGGGGACTACTACGGTGCTGTCAACGACAAAACCGCAGCCGAAAACCTGACTAAGGTGCTATATCCCAACGATGAGCAGATCCAGGGGAAAGAGCTGCGACTACAGCAGCAGTATTTCTTTGTCTCCTGCTCGCTCCAGGATATGATTCGTATTCACCTGGCAGCAGGGCTAAGTCTGGAAACCTTCCATGAAAAGTTTACAGCGCAGCTTAATGATACCCATCCGGCTGTGGGGGTAGCTGAGCTGATGCGTCTGCTGGTAGATGACCACGGCATGCCTTGGGAACAGGCCTGGGACATCACCCAAAAGACCTTTGCCTATACCAACCATACGCTGTTGCCCGAAGCGTTAGAAAAGTGGCCCGTGGCCCTGTTTGGTCGGCTATTACCCCGACACCTGGAAATTATTTATGAGATTAATCGACGGTTTTTAGAACAGGTACAACAACAGTTTCCTAAGGATGGTGGCAAGCTGGCAATGCTGTCGCTGATCGATGAGGGGGGAGAGCGCTATGTGCGAATGGCCAATCTGGCGGCGGTGGGCAGCTACGCGATTAACGGGGTGGCCGCACTTCACAGTGAACTGGTGAAAAGCACAGTGCTCAAAGATTTCCATGAGCTGTGGCCCCGCAAGATTACCAATGTGACTAATGGGGTAACGCCCCGCCGTTGGATGGTACTGAGCAATCCACACCTGACGGAGTTAATCACGAGTAAGATTGGCAATGGCTGGATCAAGCACCTGGACGAACTGCGACAGCTAGAAGCATTGGTAGATGACCCAGGTTTCTGTTCTGCCTGGCAACAGGTGAAACTAGCAAACAAACAGCGTCTGGCCAAGCGAATTCTGAGATTTACGGGCATCGAGGTAAACCCCACATCGATGTTTGATATTCAAGTCAAGCGCATCCACGAGTACAAGCGCCAGCATTTAAATGTGCTACACATTATCACCCTCTACAACCGGCTCAAGGAAAATCCAGCCCAGGAGATAGTGCCCCGTACGTTTGTGTTTGGTGGTAAGGCGGCACCGGGCTACGCTATGGCCAAGCTGATGATTAAGCTGATTACCTCAGTGGGTGACGTGGTCAACAGCGATGCCGATGTGGCAGGACGTCTAAAGGTGGTATTTTTGCCTGATTATAATGTCACCAACAGTCAGCCGGTATATCCAGCAGCGGATCTCTCGGAACAGATTTCTACCGCCGGTAAAGAAGCGTCGGGCACAGGCAATATGAAATTCTCCATGGGGGGTGCCCTGACCATTGGCACCCTGGATGGAGCCAATGTGGAAATTCGTGAGGCCGTCGGTGAGGAGAATTTCTTTCTATTTGGGTTGACGGTAGAGCAGGTAATAGCGCTGAAGTCTGGGGGATATGCCCCCAGGGAGTATTGCCATAACAACCCTAACCTTCAGAAAATTATCCAGCAGCTTTCCACTGGCGTCTTTTCTAGAGGTGAGCAAAATTTGTTTAAGCCATTGGTGGACAACCTGCTGTATCAGGATCCCTATCTGTTACTGGCGGACTATCAGGCCTATATTGACTGTCAGGACAGGGTCGCTCAAGCCTATGCTGAGCCTGCCCTATGGACCCGCATGTCCATCCTCAACTCAGCCCGCATGGGTAAATTCTCCTCGGACCGGTCTATTCGTGACTATGTTGAGACTATCTGGCAAACCAAACCGGTGCCGGTAACGCTTAAGGACTATGTACAAGCCGATGCTGGCTTACAGGTAGGTACTCCATGAGTTTGACTCTTTATTTTCTTCGCCATGGCGAAACCACCCACAGCCAGACAGGGGACTTCTGTGGGGCACTCGATGTGGATCTAACGGCTGCGGGCAATCAAATGGCCCAAGCCTTTGCAGATACCTACGGTGATTTAGACTGGACGGCCGTGTTTGCTAGTCCGATGAAACGGACAGTGGCTACGGCTAAGCCGCTGTGTCAAGCTGCTAACGTTCCCCTACAGCTGCGAGAGGGGTTAAGGGAAGTTAAATATGGGGCTTGGGAAAACCAGACCCGGGCCTATGTGGAGGAGCATCACCATGATGACTATATTCGCTGGATAACTGAGCCTGCCTGGAGCCCGCCGACGGGGGGAGAAACCGCTTTTCAGGCCGCCAGTCGGGCCGATGTTGTTATTGCTGAAATTGAGGAAACCTACAAAGAGGGCAATGTGCTGGTGGTTTCCCATAAGACAACGCTGCGGATTATTTTGTGTAGTCTGCTGGGAATTGATCTGGGACGATATCGCGATCGCATCGACATGCCCGTCGCCTCCCTCAGTGTGATCACCTTTGGTCGCTATGGCCCCATGCTAAAGCGGTTGGGCGATCGTCATCACCTGCCTGAGGCTTTGTGCGATCGCAACGGGACATAAGCTAAAAAACACCATGAAGATCCTTGTCCTCAACGCCGGTTCTAGCAGTCACAAACTCTGTTTATATACGTTAGGTCATACCCTGCCAGCAGCAGCCCCACCACCTGTTTGGGCAGCCCAGATTGACTGGTATCCCGACCAGGCCGTCATGGAAGTTAAAACCGATTCAGGTAAGCCCTTAAAACAAAAGATAGCCCTCACCTCTCGACGGGACATTCTCTCCCAGGTGCTCAGCACCCTATGGCAGGGAACCACCCAGGTGCTCAAAAGCCCCCATGAGATTGATGCAGTTGGCCACCGAGTTGTTCACGGTGGCCAGACTTACCAGGCAAGTACCGTTGTTACCCCTGAGGTAAAAGCCGAAATTGATCGGCTAAAACAGCTCGCTCCAAATCATAATCCTGCCAACCTAGAAGGCATCGAACTGATGGAAGAACTGCTAGGGGAAGTGCCCCAGGTGGCCGTCTTCGATACCGCTTTTCACGCTCAAATGCCCGACGTTGCCGCCATCTATCCCGGTCCCTACGACTGGGTAAACCAGGGTATTCGCCGCTATGGCTTTCATGGCATTAGTCATCAATACTGTAGTCAGCGAGCGGCACAAATTTTGGGCCAGGATGATTTACGTCTAATTATTTGCCATCTGGGCAATGGCGGCTCCCTCTGCGCTGTTCACCATGGTCAGAGCATTGACACCACCATGGGATTTACCCCCTTAGACGGACTGATGATGGGCACCCGCTCTGGAGCAGTAGATCCCGGCATTTTGATCTATCTAATGCGACAGGGGTACAGCGCCGATCAGCTAGACCAGCTGCTCAATAAAGAATCAGGCCTCAAAGGCATTTCTGGCATCTCCCATGATTTACGTCAAATCGGCCAGGCAATGGCCAAAGACCAACGGGCTCAGCTAGCCCAAGCGCTTTACCTCCATCGGCTCAAATCCTGTATTGGCTCTATGCTTATGGGTCTAGGTGGGGTAGAAGCCGTTGTTTTTACCGCCGGCATTGGTGAACATGCCGCATCAATTCGGGCCGCCGCCTGTGAAGCAATGAACTTTTTAGGGCTAACATTAGATATCAAAAAAAATAACAACCATCCCATAGATCAAGACATTGCCACAGTCGATTCTGCTATCCGAGTGCTGGTAATTCACACGCAAGAAGACTGGGCCATCGCCCAAGATTGTTGGCAATGCCTAAAACAACAGTAATCAGTCAGAAAAACACAATCATGCGCGTATCAAGATAACCAAGACTTAACCTCAATCACCCATGCTCTGGTAGCGTTCTCCTACCTTACCCCCTTATTCCTTGCCCCCCTATCTCTTAACAAATTATGCACAACGAAAAGCCTATCTTTGGTCTAAAAAACCACTCTCCCATCGAAGTTGCCAGTGAAATGCATACATTCTCTCGGGATATGCAGTCCTATTACAAAATTGCCCATGGTCAGCTAATTGATAAACTTGACCAAACTACCGATGAAGCAGATTTAGCCAATCTTAAGCTAGAGCTCCAGGACACCAATCAAAAGATAGAGTATTTCCATATGCTCAACAGTGCGGCCTCCATTGTCAGTACGCTGTTACATAGTCCCCTAATGTTAGAAGAATTTCGTCAGCCTAGGCAATAGTATCGGAGCTGCCCCATGCAACCTGTGATTGTGCGCGCTTTTCAGTCTGGTTTGCTATGTGCAGCCTCCATGCCTTTAGGCGCAGTAACCTCTCGATTTTGGCAACCCTCTGGGCGTGTGGTTGGGGCTCTGACCGCCTTTGGAGCAGGTGCTTTACTAGCAGCGACGATGCTAGATCTGGTCTCCCATGCGGTAGAGGAAGGATTTATTCTGGAACTGGTTACGGGTGGGATTATTGGCAGCCTCTTTTTTACAACTGTCAATCAGTTTATGAACAAATATGGCAGTTTTTTGCGAAAGCCTGCGACTGCCGCCGCCCATGTTGCCAACCATCAAGAGCAACATTTCCACAACCTGTTAACACAAGTAAAACGACTCGGAATCTTTCGTTCGCTGACTCCCCACGCCCTTGAACGATTAACTAAGTCTCTACTGGTGAGCCGCTATTCCAGCAATACCGTACTGTATCAGCCAGGTAGCGCCTGCGAGACGCTATACATCCTTATTAGTGGAGAGGTGCAACTGTTAGATCCGGACCAGGATATGCAGCCGTTTACCCAATTAAAACCAGGGGATGTTTTTAGCCGCATGGCCTTTTTTACCGGGGCTCCCCACGGAACGAGTGCAGTCTCAACCACAAATTGCGAAATTGCCAGTTTGCCCAGAGACTCCTTTGAAGACCTGCTAGAAACCTGCCCTGAGCTCAATGAAGCCACCCAACATCTGGTTCAGGGGGATGAAATTGCCCAATATCTGCTGCAGCGCCACCACCTCACCCGTAACGAAATCAAAGCCTGGGTAGACAAGACCGTTAGCTGCATCCAAACAGCAGCCAGAATTCCAGATGCTGTGTCCATCGATAACAAAGCCAACGAATTTATCCAAATTGCCCGTCAGGTCAAGCGGCTACCGATTTTTCAATACCTGCCGATCGAAGATATCCAAGCAATTGCTAGCCGTCTGCAATATCGACGGGTCGGAGCTGGCCAAACATTCTTTTATCAGGGCGAGGCAGGCCAAACCCTGTACATTATTCACTCAGGGCACATCCTCCAGAGCGATCCCAAAAATCCTAGCCGAAAAGCCAAAAAACTTCATCCCAAAGATGCCTTTGGTGAACTGTCCTTTTTAACCGGTGCGCGCCATACCGTGACTGCCGTTGCCGACGGCAGTGTTTGCCTTTGGCAACTAAGCAAAACTGATTTTGAAGAGCTGATAAAACAGTCTCCTGAGCTCAATCGTGCGGTTGAGACATTTCTTCGCCAGGGCAAAATTGTCGGTTATCTACAACAAAAGCAAAACTTTTCCCAAAAACAATCAGCTGCCTGGTTGCAACAGGCATTTAATGATTTGCAAGGAGGCGAAAAACTTCCCTCGGCCCAGACCATGATTCAGTCATTAGGAGATCATAACAATGCTCCCCTGGCCATATGGCTAGGGCTGCTCATTGACGGCATTCCTGAATCCTTAACAATTGGTGCTGGCGAACTTGTCAGCGGAGGCGTCAGTGCAACGCTACTGGCTGGGCTCTTTATCTCTAACTATCCAGAAGCCCTGTCTAGCTCAGACGGTATGCGTCAGCAAGGATTTCCCTTTACACGCATTGTCGTCATGTGGGTATCGGTCATGCTGATTCAGGGTATTGTTGCGGGCTTAGGGACCTTGATTTTGGCAGGTGCTTCCGAAAACATAGCCTCCTTTATCGAATCGATTGGAGCCGGTGCTATTCTTACCGTTTTAGCAGAGACGATGCTGCCCGAAGCCTATATGCGTCGAGGCTACTTTATCGGTCTTTCTCTGTTACTAGGATTTCTTGTAATTGTGCTGATTAAAACATTTCTATAGAGTGGTATAGATTCATAATCTTGAGTATTTGTATTAATCATCCACTAAACCCACACCAATCGGCAGCAGGCTATGTTTCGCAACAAGCACAAGAAAGTAGGCATGAGTGCGGAAGCCGCCCTATCTCAGGCCTTATCCAAGCCTCTACTCTATGTATTGGACCATGGTGAGTCCCCAAATGAGCTACGCCAAGACTATCAAACCGTCTTTAGGGGCCAGACAGATGTATCCATTGCTCGGGCTGAGCTCGAACTGACCAAGGCATTTCAATCCCTGGCATTTCTGAGTAACGCCAGTATTACCTCATTGCCCACTTTGACAGCGCTGTCATTGCCAAAGGCAGCGGTCCCCCTATTTTGGACCATCCACTCCCTGCTTCAAGAGGAGCACCAAACACTTGGGTTAGATAACCCCATTCACCATCGCAATCATGATGCCAGGTTATTGTACAAGCAGTTAGTTCAGCTTGATTTACCCGTTTGGTATAACCAATCAGTCAGCGAAATCGCTCTGGATAAAATCCCAGATCAGGTGCATTTCCCTCCTGAGCATCCGATTCCAGGGAAAATGTACCGACACTATCCCTACGGCATTAAAGATAGGGGACACTTTTATTATCCCGTGACTAACTATTTCTCCATGTTGTTTGCCGACCGAGAGCAGGAGTTAATCACACTTTTAAGTGATCTAGGTGCGACTAAAATTGTCATTGAATCAGTTAACAACGACGGCCTTACATCCGAGGCAGTACGCCATCGAAAAGTCTTTGAATATGGGGCTCGCCCCCCAGCCTCACTCGGCACTATTAATGTCAAAGGCTATCACTGGTTAACCTATGAACCCACCTGGCAATCGGTGGTTAATGAGCGTTTTCGAGGACTATCCTCCATTGAGTTTGAATTTGATATGGATGTGATGGGGTTACTGAAAAGCCAGATTCGGTCTATTGATCAGCTTATGCCAGAGCTAGATTCAATGACACCGCCCCATAACTACAAAGAAACCCTATGTAACGAGGTTATTAAAACTCGATGCGTGCAGGTTCAGTTTGGGTAACTCCGTAACAGCAAAGATTTTAATCTCTTCAAAGATGGTCCATATCTGCTCAATTCCATAATCTGTCTTTAGATTCAAGCCGATTTAATTTCTGGTGATTACAATACAAATTGCTGGTCAGCAGACAACATGGAGCACATTATGGCGCAGACTCTTCTGGATCAATTGCGTGAAATGACCGTCGTAGTTGCCGACACTGGCGACATTCAAGCCATTGAGCAATTTAAGCCACGGGATGCGACGACCAACCCATCCTTGATCACAGCGGCGGCACAGATGCCCCAATATCAGAGCATTGTGGATGAAACATTGCAGACAGCTAAAGCTGATGCCGGTGCCGATGCCAGTACTCAAGAAATTGTTAACCTGGCGTTTAAGCGTCTAGCGGTTGCGTTTGGCCGTAAAATTTTAGAAATTATTCCCGGTCGTGTCTCCACCGAAGTCGATGCCAGACTTTCCTATGACACCGAAGGTACGTTAACCACTGCCCGCGATCTGATTTCTCAGTACGAGGCTGTGGGTATCTCCCGCGAGAGAGTTTTGATTAAGATTGCCTCCACCTGGGAAGGGATTAAAGCCGCTGAGATTCTAGAAAAAGAAGGAATTCACTGTAACCTGACGCTGCTGTTTGGTTTACATCAGGCCATTGCCTGTGCTGAGGCCGGTGCCACCCTGATCTCCCCCTTTGTTGGCCGGATTCTTGACTGGTATAAAAAAGATACGGGCCGAGAGTCTTATCCACCAGCCGAAGATCCAGGTGTTTTGTCAGTTACCGAAATTTTTAACTACTACAAGAAGTTTGGCTACACCACTGAAGTTATGGGGGCCAGTTTCCGCAACACCGATGAGCTTAAGGAGCTAGCGGGCTGCGATCTGCTGACGATTTCGCCTAAGCTGTTGGCCCAATTAGATGAAGTCACCGCCGAACTACCCCGGAAGCTTTCTCCTGAAATGGCGACAGACTTAGAGATCGAGAAAATCTCAGTCGACAAAGCAACCTTCGACAAAATGCATGCCGAAAACCGGATGGCCTCAGACAAACTAGCTGAAGGCATTCAAGGATTTACTAAGGCGCTAGAGTCGTTGGAATCGTTATTGGCAGAACGACTGTCCCAACTCGATGGCAACGATGCTGTTAGCCATGCGGCTGAGAATATCTTTCGTGCCTATGACCTAGACGGTGACGGCTTTATCACCCGTGAAGAGTGGATGGGAGCTGATGCCGTGTTTGATGCCCTCGACATTGATCATGATGGCAAGATCACCCCTGAGGAAATGGGGGCTGGACTGGGGGCCGCGTTTAGACTGGCCAAGGTTTAAGGGCCTCATCCAACAATAAAGGCCAATAAAGGCGTTGTCTAAATGCAAAAGCTGCAACGGCCCATGGATAGGTCAAACATGTGCAGATTATATTTTTTAGACAGTGCCTCAAATACATGTAGGCCCCGCACGCTGTTGCCATTGGGATCAATCGGGGGGGAGAATGTTGCAATTCCCGCCTTGCCTGGAATGACCGCTAAAATACCTCCGGACACACCGCTCTTAGCAGGGATACCCACCCGATAGGCCCATTCTCCAGCCCGGTTATACATGCCGCAGGTGTACATGATGCTCAGCAGATCTCGCACGTAGTCTTCATTGACTGCCTGGGCATGGGTGATGGGGTTTTTACCATGGTTGGCTAGGGTGGCCGCCATGGTGGCTAAGTCACCACAGGTCACCATAACGGCACATTGTTGAAAATATAGGTCGAGGGCAGTATCAATATCTTTGTCAATCATGCCAAAGTTGAGCATCAGATGGGCCATGGCTCGATTGCGATGACCTGTGGCCCGTTCTGACATAAACGTAGGCATGTCGATAAAAACATCGTGCCCGGTGTAGCGCTCAAACATGTTCAGCATTCGGTTGAGCTTATCGGTGGGACTATCGCCGCTAAGTAAGCTGGTGGTGGCGATGGCCCCAGCATTAATCATGGGATTATAGGGCCTATGGGAGCCTTCATCTAAACGAATCATCGAGTTAAACGGGTCGCCCGTGGGTTCCACACCCACTTTCTCTAATAACACCTCTCGGCCATGGTCTTCTAGAGCCAAACCATAGGAAAATATTTTAGAGATTGACTGGATAGTAAACTTCTGAGCGGTGTCGCCAACATTAAAGGCTTGACCATCGGTAGTAACGACACTAATCCCAAACCAGTCTGGGTTGGCCTTCGACAGTTCTGGAATGTAGGCTGCCACCTGCCCTTCATCAGTTGCACCATGGGTGTGGTGTAGTTTTTCCAGAAACGCCTGTAGTTGCGTCATCGTTGATGTTCCCCCAAAGCCCGCTCGATAGCATCATAACGTCGGAGCTGGTCTCGATAGATTGTATCCCAATGGTTCCCTAGTCCCGGTGCATCCCAGTATCCTGTGTCGGGGTCAATAAAAGCTTTTGTACGGGCCCAGACAATCCGTTCTGGAATGCTCATGGATTGCTGTTTGGCGGCATAGAGCCAATGGATATAGCCCCGGTCCAGGGCTGCCAGGGGAGCCTGATTGGCAAGATCGATGCCGTTGAGTTCTTCGAGCAGGGATAGGTTAATGGATTTTGCCTGGGCCTGTTGCCGTAGGTCAAGGGCCTGTTGTCGTAGTCGGGTTAGCTGTTTACGGTCAGCCTGCTTGGGGGATGAGGCCCCATGTTGGTAGGAAAAACTGCCCAGATTCCAAACGCCATTGCCAGGATCAACATGGCCATAATAGGCGCTGGTGTACCCCCCATTGGGGGTGCGAGTCCCTTCGGCACTACCGACGGTTTTAGCAATCAAAGACATGGAATCTCCGGCAAACAGATCCTGAAAAGTATGGCTGGTGGGCAGCTCTGGTTGCTCAATCTGAGATAGTTTTACCGGTATGGCTTTGTTTCTGGGCACAAAATTTAATGCAACAGGGTTTGAGGGTTGGGGTGTGGCATAGCTAGGGGCGGAGGGTTGAACCCGTTGGGTAATTTTGAATTCAAGGGCAGCGGCTTGGGCAGCAGTGGCTCTGCTCAAAGCACAGGTAAGGCTGACAACGATAATCAGTGAGGATTTTAGGATTGCTTTCATGGATAGGAAATGTGGAAGACGTAATGGACAGTGGTCGTTTGAAGGGGGAACGGGTCTATTACGACTCCAACAGCTGTTCAATAAACGTTGCCGATGGTTCCACCATTGCCCAGGTTCCATCCGGCTCACGTCGCAACATAGCAAATACTAAATGTCTGGCTCGCCCGATGGTCTGCCCTTGCTGTCTGGCACCAAATCTAGTGTGGCTCAGCCCACAAAGCCGCACTAGATAGGCTGGCACATCATCACTGCTAACAATCACACAGTTAGACTCGGTGGATTCAACAGTTCCGTTAAATGGCATGTGAATTGTGTCACCGCCAAGATTAAGGCTAATGTCCCCCAAACCGCTGCTCACCGCATATCCAGCAATCTCAGTCCCGATCGATAGGGACCAGCTCTGGTGCAGGTTTAGGCTACGAGACGCGGGTATAGGACGACCACAGCTAAAGGAGAGTCCGGCCAGACTCAGCCATAGTCCGAGCTGTTTAAGGGTTGTGGACCGTATCAGCGTCATTGAAAGATCTCCTCTGCCTTCTATAGTGTCTTTTTTCGCCGTTGCTGATTTAGAGGATGAACCGATCGGTTAGATAGGCCACAAGACAGCATCTTTCAAATGAAGTCATCCCGAGGATCAGCAACGCCCTTTTTTCTTTATCTGTGATCTCAGTTTTGAAAACTAAATGAGAATCCTGCATATTCATTGTCTTCGTACAGCATCACTAACCAGGTTCTGGGAGCAAACGCCAGGGGGTAGGCTTCTCGTTGGGCCGTGACACTGTCACGCAGCTCGATGGTTGCCATCTGACAGTAGGGTTCTGCAACAATATCTTTGATTAATTGTTGGGTAGACCGTTCGGGAACGGTCAGCAGCTCTGCCAGCTGGCGTCTAGAAAGTACAGCCGAGGATTGCACTATTGTCTGACACTGATCGTTGGTGTCAGAGGCGGTGGCCTGGAGTCGAGAGCCGATGTTAAACAATAGGCTTAGGAGTGCTAGCCCCCAACCAGCCATAAGCAGACGCTGGCTGTGACGCCATGATTGTTTCTGACTACGTCGTCTAGGTTGGCGAACGGTGGGTTGGGCGTGAAGTTGTTGGATCATTGCGTGAGGAGGGGTAAGAGTCAGTGCTATTAATATCTACGAGTATAGATGAGAGATTTCTGATATGACATATTAATTTGTGGGCATGAGGGACGACAAAATCTTTCCATTCTTTTGATATCAATGCTTTTAGTAGACTGCTTAAATATTCCCGCCAGGGTGTGCAACAACTTTTATGGCAGCTTTGTGGCAGTGGGATATTTGTGCAACTAAAGGCCTGTCAAATAGATAATAAGAGTTTCTGTTATAGGTGTCTTGAACTAAATTTTGGCAAAAGGGTTAAGAGGGGAAACTGTAATTATGAAATTATTGCTTGATGAGTTCTTGGCTATTAGATATGAAAATTCCCTTTTCCTAATTCTGGGGGAGACTAGACTCCAGGCCCCTAGAATTAGGAAAAGGGATTAAACCGCCTTTTGGTAGCTTACAAAAGATTGAACTGATCTACTTATATGCAGCTGGCTGGTTACAGGCGAGTGGTCATTAGTGAAAGTGTAAACATACCGGCTGATAAAAATGCAGCGGCTGTGCGCACATGGTTCCAAAACGTCCAGTCTGTCAGATACCTGACCCATAATGTTGCACCCTCAGCACTGTCGGGTACAACAACGGCTAGAGCATCATTGAGTGGGATGTTGCCAGCAACTGTCACACCCAGGGTACCCATCAGATATAGCAGGCTACCCACTAACCAATAGAGAGCACCCGGCTGCTCCCATTGCTGTAGGGCAAAAAATGTCAGTATCAGACAGGCCACGCCTGGTCCAAAGAAAGCGGCCATAAACCATGGGTTGATCACTGTAATATTGATGGACTGCATGGTGGCAATGCCTGATGCGCTGGGTTGTTGCCCCAGGGCCTGCATAACAAATGTGGAAAATGCAAAGAAGATGCCAGCTGTTAGAGCAGTACCAATGGCTGTGAACAGGATTAAGGGTACGCGAAAAGTTTGCAGAAGAGTCATAAGGCCTCCAGTATTGTGTTGTGATAAAAAAGTGATAAGAAATCTGGCCGTTGCTGATCTTCGGAATGATTTTATTTGAGCAATTCTGATTGGCTACATCATCACCTGAGCGGTGCATTCCTTAAATCGGCAACGGCAAGGTTCGCATTCGGCAAACTCAGCTCAAGATAAACAGGTCTGTCAGGGTAGAGCTTGTGCTTGCTGAGAAAGTCTTTTTCTCTAATAGGACAGGCTTGGCATTTTACCCAGATACATATCGGTGGTCAGCTGCTTAAGGATAAAGTCCGCCACATCTGCCCGAGTGATTTTGAGTTGTGTAGTTTTATCGTTGCTTGGAAACCCGTGGCGGTAATGTCCGGTACGACTCCCGTCAATAAAAGCACTGGGTCGCACGATGGTCCAATCGAGATGACTCTGCTGCACATAGCGCTCCTGCCGTTCATGGTCGACAAACACCTGTCGTAGAATGAAGCCAAACATGACGTACTTCCAATAAAAGTCCAGATTGCCCCAGCTGTCCCCTGCTCCAAGGGTGGATTGGCAAATAAACCGTCGGACGCCCGTTTGCTCCATGGCTCGGATAATTTGTTTGGTTCCTTCTGAGCGAACGGTGCCAGTTAGCTTTTTACCTGAGCCCAGCACACAGACCACGGCATCTTGAGCGCGTACCGCTTGTTCTACGGAGGAGAGATCTAGAACATCGCCTTGAAAACGTTTGAGATTGGGATGCTGGATATCAAGATTGGCAGGATTGCGGGCAAATGCAGTGACGATGTGTCCCTGCTCTAGGGCCTGGTTAACCACCTGACAGCCAATGCTTCCGGTTGCGCCAAAGATGACTAGTTTCATGGAAAATTGTCTCCTAAATGTTGACAGCTTTAGCTTAGGAAAAGGGCTGATTCTTAGCTGTCAACTTCTTGTGGGACTATCACATTCTTGCGGTCAGTTTAGAATCGGAGCCGCCAAAGCAGCAATATCCAGAAAAGGTTAGCTAGATACTGACCAAACGTTGGACATGGAATATAGTTAAGGCTAGATATGCTGAATTTCCCTGTGGAAAAAGTTACCCCCCAACAGTCCAAGAGTCCTGTTTCATCCGGCTTAAAATATATTCAAGTCGAGCAGTTGCAAAATCCTGCTGGCGAAGGGAGCTGCCAGTTTGAGGGTGAGCACACGCTGTTTATATCGCTGGTGCCCCGTCCGATTCATTATTTGCAAACGCAGGATGGTAAGACCCACACCGGTCTGTATCAACGGGGGGATATGTCTATTACGCCGGCCAATATGCCCCTATTTGTGCGGTGGGAAGGTGATGAGCATTGCTTACAGATCCGGCTGACGGATCAGTTTATAAAACGTGTGGCGCAGGAGACCGTTGAGCAGGATTGCGATCGCATCCACTTACTCCCCGAATTTCAAACCCGCAACCCCCAGCTTGAATCCATTAGCATGATGCTGCTAAACGAATGGCAGCAAGCGGCGACAAATGGCCTTTACCTTGATTCACTGGCCAACATTTTGGCTGTAAATTTGATCCGCCAGCACGCCACGACGAAAGTCCATGTCCCCATTTACGAAGGCGGTCTACCCCAGCGTCAGCTGCTGCACGTTTTAGACTACATCGACACCCATTTGGCCCAAGACATTAAACTGGCAGACCTGGCTCAACTGCTAAGCATGAGCCAATATCACTTTAGTCGTTTATTCAAACAGTCTCTTGGGGTCTCTCCTTATCAATACCTGTTGCAACAGCGGGTAGAGCGGGCAAAACACTTATTGAGACACACGGACCGATTAATCACAACCATCGCCCTGGACTGTGGGTTTAATAGCCATAGTCATTTGAGCAAACAGTTTCGACAACTGACGGGGGTAACCCCAAAGGTCTATAGAACGAGCAAGTAACCATGGGTTTGAATGTTTGCACCAACGCCCGACACGTTGGCAGCATCGTCAGGCTGGCATCGAGCAATGGGTTAGATAACGTACACACAGCTAACTGGCACATGCCAATATTGATAATGAAGAGCATTGCCTCAGCTATAAGGCTCTGACAGCTTCAAACCCAGAACAATCGCCATAGTGAAAATCGATTTCTCCTTCAAGGGTGCCACTATCTTTGAGCTGACACCAACCGCTACCAGAAGCTGGATCGTTCTCGTCTCCACCTTCCCAGCTAAAATGTAAGCTTTCTTCGTCGTCGTTACCAGAGAATGAACCGTCTAAGGAGCCGGTGACTAAGCCAAACTGAAATGAGCCTGTACCATTGGGTTCAATTGTGATGTATGCCTGCATCACCATGTTGAAGTAGTCTTCACTCCACAGTTCCATGGACTGAATATGCCAGGTGCCTGCTAAACTCATTGCCTACTCTCCAGAATCTCTTTTAAGCATAAAAAAGAATGGCTGGGGTGACTCTTTGTAGTCCATGACTCCTAGCACGGTATCGTCATCCACCTTCCTAAAGGTGTCATTAATGGGCAGATAGTCATAGATCATGGTGGCGCTAACTTTGCCACGATATTCCATCATGCGCAGTCTGGCCTGACTTTGTTCTGTTTTTAGTAGCGACGTTGTTAGCCCCAGCAGTGGCTGCATAAGATCGCTTTTAATACCTGGCATGTTTAAGGCCCATTTCATGGCTACGGGCTGGGGGGCGACTTTGATAATCTCTCCTTGGGGATCCAAGAACAATAAGGGGTGGACGGTTTCGGGGTTGATAAATTCTTTACCGTACCAGTTGGAGGCTTCTAGGAGGCCATCCATGGGGTGGGCGGTGTGGAAGCCGGAGCCTTGCCAGCGGCCTAGCATAAAGTCTAGGTTGACGGGGTCTAGAGAGTCGAATAGCTGCAGGGCTTTTTCAGTTGTCGTTTTGCCTGCTTGCAGGATTGTATGAGGGGTTTCTGGGGATTCCATTATTGTTGTTTGGTGGGGTGAACCGAGGAGCATATTATTTTCTGTCTACAGTTCTGTGCCAATGCCATCGCACAAGGCCAGATCGTCGTCGCTAATTTTGACTGGATTATGGGCCACATGATAGCGGAGCCATTCACAGCCACTAACAACCAATGAATCTAAGCTTAGAGCCTCTAAGTCCCAAAGTTTGATGGTGTGGTCAGCACTGCCACTGACGAGGGTTGTGCCATCGGGACTGAAGCCCATACTCCAGACCCTATCATCATGGCCATTGAGGCTGCGGATTTCCTCGCCTGCTTCCACATCCCAGAGTTTAATGGTGCTGTCAAAACTGCCACTGACAGGGTCCTGCCATCGGGACTGAAGCCCACACTATTGACCCAAGCACCATGGCCATTGAGGCTGCGGATTTCCTCGCCTGTTTCCACACCCCAGAGTTTGATGGTGCTGTCACCACTGCCACTGACGAGGGTCTTGCCATCGGGACTGAAGTTCACACTATTGACCCTATCATCATGGCCATTGAGGCTACGAACTTTGTTGCTCTTCAAGATAACTTGCTGCAGCGCATTCAATCCCTCTGGTTGGGTGACCTGATACTTTTGCAAAAAAGTACCTGCCCGAATAGCCTCAGTCCATGCCTCCAAATCTTTACCTTCATTTGACAACGATAGAGAAAGCAGCCCCGATGACCGCGCCTGATTTAATTCAGCTTGCTTAGTCGCTCGCGTGGCTGCTTTCCACTGCCAAGCGGCCAACAACAACAGCGAAGTCAATCCTCCAATTACCATCCGCTGCCGCCTCGTTGCTTGTTGCTGATTTACCTCCAACGCCCCACGACTCGCCGCCACATACTTCCCCTGCAGTGTCGTCGGCTTCGGCTCTTTCTCCACCGCTTGGGCCATCCACTGCTCTGCCTCCGTCAGGTCTCCCCCTCGCAGCAGCACCTCCTCCCGCCGCCCCTTATCATCCCACTCAATCGCCTTCATCAACAACCCAGTGTGATACTTCAAATGCACCGGGTCCGTATCCAATGTCCGCAACAACTCCTTAAAGTTCGCCTCAAACTCTCCCTCATTCGCATTAAAATCAACCCACTGCACCTTTCCTAACTCCGGATGCAGGTCCTTCACCTCCACCGGACGATGCAACACTGTCACCATCCGCTTATTCAGTTTGGTCGCATGCTCCACTTCATCCGCACAATAGGGCGACTTCACCGACCGAGGTGACAAAACAAACAAAAAGAAATTTGAACTCTCAATTCCCTTATAAATTTCCTGCTTAAAGTCCGCCCCCGAGGCAATACTCTCCTGGTCAAACCAGGTGCGCTTACGCTGGCGCTGCAATGCATTATTCAGCTTCCGCGCAAAGTCCGAATCCGCCCGCGAATAAGAGATAAACACATCCGGCGACACTGCTGCCGTTTGGTTCTTGCTAGCCTCGATAAACTCCGTTTGAATATCCGTCGGCCCATGGTGATCCCTCGCCTGAGCCACCTCTTGCCACGCTTGGGCATGTTGTAATTCATAGCCTTGCAACAAAATACACGGGTTCCGCTGCTGCCGTTCCCACTTCAGCGCCTTAGTCAGCAACACCTTATGCTCATTGAAATAGTTCGCATCCTGCTTTAGCACCCGCAGCAGATCGTCTTCATCCTTGAGGTAATCTTCCTCAGTTTCATTATCGGTCAGGTCAATGTACTGGAGATGCCTAAACGCCACAGGAATATCGGTTTCATCCACCGACCCCGCCAGCATAATAATTAGCCGCTTATTTAGCTGAATCGCCAGATCTAACTCCTGCTGACAATATTTACTCGCAAGGGAGTTGCTGGACATTAAAAACAACACATTGTCCGCTTCTTCTACACCACGCTTCAGCGCGACCTCAAAGTCACTACCAAATTCAATATCCGACCGATAGGTCCAGGTAGTAATCCCTGAGCGCATCAGAGTACGCCGCACCTGGTCCGTGATCTCAGCATCTTCCGACCCATGGGATAAAAACACCCGGGTCATCAGGTTATCGCCGTTTTTGATGCTTTCGGTAATGTACTCGTAGTGCAGGTCCGTCGGCACCACCGGCGGCTGACTCTCTTTAAACCGAATGGCCAACCATGCTTCTGCGTTTTGTCGATCTTCCCCAGTGAGCAAATAACGCGTTTGCTTTTGGTTACGCTCCCACTCTAGAGCATCGTTTAGCAACACCGTATGTCGATGCACATAGTCTTTTTCTCGACTAAGCAGCTCCAGCAGCCCTTCAAACGAGTCCTCATAGTCATCAATGCCATCACGAAAATACACCCAGTTAATCTTGCGAATTGCCGCGTGCATATTGGTGAAATGGGAATGTTTGCCTGCGGTCTTATCGGCTTCCCATTGGTCCTTTGTGCCCTCTGGATTGCGATACTGCCAGGTTTCGTAGCTGATCTCTTCTACATGTAGTAACGGGATAATCCGTTTCTGGTGCTTTAGCGCCTGCTCAATTTCCAGATTGCAGTAGTCTGAGTTCACCGAATGGGGCGAAATCAGGTACAGAAAATTATCTGTCTTTTCAATGCCATCATCGATTTGCTTTTGGTAGTCCACCCCCAGGGGAATATCGTTAACGTCAAACCAGACGGTATTCCCTAACTCCGTCAGACGTTCGCTTAGCTTTTGGGCAAATTGCTTACTATCGGCACGACCATAGGAAATAAACGCATCCTGAAGGGGATTCATAGAAATAGCTGCACTCAAAAACCAATAGCGAGTATACAGCCGATAAATTGCTGAAAATCAAACCGATCCAAAAGTTTTTACGTACGTTTTGTTTATTTCTTATAAAAGATTGAGCTACCCACTTATGTACCCCACTAACAGAGCAATACTGCGTTGAGTTTTGCGATGGTGAAGAATGTATAGGAAATATAGACAACCTGCCCCGAATGATGAAATGCTCTAACCATCATCTATTCCAGGGGCAATCCTATGGACCGTGAATCCCTACTAAAATTTGCTCGCTATGCGTTCTATGCAGTTTTAGTAGGCGGTTTGCTCTGTATCCTGATTCCGATGGAACCCCCGTCATTGCAGCCGCTGTTGGTTAAGATTGTCGTCCAACAGCTGACAATCTTAGTTATTGTGGCTCTTTTTTTAGAACGGGCCCTGGAAGTATACAAGCTTTCTTATTTCTCACCAGAGAAAGAACGATTGGCGGCCAAGGTAGAACATTTCCAGATGGAGCTTCTGTCCCTATCAC
>JBCAWO010000051.1:0-32161 GCA_038534515.1 Cyanobacteria bacterium J06554_1
CTCAACCAATCGCCCAAGCTTATAAGGGCATAAGCCGAGGCGGCACAGCTATCCCACTGTGCCGCCTCGAAGAACCTTTCAGAAATTACTTACTGCAACAAACTGCGCAACATCCAGGCATTCTTTTCGTGAATCTGTAGTCGCTGGGTTAGCAAGTCGGCAGTGGGCTCGTCGTTGGCTTCGTCGGCGATGGCAAACACATCGCGGGCCGTGCGGGCTACAGCTTCTTGACCTTCTACCAGCAGTGCAATCATCTCTTCTGCTTTGGGTACACCTGCGGTTTCATCAATTGAGCTGAGTTTGGCGTATTCGCTGTAGGTGCCAGGGGCAGGGAAACCCAGGGCGCGAATCCGTTCGGCAATGGCGTCTACGGCCAGTGCTAATTCGTTGTACTGGCCTTCAAACATCAGGTGCAATGTTTGGAACATGGGTCCGGTCACATTCCAATGGAAATTGTGGGTTTTGAGATAGAGCGTGTAGGTATCGGCTAGCGTGCGGGATAGACCGTCGGCAATGGCCTGACGGTGAGTGTCACTGATACCAATGTTGATCGGGGGGGCTGAAGTGGCCATATGGGCAGTCTCCTGACAAGTATTTACTGAAGGGCTGGGTTAGATGTATCCGACGAAACGCTAAACATAGCGATCATAGACCGCAAATTTGGTTAGTGGTGTATCGCACTAACTTCTTAATCATACTCATAACGACTTCGACTTGCAATATTTTTTTATGGTGTGCCGTGGCATTCATATTGGCTGGTTAGACCCCATCCCCAGGTCAAACTCTGTAACTAACTAGCCGTGGGGAATAGGGGGAAAACTCCCACAAATTGCCTGCGCAGTTAACCGGGGTTTGGGCTATGGTTTGAGGGGTTAATTTAGATCGGCGTATGTTTCTAACGGGTGGTTGGATAGTAAAGCGCTCAAGAGCCGTGGCTCTGGGGCTGGGGCTGCTGGCGATGATTCCTGTGGGTGCTTTGGCCCAGACGCCGCTCAATCCAGAAATCCAGATCGGACTGATCCAGCGATTTGGCGATGAGGAGCAGGACAAGCTGGTCCTCACCCCCCTAACCGGTGACACCCTGACGGTTAATTTTGAAACCGGCGGTCAGCTCCAGACCCTCACCACCCAGGAACTGACTATCTTGATTGGGATGGAGCCCCTCCCCCAGCCTGTTTTGCAAGAATGGGTGGTGTTGAGCAGCCACCGCAGCTTTGAAAGTGCCGAAGAAAGTGCAAATCAATGGAAAGCGCGGGGGATTGCCACGGAGCTAGCCCAGCCCAGTAGCTGGCAGGTATGGGCTAAACGTGAGGATTACAATACGCCGCTGCTGCGTCGATTGCTGCTGGAAAGTTTGCATGAGGCCGGTCATGGCAATACTTTTATTGATAGCCGGGTGCTGACAGAAACCCCCAGGGCCGCATTTATTGCTGACGGCTATCGCTACAATCGCCATCAGTTTAGAATTACTAGCGCCAATCGTCGGGTGCAAATTGCTGAAAATGGCGGTTCTAAAAAGCTGTTTGGCGGTGATTTTAAGCTACAGCCTAATGCCTACGGCACCTACACCCTGGTCAACCAGGTGCCGATTGAACTGTATCTGCGCGGTGTGGTGCCCCACGAAATTGGCCCCAGTGCGCCCCAGTCTGCTGTTGAGGCCCAGGCTGTTTTGGCGAGGACCTATGCCCTGCGGAATTTGCGGCGGTTTGCCATTGATAACTATGAGCTGTGCGCCGATACCCAGTGCCAGGTGTATCGAGGTTTGAGCGGTACGGTACAGCGGGCGGATCGTGCGATCGCAACCACCCAGGGCGAGGTGCTCACCTACGATGGCGAACTTATCGACGCCCTATACTCATCCACCACCGGTGGCATCACCGCCCGCTTTAGCGATGTGTGGAACGGGTTTGACCGCCCCTACCTACAGCCGGTGGTGGACTCCCTAGCCGTCACCTGGGATCTAGCCGCTCGCCCCCTGTCGGACGAAACGAACTTCCGCTCCTTTATCAACCTACAAAACCGTTTTAACGAAGACGACTGGCCCACCTTTCGTTGGAAACGCTCCGGTACCCTCGAAGAAATTACCACCGGAGTTAAGGAGTATTTGACCAACCGCCAAAATCCCCTGGCAAACCTGAAAGCCGTCACCGGTCTCACCGTTACCGAACGTTCCAACACGGGACGGGTACAAACCCTACTGGTCAATACAGACGTCGGTGATTTTGAACTCCACAAAAACGAAGTGGTCAGCGCCCTGATTCCACCCCGCAGCCAGCTCTTTTACCTGGAGCCGCTGTATCAAACCAAGGAAAATGAGAAGGACGATGCCACAGCCGCAGACAGTGCTGCCGCCAAGCAAACCCCACCTGTACTTGAGGGCTATACCTTTGTCGGCGGTGGATTTGGCCACGGTGTCGGCATGAGTCAAACCGGCTCCTATCGTTTAGGGGAAAGCGGCTGGCCCTACCAGCGTATTTTGCAATTTTACTATCCCAACACCCAGCTGCTCCCCATCACCAACGACGTTGTATTTTGGCAGGAGCCTGAGGCCGCCCCCACCGAGGCCACAGACCCCGTTGCACCAGACGATCCGGCATTTTCACTTCCCTAGGCAGCCCCCTCCCAAAGGCTTTATGCATCACCTAGTCAAAATAGCCCCCTCCTTACCCATGGGTAAGGAGGGGGCTATTTTGACTAGCGGGCTAACCTTGGGGTCAGGCCACTGGCCGGTTGCTAACAAGACAAAAGCTTAGTAAAGAGCTTCTTCCTGGTGAGTAGTAACAGTACAGTCAGAAGTGGGATAAGCCACACATGTCAGAACGTAACCAGCTTCGATCTGATCGTCATCCAAGAAGGACTGATCAGACTGGTCGATGGTGCCAGACTCAATCTTGCCGGCACAGGTGGAGCAAGCGCCAGCGCGACAGGAGTAGGGAAGATCAATACCCTGCTCTTCGGCCGCGTCAAGAATGTACTCATCTTCAGCTACGTCAATCGTAGTGTTTAGACCTTCAGCTTCATTGACCAAAGTAACCTTAAAGGTTGCCATGTTAATATCCTCTACTATTGCAGTGATTGTAATCTGTCAACTCTTAATAGTTCCTATAAAGTCCTTAATAGGGAATCTATCAGATCAACATCAGTTCTGATACTACGAGAAAACCATAATGCTTCGCTACTTTTCTCGCGGATGGTTGAATGGTATTCGTAATCAAACTAAAGCTTTTCCCACGGTTTTACTTATGGATCTCAATGTCTGGATATTAACAGATCGCTGGAAAATGCTTTCCAGACGGTAAATACAGAGCTTTGGCAACCATGGCAGGCATTCCATCACACCCTAAACAAGTTATCATTAATTAATCTTTTCATTAAAAAAACTTATATTGTATTTTGTCTATGGATTATTGATAGTTAATCTCAATTTAGTCTAGGTTTCTCTTAGTAAAAAGGTTGTCTATATCACCATTGCCTTTATCACCTAATTAGTCTTTTTAAAGACCAGACCAATACATCTAAATCATGGTCTTTCTTTTAACAGCACGTCTTTGCTCAATCACCCACAATCAATGACAATTTACGCTGCCATAGTTGGGACCGGATTTGCGGCCCGTAAGCGAGCTGAGGCTTTGCGGGAAATTCCCCAGGTTCAGCTAATTGCCGTGGCCAGTCGTAGCCTTGAGCGGGCCCAAATTTTTGCGGCGCAGCACCAGGTAACGGCGGTTAGTATTGAGGCCCTGTGGCACAATCGGCAGCTAGACCTGGTGTTTGTGGGCACCGTCAATGCCAGCCATGGGGTGTTGGTGCAGCAGGCCCTGGAACACCATAAACACGTTGTGGTTGAATATCCGCTGGCGTTAACTGTGGCTGAGGCGGCTCAGTTAATAGCCCTGGCCCGTAAACGCCAGCGACTGCTGCATGTCGAGCACATTGAACTCATTGGCGGTCTGCACCTGGCGATGAAGCAGCATCTGGCTGCCATTGGTCGGCCCCACTACGTTAACTACCGCACGTTTGCGCCCAAACAGCCTGCGCCTAAAAAGTGGAGCTACTGTCCAGAACTGGTTGGCTTTCCCTTGATGGCAGCCCTCTCTCGAATCCAACGGCTCACAGACCTGCTGGGGCCGATAGCCCACGTTACCTGTCAGGGCATGATGCAGCCAGACGCAGCCTATTTTCGCAGCTGTCTCTACAGCGCCCAGCTGCGATTTTGTCAGGGAACATTGGCGGAACTGACCTACGGCAAGGGTGAGGGGCTGTGGCAACGCAGCCGCTACATAGAAATTAGGGGAGCCGAAGGCTGCCTGAGCTTTGATGGCAACCAGGGATGCTTAGTGACCGCGGCCGGAGAGCGGGTTCTGGCTGCGGCTCCCCGCCAGGGGCTATTTCAAAAGGACACCCATTGGGTGGTGGAGCATTTGCTCACGGGTACCCCGCTGTATGTACAACCCGAAGAAAGCCTTTACTCATTGCGAGTGGCGGCGGCGATGCAGCAGTCGGTGGAATCGGGGCAGCGGGTTATGGTTGGGGAGCCCTAACGATTTACCAGTACCCCAGGACTTTCTTGCTCTGGCACAATGTCCATCACATCTAGTTGGGCACAGTATTCGAGATCGGCGGTGTTGTTAAGACGCAGCAGCCGCTGACCATGGGTGGCTACGTGCATCAGCTCGAGCATGCGATCTTGCCATTGATCGTAGAGAGCGACAGCAGCCACGGCGGAGTCATTGTCGGTACAGTCCACAAAGCTATGGCCGGTTTTGGCCATGAGGCTGTGGATAATAGCGCCGGCACATACCGTATCTTCTAAGGAATTGGTACCTTCCCAGCCAGACCCCACCAGCCACACGGTCTTGGGCTGCTTGGCTAAAAGTTTGTCGACTACAGCACGGCGCGTTGTGAGGGCTGCGGTCATCACTAGGGGCACCGCTTGAATGCGCTCTAGACAGCGGGTGCCGTTGGTGGTGCTCATAAATAAACGTCGACCAGCTGTGCGCTCAGGGGAATGGTCACGGGGGGAATTGCCCAGGTCAAATCCGTCTACCCGTTGACCGCCACGTTCTCCTGCTAAGATTCGTTTTTCAGAGGGCCATTGCTCACTGGCTTGAACCAGCTTATTTAGGTCACTAAAGGCTTCAATGGCTTCAGCACCAGCAGCAAATGCGGCTGCCATGGTGGTGGTGGCCCTGAGGACGTCAATTGCGATCGCACAGTCGGGGAGGCTATCAACCGGTGTTTCTTCCGGTGTGTGATAAACGGATAATTTCACAAAAATTTAGGATCGAACAGACCTGACTATTCTATGCGGGAACGTACGTAAAGTTTAAACTTCGATCCGTCTTGTTAAATTCCACCAATAAATCGCCCCGGATTTAGCAGTCCATGGGGGTCAAATTTTTGCTTGACCGCTTTCATCGTATCCAGGGCATTGCCGGTGTAGCCCCAGGGGTCCATGGACAGGGATGGCGGTGCTTGCAAGAGGGTTAAATAGCCCTTGTGGGCGGTGCAGTGGGCTCTTAAGCTTTCCAGGGTATTAGCCAGGTCAGGGGTGCTACCCGCCAAGGCGATTAGCCCCAGACCGCTGGCATTGTGCAACCGACCGAGCCAGCCTGAGGGCAGGGGTTCTAGCTGCTGTAGCAGAGGGACCAGCTGGGTGGGTAGCAGCCCGACCTTGCACAGCACCGTTGTCGGGCTAGTCAGCTGCAGCGCCAGCGATGACCAAAACGCGCTATCCTCCACAGACTTACTGGTTAGCCCCAAGCCATCGGCAATCGTCTGGAATCGGGTCACCTGTTCTTCCACACCGGCAGCAATTCCCTGGAAGCGCCCCGCCAGTCGCACGCCGACAGCCGCACCAATCAAATCCATCGCTACGGGGGTAATGCCCTGTAGTCGGGTTTGTAGGGCCGCCTCAGCAATGGCCTCCGTGGCACCGGAAAGCACAATGGTTTGAGATTGGGCAGCGATGGGGTAAAGCCTGAGGGTGATCTGACTCAGCACCCCCAGGGTGCCATAGGCCCCAGTCATCAGCTTCATCAGGTCGTAACCCGCCACATTTTTGACCACCCGCCCCCCGGCCTTCACCACTTCGCCGTCGTAGCGGACAAACTGGACACCAATGACTGTATCGCGTACGCTGCCGTACCGCTGGCGTAGACTACCGCCGTCGGCTGTGGCCACAATGCCCCCCACGGTTGCTTGCTGGTCATACAGCGGGTCCACCGGCCAGAACTGTCCCTCAGTGCCTAGCTTGGTCTGCAAATCGGCAAACGTTATGCCTGCGTCCACGCGAATGGTAAAGTCATCCACCCAGTGCTCCACCACACCGTTAAGTCGGGCGGTGCTGATCACCACGTCAATGTTGGTCAGGTGGTAGTTAGCGCCCCAGTGTAGTTTGGTGCGCTGCCCACAGCTGAGCATGCGCCATCGCTGATCACAGCAGGTGCGCACCACCGCCGACAGTTGCTCCAGGGACTGGGGAAATACGATTGTTAGCTCATCAGCCGCCTCAAACCGAGTATCGCCAAGGCTGGACCAGGACATTGCCTGGTCGGTGCCAAGCAAGGATTGAAAAGTTGTTACAGGGCTCATGGTGTTGCGCTGACTGCGCTTTCCATCTTATAGCCGCAGATACCCTACTCAATGCCAATTTTTACCGGGCCGCTGCCGCCGCTGCCAGAATTCTGAGGTGGCTCGGAACGCACCTGGCGGTAGTCGGCATAGAGCCGATCGCGCCAGGTCCAAAACCGCTCATATTCGGGGGCATCTGCTAGGCCTGGAACGCCCTTCTCCCCCAAACCATCCGGCAGGTCTACATAGCGCTGGGCCGGAAACTTGAGGTACATGGAAATTCCGGCCACGGTAAAGTCCGCCAGGGTGGGCTGATTGCCTACCAAATAGGGCCGTTCTGCCAGAATCGCACAGATAGAGGCCAGGGCCTTTTGCAAACTCAGGGTGGCCGCCTTGATATCATCTGGACCAAAGCCGATGCCGGTCCCCAGCAGGTTGAGCAAATCCCCAGGCACCGCACTCACCAGGCCCTTGACCACATCTGGGGTGGAGGCGGGCAGCAGCGCCGTACGAAAGCTGGGGTGCTGGTTAAACGCGCCGAGCATTGCTTTGCGGGCATTGGGGCCAATGGACTCATCAGCCCAGTCTTCGAGCATCAGACACAGACCGCGCATGGCTCCGTCAGCTGGAAGTACGGGGCGTTCGGGATAGGTTTCATCTAAGTAGGTTGCGATCGCACTAGAATCCGCCACCACCGTTTCCCCATCCTTCAGCACCGGCACCTGACGCTGCCCCGCCAGCTGATACAAATCCACCTGACCCACCCCAGGCGTTACTTCCACAGCCTTATAAGGCAGCTGCTTATAATCCAAAATCAGCCGCACCTTCTCACAATAATGAGACGCCTCAAACTGGTATAGCTCCATCATGCGTTCTGTTCCCAATTTTCTAAATTTTAGTTATCAGTATCGTCAGCCTGACTCAATACCCCATCCCTCTTTAGAGAGAAGACGTGTCAGAGAAGCACCCAGGGAATTCTCCAGGCCATTAAGAACAGCCCTCAGGCTCCGCCACCTTTACCGTCAAACTGTCATAGCCCATGGGGGCAAGCAGCTGACGCATCGTTACCTCAGCCCGTTCACTCGCCATGGTCAAAATGCCCTCATCGCAGGCCCCCTGACGAATTCGCTTTAGCGCTTCCTGCTGGGCTAGCGTCTGTAGTTCCGGTGCCCGGTCTGGACCCAGTTGCAAAAAGCCCCGGTCATAGTCGTACACCTCTGAACGAGATACATCCAGCTTACTGTCCAATATTTTGGGAGCAGGCAGCGTTACAACCAAGCTAGGCGGCAGTTCGTCAGCAGCATCAATTACTTCGACGTTTTCTTCACTGATGGCACTGAGGTCGATCCCCGCCCGCACCTCTCCATAAGCCATGTACAGCAAATTTGTTTGACCGATGACATAGTTACCTACTGTACGGTTGCTCTCAGTGGGCACCACCGTCTGCATCGAAAAAATCGCGGTCGTCAGTTCGCTCGCTCCCTGCACCTGTTCTACCACCAGTGTGCGGGTATCCACCTTATCTTCGGGTGGTTTGGGTGTGAACATTAGCTTCACCCCATCCATAAACTGCTCTCCGGTGCGCCACAGACCGTAGCCCGTTACCGAAGCCACCACCAAACCGCCACCCAAGACGGCCATCGATAGCATGGACCAAATCCGCAACATCCCTGGCCACTGCTGGGGGGGCTGCTGAGTCTGTTTATCCTTCTGCGTATCCGTTTTACGAGATCGACTGCGATTAGCAATACGGGAGGGACGAGTAAACATGGCACCGTCTAGAACGCTAGGGTGATTCTAACGTCAGTTGCCAAAAATGGACGGTCCACATGTTCAGCTGTAAGAAATGTCCCATCGCTTGGATTAGCTCAACTGACGTTGGGACTGATGTCGCGGTCGATATTCTGTAAAGCCCCTATTTTCAGGCTCCATTCGGCTTGCCAAAGCCCCAATAGCCCAGGACCAGGGTCAAAACAGTCTTGATGGCCCTATACAACTCAAGCAAACACGATAAGGTGAATAGAACCATGCTGCATACGCCTATCTATGACCGCCTCTTCCTTTGAGACTAATCAACAACGCCTACAGCACTTCCGTAACAGTCTACTCAAACTCCACAAGCTGCTCCTCGAGTCAGAGCGAGTGCGCTACGAGCAGACTAACGGCCCGATCAAAAACAAAGGCGAATTCTTTCAACTTGTCATCAGTGACGATGCCTTTAGCTGGCTCCGCCCCATTTCTCAGTTTATCGTCCAAATTGATGAGTTTACCAGTGCAAAAGAACCCCCCGAGGACCCTGAAGAAACCGCCGCCATTCTGTTGGAAAAAGGACGGCTGATGATGAAACCGGACGAAAATGCAGCCACCCCCCTGGCGGCTAAATATTTTGAAGCCATTCAAGCCGATCCCAACATCGCCCTGATGAATGCAGAGATCACTAAAGTCTTTCGTCCTTAGCAGCCTGGGTTCTTAAATAAGGGACCCTCTATTTATTCAGATTTTGTCAAAAACACCGACGAGTTTCTAATGATTTCAGGCTCTAACAAGGTGAGATTAGGCAATTGATAAAGGTGCCTGTAAGCTGCTCCCTTTAGCTGTGAGACTGAGCTATGAGCCCGTACAAAAAAGAAAAACCTCCTCATAAGTTCCTCAACTTGTTTTGTTGCAATTTCAACAACGGGAGGTAGGCACATCACAACTTTTCTCCCACATCTGTTGACCTAAAGGATATCGGGAGAAAACTAATGATCCGCAAAATTGTGGTTGGTCTTGATAGCTCTGAGCTGAGCATAAAGGCATTGCAAAAGGCAATTATGTTTGCCCAAAGCTGTGATGCAGAACTAAAACTCGTGCATGTTTTAGTCGATAGTGAACCTGGGGCCCCACAGTTTAGTGGATATTTTGGCGGACCTCTCTATCCCAGCATGGACACTACGACGGTGGAATCCTATCAAGCAGCGTGGAATCAGTTTGTAGAACGCTCTCAATCTTCGCTAAATCAGCAGGTGTCGGAGGCTCGTCAAAGTGGTGTAAACGCCTCCGGCAGTTTACTTTATGGTAATCCAGGCGCAAAGCTGTGTGAACTGGCGCAAACTTGGAATGCAGATTTGGTCATTGTGGGCAGTCGCGGACTTTCAGGATTTAGTGAATTGCTGATTGGCAGTGTTAGCAACTATGTGGTGCACCATTCCCCCTGTTCGGTGTTGGTTGTGCACTCAGAGAAACAGAAACCCACGGCCTCGATGCAAACCGACAACAGCAACCAGGGCAACTCTACCCTTGTAGAGCTACCAAAGCGAATATTAGTTGCCCTGGACAGGTCGGAAATGGCAAAACAGTCTATAGAAACAGCCATTTCCCTAGCAAAACTACATCAGGCTGAAATCAGGCTGGTTCATATTATTGATGGCGAAGAACCTGGTATGCCGCAAAAGTTAATCTTTAGTGATAGTCAGTACATATTGCAACACAGTGAGCTTTTGTTTGCAGAGTATAAGCAAGAATGGAATCGATTTATTAATGGCTGGTGGCAATGGCTACAGCAGTGTGTTGATGAGGTGGAATCTGAGGGAATTGAAGCTATCTGTGATGTGATGCAGGGGCGCACGGGGCCACGAATTTGTGAGGTGGCTGACGATTGGCCCGCTGACTTGATTGTTATGGGCTGTCGTGGCTTCTCAGGATTACGAGAGCTGCTGGTGGGCAGTGTGAGCTACTATGTCAGCCATCGAGCCCCTTGTTCTGTATTTGTAATCCGACCGTCTACCCGTACTAAGTCTCAAAAACTCCAGGAGTCTCGCCAGGTGGCTTACACCCCGGGCTAAGTTTCTGTCGAAACAATGGGACTTGCTCCGAACATTATGAAGAAGTTGTTGATAGGAACAATCAGTCCTTAAAAAATTGAGGGTGTACAAATTGATAGCCTGCGGCTTTGATTTTGGCGTTGGAAACTTTAGCGTTGTAAGGGCGGGCACTTGGCTGTGACGGGTCCCACCGGACCGGGGCCAGGTGATGACGAGCGCAAACCCGATCAATCAGCTCCCTAACCGTTGGAATCTCATCCTGGACCAGGTTGTAGATGCCAGAAAGGGAATGCGATCGCACAAATTCTATCGCCCCTACAATATCCTCCCGGTACACCCAATTTGCCCACTCATGCCCACGACCTGGACGAATTTGACCAGCCGCCCGACCATAAATCCGCTCCAATGTCCGCCCCGGTCCGTAGATTCCCCCCAGCCGCAATACGCACACCTCCAACCTCGACAGTCCCAGCAGGGTCTGCTCCGTTTCTGCAATGACCTCACCATTGGCCGTTGCCGGTTGTACTATCGTCTCCTCCGTTACCGTTGCCCCGTGGTGCTGTCCATACACTGAATAGGTACTCGTATAAATCAGCTGCTTTACCGGTGTAGTTGGTAACACAGCTGCCAGGGTTTTCGCTGTTCCCAAATAGGTTTCAGCATAGTTAGCCCCCCGTTTTGACCCAACACATACCAGCACCACCTGCTGATCCACCAAACAATCCTGCACCGCCTCTGGATCCGTTCCCTTCAGCACTAGTACACGATCCGCCACAGTTCGTAACTCTTCCACACGCTCCGGGCTTGTCGTCGTCGCCGTTACCGTCAAACCCTGCTGCTGCCACAGCCGTGCGACCTCTTTACCCACATAGCCACAGCCAATAATCGTCGCCTTTACCGATGTCTTTGCGGCCATGCCCACTCCTATCCCCGATATATCCGCTACATTAGGATACTGATTGCCCTAGTCAACCAATACATTACCGGAAAGCCCCTAGCCAAATGACCACCCCCGATTTCCTCAGTCAGCTCAACGCCGCTCAACGTCAGGCTGTCGAACATTACTGTGGACCTTTGCTCGTGGTCGCCGGAGCCGGGTCCGGCAAAACCCGTGCCCTCACCTATCGCATTGCTAATTTAATCCTCAACCATCGGGTTGATCCCGAGAATCTGCTGGCGGTTACCTTTACCAACAAAGCCGCCAAGGAAATGAAAGCACGGATTGAACGACTGTTTGCCGAGCAAGAAGCCATGGGACGGCACGGGCAGCCGCTGCACCTGCTCCCCGAACGAGAACAAATCCAGCTACGCTCCTATGTCTACAAAACCTTTATTAAGGACCTGTGGATCGGCACCTTTCACGCCCTCTGCTCCCGCATTTTGCGATTCGATGTCGAGAAATATCAGAGTCGTGCCGGGCATCGTTGGACCAAATCGTTTAGCATTTTTGACGAGTCCGACGCCCAGAGCTTAGTCAAAAATATTGTCGTCAGCAAACTCAACCTGGACGACCGCAAGTTTAATCCCCGCTCCGTCCGTTTTGCCATTAGTAATGCCAAAAACCAGGGGCTAGACCCCGACGAATACGACAAGGAAAACCCCAACTTTAAAGGCCGCGTCATTGCCGACGTCTATCGTCTTTATCAGTCCGGTCTGGCCCAGAACAATTCCCTCGACTTCGACGATCTGATCCGCCTGCCCGTACTCCTATTTCGGCAAAACGAACAGGTGCTCAACTACTGGCACAAACGCTTTCGCCACATACTTGTCGACGAGTATCAAGATACCAACCGCACCCAGTACGATCTGTTGCGATTGCTCACCACCAACGGTGAAGCTAGCCAAAAGTTTGATGATTGGGAGCATCGCTCTGTCTTTGTCGTGGGTGATGCCGACCAGTCCATTTACTCCTTCCGAGCAGCCGACTTCACCATTCTGATGAACTTCCAGAATGACTTTGGCGATGAGCTGCCAGACGACGATACCCGGACCATGGTGAAGCTAGAAGAGAACTATCGCTCCACCGCCAACATTCTCGAAGTCGCCAACCATCTGATTGATCACAACACCGAGCGGATCGACAAAATATTGCGGGCGACGCGGGGCACAGGAGAATCAATTTTTTGCTATAAAGCCGACGACGAACGGGCAGAAGCGGACTACGTTGTCGGTCAGATTCGCATTCTGATAGAAAAGAATCCTGAGCTCAAGTGGGGAGACTTTTCCATTCTTTACCGCACCAATGCCCAGTCCCGGTCCTTTGAGGAAGTCCTCACCCGCTACAGCGTGCCCCACAAAGTTGTTGGCGGTCTTAAATTCTATGACCGTCGAGAAATTAAGGATGTTCTGTCCTATCTGCGACTGATCGCCAACTCAGCAGACACCGTTAGTCTCAAGCGCGCCATCAACACCCCCCGACGTGGCATCGGCAAAACCACCATGGAGAATTTAGAAAAAGCTTCCGGTGAGTTAGGTATGCCCCTCTGGGAAATTTTGGCCGACGAAACCTCAGTCAAAACCCTGGCTGGTCGCTCCAGTAAGGCGGTGATTGGCTTTGCTAACATGATCAAAGGCTGGCAGGAAAAAGTAGAAACCATGCCCGCCTCGGAACTGGTGCAAGAGGTAATCGAAGACTCTGGCTACATCCGAGCCCTAAAAGACAAAGGCACCGACGAAGACCTGGACCGCATCCAGAACGTACAGGAGCTTTACAACGCAGTCATCCAGTTTGAAGAAGAAAACGAAGAGGCAACGCTACTGACGTTTTTAGCCAGCGCTGCCCTCAATTCAGACATGGACGATGACAAACAGGGCAATGCGGTCTCACTCATGACCCTCCACTCCTCAAAGGGACTGGAATTTCCGGTTGTGTATGTGGTGGGTATGGAACAGGGTCTATTCCCCAGCTTCCGTTCCTTAGACGATGCCGCCGCCATCGAGGAAGAGCGTCGTCTTTGCTATGTGGGCATTACCCGTGCCCAGGAGCGACTGTATTTGACCTATGCCCGCGAACGTCGTCTCTATGGCAACATGCGCGAGATTGCCACCCCTTCGATGTTTTTGGGTGAGCTACCAGAGGAGTATATTTTGTCGAACACGGCGACAACATTACCCAGGCTACAGGTAACATCGAAGAAAGCGGCAAAGCTAAAGAATCCTGAGCCTAAGGTCCAGAAACCTGGCAGCCATGAGGATGACTGGGGCGTGGGTGAAAAGGTTGTCCATGGAGCCTTTGGCGAAGGGACTATTACCCACATTTTTGGAGCAGGCAACAAAATCTGTCTAGCAATTAAGTTTCCAGGCTTAGGTAAAAAGATTATTGATCCAAGAGTGGCAACGTTAACTAGGGTTGAGTCATAGTTTTGATAGATTGAGTACGCTGTAACTAAGCAACGGAGATGCGATCGCGATGATTGCAGTCATTGACAGAGCACCTATAACATTTGATGAATTTGTGGATTGGTATCCAGAGAATTCAGAAAATCGTTATGAATTAAGACGAGGAGTGGTTGTCGAAATGCCTAAACCACGGGGAAAGCATTCCAGGTTAGCAGGTGATTTGACCTATGAGCTAGGTGTGGTCTTTCGACAGGCAAGCCAACCTTATTTTATCCCTAGGGAATGTATTGTTAAAATTTCGAATAACACGGGGTATGAACCCGACATTATTATTTTGGATGAGAATGAAATCGTCCATGAGCCTCGATGGGAGAGAGAATCGATAATTACCTTAGGTCAGTCGATAAAGCTTGTGGTAGAAGTTGTTTCGACTAACTGGCGTGATGATTACCTGATTAAATTAGGCGACTATGAAGCATTAGGGATCCAGGAGTATTGGATTATTGATTATTTAGGCATTGGCGGTCGGCGCTATATTGGTTCTCCCAAACAGCCAACGTTTACGGTGTGCACGTTAGTAGAGGGAGAATATGAATTAACGCAGTTCCGTGAAGATGAGCTGATTGGGTCTCCCACTTTTCCAGATTTTTCTCTAACATCTAATCAGATCTTTAAGCTGAGTAAATGAATCTGGATAGAGATGAGCACGTACATTTCTATTCTGTTGATCGCCAAGTTCTAGAACCTGCTTTAAGCTCCAGTACACCTGACTTTGAAGATGCTGTACAAGCTGCCTGTGCTGCCGCACAAGGGTTAGATGCTCTTGTTACCAGAGATGCAGATTTTGCGACTGAACTAATTCCACTGCTATCTGTAGACGATGTCTTGAAACAAGTAGCTGAAAATGAATAGATATGACTTTCTTAGTCTTTTTAGCTATGGTGGACACTGGAAAAATCAATCAGTCGAAGAAGTGATTTAACGGACTGTGTCCACCTTGTCTTACCGCCAACGGAGAGCGTTGGGGCATTTAGCTCTTATCCCGCTGATCGCGGTTGTAGGTGACCACTTCATGGAGAGTGACTCTACCGTCATTGTTTAGATCGGCCCTGCTGTCACCCAGACCCACCTGCGCTGCGCTAGCAGCACCAGCAAGAGCGCCTACGGACATTAGAACAGTTAGTGCAGAGAACAAAAAGCGTTTCATTTCAAAAACCTCAGCTTTAAAGATGGGTTTCACTTAATCGTTGCGATTAGTTGTCACCCCTTACAGTCTTAAAGGTAGGGATGGCTTCTGAGACTGCACGCACACCCAGTTAAGATCCAGCTGAGAGTTTGATAAACAACTTTAATCTTTGTGAGAGAAGAATGGCGCATTAATACGCTGTGGTATTACCGTGGGATAACAACAGCGATTGCGCTACGGCCGATTATGACTATTACACAACTAGACTCAGCCCGTCTTTGGAAAACAAGTCTGCCAGGTATTGAACTTTTTGAAGCTAGACGGCATCGTCATCGGTTTGGCAAACATTTTCATTTGATTACCCTCTTTGGCTTTACCGGTTGGCTTTACCGGTTGGTTTGAGCGGCTGATGGAGCGGCTGCCCCTTTCCCTGGCGTCGGCAATGCTCGTGGTAGTGCTACTACAGTAATGTACCGGGGGTGGTTACTATTCGTGCCTTTGGCTATCAGGTACCCCCATCACCGTTAATCAGCTGGAGCGGTGTGGCGTCTCTGATCACGTTTCTGGGTACCGCATCGGGCATTAGCTTCTTTGGCATTGGCCCGGCCTTCTGGGGAATATTGGCCGATGTGCTGGCGACGGTAGCGTTCCAGGTAAACGACCAAACTGTTCAAACCTGAAATTTGAACATCGCTGCTCCTCGCTATGATTTTATCTGCGAGACACCGTCCCACGGCATATCTCACCGGGCGATTCATCCTCTAAATCAGCAACGGCAAAATTTAACCTTAATTGAGCACCTGCCTAAAAAATGCGGCATTTTGGGCGATCTGTCAGGGATATTTGATGCCTAGATTCTCAGTAATTTGCCCATAGGAATAATCGCTATACTATGCTGGGACAGCATGTCCGCTAGTGAACTTGGCCTACTGCCAGCGCCTAAGTCCATACGTGTTGACCCGCTCATCTAACTTATTGAAATTGCCATGGCACCCAAAGGTGGAGAGAACCTCCGTGACACAAGCCAGGACTCATTTAGCGTCAAGGTATTTCTGACGGCGGCTAGCGTTTTAGGTCTAGCGTTTTTGGGGCTGACCTGGCTTAGCCGTGGAGAATTAAATCTGAGTGACAGCAGTCCACAGATTGAGGAGGTTAAGCTAGAGCAGGCTGAGCCTGAGCCCGAGCCTCCGAGTCAGCTCAGCCAGGGTAAGAAAATTTTGCTACCTACGGCCACCATGGCTCTGAAGACGGATGGGGCCGATGCACTGGCGTCGGGGGACTACGCCGCGGCCGTTACCGCTTTTGAAAATGCCCGCACGGCGGATATCTCCGATCCTGAGACCCTAATCTATCTGAATAATGCTCGGATTGGTGACGACGAGGCCTATGGTTTAGGGGTAATTGCCCCGCTGTCAACGGACACTGAGCAGGCCATAAACCTGTTGCGCGGCATTGCCCAGGCCCAGACCGAAATCAATCAGGCGGGTGGTATTCAAGGCAAACCGCTGCGGGTGTTACTAGCTGACGATCGGGGAGATGTTGCGATCGCACAGCAGATTGCCACCGAACTTAGCCAAGCCCCAGACCTGTTTGCCGCCATTGGCCACAGCGATGCAGCCACCGCTGCGGCCGCGGCCGGCATTTATGCTGGGGGGGCCCTTCCCTTCGTCTCCACCAGCGCCACATCCAATCAGCCGCTATTAGCCAACGATTTGCCCACCGCCAATGCCCTGGCGTTCTACATGGCAAAACTCAACCATCGAACGGCCATTTTGTTTTACGACGGCAATAGCGACTATAGTCTAGGCTTCAAAACCAGCTTTGAAGAAGCCCTCAAGGTAAACGATGGCACCATGACCGCCGAGGTCAACTTGGCTGATTTACCCAACAGCGCCCCCAGTAAAACGCCAGAGGCCGAAATCTTTGTGCTCTCACCAGGGGGAAGCCCGCTACAAACGGCCAAGGATTCGATTGACATTATCCCCAACGACAAAGTAGACCACCTTTACCGCCACGTCTTTGGCGGGCACGAACTCTTTAGCCCCGATGTATTGGATCTGTTTGGTTCTATGGCCACGGGGACTATTTTGGCCGTTCCCGAGAAAATATACCAAAGTGGAGCATCACCCTTTAGCGATGCCCCCCGCGCCCTTTGGGAAACAACGGTGGATTGGACCACGTCTGCCAGCTACAATACCGCCCAATCAATCATTATGGGGTTAAGAGAATCCCCCACTCGCCAGGGTATCCAAGAAGCCATTGGCCGCGGTACAGATGATACGGTTCACCTACTTAGGGTCAACATTAACCCCAATGCGGCCATGGGCTACGACTTAGTCTCCATCGGTGTGATGACCAAAGATGGATTTAAGTCAGCAGATTAACCCGGCTTGATTGCCCCGACCAGCCTTAACGCCACAGATACAGTAGAGCAAACAAAATAATCCAAATCACATCGACAAAGTGCCAATATAGCTCAGTGGCTTCAATGCCAAAGTGATTTTCATGGGAGTAGTGTGTGGCCTGGCGTGAACGGAACAGTACCGCCAACATCATCAGTAGGCCAAACAGGACGTGCAGCCCGTGAAATCCGGTCAGCACATAAAACGTACTGGAAAAAATGTTGGTCGTTAGCCCAAACGTCAGATGGGTGTACTCGTAGATCTGACCGCCCAGGAAAATAGCCCCCATGGCTGCTGTGATGGCAAACCACATGCGCATTTTGCCCACATCGTCCTGTTTGATGGCGGTGTCCGCATTGTGAATAACAAAGCTGCTGGAAATCAAGATAATGGTGTTGATCCCTGGTAGCAACAGCTCTAGACCTTCTGTTCCTTCTGGGGGCCAGGCCGGTGCCATCAGTCTAAAACTCAGGTAGGCGATAAACAAACCGAGAAAGATCATGCTCTCGGCGCAGAGGAAGACAAGCACGCCAAACATGCGTAGATCGGGATGTTCCTCGTGACCATGGTCGACGTGGGAAACGGCGATGGTATCAGATTCGTTAACGGCTGAGCTTTGCATAGGGCAAGAAATTATATGGAGAGCCGTTGCATGCAACGGCTGTACATGGGATTTGCAAGAAATATGGGGGCGGGTTTTGGTCGTTAGCGCCAGCGGTCAACCCACCCCATAGCCCCTCCCAGGAGGGGCTTCGTTACTGGCTAATGCGCATGGGCCGCCACAGCGGCAATGGCTTCTTCGTAAATTTCGGGATCGTCTTCTACCGGAATGTAGCCCAAGCCATAGTCATAGGGACCGGTTTTGATCTCAGGTACCCCTTCAAAGTTCTCATGGGCCGGAGGTGACAGGGTTTGCCACTCCAGGGTTAGGGCCCGCCATGGGTTGGTGGGTGCTTTTTCACCCCAGTGCCAGCTCCAAACCGCATTGATGATAAAGGGCACCGTGGAAACCGCCATCAAATAGGCACCGATGGTGGCCAACACATTGAGATCGGTAAACTGAGGGTCGTAAAGGGCAATGCGTCGGTTCATGCCCTGAAGACCTAGCTGGTGCATGGGCATAAAGGTGAGGTTCATGCCGACAAAGGTCAAGACAAAGTGGACCTTGCCCCAAAACTCATTCAGCATCCGCCCGGTCATCTTGGGGAACCAGTGGTACAGGGCCATGTAGATGCCAAAGATAGACGCCCCAAACAGAACATAGTGGAAGTGGGCCACCACAAAGTAGGTGTCGTGGACGTGAATGTCAAAGGGGACTGCGGCTAGCATGACACCACTGATGCCACCGATAACAAAGATGGCGATAAAGCCAATGGCAAATAGCATGGCGCTGGTGTAAGCGATCTTGCCGCGCCATAGGGTGGCGGTCCAGCCAAAAACCTTAATCCCGGTGGGTACGGCAATGGCCATGGTGGTGATCATAAAGAACATGCGCAACCAGGGTGGAGTACCGCTGGTAAACATGTGGTGGGCCCACACAATCAGACCGAGAAAGCTAATCACCAAACTGGAGTAGGCAATGGCGCGATAGCCAAAGATGGGTTTGCGGGCATGGACGGGCAACACATCGGAGATGGCCCCAAACAGCGGCAGCACAAAGATATACACCGCCGGGTGGGAGTAGAACCAAAACATGTGCTGATAGACCACCGGATCGCCACCGCCCGTGGGGTTAAAAAAGGCCGTACCGGCTACCAGGTCAAACATTAGTAAAATCAGCGCGCCTGCCAATACCGGTGTGCTGATCAAAATCAGCAGCGATGTGGCAATCATGGCCCAGCAAAATAGGGGCATCTTTAGCAGCGGCATACTGGGCACCCGCATTTTTAAGATGGTAACCAGAAAGTTTAGCGCCCCCAAAATCGAAGCGGTTCCACCGATGAGAATACTGAGGATCCAAATGCCCTGGCCCAACATGCCGGTGGAAAGACTCAGGGGTGGATAGGAGGTCCAGCCTGCCTGGGGTGGTTCAAAGAAAAAGCTGGCCACCAGCATGATGCCGGAGGGAGGGATCATCCAAAATGCGATCGCATTAATTCTTGGAAAGGCCATATCCTTGGCCCCAATCATCAGCGGGATCAGATAGTTGGCCAATCCTGCGCCCGCAGGCACAATCCACAAAAACAACATAATGGTGCCGTGGAGTGTGAGGACACCGTTATAGGTTTCGGGGGTAATAAAGTCAGGTGCAGGCGTTGCCAGCTCCGTTCGAATTACCGTCGCCAGTCCCCCACCAATCAGGTAGAACACAAACGACGTCACCAAATACTGGATGCCGATTACCTTGTGGTCTGTACTAAACGTAAAGAAGTGGGTCCACTTACGTTCATTACCCAAGGATTGAGGAGACGGTGAGGGATCGGGTGTTTTTATAGCCTCTGCTTGTGCCATGTGAGTTGTAAGGGGAAAAAGGGAAAATGAAAGGTGAGGTGGGTAACGCCTAAAGAGAGATGGGGCTATGGAACCAGCGCCATGTCCATATGGGAGTGATGCAGATGCTCTAGATGATCTGCGTCCACATCAAGGTGCAGCGGCTCTTGAAAGTGAGCCAGATACTCGGCATCGGTTTCATCCGGCTTCTGACTGGCCGCTGCAAGGGCTGTTGAGAGATCCGTCGGTCCTTCAGCCAGACGCTTCTGCTGCCATTCGTCATACTCTTCCAACGAATGCACAATCAGCTGGGCCCGCATACCACCATGGTAGGGACCACACAGCTCGGCACAGACAACGGGATAAGTCCCTTCACGGGTAGGCCTTAGCACCAGTGATGTCTCCTTACCTGGAATCATGTCTTGCTTGATGCGAAACTCAGGCAGCCAAAAGGCATGAATGACATCCTGAGCTTTGAGATTAAGCTTCACCAGCTTACCGACAGGAACATGGACTGCGCCGTCCACAATGCCCGTATCAGGATAGGTCATGACAAAGGCATACTGCATGCCCACCACATCAATGGTGACATCCACTGGCTGCTCGGTTTCCGTAGGCGGTTCACCCAAACCGGACGCCGCCAGCATTGGATAGCTGGAGGTCTCATCTCCCCCAGAGGAGGTATAGGCCAGCTGCACCTCTTTGGATGAATGATGCTCCATCAGATTAAGCCCCCCCATCTCGGTGTAAATCTCGAAGCTGTACACCGAAAGACCCAGCACAATGATGGCTGGGATCGCCGTCCAAACAATCTCAAGGGGGATATTTCCCTCAATGTGGGGACCGTCAGTTTCATCGCCTGGTTTGCGGCGAAACCGAATCACAGCAATAATCAGGGTGCCCTCAACAAGGAGAAACAACCCCGTTCCGATGGTCATCATCAGATTAAACAGCTGATCAACTTCACCGGCTTCAGTGGAAGCAGCCACGGGCATCAAACCGTGGTTTTGGCCATACCAAAGACTGAGCAGCGTGACGACAATGCCGATCAGCATGGTGACAATAGACGTGGGAATACCGTTCACGATTCGAACATTCTCCTGTGGGGTAATCTGTTGTATGAAAACAGAATTGCTTAATGACTAGCTGGACGTGACAGAATAGGAATCGCTTTTATTCTACAAATATAAGAAAAATAGTCTTTCTGACATTGCAGCTACCTGGGACATTGCCAATGGGTCATTTAACCCAGAGCGGTAGGCTGGACCAATTCATAAAACTGTAACTGAACGTAACGTTATCCGACTCATTTTCAAGCGGGCAAAGTGGGATGCCAACGGGGTTAGAGGGAATGGTTCCAAATGGCTTTTTAGTCCCACCCCAAGGTAGCGCTATCTCTCGGGAAATGACAGTGCTTGTAAAGTTCATTTGCGCGATCTAAGGATTTTCTTCAGGTTCTTTTGGTAGGGCAGTATACCGACAGGGGAAGCGGGTTACATCGGCCCTGCCAACAAGGTCATTGCTTTATAAAATCACGTCACCTGGTTAAAGGAGTTTATGGATTTTTGGCAAACGAGAAGAAAAGCTAAATGTATTTCATCTAAGCCAGAAAAATTCTCTACCCTGTAATGGAAGGCTTTATCTGTTCTAGCTGTTCTAGCTTCTTAAGAGAGTTTTTAGGTTTATGGCTCATTCATCGTTATCCACGTTCCAGTCAGACAGGACCACCGGATTTGATCCGATTACCTATCTACGACGCTGGGTGTGGAAAATGGCCGTGGCCACCCTGATTCTGATGGCCATTGGCAGTGCCACCCGCGTCATGAATGCAGGGCTAGCCTGTCCGGACTGGCCGCTGTGCTATGGCCAGCTCGTACCCAGTCAGCAGATGAATCTGCAGGTATTTCTAGAGTGGTTCCATCGTCTAGATGCTTCATTGATTGGTCTGATGGCGATTGGTCTGGTGACCCTAGCCATCAGGTGGCGACGATCCCTGGCTATGTGGGTGCCCTGGGCTGCCGGGTTAGTTCTCTTTTTAGTTGTTTTTCAGGGTGTTCTAGGTGGTCTTACGGTGACGCAGCTGTTGCGGTTTGATATTGTTACCGCCCATCTCGGTACGGCCCTGTTGGTATTTTGCACATTGCTGGCCATGGGCATGGGACTGTTGCCTTATCGGCCAAAAGGCACCGCCGGGAAACTATCCTGGCTCAGTGGTGCGGCTGCAGCCCTGATCTATGGCCAAAGCCTGCTGGGTGGTTTGGTGGGATCCCGCTGGGCCGCTCACCAATGCTTTGGTCTGGCGGAGCTGTGCAATGTTGTGAATGCTCACCTGCTGGGCATTATTCCTGCTAGCCTGTCGGTGATCGCGCTGGCGGTTTGGGTTTGGCGCACACCGGCGCTAGACGGTGTGTTGCGATCGCAAGCCAACGCCGCCTTTGGACTGCTCATTCTCCAGCTTATTCTCGGTCTTGCCACCTTTCGTCTTCATCTACAGGTAGAGACCCTCACCGTTTGTCATCAGGCCGTTGGTGCTGCTTTGTTAGGCACCCTTGTTTGTTTCACAGTCCTCTCCCTGCGCGACAGTTCTCTATCCGAAGAGAACCTTAAGGCTTCAGTCAACTCATAAAGCTCTCTCTAAATCTTTCATCTATTGCTTGTACAGACGCTCCATGGAGCGTTCCCCTCATATTCTCTTTCTACCTCCTATGCAACCGTCTAACCTTGCCCCTAGGGTTCACCATGAGAACTTTGCCCAGGTCTGTCGCAGTTATTACCAGCTCACCAAACCCCGCATTATTCCGCTACTGCTAATCGAAACAGCCGCCAGCATGTGGGTGGCAGCCCAGGGACATCCAGATTTGGTGTTGGTATTGATCACCATGGCGGGCGGCTGGTTAGCGGCCGCCTCGGCCCAGGTAATTAACTGTGTTTACGATCGCGATATTGACTATGACATGGAGCGCACCCGCGACCGTCCCCTGCCGTCGGGGCGGATCCAGGTACGCGATGCGCTGATTTTTGCGGCGCTGTTGGCTGTCTTGTCCTTTGGTCTGCTGGCTGGGTTTGCCAATGTGCTCAGCGCCTGTTTGGCCATGGCCGGTATTGTTGTTTACATCGGTATCTATACCCACTGGCTAAAGCGGTCATCGCCCCAAAATATTGTTATCGGTGGTGCGGCGGGTGCCATTCCCCCGATGGTGGGCTGGGCTGCGGTTACGGGCAACGTGGGTTGGGCCGCTTGGATTTTCTTTGCCATCGTATTTGTCTGGACCCCACCCCATTTTTGGGCTCTGGCCATGCTGATTAAAGATGACTACGCCAAGGTAGACGTGCCGATGCTGCCCGTGGTGGTTGGCAATGAAGAGACGGCCAATCAGATCTGGCTCTACACCCTGCTGTTGGTGCCCGTTACTCTGCTGATGGTGTGTCCCACCGAGGCCTGCGGCTGGCTCTATGGTTTGCTGGCGTTGCTGCTGGGCGGGCTGTTTTTGCGCAAGGCCTATGACTTAAAGCAGTGCCCTTGCGATCGCGACCTGGCCCGTGGCGTCTTCAAGTACTCCATTTTCTACATGATGCTGCTGTCAGCGGCCATGGTCGTCGATAGCCTACCTGTGACTCGCAACGGCGTCCATGCCCTCTTGGCCACGGTGGGTCTGGGTTAGGCCCCATGCATGCTTCCAGTTCACCACTACAATTGAAGGTAACCCATGCCCACAGGGGTCTGTCTTATAGGTTTTTAGGATGTCACAGCAGCCCGCAGTTGTAATCAAAGGTCTTCAGAAGCGCTACGGCGACGTTCAGGCCGTGAAAGACGTGTCACTGCAAATTGAACCTGGAGAAATCTTTGGCTTGCTTGGCCCCAATGGTGCCGGTAAAACCACCACCATTCGCTGTCTGTGTACCCTCACCTTACCGGATGCTGGCAGCCTCGATGTGATGGGGGTGTCGGTGGTCAATGACCCGCGTCAGGTGCGGCAGCGGCTGGGCTACATTGCCCAGGAAGTTGCCCTTGATAAGGTACTGACGGGGCGAGAGCTGTTGCAACTACAGGCGGCGATCTATCATTTGCCAGGTAAGCTGGCCAAGGCCCGCATTAATCAAATGATCGAGCTGTTGGAGCTGACCGACTGGGCGGACAAAAAAACCGGTACCTATTCCGGCGGCTTGAAAAAGCGTTTGGACCTGGCGGCAGGTTTGCTACACCAGCCGGATGTGTTGGTTCTAGACGAACCCACCGTCGGCCTCGATATCGAAAGCCGCTCAGCCGTCTGGCGCTTTTTGCGACAGCTTCAAGCCACAGGCACAACGATCCTGATTACCAGCCATTATCTAGAGGAAGTGGATGCCCTGGCTAGTCGGGTAGCCATTATCGACCAGGGTAAGGTGATCAGCTCAGGTACTCCCGCAGAGCTCAAAGCCAACGTGGGCGGTGAGCGCATTACCTTACGCATTCGTGAGTTTACGCCTTTAGATGAAGCCCAGCAGGCCAGCCAGATGCTTCAGGAATTGCCCATGGTGCAAGAGGTGATCGTCAACAGTGCCCAAGGAAATTCGTTAAATCTGGTGGTCGAGTCTGAGGCTGATGCCCTGATCACAGTCCAAAAAGCTCTCAGGGAAGCAGGTCTACCTACCTTTGGCATTGCCCAGTCGCAGCCTAGTCTGGACGATGTCTACTTAGCTGCAACCGGACGTACCATTATGGATGCAGAAATGGCGGCGGCCAGTAAGCGAGACATGAAAAAGGAGATGAAACAGCAAAATATGAAACGCTAACTCATCTACTTAAAGTGAAGTAACTCGTTTAAGAATTGAACCACCCGCTAGAACATTCCGCTTAAGTTCAAAATTCGCTACCCTGACTTCTATATCTCTAGACTCCCTAGACTCACAAATCAGAACTCAAAAATCCCATGAGCGGTTCTTATCCCAGTATTCAAAATAATCAGCTACAGCAGTGGAAAGACGATGCGATCGCATCCCCCGGCTTCAGCGAGTTTCTTCAAGAGACCCTGGCCCTGACCAAGCGATTATTTATCCAACTCCAGCGGCGTCCCTCCACCCTGGCCGCTGGCATCGTTCAACCGCTGATGTGGCTGATTTTATTTGGGGCATTATTCCAAAATGTGCCCCAGGGCCTGTTTGGCGACAGCGTCAACTACGGTCAGTTTATTGGTGCAGGCATCATTGTATTTACCGCATTTGGTGGCGCGTTAAACGCAGGGCTGCCGGTGATGTTTGACCGAGAGTTTGGGTTTTTGAATCGACTGCTGGTGGCCCCGCTGGTGTCTCGGTTTTCCATTGTCATTGCCTCAGCCCTGTTTATCGCTGCCATGAGTCTGGTGCAAACCGCGGCGATTGTGGCCCTGAGTGCAATGCTGGGGGCAGGATTGCCCAGTATTACTGGGTTAGGTTTAATGGTGGCGATCATTCTAATGCTGGTGTTGGGGGTGACCGCCTTTAGCCTGGGGCTGGCCTTTGCCCTACCGGGTCACATTGAGCTCATTGCAGTTATTTTTGTGACCAATTTGCCTCTGCTGTTTGCCAGCACGGCGCTGGTGCCCCTCTCCTTTATGCCCCGCTGGCTTAGCACCATCGCCAGTCTAAATCCCCTGAGCTATGCCATTGAGCCTATCCGCTACCTCTATTTGCACAGCGACTGGACCCTGGGTAGTACCGTTATGCAGTCCCCCTGGGGAGATGTCTCCATGGGACTGTCACTTTTGCTGTTGGGGGTATTCTGTAGCGGTGCCCTGGCCCTGACCTATCCGCTGATCAATCGTCGTATTGCCTAGGTTTGGGTCTTAGCTAGTGGTAGTCAAATAGTGGTTATCTATGTTCTAGAACTGCTGGGTGTGGCTGTCTTTGCAGTGAGTGGTGCCTTAGCCGCAGGGCGCAGACGGCTAGATTTGCTGGGTGTGGTGGTGGTAGCCGCCGTTTCAGCTACAGGGGGCGGCACACTACGGGATATTTTGCTAGATCGACACCCCGTCTTTTGGATTGAGCATCCCGTCTATCTTTCCGTCATTTTGACCTCGGTTTTGCTGACGGTGCTCTACTCCAAATTTTCTAAGCCGCCCCAAAAAGCGCTGCTGGTGGCAGACGCCTTTGGGTTAGCCCTGTTTGCCATCAGCGGGGCGCAAATTGCCGAACAGGTGCCGTTAAGCAACCTGCTGGTTGTGGTAATGGGGACGATTACGGGTACTGCTGGCGGGTTGCTGCGAGATGTTTTGCTAGCGGATATTCCGGTGATATTTACCCGAAGCCGTATTTATGCCACCGCAGCCATTGTGGGTATTGGCGTGTATTTGGTGGCCCAGGCCTTGGGTATGGTGCAGGACTGGGCCGCACTGCTGGGTATGGCGGTGGTGGCCAGTCTGAGGCTTGCCGCAATCGTTTGGGGGTTAATGCTACCCATTTTTAGCCTGTCAGACGATGCGTCTGAGAATTTGTAGGGCAACCAGTTCAAAAACTGACGATGGGGGGACGTCAACTCTTTATTGTCTTGCTAAACTGTGGGCACTAGCTAATCAGCTTGGACTTGTCACTCAACTTGTAACTCAACGACCTTCACCATGGCACGCATTCTTAAAAACGCACTGGCTTCTATCACGGGTCTAGGTTTGGCTCTCAGTCTGGCTGCTGTTCCGGCGTTGGCCCAAACCAATGGCGGGTTTGATGACCTTAGCGGTGATGCTGATAACAATGAAGTCTTTGGCGGTAGCGGCGTTAGCCTGACCGATTTGATGAGTAACGCTCGTCGGGCAGATGGTTTGAGTTCAGATGAATTTAGTCGCAAAACCGATCGCAACATTGACTCAGCTGCCGCCGACTTTCGTCAGCGGCAGCAGGAAGCCCTTGAGGCTGAGCAGGGGACTGCGGTGACCGCGCCTGCTGACTTTGAAGAGGAGCTCTAGCATAGAATTGCCAGCTGGGCCAGGGGCTTTGCTTTAGTTTGCGCTAATGTTAGCCGGTTGACCGCTTTCACGGCAAACTAATCGTTATGCAATAGGGGGGTTAACCGACACGTTATCCCCCTATTGCTGTGTTTGGAAAACCTCAGCCTGCTAGTCATACGTGGCTGTAGGAGCGACCCATTCGTTTACTCCGTTCCAATTCATGACAGAACGTAGCCCGCGCCATAGTAGAATCTAAACAATTTGTTAAGCGGCTCTAATAATTCTTTAACAAGGTTAATCGGAGCTGCGTCTCCCCGTTAGGGGCGTAGTCCGGCGCATACAGACCGCTTCCGGCTGTAGTGCGCTTTTTAGTGGCGTTTAGTCGGACTGCAAGTAAAGGCGTCCATCACCGTGGGGCCTGGTTTACAACGACAATTTTGTCAATTCGGAGTGTGGAAAATCTATGACCGCAATACTAGATAGGGTATCAACCAGTCGGCTCTCAGATGGGCCGTTGGCGAATGTAACACTGAGGGATGTGATTAAGACCCTGCCCAAAGAATGTTTCGAGAAAAATCCTCGTAAGGCATGGCAGCAGGTGGGTCTTAGTATTGTGATGGCAATTGTGGGCTATGTTGCGATCGCACTATCGCCTTGGTTTTTGCTACCCTTTGCCTGGTTTTTAGCGGGTACTGCTTTGACCGGTTGGTTTGTCGTTGGCCATGACTGTGGTCACCGTTCCTTTGCCAAGAGCCGTTGGGTAAATAATCTTGTGGGGCATATCGCCTTCTTACCGCTAATCTATCCATTTCACCCCTGGCGGTTGCTCCATGACCACCACCATCGCCATACCAATAAGCAAGAAGTGGACAATGCCTGGCATCCCTGGTATGTCGAAACATTCACCGCAGAAAATAAGCTGATGCAGTCGGCCTACTGGCTGATGCGTGGACGGCTATGGTGGTTGGCATCTGTAATCCACTGGGCCGGCATCCACTTTAATCTAAATAATTTTGCTGAGCGCGATAAAAACAAGGCCAAAGTATCGATTGCCGTGGTTGTTGTCTTTGCCGCTACTGTTTTTCCCACAATGATTGCCACATTGGGCGTTTGGGGCTGGGTTAAGTTCTGGCTCATGCCTTGGTTGGGCTATCACTTTTGGATGAGCACCTTCACCCTGGTGCACCACACCGCCCCCGACATTCAGTTTCGTCCGGCTGAAACCTGGAATGAAGTTGAGGCCCAGCTTGCCGGTACGGTTCACTGTGACTACCCCAAATGGATTGAAGTTCTGTGCCATGACATCAGTGTCCATGTGCCCCACCACATTTCCACCGGTATTCCCTCCTATAACCTGCGGATGGCCCACCAGAGCCTCAAAGACAGTTGGGGAGATCGAGTGCGTATTCGCGAAGAAAAGTTCACCTGGAACTTTATGCGCAATATTGTTGACCGCTGCCACCTGTATCATGCCGAAAATGCCTATGTGTCATTTGGCTCACTGCGTCGGTCAAGATAGCGTCGGGTTGTTAGCGGGTTGTTAACCTGTTGACGATTTGGCCCATCAGTACGTTTCACCTAAAAGCCCCGGCTATTAATGCCGGGGCTTTTTGATTGTATGGCAGCCAAAGAACAGATTTCTCTTCCTTAAAAGTCACCTTATCTGCATTAATCCGTTCACCCCAATGACGGCAAAACAAAACAGCTGTTGCTGATTTATTCGAAGATATGCATTGTCTTCACTAATCTGACAGATGAAATTGTTATTTTCAATTACTGGAATTAAGCCGTAATCCACGAATTAATCATTCCTTGGGTGCATCGGTTTAAAACCGATGGCAGCGATGCACATCCATTTCGACCAGCCGGTACCATAGTTAAATGACCTCAGGGCATCAAGTTCTGCTGCTTGCAAGAAAGAGTCCAGCTGGCTAGAAGCGTATCCTCGATTTTGCCAGCGTAGGGACAAGAGAACTTGGCCCAGTCCTTTGCGAGTCACTGAGCCAATTAGAGGGGCACCCGGTTTTAGAACTCGGGCCATCTCGCGCAAGGTTTCTACGGGGTTGGCCATGTGTTCCAAAACATGGGCAAATATGACCGCGTCGAAGGATTCATCGGCAAAGGGTAGACCGCTGATATCTCCCCATCTTAAATCGAGTGTCCGAATCGCATTGACTCTGTGCGCTAACAACTCAAAAATACAAACGGATATGGTGAGCCGTTGTCCCCATATGTGGGGATTAACGGAATCAATAGTTGGATATTATCTGTACACAGTTCAACATAGGCTTGGGCATCCCCCTTAACGATGGCGTCCGCAGCCCGCAGAAAGTTGATTTGCTGCTGATCATACTCACTAAACTCACCCTGCCAGACAGGAAAGACTGTCCGGCTGTTTAACCAGTCTATTTGTTGTTTAGCGCAGGATGATTGCTTTTTCTTTTGTTTGCTGGTCCAGGGTCATGCGTTCCAAGGCAAAGGTGATGTGAGGAATGGGGTTACTCACCAGACAGTGATGAATAACCTTATTCTCTGGATTATGGCTTAGCCACTTGGTTTGAAAATAGTCCGTAAGGACTCGAGTATTTGAGCCGTGGGGCTGGCATCAATCCGCAGGAGTGTCTTCATGGATAGTGTTTGGTGTCTACTATCTATAAGACAATTCAGGATTGAACTATGTGACAGGGTTGAATATCGAGCATCGCTATGGGCGTTATGGTGAGGTTTGTGCGGCGATGGTTTGGTAAAACTGGGTGATGTCTTGGCGCGATCGCAAATGAAAAACTTGCTTTGTGGCTTTCGCCGTTTCCACATAGTCTCGATACCGGGGCGTCAGTTTGGCGTGGCACAGCCGAACGGTGGCGTAGCTTTTCAGTGTGCCGCGCAGAATTGGGCTATTCTCTGGCCAACCAGCGGGGGGGACCCAGGCCCCTTGCAGAAAGCGTTTGGTCACCCACCAGTAATGTTGTAGTACGGGCATATCGAGATAAACCAGGGTATCAGCTGCGGCTAGACGCGGCCATAGGGTATCCATTGAGCCAAAGCCATCCACAATCCAATGGTCCTGTTGTAAAAGCTCATCGTGCGCGGCTTTGAACTCAGCGTGGGGGACTTCGTCGCCACCGGGACGGTACTGCAATAAATCAAGCGGCACCCAGGGTAGGCCTGTCATCTCAGACAGCCGTTTGCTTAACGTGGATTTACCGCCACCCGTATTACCAAAAACAGCAACCTTTTTCATAGGGATTCAACCTTCAACTCTACTCAGCTTTCTTCGCCACGATAAACACGATTTTCGCATTACCGATGGGCGATTTGTAATCATCCGGTTGCCATTGGGTGTCAATCACAAACCCCGCATCAGTCAGACTTTTCTCTAAATCTTTTACCGTAAAGACCTTAACTAATGGAAAAAGTCTGCTGAAAATACTCTCGCGTGACCTGTAGTTTCTTCTGGTAGGCAGCTTCATCCGCGATTGGTTGTCTCGCATAACCTGCGGCGACTTTGTTCCAAAATTTAGCTGAAGTGTTCATTTTAATCAGTACGCCGTAGAGGGCCGCCTGATCGATGACTGGGCCAGACAACAGCGTTTCACCGTTGTCTTGGGGTGCGATACTCCCATCGGAGTGGCGCGATCGCAAATCCCTCAAACCAGTCACTCCAATGGGGACCCAGATGTCCCCTGACACAAATTTCGTACTGGAGACGACTTTCAGCGGAGCGGTATAGTTGGCTCATAGGAGTTGCGATCTGCGCTAACAACTCAAAAATACAAACGGATGTGGGGAACTGTGGTCCCCAGATGTGGGGATTAGATGTGGGGACTTGTGCCTTTAGGTCCAACTAAACCTTAGCCACGTCTAGAACTGGAGTTTTTCTCTAGAGAAAGCTACAGGTTTCAAGCTGTACGCGGTTTACGAATATGGCGAGTCTGGCTTTAATGCCTGTAAAACACGCTAAAATAGCTGCATATTAACGCTAATACCATGGAAAAATTAGCGCTTGAACACGCCTCATTTCCTGCTGATGTCCTGCTAGATCTCACCATGGCAGGCTCTGTTTTATCGCGCTACGGTGCTAATCAGGTCATTCTTTACGGGTCTATGGCTAGGGGAACCTATCGGCCCGATTCAGATATTGATCTCTGTGTAGAAGGATTACCTAGCAAAAACTTTTTCCGGGCCTTGGCCAAGTGCTTAATGGCCTCCCGTCGTTCACTGAGTATCGTTGATTTTGAGAATAGCCACGGCTACTTCCGTGAACGAATTTTAGCGGAAGGGAAAATACTAATGAGTGTAGACATTCTTAAACAAGAAGTTGCCTTTGGCCTGGAAAACTTGAATAAAATCTACGGCAACATTGAGACTTTTGCCAAACTGGAAGTAGATCCAAAGATAAAGGTCTCTGCACTCACCTATGAATGCTTAGGTTATTACAATGCCATTGAGCATTTGATGATTCGTTTCTTAAAATATCTCAGTATTGAGCTGCCGACTGGAAAATTCTCTCATCGAGATACGCTCAGGCAATTTGAGAATCTATTCAGTGAGAGGAGTATAGCGGATTATCAAAAGACTGTCACGATTATCACTAATCTAATGGCTTTTCGCCATGTAGCTACCAAAATATATGGCTTTCTAATTGATGCCGATAAGCTTAACGTTACTGTGGAAGATATCAATACTTACCACAGTGAAATAGAGCAGCTATTCCATAAACTGCTAAAAACTTTCTAGATGAAACGTCATGAGGCATCGAAAATATGAAATCGCTGCAGCCCCTATCCCAACTACCTATCAGTAACACCTTAGAAACCTGTAAAACCGTATTGGTTAGTCATTATGGGCAGCGTCTGAAGGGGCTTATTCTGTTTGGTTCTGCGGCTAGACAAGAAATGACCGATGCAAGTGATATTGATTTACTCGCTGTATTGCCATCAACGCTAAACCATGTTCAAGAACTAAGCACGCTGGTTGATTTAATCTATCCCCTCGAATTAGAAGCAACCCATTGGATTTCTATCAAACCTGCTGCCCAGGATGAGTTTGAAGCTGGCAGCACACAGCTATACAGAAATATTCAAAAAGAAGGTATTCACCTGCTGTGAACAGACCAGACGAAATTCATTGGAGACTATGGTGAATCTCGTCGAGTCACATCTGATGAAGCCCAACGAGCTATCTCAGTAGCTGATAGTTTTCTGAATCAAGTACATTTAATACTGCGGCAGCTCTGAACAGAAGGCAATGCCCAAAGTGTCAGAGATGGCTATACTACATGTGAGGAAAAAGCATTTTTATAGAGTATGTTGCCGACTCCCCAATGATTGGGGTGCAGGACTAAGGCGAGATCAGAATATCCATCTTCAGGTTGCAAGCCACCCCAGCCTGCGAATTCGTCATCAATAAAGAAAGCCCAAGGACCATATCCGTATTCTGTCCATAAAGCTTCCTTTGTGAGATATAGTCAAATCTGGTGTATGAGCCAGAGTTAGGCAGCCTTCTGATTGGTAGTTGTCTGAATCTTCTGCTCAA
>JBCAWO010000052.1:0-31941 GCA_038534515.1 Cyanobacteria bacterium J06554_1
AACCGAGAAAACCTTCCAAGACTACAGGCAAAACTTAGTGGCGCATCGACAGGGCTAACTCCCTGGCGGGTGACAGAACTCGAAGGGACCCCAAGCAACAGCTTTAAACTCCACCCTAACCCCTCAAGCTATCCCCAAAATCATGAGTTTCATTTCTCTAACAATCCCCAATTGACCTGTGCTGAATGTCATTGAATGTTGAAATAACATTCAATGACATGTAACTAGCTCGACAACAACTCTAATTCCTCGCCACCCCCTCATCACGAGCCGCCTGCTGCACAGCCGCAGCGACAGCAGTAGCAACACGCCGATCAAAAACAGACGGAACAATATGATCCGCACGCAGTTCACCATCGGGAATTAACGTTGCGATCGCATGGGCCGCCTCCAAAAACATACCGGTGGTAATCGCCTCAGCCCGACAGTCAATGGCCCCCCGCAGCAAACCAGGAAACGCCAGCACATTATTAATTTGGTTGGCATAGTCACTGCGCCCCGTAGCCATCACCGCCACAATACCGTCCAGCAATTCGGGCTGGATTTCCGGCACCGGATTCGCCATGGCAAAGACAATTGGTTCTTTGGCCATGGACTTCACCATGTCTACGGTGACTACACCGGGGGCACTCACCCCCATAAACACATCGGCACCCACCATGGCATTGGCAAGGGGGCCACTTTGGTCGACGACAAATTCCTGTTTGCGAGGGTTGAGATCGGTGCGATCGCAGCTAATAATTCCCTTAGAATCGCACACCGTAATGTGGTTTACCCCCGCTTTTTTAAACAGGCGCGCCATGGCTAATCCTGCTGCACCAGCCCCGTTAATCACGAGCCGGATGTCGCTCAGTTGCTTCCCCACCACCTTCAGCGCATTAACCAGGGCCGCCAGACTGACAATAGCAGTGCCATGCTGATCGTCATGGAAAATGGGAATATCCAATTCCTGCTGCAGCCGCGCCTCAATTTCAAAGCAGCGGGGGGCGCTAATATCCTCCAGATTGATCCCACCAAAGACCGGCGCAATGCGCTTCACCGTTTCCACAATTTCATCCGGGTCCTGGGTATTAAGACAAATGGGGAAGCCATCCAACCCAGCAAATTCCTTAAACAGCATGGCCTTACCTTCCATCACGGGCAGGGCTCCTTCGGGACCCAAATTCCCTAGACCCAGTACGGCGCTGCCATCGGTGACAATCGCCACCGTATTAGACTTAATCGTCAGGTCATACACCCGGTCTGGGTGCCGCGCAATTTCAGTACATACCCGCCCCACACCGGGGGTATAGGCCATGGCCAAATCCTCCTGAGTGCGCACCGGGGCTTTACACACCATGTGGATTTTGCCACCCTCATGCAGTTTAAATGTCCGATCGTGTACCTCAACCACCTCAATATGGTCGAGGGCATAGACCGCATTCATAATTTTCTCAGCATGTTCAGCACTAGCGGCATCAACACTGACATCGCGGGTAACATTGTCTCGACACCGCTCTACTACATCAATGTCCCCCAAACTGCCGCCCGCCTCAGCAATAGCCTGGGTTACCTTGGCCAACATGCCCGTCTGGTTGGGCACATGCATGCGGATGGTTAAACTATAGCTAGGATTCGGTGTCAGACTGACCATTCTCAAAAACCTCGGATAGTAGGGTAGGTATGTAGTAAAAAAATGTTAAGCCCTGACGGCATCATCTCGCGACCCCTGGCACCATCCAGACAAAACGTCTTCAAAGAATAATCCCGTAGGGGCGTTCCATGGAACACCCCTACGAAACCCCCAAATTGCCCATTCCCTATTCCCCGTTCACCATGCCAAGCCTCTACGCTGAAATCGAAATCAACGCCCCTGCTCCTGCGGTTTGGGATGCCCTAGTGCGTAAGGAAGATTGGCGCTATTGGAATACCTTTCTCTACGATTGTGATCCACGCTCAAACTTTATGTTGGGTCGAGAAGTTTTTCTGGCGATGCAGCGAATTGAGGGAGATGCAGATACGGAATTTCAGCCGGTGGTGACAACCCTGCGACCGGGTAGCTGTCTGCGGTGGGTGTCAAAGATCCCTGGGTTAAAAACGGAGCATTCATTTGAAATGCAAGAAATTACCCCCGGTCGCACCCGTTATTTGCATCGGGATATTTTTATGGGCCCTCTGTCAGGGGTGTTTCTGCCCTTTATTCGTGAGGATGAACGAGACGGGCTACGGCGCATGGCTTATCAGCTAAAGCGCTATGTGGAAAGTGGCGGTAAGCCCCAACGCGATCCCTACGGCAGTCCCTATGGCCGAGACTATCGCGATCCCTATGGTGGCTATGACGACCGCAGGTATGACGATCGGGGCTATGGCGGTCGCGGCTATCAGGACCAGGGCTATCGAGATCAGGGCCCAGGTCGCGGCTATCAGGACCAGGGCTATCCAGACCGGGGCTATCCAGACCGAGACTATCCACCGGATCAAGGCTATGGCCGTGGCGACTATCCAGATCGGGGCTACCCGCCGGAGCGAGGCTACGATGATCGGCGATATCGTGACCAGGGCTATGACGATCGGGGTTATGGGGAGCAGGGACGACGCGATCGCAACCGCGATTATCCAGACAGGGATTACCGCGACGAACGCTGGTAGATTTGCGTAAAAGGCCTGAGCTAGCCAAGAGCCATCGCATCTCTCTAGTCGGTTAAGACAATGGCTATTCCAGCCTAACGACGGACTTCGGTAGCTGCGTTGTAAATGGTCTCATTAGTACGAACGGATTTTTCCAAGTTTACGATTGGGTTGGGATAGTCCACGCCTATTCTCACATTGCAGCGCTTTTGCTCTTCGGGCTCTAGCTTCCATGGGCTGTGAATTTTCTTTTGAGGCACCTTTTGTAATTCTGGCAGCCAGTGTTTGACATACTTGCCCTCTGGGTCATAATCCTTTGACTGCTTGGGAATATTAAAATACCGAAATCCTCGCGCATCGTTGCCGACACCAGCCGTGTAATTCCAGTTGCCCCAGTTGCTACACACGTCATAGTCCACCAGCAGCGATTCAAACCACTCTGCCCCCATCCGCCAGTCGATACCCAGATTTTTAGTCAAGAAGCTAGCCACATTTTGTCGTCCTCGGTTAGACATAAACCCTGTGGCGGCTAGCTCTCTCATATTGGCATCCACCAGCGGATAGCCGGTCTCGCCACGGGTCCATTGCTCGAAGCGCTGCCAGTCTTCTTTCCAGGCTACCCGCAGCCCTCGCAGCCCCGACGGATAGAATACGGTGTCGCCGTGTTGAGCACAGATAAAGCGAAAAAAGTCTCGCCATATTAGTTCAAAGATGAGCCAGTAGGTGGAATCATTGCGGACGCGCTTGGCTTCATAGGCCCCCACTTCCTCATAGATACGTCGGGGAGAAAGACATCCTAAGGCTAGCCAGGGAGAGAACTTAGAGGAGTAATCGGGGCCGAGCATTCCGTTGCGAGTTTGCTTATAGACACGCAGTTTGTCAGCATCCCAAAAGTAGTGGTTTAACCGCTTGAGGCCTTCAGTTTCACCGCCCTTAAAAGGTAATACTCCCCGTGGGTCTGGTGCTTTTTCTTCTAGTCCCAGACTCTCTAGCGTGGGTAAATCACCTCGCTCTATTTCGGGCAGCGGCGGTAATGTTTTGGGTATGGCAAATGTCGGATAAATGGAGCTGTTCTTCTCTACTTTTTTGCGAAAGGCAGTAAAAACCTTGGGTAGCCGAGAGATTTCGAAGGGTAAATCTTCTAAATGATACAGGGTCGCGCCCCAATAAACTTCGTAGCCAATTTTGGCCTGGGCTAACTGCTGTTCCAGGGCGGTATCGACCGCTAATTCTTCACTGGTAACTTCTTCATGCCAGTAGACGGCATCTACCTGTAAGGATTTTGCCAGGGTGGGGATGATGTCTTCTGGTTTTCCATGGCGGATGAGCAAATCTGACCCCTTTGCCTTTAAAGAGGCTCGTAAGTCTGCCACACTTTCTAACAAAAACTGAGCCCGATAGGAGCCTGTTTTGGGAAAGCCAAAGCTAGTTTGGCCAAACTGACGCGGATCAAAACAGTAGACGGGGATAATGTCAGCCGTTTGCTCTAGAGCTCGGTGGAGTGGTTCATGGTCATGGAGACGGAGGTCGTTGCGAAACCAGAGCAAAATGCGCATGGAAAAATTCTGGGAAGGGATAGGGAGCCGAGCAGACTGCTGATTTTTCTACTGAAGCAGTATGCTAAATAAAAGTTAACACTTTTGCAAAACGGAAAGGAATTTGAACGATGGCGATTAAGGTGGGTGACGCAGCTCCGGATTTTACACTACAGTCCCAGGCGGGTGAGCCAGTAACCCTATCTGATTTTCAAGGGCAAAAGGTTGTGGTGCTTTACTTTTATCCCAAGGACGATACGCCGGGATGCACAACGGAGTCCTGCACGTTTCGCGATAGTTTCCAGGATTTTCAAGACCTGGGTGTGGAAGTGATTGGCATCAGCAGCGATTCAACCGACTCTCACCAAAAGTTTGCCAGCAAATACAGCTTGCCGTTTACTTTGGTGAGTGACACTGACTCTAGCGTTCGTCGGGCCTATGGTGTGCCGGCCACCCTAGGGTTGCTGCCCGGTCGAGTGACCTATGTGATTGATAAAACTGGCACCGTGCGTCACCTGTTTAACTCTCAGTTCAACCCTAAAAAGCATGTGGATGAAGCGTTATCGGTCTTAAAAGGACTGGGCTAGGCAATCTGTTGTTGGAGCCAGGCAATCACTGCCGGTGAGCGGGCTGTAAAGGTAATGATATAGGTTTGGTCGGTGGGGCCTGGCTGCTGCACCTTAGCGTAGATGTCGGTTTCACAAACTTCTGCTGGTGCTGTGCTGGCTTGAATGACAAGCTTAATGTTGGTCAGCAGGCTGAGGGGCTCAGGCTCCTCAATATGGATTAGGGCCGTTTTAGCAGACAGTTTATGAAGACTGCCACGACTCTGTTGGGCCCCGACCTGTTTGCCTTCTAGGGCCACATATTCTACAGGAATGGTTTGGGCTACGGGCTCTAACGGCAGGTCTGTGATGGTGAGGGAAAGGTTATAGAGGTCGCCGCCGATGCCGGTGACATCGTAGATGGTGATGGGCCGTTTAATCCCCTTTGGGTAGACATCAATTTTAGTTTGGATGGCCAGGCGGTGGTTGCTGCTGGTGCCGATTTTTTGGTGGGTGTCTTCGGAAATAAAGATTTGGCCACCTGTGGTGTAGGACTCGATGCGAAATGTGAGGTTGACGGCCCCCCCAATCACACTGTACTTGGTGCGTTTTTCAGAGCCAATATTACCGACAACGACCTGTCCGGTATTGATGCCGATGCCCATTTCCTGTTCAGGAAAGCCTCGTTCGCGCATGGCGGCATTGACTTGGGTCATGGCCTGCTGCATTGCGATCGCACAGGCCACGGCCCGCTCTGGATGGCTGTCATCGTCCTTAAACTGGAGGGCACCAAAAATCACCAGGATGCCATCCCCCATAAATTCATCGATGATGCCGTCATAGCTGTCGATGATGTCGGACATATACCCCAGATACAGGTTTAAAATCTCAACAACTTTTTCTGGGGATAGCTGTTCTGAAAGTGCTGTAAAGCCCCGCAGATCTGAAGTCAAGATGGTAATCTCGCGGGTCTCTCCCCCCAGTTTTAGATTTTCGGGATTGTCTAATAAATTGGCAACAATCTGGTCACTCAGGTAGCGGTTAAAGGTGCGACGAATTTGGCTGGCGCTGTGGGCCAGGTAGGTATTAACCCCCGTGGCCGCCCCGACCAGGGCCATCAGGGGAGGAATCACAGGCACCCACCAGCCCGCTAGGAACAACGCATAGGCCCCTAATACTAAAATAGAAGCGATGGCAACCAGCAGGGTTATCTGTCGCAGCAGTGTTCGCTTACCCGGATTCCGCTGTAGCCAGGTAATGGTCGCCCCCAGAGTGGCCCATAGGAAAATCCAGAGAATTTCGATCGGTTCGGGCCAGGTACGCATCAGTGTGCGCCCGTCTAGGGCCGCACCAATAATTTGACTGGTTAAATTGGCGTGGATTTCCACCCCAGCCATATATTTTGGCAGGGCCAGCATTTTACTGCTGTGGGGTACCAAAAATCGATCCTTGAGACTTTCGGCCACGGGGCCAATGAGAATCACTCGATCCTGAGCCCAGTTGTCGGGGAGCTGGTCGTTGAGCAGGTCTCTGAGGGGAACCGTTTCAAAAAACTCACTCCCCCCACGGTAGTTAATCAAGGTTTGATACCCCTGGGCATCGGTGCGCACATAGCTGCCGTCGTTAGCTTTTAGGGGACGAAACGTCGCCCCGTTAAGCTGCCAGACATCTTGTTTGTCCGTAGCTTCAGGAGCGATACCCTCGGCGTCTAGATACAGTAGCGCCAGATAGAGGGCCAGGCTAGGGGCGTTATCACCTTCTGGTGTGGTGACCTGCAACAGCCCTCGCCGAATCGTATTGTCGGTATCGACAATGCCGTCATTAATGCCGATCTGCCCTAACTCTGCCAGGACAGGAGCTGCGTCAATGGCATCGCGATCTTGGTTATCGCCTAAGATTGTGCGAATGCCGATTAGGTTAGGCGTGCTGCGAAAAACAGCAGTTAGCTCTGCGTGACCTGGTTCAACCGGGATGTCCCGAAAAATATCTAAACCGATGGCGCGGGGTCCCTGGGCCGAAAGCTTGCGAATGGCCTCGGCATAGACCGCGTCTGAGAAAATTGCCTGCCCCTGCTGTCGGATGTCCTCTTCATCGATGCCCACAATGGCAATACGAGGGTCTTTGGCTTCGGACCGCCACTGTAGGTACTGATCGTAGGTCCGCCATTCTAACGGTTGCAGCAGTCCTGCGATTCTTAGCAAGACAACGAATAGGGTCACCGTCGGTGTGGCAATGGCCACACCTCGCCATTGCCATAGGAGCTTTTTCAGGTTCATTGGGGCTTATGGGTTGATGCCCTCTAGCAATCGCTGGAGATTTCCAGAGCCATTGGGCATGGTGGTTGACGACCCGGTTGGCGATCCGATCGGGGCGGTTTGTTCGGCGGTTTGCCCAGGGATTTGCCCGACAGGTTGCCCAATAATGGGTTGGTCCGCTACGAAGTCAAGATCTACTGAGGTTAGCAGTTCGGTCCAAGCATCGGGGTTTTGAGCCCGAAGGGATGCGGCTAGGGTGATGGTTTCTTGCCAGGCCCCTGCGGTGGCATAGAGTTCGGCTTGGGCTAACGGGTCGTCCGCCACGGCATCGAGCTGGGTTAGAAAGTCTGGACTCGCATCAATCCGTTGAATGCCGCCCCCTAACAAAACGTCGTCGCTGCGGTCGTTGGGGTCGCAGATCAAGGCAAAGTCCCAGTAGTAGAGACTGCCAGACTCAAACGTGGGGGTAACGCCGTCGGCCTGGTATTGGGGCAGCATGACCTGGATGGTGCCTGGTGTGCTGGGTAATTCGATGGTTGTTTGAAATGTGGTATCCCCAAGTTCATTGAAAACGGTCAATTCTGCGTCTGCGGCTCCGGTTTCAGGAATGTAGAACCACAGAGACATGGGAATATCGGTCGTGGCCCCAAAGGCGGTTGCGATCGCATTGTGGGGCAGCAACGAAGTAAGAGACGGTCGATTTGTCGGGTCCAGACAGATTTCCCCTCGGGTACCCAGGGATGGGCCACGGGCTGGGGCACCCCGATCGCTAGTGTTGGGAAACTGAACGGCATAGCTGGGACTAGCGGCGGAAACCATCAGTGCAGCAAGCAAAGCTTGAATCAGGTGCGAACGTATAGACATGACGACTTTTTAACTGACAACGGCTGTTTGGGCAGGTGCTAAGCGTTTAATGTTTCTTACTGATTAACTACAGGGGTTTCAGAATCTGTTTCGGTAACTTTTGAGTAGACCAGTCAGAAAACTGTCTCGCAAAAATTGTGAGGGTAGAGAGCTTTAAAGCTCTTTTGGCTAAACTGTTTTAAGGCCACATGTATGGAGTTTAGAAGCTAGCCCCATCACTACATGCTCAGTTGTTAATCGTGGTGCTGCCCTCGTAAATTCCACAGCTCTCTACGTAGTAGAGACTACACAGATTTCACTGAGTTCCAGGGAATAATGCACCTATTTAGATGTCTGCTAGTTATCTATCAGGATATAGGAGAACTTTTCGGCCAGCGTTAACTAACGGATGGATAACGATTGCCTTTACTCAGATTAGTTATAGCTGGGCGCACATAGTTCAGGTCACACGTGATCGTTGAAAGCCATAATTAGCAACAGCTATGTGCGCAGCAAACCGATGAATGCATTCATCGGTTTGCTATAGAACAATAAATGTCGCCATAAGCCTTGAGCGGCAACGGCTAACCTGATACTCAACTATCCGTATGCATCCAGACGTTGGCTATGGGGCTTTGCAAGTGTAGTTCACAATGCACATTCTACGGAAGTGAAAACCGAGTGTAGGGACGTTAGCTGTCCGTCTCTGGTACCTCAAATGACACGTCCAGGTCAACCGAGCGGTCATCGGAGCTCAGACCAAAATAGCGAGCTTCAATACCCGTAATGTCGGTGTCACCTTCTAACGGCACCAGGGAGGTGACCGAGCCCAGGGACAGCAAGTCTCCTGGTTGTAACTCCACCCCTTGGCTCTGTAGGGTATCGCGTAGCCAGCGCACGGCATTAATGGGATGCTCTAGGAGGTCCGTGCTGTTGCCCTCCGCCAAAAACTGACCCCGATCGTTGTTTAGAACAACGCGAATATTCGCCAGTTGCTCAAGACCGCTATCTTCAGGTTCTAGCTCAACCGGATCACCGACGACACCATACCGAGCGCCTACATTGACCGCCACCAAAGCACTGGCATTTACACGGGCATTTTCTTCGTAAACCAAGTCAGGCAGTTCTAAGAATGGGATAACGGCATCCAATCCAGCCAGCAGTTCTAAATCAGTATCCGCCTGGTTGATGTCAGCACTGCCCACCCGCACCATGAGGTCACCTTCAGCTTGGGGACGAGTGCCAAATTTGATTGGGAGTTCGGCCCCGCTGTCGAGCAGCATATTTTCCAGTAAAAAACCGTAGAGAGGGTGATTAACCCCCAGCTGTGCCTGGGTTTGAGGATTGCTCAAAGCAAGTTTGTACCCGACGATGGCCCCTTCGTCTCCAGCGTCGCCAATCAGACGGCGCACAAAGGTAATGTGAATTGAGTCGATTTCTCGTGATGACATGCCGTCCGTTAGGACAGGGGCTGGGTAGCCAGCTGTGTAGTGTTGAAACAGCGATACGGCGACTAAATCTGTATAGCTTTGGGACAACCGCAGCGGTTGTAGCGGTTTTGGCAGTGACTCTGCGGCCGCAGTGGCTCCACCCGCTATGAGAAGGCCGATGCCGATGCCCTGTAGCCAGCGCCAGTTGTTCATATTTGTTTCCTTACCCATTTAGTAATAACGAATTGCTTGGCGATAAATGTAGTGTCGTTGTGTGGGCAGAACGAACCCCGAGAAAACAACTCCGTAAATCAACGGTTATTTTCGGATGGCTTCCTACAGTACAAAACTTTGTTCACCATGGTACCCATAAGGGTGACGCCTTACTAACTGGTTTTGGCCCATGCCTATGCTTACATGGCGCTCTTCCAGGTCTTTCTCCCAGGACTTGTAGTTACTGTATATTAAAGGCGTCTACGATCATTCCCATAGGCGATGGTTAGACCGTTATGTCCGTTGTCCTTGCGAAATCATACTCTATGAAGGCGGTAGTTTTTACGTTAGCTGTTCAGGCCACCTCTGCGGCACCAGCGGTGACTAAGGAAAGGGCTCAGCAAACCACCCGACAGCCGTATCCTAACTACAAGGTTATTGTGCTCAATGATGATTTCAATACATTTCAACATGTGGCTGAAACGCTGGTAAAGTACATTCCCCACATGACTCCAGACCAGGCCTGGAAGCTGACAAATCAGGTCCATTATGAAGGCCAGGCAACGGTTTGGGTGGGTCCCCTGGAGCAGGCGGAGCTGTATCACAGCCAGTTAATTCGAGCCGGGTTGACCATGGCTCCTTTGGAGAAGGCCTAACCCATGGCCTCTACCCCCAAAAATCCCCAAGGACGGGTAGTGCTAAACCATTCCACCCATGTGCCAGGGCTGATTTCCACACTCCATAAGCTGTCTGCCCATCCTAAAATCAAAACGCTGACTCCGGCGGTGATTAGTCGGGGGCGCTCCAATGCGCCGACACTGCGCCTGAAGGTATCGGTGCCAATTCGCGGTGGGTTTAAGCTGATTGCGCGCAAGGGTAAATCGGTGCAAGAGGTGTTTGTGATTACCGATTTGACTGCCGAGCAGCTGGCGGCGGCCATTGAGGCGGTGCTGTGAAAGGGGCCTTGGACGCTGGTGGGCTACCGGATGAAGGATATTGTCAGGAGGGGAAGGCCAGGTTTGCGATCGCAAACGCTTTCTACCGACCCTCCAGTCAAATAGGCCGTGATTTAGCTGTTCTGGCCGCCGCCATCTATCGTCAGCAGCACCCACAGCTACGCGTCATCGATGCCATGACTGGCTGCGGTGTGCGCCCCCTCCGCTACCACCTCGAATCTGGCGCTGATAGTGTGTGGGCCAATGAAGGTAATCCGGAGCTACACGCAGTACTCAGCCAGAACCTGTGTCAGGGTATGGCATCCGGCACCTATCGCCTGACACATCAAGATGCAAATCAGCTATTTTTTAGCTGTGCTGAGCAGCAGGACTACTACGACCTCATCGACATCGACAGCTTTGGCAGCCCCACCTCCTTTGTGAGCACAGCGCTATGGGCCATCAAGTTTGGCGGGCTGCTGTACCTCACCAGCACCGACGGACGCACTACGGGAGGGCATGCCGTGGACAAAAGCATCCAGCTTTATGGTGCCTGTGCCCGCAGCCATCCCGCTGTCCATGAGCAGGGGCTACGGCTGTTAATTGGCTGTGCGGCTCAAAAAGCAGCTGAGCGAGGCTTTCACATTCAGCCGGTTTTTTCCATTTTTAATGGCACTATCCATCGAGCGATGGTGAGGGTGTTGCCACGACCAAAGAAATACCCCTACGGATTTTTAGCCTACTGCTACGGCTGTGGTCAGTTTCGCACCGCCGACTGGCGACAGTTAGGCCAGCTAGGCTGTGAGGTCTGCGGCACCGCCCCCGTTGTCAGCGGTCCGATGTGGTTAGGCCCCCTCCACAATGGAGACTATGTGGCCCAGATGGCAGCGTTAGCCAATCAATGGCGTTGGCCTCAGACAGTGCAGCAGCTGTTGGCGATCATGGTAAAAGAGGCTGCCATGCCTCCCTATTACTATCCCCTTGCAGAAATTGGTCGCCGAGGCCAAATGGATACACCATCGCGAGATCGATTGATTGATGCGTTGTGTGCCGGCAACTACCGCGCGACCCGCACCCACCTCGATACCCAAGCCATCAAAACCGATGCCCCTCTGGCTACCTGTATTGATGCTGCGAAGTCCCTAGTGCCCTCCTAACCGCCCATGTCTTCTTTTGTTGGCCATCGCCTTGCCATGGCGTTGAGCGTTAGTATTGCCATTGGCTTTATGACCTGGGCATTTCACCTAAGTCGGTAAGCGAAACACATCCGCGAGCACGGCGTCTTCTCCCACCAAACGGCTTTTATCAGGCCGATCGTAGACGACCAGGAGGCTATCTTGGTAGCCCAAACAGGGGAATAGGGTCATGCCCTCAGCAAAATCGCTACCCATGGTCAGGGGAATATCGAATAAGGCTTCTAGATTATCGTCTTCCCCATACCAAATGCGGTCACCATCGTGATGGAGCACATCCTTTAATCGAAATACCTGTTGTTCTCCAGAAAGTGTCATCGTCGGTCCCGCCAGGATTAATAAATCCTCATTTTGCAAATATAGATCCCTTACCCCGAGACCATCCAGGTTCAAAAAGTGCTTTCGATATAGCTTGCCTTTTTCTAGTTTTTTGAGAGATAAAACCCCTGGCTTATCTTCTTCTAGTTCCAGCTCTAAAATAATTGCCCAGCCCCTTAAAACTGGACCTCTCAAGCCTAAAAAGACTTTATGTCCAGCCACGGCCATGCCTTCAATATCTAAGCCGTTATCTTTTGAGGGCAGGTCTATGTCTAAAAAGGGACCGATGTGCTCATCGTCCTTTAATGTCTGAATCAAAACATTATTCTCTTCTGTTTTGCGGAGTGTTGCTGCTGTCAGCTGAGTCCCGTCAGACAGCTGGCAAGACTTGACAAGTTTCCCCTTGATAACGGGGATACGAGCTAGTAAATAGCGATTGATATCGTGTTTTATCGTGGATAACCGCTGAATATCTTTTTGGGTGCTCTTCCCCTTTGCATTTTTGCGTTTGCTACTGTGGGAGCCGATCACCCACAGATATCCTTCGGAATAGCCCAAGGCTTCAATATCAATTTCTGACTCTTGATCAAAGAGCTCTACAAAGTCTCCTATTTGAAAGGCCTCGTGATTGCCATACACACAGCTCTCCACCCGCTGTAGTCGCTCAACCGCCATGCATTCGTCTGAGCCAACCCACAGGCTACCGTCGGGGGTCATGGCCGCTGCTGATAGATCTGCGATGACATCTGCTGCATCTTCGCCAAACTGAAGTAAAACTCGACTTAGTAAAAAGCTATCGCGCATCGGTGGTACAGCCCCTCAAAAATTTGTTTGAGTATACTGCCGACCACTGATGTTTATGCAGGTTTGCAACTAATGCGTTAGTTGGTTGGCTTGGTTCGGTGTTAGGGCTTTTGGGGATGATCTTAGCTGCAACATGCTGACGTGGGTCATTTTTAGCAGATCGGTGTATCCCTTAAATCAGCAACGGCTTTCGTTTGATGGGATGGGGCGCAAAACGTTTTAAATTGATGACGTGATGACTTTAGATATTCGCAGACAATAAAATTCGCAGACAATAAAAAGCCCCAGAGCTGTCTACTTTCTTATTCTTCTGGGGGAAATATTTTGGGACTTTGTTAGCCTCGCGACTATATGATTTACTACTTACTAGCGCGTGAATGCGCGAGTAAAATCTCTTTTTGTTTGGCACGCTATGGTAACTCCGACCCAGTACCCCATCATGGTAATTGGAGGGGCAGAAGATAAGGTCGGTCAGCGTATCATCCTCAGTAATTTCTTTAATAGCGCTGGTGGCAAGCAAGCGACGATCGGCATCGTTCCCAGTGCGTCCCAGGAACCTGGCGTTGTCGGTGAGCGCTATCGCAGCATTTTTAGCCAAATGGGAGCCCAAACCATTCAGGTACTTGATATTCGACGCCCGAATGAATGTGATGAAGACCGTTGGCTCGAGCTGCTAGATAGTTGCACGGGAGTTTTTCTTTCCGGTGGCGATCAGGTGCGTTTATTTGAGTTCATCCAGGGGAGTACCTTCTTGACCACCATTAAGAAACGCCTGCATGTGGGCACGCTGGTGCTGGCTGGGACCAGTGCCGGTGCGGCGGTGATGGGTGAGAAGATGATTTCAGGCGGCAGCAGTGGGGAATCGCCAAATCGCAGCCTGGTGGATTTGATGGACGGTTTGGGGATTATTCCTGAGCTACTGGTGGATCAGCACTTTCATAACCGTAATCGGATGGCGCGATTGATGAGTGCGATCGCAGCCCACCCCGACAAGCTAGGTATTGGCATTGACGAAGATACCTGTGCCGCGTTTAAGGGCGATGGCACCTTTGAGGTCATGGGCAAGGGCTCGATCACCGTTATTGATCCAAGGGAATTAACCCACACTAACTATCGCCGTTCAGGTGATACATCTCCCCTCAGCCTCCATGACCTCAGGGTGCATGTCCTTAACGAAGGCGATCATTACGACTACAAACGTCGTGCGGTCTGTGTTCCTAGCCTTGGCCACGTATCCAATTTTTAAAAGCGCAGCTTACCATGGCGTTTGAGCAAAACCTTGAGGTAGATGTGCCCCTTCTATATCAAAGGGAGCTTTACCAAAGGGAGCTTTTAGAAACCCCTGACTCCACCGTATGAACCGCGAAAAATGCATGTAAAAAATGCATTTTTCGCATGACTGCGCTCAGTTAAGTGTTAAGCAATGTCAGGAAAAGGTGACAAATGGCCATGGCCTTGATCCAACCCAACGGTGGCTGTATTGAGCAACATGGCCACCTAAAGAACTGGAGTAAGCTCAATCAAGGTCTTTGAGGTTCCCTTGAACCCTGAGCACTTTTCAAGGATTGCGTTTAATTTGGTGTTCTTTTTATCCAATATTCCGGTCAAAGTTTCAGATCATTCACTTAAGATCGATGACAACCGTAATCGAATTAACAAAAATACATATGAATTAAGCGCTCAGCCTAAAGCAGTGCCTTAATGCTTTGTCCTTATGCAGCCTTCTTTAGATGTGAGGGATGCAAGCATTGCACACAAAATTTAGAGGCTGCGCTCGATTGCTGCTGGCATCTACACAAACACTTTTTAATCGCCTATGAAAATTCTGCACACTCGCACCCTTCGCGGTCCCAACTATTGGAGTATCCGTCGTCCCCAGCTCATTGTGGTACGCCTGGATTTAGAAGAGCTAGCTGACAGCCCTTCTGATACCCTGCCTGGTTTCTATGATGGGTTAGTGCAGGTGCTCCCAAGTCTTGAGGAACATCACTGTTCACCAGGGTGCCGAGGCGGATTTCTAAGTCGTGTGCGAGAAGGCACCATGATGGGTCACATTGTGGAGCACGTGGCCCTCGAGTTACAGGTGCTGACCGGTATGACGGTTGGTTTTGGCCGCACGCGGGAAACTTGCACCCCCGGCATTTATCAGGTAGTTGTCGAATATCAAAACGAAGCCGCTGGTCGCTATGCCACCCGTGCCGCTGTGCGTCTGTGCCAAAGCATTGTGGAAACGGGTACATATCCTGAGGCTGAGCTAAAAACCGATTTAGTAGACTTAAGGGAGCTTCGCAGTGAAGCCGCTCTGGGTGCCACCACGGATGCTTTGATGAATGAAGCCGAAGCCCGCGGTATTCCCTGGATGGAGCTGGAAAACTGTGATCTGTTCCAGCTGGGCTATGGCAAATATCAAAAGCGTGTGCAGGCGGCTCTGACATCGTCCAGTAATGTGCTGGGTGTTGAGCTGGCCTGCGATAAAGAGCGCACCAAAGCCATTCTGGAAAATATGGGTGCTCCTGTACCGGTAGGTCAGCTGATCTACGCCTTTGATGAGCTCGAAACCACCATTGAACGGCTTGGAGGGTATCCCATTGTCATCAAGCCGTTAGACGGCAACCATGGACGTGGCATTACCACAGATATTCGCTCCTGGCAGGAAGCAGAGATCGCCTATGACCGGGCAAAGGAAATTTCCAGAGGCGTTATCGTAGAGCACTTCTATGCAGGGCGCGACCATCGAATTTTGGTGGTAAATCATCAGGTGGTGGCTGTGGCGGAACGGGTGCCAGCCCATGTGGTGGGTGATGGTGAGCATACGATTACAGAGCTGGTGGCACTAGAGAACCAGGATGAGCGCCGTGGTAATGGCCACGACAATGTGCTAACCCAGATTCAGCTGGATGCTTCCACCGACGAGATGCTTAACCGTCAAGGGTTTACCGCAAATACGGTGCTGGCGTCGGGGCAGGTGGCCTATCTGCGAGCAACGGCAAATCTGAGTACGGGGGGCACAGCCATTGACCGCACCGATGACATTCACCCAGAGACGGTGTGGCTAGCGGAGCGAGTCTCACGAATTGTCGATCTCGATATTGCTGGGATTGATGTGATTACGACTGATATCAGTAAGCCCCTGAGTGAAGCAGATGGGGCAATTCTGGAAGTGAATGCGGCACCGGGTTTGCGAATGCATTTGGCACCCAGTGAAGGGGTGGCCCGTAATGTGGCGGCTCCGATTTTACAGATGCTGTTCCCACCGGGTACTCCCACTAGAATTCCGGTTGTGGCGGTGACGGGCACTAATGGTAAAACCACCACCACCCGTCTGATTGCCCACATTGCTAGGCAGGTCCACGAAGCAGTGGGCTTTACCACCACCGATGGTATTTACATTGGCGATCACCTGATTGAAAAGGGTGATACTACCGGTCCCCAAAGCGCCCGGATGATTCTCCAGGATCCCACTGTGGAGATGGCCATATTAGAATCTGCCCGAGGTGGCATTCTACGCTCTGGGCTAGCTTTCCGTCACTGTGATGTCGGTGTGGTCTTGAATGTCGCTGCCGACCACCTGGGTCTGGGAGACATTGACACCATTGACCAAATGGCTCGAGTAAAAGGCGTGATTGCAGAGGCCGTCCATGGGGATGGCTATGCGGTTCTCAATGCTGACGATGAGCGGGTGGCTGCGATGGCAGATCGGGTCATTGGCAAGGTGGCCTACTTCTCGATGGATCCGGAGAATCCCCTGGTGCAAGACCACGTGCGGGATGGAGGCATTGCGGCTGTTTACCAAGATGGGCACATTGTCATTCTGCAAAATGAATGGGTGCACCGGATTGAAAATGTTGAAAAGGTGCCGCTTACCCTGGGCGGGCGGGCTCCGTTTATGATTGCCAATGCGCTGGCGGCTAGCTTGGCCACATTTGTGCAGGGGATTAAGGTGGAGCAGATTCGAGCCGCGTTACGTAGCTTTGAAGCCTCGGCTCAGCAAGCACCGGGACGAATGAATCTTTTCAACATGGGGCAGTACCATGTGCTGGTGGACTATGCCCACAACCCTGCTGGTTATGAGGCGGTGGGCGGCTTTGTCAAAAACTGGTCGGGGCCAACGATTGGTGTAGTGGGTGGACCGGGAGATCGCCGAGATGAGGACCTGATCGGTTTGGGGCAGCTGGCGGCAACGTTCTTTGATCACATTATTGTCAAGGAGGATGATGATGGCCGAGGGCGTCCGGCGGGGAGTGCTGCTGGTTTGATTGTTCAGGGGATTGCCCAGGCGGATCAGTCCTCTGCATCCCATGTGGTGCAGCTGGATGAGACGGCGGCCATTGAATGTGCGCTGGAGCATGCTCCCAAGGATGCGCTGGTGGTGATTTTCCCGGAGCAGGTAAGTCGGACCATTGAGTTAATTCAGGCGCGTGATCCGATTGTGGATACTCCTGAGGATGCTGTATCGGATACTTCAGATACGCCCTTGGACCCGTCCACCCTAGAAGCCCTGGCCGTAGGCGGTCAGTAAAACCAGCAGCAGATTAGCTCTGTTGCAGTCTAGATATCGTTCCCCTTGGCTCCTTTCTCTAGATAGATGGGGTTGAGGGGATTGTTTTTATAGGAGTGACTCCTTATGCGAGCTCCTGGCTGATAGTGCCCAGTATCGAAGGGCATCCACAAGGGAATGCCCCTACAGGGTTGTCTATCTTTAATCGGGTTTAATGAATTCGGATTTCGGATTACCTAAAAAGCGAGACATCATATAGATAGACAGACGGCAGGAGCGTTGAATTGAATATGGGTTTTGAGCGTACCATCGGTATTGAATCCGAGCCTCAGATCGTTAATGAGACACACATCCGAGCAATTGCAACGGAGCTCCTGGCAGAAAGTACCCAGAGGCGCTCTCTGTTAGCCAAGATGCAGGATCAGCTGCGCTGGGATGACCGGCTGCTGAGCTGGACCATGGATAACCCTGGTTTACGGGTACAGCTATTCCGGCTGATTGACTGTTTGCCCTCCTTGACTACCAAGGCAGAAGTGGCTTGCCATCTGCAGGCGTATCTCAGTGATGAAGACGTGGAGCTACCGCCTGCCCTAAAGGGGTTACTCAATTTCACCGCAGCGGACTCCATGGCTGGAAAAGCGGCGGCCACAACACTTTCAACAGCGGTGGAAACACTGGCTCGTAAATATATCGCGGGCTCAAACCTGACGGAAGCCTGCAAGACCATCACAAAACTCCGCAAGCAGTCCATGACCTTTACCATGGACGTGCTGGGGGAGGCCGTCATTACCGAAACTGAGGCCCAGGCCTATCTGGATCAGTATTTAACCTTGATGACCCAGCTTGCGGATGCGGCTCAAAAATGGTCAGAGGTGTCCCAGGTGGATCAAGCCGATGGGGCTGCCTTACCCAGGGTTCAGGTGACCGTTAAACTAACAGCGTTCTACTCTCAGTTTGACCCGCTGGATGTGGCGGGCTCCGGGGCTAGGGTGAGCGATCGCATCCGACAACTGCTTCGTAAAGCTCAAAAAGCTGGTGTGGCGGTGCACTTTGATATGGAGCAGTATCGCTACAAAGAGGCCACCCTGACCACGTTGAAAGCACTGCTGCTCGAGGATGAATTTTGCGATCGCACCGACATTGGCCTTACCCTCCAGGCCTACCTGCGGGACAGTTACGCTGACCTGCAAGGGTTGATTGCTTGGGTCAAGGAGCGCGGCCACCCTATCACCGTGCGTCTGGTCAAGGGAGCCTACTGGGACCAGGAGACCATTATTGCCCGCCAAAACCATTGGCCCACCCCGGTTTACACCCATAAGTCGTCCACCGATGCCAACTTTGAACATATGACGCGGTTGCTGTTGGCAAATCACGAGCATCTCTATGCCGCCATCGGCAGCCATAATGTGCGCTCCCAGGCCTATGCCATTGCCATCGCCGAGACTTTAGGGATTCCCCAGCGACAGATCGAATTTCAGGTGCTCTACGGCATGGCGGACCACCTGGCTACGGCCTTAGCCAAGCGCGGTCATCGGGTGCGGGTTTACTGCCCCTACGGCGATTTGATTCCTGGTATGGCCTACCTGATTCGACGGCTGTTGGAGAATACGGCCAACAGTTCTTTTCTGCGTCAGAGTGTTACCAATGTGGCCACTGACGAGTTGTTAGCGCCGCCTGTTTGGGGTGAGGGGGATGCTGATAATGACAAGAATTTGCCTAAAGAGGGCCAACTATCATTTCAACCAGCTGCTGATACGGACTTTGCGATCGCAGCCGCTAGAAACAAGGCTGCCGAGGCCCTAGCAACGGTTAAACAGCAGCTAGGAAAACCCTATTGGCCATTGATTAATGGTGCAGTGGTACAGACTGAGAACACACTGCCATCGGTGAACCCATCAGAACCGACCGAGGTTGTAGGTGCTGTGGGACAGGTGACCATTGACCAGGCGGAAGTTGCGATCGCAGCTGCCAAAGCCGCCTTCACCACCTGGAAAAAGACATCTGCATCAGACCGAGCTGACATCCTACGGCGCGCAGCGAACCTGTTAGAGCAGCGCCGCCACGAGCTGAATGCCTGGATGGTGTTTGAAGCAGGAAAGCCCCTACACCAGGCCGATGCGGAAGTGTCAGAAGCCGCAGATTTCTGTCGGTACTATGCCGCTGAGATGGAACGGTTAGATGCGGGCGTGGTTTATGACGTAGCGGGGGAGTGCGATCGCTACAGCTACCGCCCCAAGGGCATTGTCCTCGTCATTTCCCCCTGGAACTTTCCCCTCGCCATCCCCACCGGCATGACCGTCGCCGCCCTGGTCACCGGCAACTGCGCTCTGCTTAAGCCCGCTGCCGCCACTGCCGTCATCGCCGCTAAGCTCACCGAAATCTTAGTAGAAGCAGGTATTCCCAACGGGGTATTCCAATACATTCCCGGTTCTGGTTCCACCGTGGGCTCCCATCTGGTAAAGCATCCCGATGTGCACATGATTGTGTTCACCGGTTCCCAAGACGTGGGCTGTCAAATCTATGCCAATGCCGCTATTCTGCAGCCCGGTCAGCGCCATCTAAAGCGGGTAGTGGCAGAAATGGGGGGTAAAAACGCCATCATCGTGGATGAAAGTGCAGACCTAGATCAGGCGGTGCAAGGGGTAGTTTATTCTGCCTTTGGCTATAGCGGCCAGAAGTGTTCTGCCTGCTCCCGCGTGGTTGTGCTGGCCTCGGTGTACGACACGTTTGTAGCCCGGCTGATAGAGGCAACTAAGTCCCTCAATGTGGGCAAGGCGATTGAGCCCAGCACTAAAGTGGGTCCAGTCATTGATGCGGCGGCCCAGAAACGGATTCGTCAGGTAATTGACCAGGGGAAAACCCAGGCCACGTTGGCCCTGGAGCTGTCTACTCCGGCAACGGGCTACTTTGTCGGGCCGACAATTTTTACTGATGTGGATCCCCAGAGTTCTCTCGCCCAAGAAGAGATTTTTGGTCCGGTGCTATCGGTGATCAAAGCAGAGAGTTTTGAAGCAGCGCTAGAAATCGCCAACAATACAAACTTTGCCCTCACCGGAGGACTTTATTCCCGCACCCCATCCCATATTGACCAGGCTAAAGCAGACGTTGAGGTGGGGAATCTTTACATCAATCGCAGCATTACGGGAGCAATTGTCTCTCGGCAGCCCTTTGGTGGATTTAAGCTGTCAGGTGTGGGGTCAAAAGCCGGTGGTCCAGACTATCTGCTCCAGTTTTTAGACCCCCGCACGGTTACAGAGAATATTCAGCGGCAGGGTTTTGCTCCGATTGAGGGGATGGGTTAGCCAAGGTCGGACATTTCACGAAGTCAGAATGGCTATGTCTATGGCAAGCTAAGAGAGTAGAGGTTAACAGGTGAATCCAGCAACACAAGGACTTTTCTGAAAAGAAATTGTCCTTTGTCCATGCCCCCAACCCCCAACTTTGGGGGCTTTAAACCCTAGTTCCCAAAGTTAGGGAGAGCTGGAAGTCCTTCAACCGGTATAGCTTTTTTGAGAAAATGCTTAACTTGTCTACAATGATGTTCGAATAAGTACTATGGCTCTGAGCAAAAGCTATGCCTATTTTACGCCTGAGGAGTACTTGGAAATTGAGCGGGTCAGTCCGATCAAGCATGAGTACTTGCAAGGGCAAATTGTAGCGATGGCGGGGGCGAGCAAGGCCCATGTCATTATTACAGGCAATCTTTCAGCGCTATTGGTAAATCATCTACGGGGAAAGGACTGCATTTCCTATGCCGTAGATATGAAGGTTCGTTTGCCAGAGCTAAATTATTTTTATTATCCAGATTTGGCAGTAACGTGTGATGATCGGGATCGTGTTTCTGATGAAGACTTTATCCTGCATCCGAAACTGATTATAGAAGTGTTGTCGGATTCGACCGAGGCGTTTGACCGAGGAGATAAGTTTTCTGACTACAAATCTGTTGCAGAGCTAGAAGAGTATGTGCTGGTCCATCAAAAGCAGGTTTTGGTGGAGCGATTTCAGCGTAAGTCAGACAATCTCTGGTTGCCTCAGGTATATCGGGCTGGTGAGCAAATGGAGCTTGAGAGTATTGGGGTTATGTACAACATTGAAGCTCTTTATGAGAACTTGGAACTGTTATCTAAACAAGGCTAGGACAAATTGGATTCATTCGATTCCATAGTACTTGCGGTATGTGTTGAAGTGTCACCCAAAAAAACTTACGGGACTGTACAGCTTTTGCAACGCACTTGAACTCAATTATGAACAGTCCAACTCTAAAACTTCTACCTAATTCTGAAACTGTTCCAACAACCAGGTACCAACCTGTGCCCGATCCTGTTGCCGACTGCGGCCTATAGCTTCCTCCAGTGCAGCCATACTTAACCCCGTCAAAGCCTTCGACTCATCAATCCGCTTACTACCCCGATCAGCAATCTCATAGGCCAAAATCTGAGCCGCCTGCACATCCACCACCCAGTATTCTGCCACCCCCAACTCCTCATACAGAGAACGCTTATTCCCTTGATCATCCAACAATGAAGACACCGCAATCTCAATTACCAAAGTAGGTGCCGGGTATAGGTTCAAATCTACCACTGCCGTTCCCCACGGGATCACCTGCGCCTTATCCCGCAAATAATACGACAAATCAGGTTGACACTCCTGGATGCCAGTTTTGCGATAGCTGCAATTAACTAATCCCTTAAACGCAATGCCCTTCACCGTACAAAACAGCTGCACCGCAAAATCCACTGTCGAATTATCCGCAGCATGATCGTGACCAACTGGTAACATTTCAACCCTCATGTGGCCTTTATGGTAATAGCCCCTTGCCTTTTCAAAATCAGGAGCTTCGATAGTTTTCAGGTACTCTGCCCAAGTGGCTTCTACCCAAACATCTGTGGCTAATAGAGTCTTTAAGTCACCCATGACCACTCTCTCCTGCAATACAATCATCGCCCTGGATTTCCAGTCTATGACTGACAATTATTTGGACCAGGACAGTGGGTTAGATAGAACGCTGCTTGAGGCAGAATCCTGCAAGCTTGATTGTATCCTAGTACATTTGAATTTTTTTGATGCCTTGACTCATCCTAAAGTGCAGTGGGCCTCTCCTCCATGTTCAATCCAGCCACAGATCAAACCTGTTGTTGACTGAGCTGTCGCACAGCGCCCCAATCCATCAATAACAATCACACCGCCCTCGCCGCGTACCCGATTTACTAAATACTCAACGCCAGCCTTTGCCGCTGTTTCCACATCCATACCGCGCCACTGCACAAACATAGCAATTGTTTTTGCCAACACTGTTCGCAAAAACTCTTCCCCATAGCCTGTAGCCGACACCGCACAGGACTCATTATCAGCAAACACGCCAGCTCCGATGATGGGTGTATCTCCAACACGGCCCCAGTGATTATTCACCAGACCTCCGGTAGATGTGGCCGCCGCCAGATCGCCATTTAAATCGTAAGCAACCGCACCGACCGTGCCTAACTTTTCTGATGGCTTTACCCGTTCATGATCTAACGTGATGCGCCCTGCGGCTTTGGCCTCTTTTAACTGCTCAATCCGAGCTTGGGTAATAAAGTAATCCTCGTGGCACCGCTCCAGATTGCACAGGTTAGCAAACTCCATAGCGCCTTCCCCGACTAGCAGAACATTTTGCCCATGTTCCAACACCTGACGTGCCACAGCGATCGGATTTTTTACTTCCCTCACGCAAGCCACAGCCCCAGCCCGCAAATCAGAGCCATTCATCAGGGCCGCATCCATTTCCACATGGCCTTTAGCATTGAGCACAGACCCGCGACCGGCATTGTAGAGCGGATCATTTTCTAATAGTGAGACGCAATACTCGACCACATCTAAGGCGCGCGCTCCGCTTTCAAGACGCTGACGCCCCTGGGCTAAAACTGCGTTGATGCTTTGTCGGAAATCGCCTTCACCCGCTTCGTATTTGAGATCGGCTAAACAACCCGATCCGCCGTGGATCATTAGGGAATAGGGATTAGTCATCAATCAATCACCACGTATTTGTTAATAAAGTTGTTAACAAGAGACTTACTCATGGTTGACTCTGGTCTCGCCAGGGTTCAGTTCATCGAGTATGCGAAAGCGAATATGGTTGATCGCCAAATCGCGTAATGAGAAATCTTCGGGTTTATCGTCGGCCGTCATCTTGGTAAAGGGGATCCCCTTGCCAAGTTCGGTGTGGTACCAGGCGAGTCCCATAAAGAAACGCTCAGGATAGGGACCCCGTTCGATCACATCGTCCACGTTGGATTCCATTGGCAGCCAGCCAATGCCGGGAACGTAAAACTCTAGCCAAACGTGGTTAAAGTCCGGTTCTAGGGGCAGATGGCGGTGGTCAGGATGGGGCGGACATTTGTAGCGACCGATGGTACGGCAGGCAATACCGTTTAAGCGAGCGAGGGCCAGTAGTACGCCCACATATTCCCCACAGGAACCAGTGCCCCGCTCTAGGGCCACATCGGGGGTATCAATGGTGGGTTGGATACCGTAGGAGAGCCGGTCATAGACATAGTTGCGAATCTTGAGCATTTTACGCAACACGTTGGTTTCGGTCCCTGCACCTGCTTTTGCCGCCTGCTGTATGGTGGCGGTGTTCATGGCTAAATCGTCATCATCGATGAGATAGCGCTCTAGCTCGGTTGGTAACGGCTTGTCCGCGTCAATATCGTCGGGGGTGAGACTATATTTGAGGCTGTACATTTCCATGGTGGCTTTCCAGCCCAGGAGTCCGCCTTGAAAAGGCTTAATTTGGTCAAACCGAAAGACGGCCACCTGTTGTCCGTTTTGTTCTTCAATTGTGAACGGATGACCAATGGGTTCTACGTGACGGACGCGTTGGCGCAAAGTGTTAGACGGTAGAGCAATGCGCCACTCGACGTTGTTGAGGGTGATGGCATCCAGGGGCATGATTTCTTCCGCATAGGAGAATTCCACCAGATAACCGTTGGAGAGGGTGCAGTGCTCGGTCGGGTTGGTATGAAGATACAGCGGGTGGATAAAGGTGCGATCGCGAAAGGTGAGTTCATAGGGTGACTCTGCGTTGGGATTATCGCGAATGTAGGGTTCTTCATCGGCATAGACGATATAGCAGACAGGTGCTTCGTCGTCGGTAGGGTGATGGAACGTGATGCCGGTGGGTGAACTGTAGGGGGTGAGGGCACTGAGTTGAATCTTGCCGGTTGTTCGGTCCAGACAATAAACAGTTTGTTCGGTCTGGTCACATACCCACAGCCCTGCTTCAGTGGTGGCTAAGGTTTCTGGTCCAACACCAGGCTGCGGGAATTTCTCTAGCGGTTCACCCGTATTGCGATCAAACAGGTGGATATAGCCAGATTTTTGACAGCTGACATAGACAGTGGTGTCCCAAATGGCAACACCGGCGACAGGGTAGGGCAGGCGGGCAAACAGGGTGGGCTTTACGGTGTTGTCGGCTGACGGGTCAGCGTTGGCGAAATCACACCAAAACACTTCCTGATCCCTGGCAAACCAAAATGTGTTTTGCCAGAGAGACAGCCCGAGTGCGTTCATCCACTCCTTGTCTTCTAGCTGATGCGGGTTCAGGATAACCGTGTTGTTGGTGTGTGGGTCAACCGCGATCAGGTAACCCCTCACCGTGTCGACAGAAAAGAAGCGCTCACCATCTGTCGCCAGTCCTGACAGGGCATAGACACCCATTGGTCGAATTGTAGAAAGCCGTGATATTCCATCACGGAACCCATGCTCAGGCATAGACCAGTAAGAACCTTTAAGTTTATTTAAGAATCCTATTATAGGGACTCATGGTCTTTCTAAGTTGCAGTCTGGCACACTGACATTTTTGCCTTTAGGCGCTGATTTAGGCGCTCACAGAGCACGATTTTAGGGTGTTGCGTCTGGCTTCTGTCCCAAGGGTTGATGGATGGCCCTAAACCCGAGCGTACTCTCCGGTGAGCTTATTGAGCTGATTAACCAGCAGACTCAAAAACAGGCCCACATCGGTCACCACACCGATGGATTCTAGGGAGCCGCGATCGCTTAATTTTGTCACCACCGCTGGATTAATATCCACGCACACCATTTTTACGCCCGCAGGGGTCATGTTTCCTACGCCGATGGAATGCAGCATTGTTGAGAGCATTAAAATCAGGTCTGCTCCTTCAATCAAGCGAGCATAGTCGGTCTGGGCCTGGAGCAAGTCCATTTGGGTATCGGGCAGCGGCCCATCATCGCGAATTGACCCGGCCAGGGAAAAGGGCACGTTGTTTTTGACGCATTCGTACATCACACCGCTTTGTAAAATGCCCTGTTCCACTGCGTTAGCAATGCTGCCACAGCGACGAATAGCATTGATGGCTTTGAGGTGATGGCGGTGACCACCGTGGACTGAAACACCGCGCTTCATATCCATGCCAAGGGACGTACCCATCAGCGACTGCTCAATGTCGTGAACTGCGATCGCATTTCCCCCCAGCAGACCATGGACATAGCCTTCGCGAATCAGATGCCGCAGATGTTGGCTGCCGCCCGTATGGATCACCACCGGACCTGCGGTGACGACTGCCTTGCCCCCCTGGTCGCGGATCCGGCGCAAATCCCAGGCGATTTGTTCCACCACCAGCTCCACCCGCCGCTCGCTAGAGACGCCGGCCCCCATAAAGCTAAACTCTTCTGTGGACGTTTTTTTGAGGGTGGTGGCGGTACGCCTAGTGCGAATGCCTTCGCTGCCGACAACGACGGATTCTCCTGGTTGCAGATCCCGCAGCAGCTTACAGCGAGCCACTGGCCCGTTTGGAGTATTGGTGATGGCAATGGCCCCATCCATCCGCTGCCCCTGCACCCGAATCCACTGTCCACCGATGGATACCTCCGTCGGATAGATGGCGGTTACATAGAAATCATCCGGTGCCACCCCTGATTGCACCACAGGCTCTAAATGGGCATCAGAGGAAACATCGTCCGATGTCACCACCGCCCCCAGATCCACCAGCTGCCCCATAATGTCTTCAATGACTGCCGCGTCAGGGGCCGAGACCTTAACCTTTGCGGTTGAGATATCCTGTCGCTGTTTACCTAGGTCAAAGTTCAATACCTGGAAGCTGCCACCACCGGACACAATCGTGTCCAGGGCCTGGTTGACTAGACCAGAATCGAGCAAATGCCCCTCTAGCTGCACGGTACGACTTTGAATAGACGATACCTGCGGAGAATCTGGGCGGGGTTCAGTGACCCTGAGCGTCAAACACTTGGCGGCTCCACCTGCCTTTAAAAACTCGGTGAGAGGCGTTTCAATGACAGTAAACCCTCGTGCTGTCAGGGTTTGCTTAAGGCTATCGCTGGCGCTATTCATCACGATAGTCTGGCCCACATTGACCGCGTTGCAGGCAAAATTGACCGCATCTACTTCATCCACGGCAATGCGTTTTTCCACCGGGATGCGTCGTTCAATCAGGTGGTTGGAATAGGTATCAAAGGCGGGAGGATAGTAGAGCAGGTCACCGTTGGTCAGCGGACAGAAGCAGGTATCTAAGTGGTAAAATCGGCGGTCGATCAACCGTAGGGAGAGCACCTCAACATCCAGCCACTCGGCCAGGTAAGGATGGGAGTCCAGCTCTGAGCGAAAGCCATAGCCGGCCCACAGATAGCCTCCGGCTCGATCCATCAGGGCATCTCCGGCTCCTTCAAAGGGCAAATTTTGGGGCAATGTGTGTACGGTGTAGCCCTGCTCTTCAAACCACTGCTGAAAATAGGGTTCTTCCCCCTGGCGCTCAGGGTGGAAAAAGCGACTGAGTACAACGGTGTCACCCAAGACCAACCCGGCATTGGCCGTAAATACCATGTCTGGCCACCCAGGTTGGGGCTCAACCAATTCTGCGATCGCATGTTCCTTGAGAATCTTATGGAGCCCATTCCACTGTTCCTGGGCCAGATCCCGTGACGAGCGATGGATATTGCCCTCCATCCACGGATTGATTACATAATCAACGTCGTAGTGCTGCGGCGCACACATCAAAATTCTCACAGGCTTTGCCATGGTCAACTCAAATGAAAATAGGGTTAGAACGGCGAGTGGTTGGAAGCGGTTCCAACACTCTCCAGTCTAAAACTCATTATTGTTGACTGATGATCTACAACAACCTGCTAGGGGCTCAAATATGGGCTTAAAAGTTAACGAACGATAACTTTTAAGGGGCTGTTTTTTACGACATAGTTGCTTTTAAGGAATGAGCCTTATGCAAGAGAAGCATGTCGTCCCTTAAAGAATAGGCGTTATCAACGCTATTCTTTGACGCTAGGCAAAGGCTTATTAAGATTGGCCTCACCCACATCAAAGGAGATGGCATAGGGGCTGTCCGTTTTAGTGGAAGCTTTTCGGACTTCTAAGCCAATCACCTTGCCGTCTTCGTCATAGTCCAGTATCAGCCCAGGGGAAATCTGTGTGGTTTCCTCAATTACAGCCGAGACGAAAGCAATCTGAAGGATATCTTTATCGGGGTCATAAATGACTTTCATGGGCAAGGATTTCCTTGGTGTCAGTGACGGGCTGCCGACTGCCAGAATTAGCTGGCAATGACCAAAATGTTTGGTCAGACCGTATTTTACATTTACCGATGATAAATAGTCGAGGACATGGCTCTATTCAGTGCAATCATTTCTCCAGGATTAAGAAGCGATCAGTATTCGTCAACAAACTGAGGATGCACCCATAGAAATTCGCGACGTTTGTTTTGCACTTTTTTCAAGCCACCAAAGCCAGGATCTTTCTCTTCTAGAAACCCATGGAGTTCAGGTAGCATAGCTCCTTGGGCACGAATGGCATCACCTTGCTCAAACTCGGCTGAATCGCGTTTGGTTTGCCAGTCTACGGCGATATCACTGCCCTTGATGCCAAACTCTAGGCTTTTTTGGCCGAGGTCGAGTTCTTCTTGGATGCCTTTGTAGGTGGCGTCATCGAGCATGAACTGGGTGGTGGATGCGGCGACGGGGAGAACCAGGCTGAGGGTGCCGGTGAGGAGTTTGAAGTAGGGAACGGCTCTGGTGAACCATTCGCGGTTGAGTTCGAGTTCGTAGATGCCCTGTTGGCTGCCGTTATTGAGGGCGGGCAGTGGTTTGCGGGCATGTTCGCACCAGAGGGTGAGTTGGAATTTTTCGGCGACCCATTTGGGACGATCGAAAAAGCCTGGGTCAAGGGGCTTAAAGCTGAACAGGCGAGGACCGTCTTTAGCTTCGTCGGTAAGCGCTTGCATCAGGTAGGCAAACTGCTCATCAACACGGCTCATAGTGGCAAGCTGCTGCTTACTCAGGTTTTGATATCGTTTGCGATCAAGCCCATCTTTGACGCGTAACTCTTGGCGAATAACCTGCAGTGTATCCTTCACATCATTTAACTGTTCACTCAGTACCTCCGGAGCAGAAGGTTGAGCAACAGGTGCATTACTCAGGAGCTGATCGATGTCTTGCCACTCGTCACAGCCAGAAACAGGGCAGGGGAACTCAGGTCGCTTTTTCTTTTTGCTAGCGATTAGTTTTTCCACTTCAAACCGCCCAGTGCCCGGCTGTTCCATGCCGCAGGGGTGAATGCAGGGCACCATAATTTTGCAGTTGAGCCCTTCCCAGAAGCTTTCCACCAGCCATTTGACTTCTTCGGTGAGGTAAGAGAGGAAGCGTTCTGGATAGGCAGCACGGACAGTGATTTTTACGTCGTTGCCGATGTGTTCGAGTAGGGCGCAACCGTTGTAGTCGTTGTCGAGCATGAGTCCCCGTTGCCAGTGGATGCTGTTGGCATAGTTGTTGCGGCCAAGGGAATATTTGTGAAGGCGCACAATCAGCTGAAAGAACAAGCCCTCTGCATTGGCACTTTGGCCACGGTCATCAACAATGCAGCAGAGTTGTACTTGTTGGTTATCGCCCTCTTCAGGTTGGTCTTTCCAGTTGGGGAGTGGCTCTGGGCGGTTATCACCCACTAATTGACCGATTAGGTAGGTGTTGCTGGTTTCAGGTGAGGCAGGGTCGAGAACGACTCTGTAGGAGAGGTCAAAGCGTTCCATCAGTTTTAGAAAGATGGGATGGAGTTCTTTGGGGTAGCCAGTTTCGCCTGCAAAGGGGGGATGGCTCCAGAGGTGGCTGAGGTGATCGAACTCGACTAGGCCATTGTTGTTGCGGGTGGTTTCGTCGTCGAAGACAAGGCTGATGGCTTTGGCTAGCCAGTCAGGTTTGAGGATAACGATGTCTTTGAGGACGGTGTCGTAGTGGTAGTGGATCAGGTAGCCGATGGTGTGGGAGACGCGGAGGAAGAGTTCAGCGGCAAAGCCTTCTAGGCCTTGTTCTTCGCAAATGGCAATGATATCGTCGTAGCGCATGTGGGTATTGCCGGTTTCTTCTAGAAGATCCCGAACTTCTTGCCATTTAGTGGGGACGAGACGACCCATGCCAGGGAGAGTGGCGGCGACTTCGCCAATGGCTTCTCGTAGTTGGTCAATTCCTTTTCCAGTTTTGCTATCGACGTAGTAGAAACCTAAAACTGTTTCTTTGCCAAATAGGTCAATAAGTTCCTGACGATCAATATCTGGCTGGCGCTGTCCGGGACCACCGTGGGTTGCGACTACCAGTACTTTTGCATCAGGTTCTCGATGTTTTATCAATGTAATCCATTCTTTGACAAAGCCCTGCTGTGGCCCTTCTCGTGGTTTCCAAACTACTAGATAGACAGCAGTTGAACTAAAAAACAACTGGTGAGTTGGGCGATAAACTCTTTGACCTCCAAAATCCCAGCCATTGAGAGTAATCGCCACTTCTTGGTCAGAGCCATTAACCAGGACAGGCTTAATCTCAATGCCATGGGTTGTAGGGCGGCCGTCTATCCATTCATCGCCGCGCAATGCTCCTAACAAACAACTCTTTCCTACCTCACCTTCACCAACTAAAATCAATTTTGCTTCATAAAGAGTTGAGGGCACCTCGATTAATTGAAAACAGAGTCTCAATATGAGATCATGGTGAAGAATTAGGGCTGACTGGGAGACCTCTGATGGGACAACAGGGATTTTGGGATTTTGAGACCCGTCATCAAAAATTGGAATCCAAAAAGGAGCTGTTGACGTGCTTAGACGAGATGATTCCGTGGGATGAGTTTCGACCGATTTTAGAAAGCGTGTATGCCAAGCCCCTTAGACGTAAAGCGGGTCGTCCCCCCATCGATGTCATCATCATGTTCAAGCTGTTAATCGTGCAGCAGCTCTACAACATTAGCGACGATGAGCTGGAATACCAAGTGAATGACCGGTTATCGTTTATGCGATTTCTTCATCTGGGACTTGAAGACTCGATACCCGATGCTAAAACCGTGTGGTCGTTCCGAGAGCGTTTACGAAAGGCCAAGCTAGTGGAGCCGTTATTTGAGCAGTTTGGGGCATACCTTAATGCGACGGGCTATCAGGCTCAATGTGGTCAAATCGTGGATGCCACCCTGGTTCCGGTTCCCAAACAACGCAACACTCGAGAGGATAATGCCACCATCAAAGCGGGTAAGGTGCCTGACGATTGGCAGGATCAGCCCCATAAGCTAGCTCAAAAGGATATCGACGCCCGTTGGACCAAAAAGAATGGCACGTCGCATTATGGCTATAAAAATCATATCAATCGAGATGCCGGGCATGGGTTTATTCGCCGTTACACGGTCACCGAAGCCTCGGTTCATGATTCTAAAGTTCTGGGTCATCTGCTGGATGCAGACAATATCGATGATGAGCTCTGGGCCGATAGCGCCTATCTCTCGATAGCCATTGTCACCGTGTTAGAGATGATGGGCTTTGAGAGTCATATCAATGAACGGGCCTATCGCAATCGTCCCCTGAGCGAACAGCAGATAGCGGATAATCGGGAGCGGTCCAAAACCCGTGCCAAGGTTGAACATGTGTTTGGCGCAATGGTCAATGAGATGGGAGGTAAAGTGGTTCGCACCATTGGGTTAGCCAGAGCCGAAACCATGCTCGGCCTCAAAAATTTGGCTTATAATCTCAAACGCTATGTCTTCTGGCAAAAGCAAGATATCGCTGACGCTACGGCCTAAACGACAGGATAACCAGCTCTAAAATGGGCGAAATGAATGGGCGTTGTCCGTTCGGAATCTTTCAACCTCTTGAAACAGGGATGAATAACAGTCTCACATGAGACTCGGCTCTTCAAAAATCTAATAAATAGAGGTGCCCTTGACACTCCTTCATTTTTTGCTTGAATAAATTGTTTGATTGCATCTAATCCTTGTTCGTATGCAGCATAAATATCAGGGTTTAGAGGGTTATTATCAAGACTCAGAGTCTTGAGTTTTTTGAGGTGTATAAATGAGAGAGGTAGATCAGTTAAACCTGTTTTGCTTATGTATAGAGCCTCTAAATCCTTTAAGAGAAATATTTTTTCAGGAAGCACATATAGTTTGCTGCCCCATAAAAAAAGATGTGTTAGTTTAGTGAACTTTTCGATACTGCTAGAGAAAGAAGGTATCATGTTGCCTCCTAAAGCCAGCCACGTAAGCTGCTGGAGCTGGCTAAAGTCTTCTGGTAAAGCAGTTAATCCATTTCGTGATACGAAAAGTCGCTCTAAGTTTGTCAATCTTACGATTAATTTCGGCAACGTTGTTAATTGATTGTCATTAAGATTTAGCTGCTGTAGTTGGGTCAGATTTGAGATAGCATCCGGCAACGTTGTTAATTGATTGTCATTAAGATTTAGCTGCTGTAGTTGGGTCAGATTTGAGATAGCATCCGGCAACG
>JBCAWO010000053.1:0-30717 GCA_038534515.1 Cyanobacteria bacterium J06554_1
CTGAACGGCGTGTTAACGGTCAGCCGACCAGTCTCGAACAACGCTATTATTTACTGAGTCTTGACGGCGGGGTAGAACGCTTTGCCAAGGCTGTTCGCAGTCATTGGGGGATTGAAAATCAAGTGCATTGGGTGCTCGATGTGGCCTTTAATGAAGATGCCTCGCGTATTCGTAAAGACCATGCACCTGAGAATCTAGCCCTGATTCGGCATATTGCTCTGAACCTCTTGAGGCAAGATACCTCAACCAAAGCTGGCACAAAGGCTAAACGCCTTAAAGCTGGATGGGATAACGATTATCTCTTAGGAATCTTGGCCAATTGAGTATGCGTTTGCCCTAGGTTTTTAGTTCGTTTTTTTAGCTTGTCTTAATGTATCGCGTTGTCCATGCAGATTACTCCGCCCCAAAGCCCAGATACTCCTATTCACCCAATTTTTGATCGCTCCTGGTACCGACGGTTTGAGGCCTGGTTGGGCGACTCATCTCCCTTGGGGAATGCGCCGATTTTTCCGTCGGACACCTTTCCCTGGGCTGCTAGCCTTGAAAAAAATTGGCGGGTGATCCGTCAGGAGCTGGATCAGGTGCTGGCTGAAGTTAATGCCTTGCCAAGCTTTCAGGACATCATGCCGCGTCAGAATCGCATTAGCCCGGATAACAAGTGGAAGACCTATTATTTTTGTACGTTTGGGTTTGAGGCGACTAAGAATTGCCAGCAGTGCCCTCAAACCTGGGCCCTGCTAAAGGATATTCCAGGTTTAAAGGTGGCATTTTTTTCCATCCTGGCCCCGGGTAAACACATTCCCGAGCATCGTGGTAAACACAAGGGATTAATTCGCTACCACTTGGGACTGCGGGTGCCAGAGCCTAGGGAGGCCTGCCGTATTCGCGTGGATAGCACCATTACCCATTGGCAGGAGGGTAAAAGCCTGATCTTTGATGACACCTATTACCACGAGGTGTGGAACGATACGGACGGTTACCGGGTGGTGTTGTTTTTAGATATTGAGCGACCGTTTAAGTTTCCGCTGTCCTGGGTGAATGCGGCTGTTTCTCGGCTGCTGGCCTTATCACCCCAGGTAAAGCAGGCGAAGGAAAACTATGAAAATTTTGGCCGGTAGAGGCGTTCCATGGAACGCCCCTACAGATCTATGGAACGCACTACCACCAGCGTACGGCCAGCATAGATAGCTCGGGGAGGTCGTCTTCGACAGGCCACTCGACGGGCTTATAGGTGCCAAAAATATGGTCCCACCAGTCTACGGCTAGGCCAAAGTTGTGGTGCCACATGCCATATTTGTGGTGAACGTAGTGGACGGGCATCTTCATCCAGAAGCACTTGCGGGGGTTTTCGTGCTGTAGCTGGTGGGCGTAGGCGGAAAAGCCGGAGTAAACCAGCGCTCCGATGGCCCAGCCGAGACCGACGGTGAGGGAAAAGATAAAGGGGATAAGCATTGCGATCGCACTTCCCAACACATAATCGCGAAACTCCCATACGACACCCTGACCTTCGTTACGACGATGGTGATCGCGATGCCGCTTCCCAACTTTGGGCGACACATGCATCAGCCGATGTAGCCAATACTCAACAAAGCTAGCAAATACAAAGGCAGCGACAAAACTAAGGGCAAAAACAATAGGCTGGGGCATTAGTAACTCCACTAGGGATGAACGCAAGGGTAAACGCGAGCCAATAAGCCCACGGCTTCATCCTATTATTGTGAAATATTTTTACGAAGACAAGACGGATTGTAAAGTCGACCATGGCTCAGCCCTTCTGGCATTTCTCCCCATCTGTAACCCTATCCATATTTTCGATGGCGGCCCAGTGGCAGCAGCGTCGGTTTAACCGTCAGCTACCCCAGGCCCAAGCCATCCAAGCCAGATTTCTGCAAACACTCCTTAAGGAACAGCAAGGAACCGCCCTGGGCCAGGCCCTAAAGCTCGATCGCATTACTACCCTTGAGGAGTTTCGGCAGCAGGTGCCCCGCTGGACCTACGACGGCTACGCCCCCTACTTTGAACGGGCAGCGGCTGGAGAAACCAACGTGGTATCGCCGTTGCCGGTGCAGGTGTTCAACATGAGCAGTGGCTCCACCGGCAGCCGTAAGCTTGTTCCCATTACCCAGCGGGTCCAGCAAACCCGTGCCTACGCCAACCAGGTGGCCATGGGCTACGCCTTTGAACAGGCCCAGGCCATGGGGCACAGGGTGGGTCAGCTACTACTCACCACGCTGATTACCCCCCTGGGCAAAACCAAAGCGGGGAATATCACCTACGGTCACGTCAGTGGTAACCAGCTACGTACCACCGCCCCCTTTGTGTTTAACCAGCTGTTTGCCCAGCCCTATGAGGCGCTGTTAATCAGTGATACGGCCGCCCGCAACTATGTCTGCCTATTATTTGGTCTACAGCAGGAGCGTCTGGCGTATCTGGCTGCCAACTTTCCGCTGATTATGCTGCAGCTGTGCGCCTATTTGGAGCGGTTTGGCCCGGCCTTGGTCGATGACATTGGCCGTGGTGAGATTTCCCCAGAGATTGCCCTTGAGCCAGCCCTGCGGCAAAAACTACAGGCAATGCTGTCACCCCAACCCCAGCGAGCTCAGCAGCTGCAAACGCTGTTAAAGCGCCATGGTCGCTTACTGCCTCGCCATGTGTGGCCCCATCTAGTCTTTTTAATCACGGCTCGGGGCGGCCCCTCTGATTTCTACTTTGAGCGGTTTGGCGAATACTTTGGAGATACGCCTATTTTTGGCGGCACCTATTCTGCCTCAGAAGCAGTGTTTGGCAGCTACCACCAACTTAACAGCGACGAGGCGATATTGGCCCTAAAGACGAATTTCTTTGAGTTTATTGCCCCGGACCAATGGGGGCAGGACACTCCTAAAACGTTGCTTCCCCATCAGCTGCAGGTGGGTGAATATTATCGAGTGCTGGTGACCAATTATTCAGGATTCTGTCGTTACGACATTGGTGATGTGTTGCAAGTAATCGGCATGCGCCATGGTGTGCCCATGGTTGTGTTTCGATATCGCCAGGGGGGGACTCTCTCGGCAATCTCAGAAAAAACCACCGAATACCACGTCACCCAGGCGATGGCAGCCCTGCAGGGTGGTTTTCTACCCATCGAAGACTTTTGTGTCACGCTTTCAGACTCTCTTGTTGAGCCCTATTACCTCCTTAATGTGGAACTGGCTCAGGAGACAAAGCTGTCTGACCCTAAAGGGTTTTTGCACGCTTTTGATCACCAGATGCAGCGGGCAAATGAGTCCTATGCCATCAAGCGTCAGAAGAATGATATCACTGTCCCCCAGCTGAATATCCTAGCCCCGGGCAGCTTTAAGCAGCTGCGACAGCGACGGTTGAAACCCGGTGTCGTGGATGATGCCCAGGTGAAACTTGCCCATATTAGCTGCGATCGCAACTTTCTAGACGGCATTACTATTACCTACCAAATACGCTGCTGACGTAAAAGCCTCCTAAAGACAACTATATTTTTTATGCTGAGACTGCTATGACAGAATTAAATTTGGATCAATTTATTTAAGCTATTTGATGTCTGTATTTAGAATAAAGTTAACATCAGGATTAGCTCTATAAACCCTTGCGGACTAGGCCATAGGTCTTTTCTAACCCATAGAAGTTTCTACCCTGGCAATCAATTAACACCGGGGTTTGGCTCTATAAAAAAAGATAATGTCCTTAATTAAAGTCGCTATTAATGCGCTTATTTAGATGAGAGACTCCTTAAGAAAACCGAGATAACAATTCTTTAATCAAGGTTCATCTTATCTACACATAAGCAGGTGACTCAAAAAATCCACATCTTTCATGATTTTTGTGGGATTTTGCAAATTTAGGCGTCAAAAACATCGACTTAGAAAATCTTATTTAACTGGAGAATCAAAGACATAATCCATTTTCGAAAGGTATACTTTCCACAGGTGCAGCGGTAATAATTTTTCTGGCAGTACTGAGCTCCCCCTAAGTGGTGGTCAGGCTTGGCTGCTTCCATAGGCCTGACGAAGATAAATCCATGGGAATGAGCATTTTATCCTGATTAACCATCACGCCCATGGTTACACTTATCAGATATGTTCAACGGTGACATCTACACATTGGGAAATCTACCAAACAACTGCTCAGTTTTCTTGTCCCTGGCAGGAAATCATATCAACACTCCTGGGCTCCTAAATCAATGGTTTAGAGAGAAAGGTTTCCATCGATTTGAGCAGTCATAATAAAGCGTCTGATAACAATCTTTGCTTGTCACTGTCATCGTGCTAGGCAACAGTATCTTTTATTCTGTTTTAAGTTTGATGCAGCAATAATAATGCCCTGTAGCTTCGATGCGGTGCGGTGTTGAATCATAGTCAAGGTAAACCCATGCGAATAGCATTTTTAGTTAACAACTTCCCAATGTTGTCAGAGACCTTTGTCCTAAATCAGATTACAGGACTGCTGGATCGAGGTCATGAGGTTGACATCTACACTCAAAACCTTCGCGATTGGAGTAAGGTGCATCCAGATGTCAGCGACTATCGCCTGGCGGAACGAACCTATGCTATGGAGAAAGTCCCTAAGAACTATTTTTGGCGAATTCTTAGAGGATTATGGCTGATAATTATTCATTTTTTCAAAGCGCCAAAGCTGATTGCCAGATCTTTAAATGTCTTTGCCTATGGCCAACAATCCTTTAACCTGTGGCTGTTATATACTGCAGCATCATTGTTAAAACACCCCAAGAAACAGACCTACGATATTATTCACTGTCAGTTTGGCACCCAAAGCTATCGAGGGATGGCCTTTAAGCAACTGCTATCGCCCACCCCAAAACTTTTGGTCATGTTTCGTGGCTTTGATATTAGCTACTATGTCAAACACAACGGTCCAACCGTTTATAAAAAACCCTTTGAACATGTGGACTATTGTCTGGCTAACTGTAGCTTCTTCCGTCAGCGTGTGATTGACCTGGGCTGGCCAGCTAACAAAATAGACGTGCATTTTTCTGGCTTAGACTTGAGCAAGTACCCCCTACGGCTGCGTCAGCTAAATCCTGGGGACTCTATCCACATTGTCACCACCGGTCGACTGGTGGAGAAAAAGGGCATAGAATACGCTATCCGTGCCGTGGCCCAAGTAGCACAGCGGCATCCAAACCTGACCTATTCTATTATCGGTGATGGCCCACTATTAGAGCATTTAACGTCAGTTATCCACGACCTCAAGGCTGACTCCTACATTCATCTGTTGGGCTGGAAAAACGAGATCGAAATTATTCAGATTTTAGAGCAGTGCCATCTCTTTGTTGCCCCCAGCGTAACCGCAGAGGATGGCAATCAGGATGCTCCCATCAATGTGCTTAAAGAGGCGATGGCCATGGGGATACCGGTTCTGAGCACTAACCATGGCGGCATTCCTGAACTAGTGGAAAATGGTGTATCAGGCTATCTGGTTCCCGAGCGAGATGTAACTGGATTAGTCGAAAAACTCAACACTCTAATCGCCCATCCAGAACAATGGTCGGCCATGGGACAAGCAGGGCGTTCGTATGTAGCGCGCCATTACGATTTAGATGGTCTCAACGATCTTCTGGTACAACGCTACGACGCTTTGCTAGGCAATCGGTTGACTGATTTGGCAGATAACCCTGTCCCCCACTCATCAGTGGTTTATAGCTCGTCATAATTTGCTGCCAAGTTCTGTCTTTCTGATAAATAGAAGAATCCTTAAGTAGAAAATCTGTCATGACTGCTCCTATTATTACGCTCATTGTTGTTCCCAGGGAACGTTTTAGCTACGCTCAAAAATCCCTAGACAGCTTGTATGAGCACACACAGATTCCCTTTAAACTTGTCTATGTGGATGGTAAGTCCCCTAGGAAGCTACAGCGCTTTTTAGAACAACAGTCTATGGAAAAGGGCTTTAAACTCATACGTACTGAACAGTATCTCTATCCCAATCAGGCGAGAAACATAGGACTGCAGCATGCAGACACCAAATATATTGCCTTTGTCGATAACGATGTTGTGGTCTCCCCTGGCTGGCTCAGGTCCCTAGTCCAATGTGCCGAAGAAACTGACGCCGCCATTGTCGGTCCTTTGATGTGCCAGCATGAACCCGTTCACCAGGAAATCCATTTTGCCGGGGGAGAATCCCATGTGTGGGTAGATAAGCTGGGGCGCAGACGGCTGCGGGAAAAAATGCTTCATCAGGGTAAACAAGTGACGGATGTGCGGAGTCAGCTGCAGCGTCAGCCCACGGAACTAGCAGAATTTCACTGTGTTTTGGTGAGGCGCTCAATTTTTGAGCATATTAAGCAGCTAGACGAAGCTATGCTCAATACTAAAGAGCATCTTGACTTTTGTATGACCGTGCGAGAGTTAGGAGAAAGCGTCTATTTTGAACCAGACTCTGTGGTGACCTATGTGCCAGGGCGACCTCAGAAGTTGGCCGATGTGCATTACTACATGCTGCGGTGGAGCAATGCTTGGACCCTGGATAGTCTCAACCATCTACGGGCAAAGTGGAATTTAGCAGAGGATGGCTATTTCAAATCAAAGTACAAGAAACTGGGCTGGCGACGCTATGGCACGCTGGTTAAGCCGATTAGTCGCCGGTTGACCTTTGGCATTGGCAGTAACCGTCTCGCTCGGGGCATTAGTAAATTAGAGCATCGGGTAAATCGATACCTGACCCATCGTCATCGGCAGTCAGCAGTTAAGGGGAAATAGCCTGGCTAACGTTGTGCCTATGGTTCACAACTAAAACGGCGTGTATTGGATAGAAAAGTGGAGCCCACTGTCCTGCAAACCGTTCTCATCCGTATCGAGGTCCACCAGGGGAATGCCCCAGTCTAGTCGGGCCGAGAAGTTGTTGCTCTGCTGCCACAGGAGACCAAACCCGGTTCCCACCAGGGTATCTGGTCCAGGGTTATTGCCATTGTGGTTCCACACCGTACCCGCCTCGATAAAGGGCGTTACCTGTAGTACGCCATCTAGCTCAGGGATTCTGGCTATGGGCCAGCGTAGTTCTGCTGAGAGTAGGGCTCCATTATCGCGTCGTAGGGCATCTTGCCGATAGCCACGAATGCTTTGAGCACCCCCCAGGCTAAACTCCTCCTGCGAGAGCAGATCGTTGGCAGAAAGCTGCACATCTCCCCGAAGGAAAAGCAGCTGTTCGGCTTTGCCCAATCGCTTTACCCACTGGCCCTGACCGCGCCAGGACAAGAACCGACTATCGGGGGCATTGTTGCTGATGTTGGCATCGAGAAAATCTAAGCCAATGTTAAATTGCGATCGCAACGCTAGCACATGGCTCTGGCTCCGCTGGGTCCATTCTTGGGAAAACCGCACCGCACTTATGCGGGTACGTCCATTTTCATCGGCACCGGGGGACAGGGGAAAGGGGCCAATGTCATCTAACCCTAAGCGGGTCTGGCTCGACTGATGGGATAGGGTAAGCTCAAGGGCCGCAGCCTGGGTGGGGGTTTCAATCAGGGGGCGACGGTAGCCCAGCTCATAGTAGGCACTGTCAGACGAGATATCGAGAACCGAGAAGTCAGAGTTAATTACCCGGCTATCGGAATATCCGGCGGCCAATCGGATTGTGTCATTATTGGGGCTGACCGGTAGCGTATAGCTAAAATCCACCCCATCGCTACCGTCGGTGTGTTTGTAGTCCAGGCGGATGCGGTCACCGATGCCAAATAGGTTGCCTTCGTCCACCCCCACGGCGACCTGGGTGCCACCAATATTGGGAGACCGATTGTTGGCCAGACTGGTATTAATCGCAAAAGAGTCAGCCTCCATTACATCAATCACTAGCAGACTGGTTCCCGGCCGTACCCCCGCCTGTAAATCTGCTGATACCGTTTCAATGAGCGGGTCCAGCTGTAGCCGCTGTAACCCGGCTAAAAGCTTATCAACATTGAGGGGAGGCTGGGCCACTAGACCCACGCGACTGCGGATATAGGCGCGGTCTAAACGCTGGGTGCCATTGACAATAATGTCTTCTAGTTCCCCCTCGATGACTTGAATGGTGACCGTATCATCCACCACCGTCTGGGGCGGGATCAGTGCCCCAGAGGTCAGGTAGCCTGCCTCTACGTAACGTTCAGTAATATCTGATCGCAGCTGCAACAGGTCATTAAAGCTAATGTTGCGATCGCGATATGGCTCTAGTAAATCGGCTAAATCGATGTCATCAAAAACGGTGCTGCCAACAACCCTAATCTCAGCCACATAGAATGTAGCCTCGCCCTCCCCCAGACCATCTTCCGGCGTTAGTGTCTCCCCGGGTGACAGCAGCTCATCCAGGGGGGGTAAGGGCGGCAGTAACTCTTCTGGCAGGGTGCGCTCTGGAGGTGTATCTGGGGGGAGCGGCGTGGTCCGAGGCGGTGGCGCAGACGGTCTGATAGGTGGTGTCTGGGCCATGAGAGCATTGGTAGACCTCTGACTCATGGCTGGATAAACTAACAGACAAGCCAGCGGCCCTAAGCTGAGCACTATCTTGGCGAATGAGTTATCTATTAGAGCCATATCTCGGTTGAAAGTCCGTACTGTCTCATGGATAAACTGACTAGATGGTTCAGAATGCCCTGGCTGCAAGTGTGGATTCACGCCCTTCACCATAGGACCTTTTGTTAGCGCGGTCTAGAGTAGCGGTTTAGAGTGAAAGATTTACTGCACCGATCGGGGGATGATGCAGTAAATCAGAATTTCTCAGATAAAATCATCCCGAGGCTCAGCAACGCTAACTATTCTCTATGACAGCTCTCTATGACAGCTCAAATGTCGGCCCCTCTCTTAACCCTTAAAGGCATTGATAAGGTTTACAAAAACGGTACCGTGGCCTTGCAGGACATTGATCTAACGGTGCAGCAAGGGGAGTTTATCAGTTTGGTGGGGCCGTCGGGCTGCGGTAAAAGTACGGTGTTACGGCTAGTGGCTGGATTAGGCGTATCCACCCAGGGCACCCTGACCTGGCAAGGGGAGCCTGGTGACCATAGTCTGGCCTTTGTATTTCAAGATCCGGCCCTGATGCCCTGGGCGACCGTCGTGGACAATATTTATCTGCCGCTCAAGCTAAAGGGGCAGCGGCTGCGACCGGCCCGAGAGAGGATCCAAGAATCCATTAATACGGTCGATCTGTGTGGGTTTGAGCACAGCTACCCCCGGCAGCTATCGGGGGGGATGAAAATGCGTGTATCCATTGCTCGGGCGCTGGTTACCAAACCTCAGGTGCTGCTGATGGATGAACCCTTTGGAGCCCTGGATGAAATGACTCGCAGTCGATTAAATAGCGATTTACTACATCTGTGGGAGAAAAAACACTGGACGGTATTGTTTGTCACCCACAACATTTATGAAGCCGTGTACCTATCGTCACGGGTGGTGGTGATGGCGGCGCGCCCCGGCCGGGTCATTGCTGATATTCCCATCGAAGCTGCCTATCCGAGGACAGACTCATTTCGCACGTCGTCCCAGTTTAACCACTATTGCCGAGAGATTATGGCGGTACTGTCGGAGGCGGAGCGAGCAGGTGTGGGTTAAAGGAGAAAACAGGCAAAGGACCCATCGTCAAAAAGGACGGGTGAACCGACCGGGCGAGAGAACCAGGTGAGAAAACCAGGCGAAAGAGCCTGATGAGGGGATGTCGATAATGGTTGAGAAGAGACAATCAACAACAGTATGGAACTGGCTAGCGCCTGCCCTAGTCGGGGTGGTGGCAGTGGTGGGCTGGGATATGTTTGTGCGGGTAACCGACACACCGCCTTATCTGTTGCCCGGTCCATGGCTGGTACTTAAAACCCTAATAGAAGACTGGGGAGACTTAATTCCGTCGCTGTTGGTGACTATTCAAATTACGGTGGTAGCATTTTTAGCTGCGGTTGTTTCAGGTTTGTTGATTGCGATTTTGTTTGCCCAGAGTAAGTGGATTGAACGGAGCTTTTTTCCCTATGCGGTGATTTTGCAGACAACGCCAATTGTTGCGATCGCACCCCTGATCATCATCTGGCTGCAAAACAATACGTTTATGGCCCTGGTGGTCTGCGCCTGGATTGTTGCCTTTTTTCCCATTGTGTCTAACACCACCCTGGGGCTAAATAGCGCCGATCATAATCTACAAAACCTGTTTGAAATCTATGGTGCATCCCGCTGGCAAACCCTCATTCATCTGCGGTTACCCAGTGCCCTGCCCTATTTTCTGGGCGGGTTGCGCATTAGCGGTGGCCTGGCCCTCATTGGCGCAGTGGTGGCTGAATTTGTGGCCGGTACCGGTGGCACCCGCTCTGGCATTGCCTATCAGATCCTGATTTCCAGCTTTAATTTACAAATTCCCCGCATGTTTGCCGCCCTGCTAATGACAACAGTCCTGGGGGTCGTCATTTTTGTTGGTCTCACGATGCTGTCGGATCTATTGCTGCGACACTGGCATGAAAGCGCCATCCAACGAGAAAATTAATCATAAAGACACTATGCCTGGATTTATCAATGTGCCTGATGCCGCGCACTACTGGTTAACAAATGGCCGGGTGCCTCTATGCCTTCTGGATGTAGACCTAGAACCGCTGCCGACGCTGCGAGCGCTTCCCCATCAAGAAGAGCTGGTGGCGGTAGATATAGAGGTGCGTGACGGTGCGATCGCAAGCCTCGTCCCCACCGGCCAAGCAGAGGTGGGCGATCGCTCTGCGGTTGACCTGGGGGAGGGGTTAATCTGGCCCTGTTTTGTCGATATGCACACCCACCTGGACAAGGGCCACATCTGGCCCCGCTGCCCTAACCCCGATGGCACCTTTATGGGCGCGCTGAACACGGTGCGAAAAGATCATGACAACTGGCAGGCCGATGAGCTTTACCATCGCATGGAGTTTGGCCTTAAGTGCAGCTATGCCCACGGCACCCGAGGGATTCGTACCCACCTGGATAGCTTTGGTCCCTTAGGACAAACCAGTTTCAACGTGTTTGACAAACTCCGTCGTCGGTGGAGTGACCGGCTCACCCTACAAGCGGTCTGTCTGGTGTCCCTAGATTATTTCCTGACCCCTGAGGCAGACCCCCTGGCCCAGCTGGTGGCAGAATTTGGTGGGGTGTTGGGGGGCGTGGCCTACATGAATGATCAGCTTGTGCCCCAGCTGGACCAGGTGTTTACCCTGGCCAAACGCTACGGTCTCGACCTAGATTTTCACACCGATGAAAGCCTTGACCCTAAAGATATAACCCTGCGCTATGTGGCCGAGGCCGCCTTACGCCATGACTTTCAAGGGGCCATTACCTGTGGTCACTGCTGTAGTTTATCGGTGCAAGCCCCCGATGTGGTCGAGCGCACCCTAACCCTGGTCAAAGCTGCCAATATTGGCATCGTCAGCTTACCGATGTGTAATCTCTATCTGCAAGATCGTCAGCCTGAGCATACGCCGCGATATCGCGGTGTGACCATACTGCACGAGCTGCATCAGCGCGGAATTCCGGTGGCCTTAGCCAGCGACAACTGTCGCGATCCGTTCTATGCCTATGGCGATCACGATGGGTTAGACGTATTTAAACAATCGGTACGCATCGGTCATCTGGATCGCCCCTTTACCCACTGGCCCCAGAGCGTCACTAGCCGCCCCGCTCAGCTAATGGGGCTAGAAAACCTGGGAACCCTCAGGCCAGCCGCCCCTGCCGATCTGATTTGCTTTAAAGCCCGTACCCTCAATGAGCTAGTGGCCCGCTCCCAGTGCGATCGCATCGTTCTGCGTCAGGGGCATCAAATCGATACCACCCTGCCCGACTACCGCGAGCTAGACCCTTGGGTGACGTAAGCGGCCGGCGACTTGCCTACTGCTTTAGTCCGTCTCAGCGGCCGCCAGGCGCTCAAGGGAAATTTTTGCGGCTTCAGACACCTGAGGATGATTATCTTTGGCCATATATCGTAGGGCAGACGTTCCCTTCTCGCTGGGCAAATTACCCAGGGCTTCCGCCAGCCGCTGCCGAACTAGCCAGTCCTCTGATTGGGCAAAGGCCAGAATTTCATCAATGGCGCTCAAGTCCCCAATTTCACCAAATGCGGCAATGGCGGCCTGCTGTAAAATCACTTCCGGGCTTTTGAGGGCCTGAATCAGCGCATCGTGGGCGCGGGGATCTTTTAAATTTCCCAGGGACACGGCGGCACTAAAGCGCACTAGCCAGTCGGTATCTTCATAAAATGACCGAATCAACGGCTCAAATGCACGGGGGTCTTCCAAATACCCCAAGGCCCCGGCCGCATCTGCCCGAATGCCGTAGTCAGGGTCAGTTTCTAAGATTTTGACCAGTAAATCAAAACTTTCGTCCGTTTGCTTGATGCCCAGGGCAAAAATTGCCATTGAACGGACCTGCTGATTGTCATCATCCAGCACTAGTTTGATCAGTTCTAGGGCATCGGAGCCAGGGATGTCTCGTAACGCTGCCAACGATAGCTTTTTATCTTTGAGATCGCCGGTTTTGAGTTTTGTGGCGAGGACGGCGAGATCAATCATGACAGCGTTAGTAGTGTCTTACTAAAATTATAGTCAGAATAGCCTGTGGGATCAGACTAGCTCCAGGCTGAGACAGCCCACCACATTCTACAAGCCAGGGTGAGGCGTTAAGGATAAATTGTGATCCCCAACGAATATAGTCTATAGTTCAAGCGTATTAAAACCCTCTAAAGTGAAGGATCGTTCGCTGAAAATGTGCGGAATATCGAACGGGCTACTTGAAGATTTCACTGTGGGAGGGCCGCATGATGTTTACGGGCGGTTCCTGCTGTACTTTCCTGCTGTACCCGTAGTTAGTCGCTAAAGGACATCCTGTTATGGCTTACCTTTCTAATACCAAGCGTCAAAAGCGTCGCAATCGCCATCGGTATACCCCTGCACCCGCTGGTAAGCCTAGCCGCACCCGTTCTGGCGGTGCTCGATAAAATTTCTGTTTTTGTTAACGTTAGCCTGGGGACAAAGTTGTTATAGCTAATGGTAGGAATAGACCCATCACCATGGTCTTTTTTCTAAACACGTCGATAACTTACCCTGAGACTCCCCTATGACTACTAATACTGTTCTGCAATTTATGCAGAAGACGGCTGAAAACACTGTGCTACAGCAGCAGCTCGAACAGCTACTTGGCTGCGGTGACGGTGATATTAGCTCTAGTGTTAACCTTGATCCCGAAGAATCCCTAGCCCTTAGCCAGCGGGCACCAAACGTCACTGAGCTGGCGGCATCCATGGGCTATCAGTTTTCTAGCGATGAGCTGCTAACGGTGATTGATGCCTTTAAGCAGCATCAAAACGGCACCATTTCTGACGAGGCCTTTGCCAGTCTCCTGGGCATTACCTCGGGAGAAAGCGTACGTCCAGCGGCACGCAATAACCTTAAGCGTATTGCCAACTATCTGACTAAAACCTACTTAGGTGTCAACCTGTCTTAGTGCGAATGATCCGTTTAAATTATCAAAACAGCTGAATCTGGGTTTCTAACCATAATCACTAGAAACCCAGGTTTCTCTTGATCCCCGTATCAACAGCAACAGATATCACCACTCCCAGCCGCGATCCCCATGGTTTTTCTGTTCTCTTGCAGCCCTTGGATAGCGGTTGCTGTTAAGGATAAAACGCCTGAACAACAGCTTTTGATGGCGTCTAACCCAAGTCCCAAGGGTGTTTGGCCATAGCCCTAGCAGTAACAAAAGAGGCTACTAGAGAAAATAATGTTTTGTTACGTAACGCTGTTTTGAGAAACATAACTTCCGTGGATAAGAAATCCTAAGTCCGTTAGAGTGTCTGTGAACGATTTTAAGTCCTGATATCGTAGCGAGCGACTACTTCAGCTAGTTTCTGTGGACTAAACTCATAGGCCTGCCCCTCCGGATATAGTGAATTCCAGTGGCAGGTTGTCGCCGTTCTCTTTTTAGATCTTTTCTATAGTGCAGTGTCACACAACATGGCAAATTCCCATTCTGTGACGACGTCAGTCTCTGATTATCAAGAGCTGATGCCGTTGGCTGAGGCGCAATCCTCTAAGTTGTCGTCAGCTGAGGTATATGTATGTGTTCACGGGCACTTTTATCAGCCCCCCCGGGAGAACCCTTCCCTAGAAGCGGTAGAGCGACAGCCGGGGGCAGCTCCCTTCCACGATTGGAATGAACGCATTCTGCGGGAATCCTATCGACCCAATGCGTTTGCCCGCATCATGGACCATCACGGCCAGGTGCTACAGATCGTTAACAACTATGAGTTTCTGAGTTTCAATATCGGTCCGACGCTAATGAGCTGGCTTGCCCGCCACGATATTGAAACCTATCGCCGGATTTTGGCAGCGGATAAGCGCAGCTGCGATCGCAACAACGGCCACGGTAACGCCATTGCCCAGGTTTATAACCACATCATTTTGCCCCTGGCCAACGAGCGTGACAAACTCACCCAGGTGCGGTGGGGAATTGCCGACTTCCGTAAGCGATTTAACCGCGATCCCGAGGGCATGTGGCTGGCTGAAACCGCCATTGACCAAGATACCCTGCGGGTACTGATCCAGGAGGGGATCAAGTTTACGATTGTCGCGCCTTCCCAGGTGCAGCGCTGTCGTCAGCTATCCCCTGACTATTCAGACTGGCAGGAAGTTGGCGGTGGACAGATTGATCCCACCCGTCCCTATCGCTGCTATGTGCCCGGTTTACCCACAGGGCAAAACTACATCGACATTTTTGTCTATGACGGGCCTATCTCTGGCGACATGGGCTTTAGCGATATTTTGCAGTCGTCCCAGTCCTTTGCCGACCGTCTGGGGCAGGCGGTGCGTGGCGACCGCCAGGAGGCTCAGCTAATATCGGTGGCCACCGATGGGGAAACCTTTGGCCACCATCGCGGCGGGGCGGAACGCGCCCTGGCCTATGCTCTGCATCAAGAATTTACGGATCGGGGTTGGCAGGTGATCAGCTATGCCCGCTACCTCAGTCTGTTTCCGCCCACATGGGAGCTTGAGCTAAAGCCGGTGACGGCCTGGAGCTGTTCCCATGGTGTGGAGCGGTGGAAGAGTGACTGTGGCTGCGGTGGCGGTGGCGAGTGGCATCAGAAGTGGCGAGCCCCCCTCCGTCAGGCCCTTGACTGGCTGCGGGATGAGCTCATCGAAATCTATGAAATTACCGGTGAGGAGCTGTTCAAGGATGTTTGGGCGGCACGGGATGCCTACATTGATGTCATTTGCGATCGCACCCCCCTGACCATCGAGCAGTTCTTTACCCAGCACCAGCACCACGAACTTACCCAGGTGGAACGCACGGATGCGCTATGTCTTCTAGAGATGCAGCGCCATGCCATGCTGATGTACACCAGCTGTGGCTGGTTCTTTGAAGAAATTTCCCGCCCTGAGGGCACCCAGATTCTGCGCTATGCGGCTCGCGCCATCGAGTTGGCTGAGGACATCTGTGGTGAATCTTTAGAGGCGGACTTTATAGCCAAGCTGGCCCTGGCCCCCAGCAACGTACCCCAGTTCAAAGATGGGGCTGGGGTGTACCGAGCCCAGGTGCAACCCTCACGCATCAGCGCTGAGCAAGTGGTGGCCCACTACGCCATGTCCTCGTTGTTCCACACCTACCACCGTGAGCAGCGTCTGTACTGCCACACGGTCACCCATCAAGATTATCAAAAGCAGACCATGGGGGGCCATGCCCTGGCGTTGGGACAGGTCAGTATTGTGTCAGAAATTACCCAAGCGAAGGCTAGCTACACCTTTGCGGTCTTCCACGTAGGGGGTCAGGAGTTTCTCTGCGGCATTCGCCCCTTTAAGAACCGACTGGCCTACACCCGCGCCAAAGACGCCGTGCTACGAACCTTTGCCCAGGGCAGCGTCGTCCAGACTATTGCCGCCATTCAGACCCAGTTTGGGCAGTCCACCTTTAACCTGCAGCAGCTGTTTAGTGAAGAACGGCAGCAAATTATGCAGCTGCTTAGCCAAAACACCCTGCATCAGCTCAATCAGCTGTATACCCAAATCTATCGGGAAAACTATGGCGTGCTGATGGCCTTCCACCGTGACAACATGGACGTGCCGCGCGAGCTGCAGGTGGCCGCTGAAATTACCCTGAGCCACCGCGCCATCGATGTTTTACGACAGTTAGAGCAAGATCTGAGCGAGATTGACGAACACATGCTAGCCATCAGTACCGGCTACCTTGGAGAGTTAGAGGGAATCGCCGTCGAAGCCAATCATCTGCACTGTCACCTCACCATACCGGCGGCCGCACCGCTGCTGGAGGGGCTGATCTTACAGGCCCTTCGCCAGACCCTGCGGATCGAGCCAGACGCCACCCGTTTGGACTGTATCCTGACGGTCAATCCCCTGGCTGTTCAAGGAATCAAGCGGTTAATTACCCTTGGCCTTAACCTGGGTCTTAACCTCAATTTAGACCGGTCCCAGGAAGTCTATTACCACTACACCCAGCACTGTGAAGCTATTCCCAGTCTCGGTCAGGCCCTGGCCATGGCCGAATCCTAGGGAGGGGGAAGCGTTAATCGACGCTGTCTAGTCGCTGATACTCTATCGCTGATACAGAGTGCGGGCATCAAACCCCAATCGACGAGCCTCACGCACACGCTCGGCTGCGGCCGAGCGTGTGCTGTATCTACCAATATTGATAAACTTCCCCTGACGGGCGGAGTCAATGGCGGCATTGCCAAAGGACCGCTGCACCTGGCCCAGATTATCTAGGGACTCGGTGACTGCGGCAACATAGGGAAAGTCGCCATTATCCACGGTCACCGCCACCGAGTAGTTAACGTCGTTGACCCCAGCTGGGACGACTCCCAAAACATCCAGGGTTTCTGGACCGGCCACCCCGGTCACTGGCAGGTCGTACCATTGCTGAAACTCTCGTACGGCGGCACTGGTCATGGGGCCATAGTCGCCGTCGATGGGCCCCGGGTTAATACCGTTGCGGTCTAACGCCAGCTGTAGCGCTTCTACATCACTGCCAATGTCCCCAGGACCCAGGGAGCGGCCAGCACTGGTGGGACCGGTAAATCCGCTGGGGCTGGGCAGCGGCGGTGGTGGCGGTGCGGGTAACAGATCGCTCTGGGCATGGCTAGCGGCTCCCCAGACCATTAAAATGCCGCCCACAACAGCAGCCGTCAGTAATTTAGGCATGACAAAATTCCCTGATATAACGCTGATAGGTTCCAGCCCAGCGCATGAATTCTGGCTTAGCTAGAGAGTTTACAGTCTGGCCAGGCTGGACAATATGGGCTCCAGCGCACTGTCCGGTTAGTTAAGCATGCCGTCGAAAGCTGGAAGCAGCCACAGCTAACCTGACTAGCAAACGTTCTGATATATGAGAACGTTTGCTACAGATGGCGTATATATTAGCGAATGATTGACAAAATGTACCGATTAAAGTCAAAGTCGCGAAAAATTAATCGGCGGCAGGCCCCGGCTGAACCAGCCCATTGCTAGTCGCGCAGAACCCGTGCTTCGTAGCCAAGGTCACTGGCAAAATCAACCCAGGTTGCGGCCTCGGAGCGGTTTTCAAAACGGCCCAGGCTAATGTAGTCACCCAGGTTATTGGTTTCTACGGTTGCATTGGGGAAGTTACGCTGCACCCGACTCAGCTCGGACCGACCTGCAATCACGGCGGCTACATAGCGTCCCTGATCGGACCGACGTGTGCCAGCGACACCAGGAATAGACGACGTAGAACCACCAGAGCGAAAGCCCATGTTAACCAGCGTGGCTCGATCGGCAACGCCATCGACGGGCAAATCGGCCGTCCGTTGGTAGGCCCTAACCGCCTGAATTGTTTCGCCACCGTAAACCCCGTCTACGGCTAAATTAAACCCAAAGGAGCGCAGCACTCGCTGCAGGGTGCGGACATCATTCCGGCTAGATGCAGAGGTGATTTGCTCATTGCTGATACTGCCATGGACAGGGTGGGATAGCCCCACGGGTAAACGCTCGGTATCAATACCCAGCAGGTTTAAGGTTTGGAGGTCTGCAATCCCGGTTACCTCAAGCCGACGAATGCGCTGAAACTGTCGCACGGCCTGGGTCGTCGTTGGCCCATAAACGCCATCGATGGCGGCAGGAAACAACCCTCTTTGATCGAGCTGTCGCTGTAGTTCAGTCACGGCGGGGCCTCGGCTCCCCTGGCTCAGGGTTCTCAAGGACTGGGCCATCAGAATGGGGGCTGTCGATTGGAAAGCCTGTGCCACAGCAGGCATGCCGCTTAATAACCAGACACCCAGAAACAGCTTGACACTGAGCCGAGCAGTGTGGCGATTGGTGGCGAATAACCCCGAAATGCTCATGTTCTGTTGTCCTAATGTCATCATGCTTAACGAATACAACATTCTGGCTCGGTGGAATTACGGCCAGATTCTCTCTAAAATGCCCGATATGTCTATTAAATCATTTGGCTAGGGAATATAAACATTCGTCAATAGTCGTAGACATAATTACGTAGAAAAAAACCTTACTGTAAAGCCAGGGTAAGGAAAACTCTAGTTGGCCCAGCTAATGGGGGCAAATTAGAGCGGCATAATGCGCTCTGTTATGACCATTAAGACATCTATCTAAAAGGAATTCTAGGAAATCAATCGCTTTTAGTTACAATAGGCGGAAACAAAGCGTGAAAATTTGTAACACTTTCCGGTTTGAGCTGTCTAGCGTGGCTTAGACGCTTGCCCATAGACTCTCGATTTTTTGCGTGCCTAAACTGTCTAGGTTCAGCGTAAAGCGCCCATAGCTTATAAGGGCAAACTGTTCGCCCAATTTCGGCATAGCCGTTAGGTCGGTCCCGTGCCACTGGCTTGCCGTACCTGATCGTAGCTTTGCTGATGCCGAACCGTCCTATTCCGTCAAGACTGTGTATGTTGAAACCTGGACTCCGTCGTGCTTCAAGAAAGCTCCTGTTATATCAAGAGCAGCGCTATCCCAATATTGAGCGGATTGGGGTTACCCATTCCTACTGGGGGGATCTGTACCACATATTGCTAACCATCTCTTGGTTTGCGTTTATTTTGTTGGTGAGTGGCTGCTATCTGGTGGTAAATGGCCTATTTGCGCTGGCATACAGTTTAGATTCGGGTGCGATCGCAAACATGCGCACCGATCATTTCCAGGATCTATTTTTCTTTAGTGTCCAGACCATGGCCTCCATTGGCTATGGTGCCATGTACCCCACCAGTACCTATACCCACTCGTTAGTTGTCATCGAGTCAATTTTTGGGCTGTTCTTTATTGCGATGACCACCGGCTTAGTCTTTGCCCGCTTTTCCCTACCCACGGCTCGCATTCTCTATAGCCGGGTTGCCGTGGTGGCTCCCTTCAACGGCGTGCCTACCCTGATGTTTCGGACGGCCAATGAACGGCGTAACTATATATTAGAAGCGCAGCTGTGGGTCACTCTGGTGCGCGATGAGATCACCGAAGAAGGTGAACATATCCGTCGATTTCATGACTTGCCCCTGGTGCGTTCCCACACCCCTGTCTTTAGTCTTTCCTGGACGGCGATGCATCGGCTTACCAGCGACAGCCCCTTTTATGGGGAAACGCCAGAAACCCTGCGTGAGAGACGGGCCGAGATTATTGTCACCCTGACGGGGTTAGATGAAACCCTGTCCCAGACCATCCATGCCCGTCATTCCTTTAGCGCCTACGACATCTACTGGAACCACAAATTTGTAGACATTATTTCAACCAGTGAGTCAGGTCGCTCCATCGTTGACTACAATCACTTCCACTCCATTGAGCCCGTGGAGCAGCAGCACGTTAAGCCGGTGGAGCAACATATTCACCGACGTAGCCAAGAGCATCAGCTAACCAGTTGGCGACCCCATTAAGACGTTAACTATACAAACGGCTAAACCTTAATCGATCTAGCCGTTTGTATAGTTAGATTTGGTTCAAATTTGAATCAAACGTGAACGCCAGAGAACGCTGGGCTTCAAACCAAAAGGCATCACCCTAAACCAGCAGAGTAAATAGCTTCACCATCAGCTTGGTGCGATTGATCGGCTTGCCGATGTAAAACGATGCTCCACACAACCTGGCCCGAATACGTCCAATTAGATTAGATTTCTTAGCCAGTAGGACAATGGGGACATCCTTATACTGCGGATGACGTCGCAGATGGGAGCATAAATCGAAACCATCCAAGCCATCCATTGCCGTTGTCAGCATGATCAAATCGGGCTGACATTTGGCCAGGTCGGCAACGGCTGTGGCGACATCGTCAACTGACGTAATCGAGAAGACAGTGTCCTCTAGAAAGTCCCGTAGTTCTTGAATGGCACGCTTATCAGAGTCAATGCACACCAGCTGGTAGCAGGGAGAAGCGCTGTTTCTCGCCGTTGGCGCTGGACGAAAGGCCGTATCGGGGGTTGAGATACCTAACGGTGACTCAAACGGATTGCCAGACGCCTGTTTAAGTAGCGCTCTCATATCGCTGCCCGGCGTGGTCAGCTCATCCAGCGATTTAGCGCTTTTAGCAGCGGAAATTTCGCTGCTAGGCCCACTATCGCGCTTTGAAGAAAGTGCTTCGGTCTCTTGATGGCACTGCTCCACCAAGGCCCGAATATCTAAGGTGCAAAAAGTAGGATAGTCAACGATATTGCTAAAGCTATTCACCTCGTAGCTACCTCGGCTCACCCTAAGTAGGGAGGTAATGGTAGTAACGGCCAACGCCCGAATTAGCTGACCAGCCTGATCAAAGGTAATGTGCTCTTGCTCGACAAGCCAGCGGACTGCCCGATAGTCGGCACTGAGGTCATCACCTTGGTGAGTGTACTGCCGATGATAAAGCTGTAGCTGGGCCAACACTAAATCAGAGATGGCCTCAGGAAACAGTTGGCGTCCTTCAAATCTCAGCGCATCGAAGCCATTTTGAGAACTTGTTGCAAATAGGAGTTTGCCCCGCTGCAACCACAGAGACCACCGAACATCATTGGAAACCACTAGGAGTTCACCACTGACTTGACGTCCTACAAGCTGTGCCAGCAAAGTAAGCGGGTGTAACGTTTTTTGTGTAATAGTGCCTGCTAAAACCATGGGAGAAGTTCCGGTGAAAGAACGGTGTTCGAAGTGATAAAAGTCAGATAGAGCCGCGATGGATTTAGGGAGTTATCGATTCTTCCCTAGAAACAATCAACTATGCACGGGGATAATTGCTTCGCACTCTCTTGATATAAATAAAGATGAGAAGTAATTAGCAACTGGGTAGATACACCTAAATAGAAGTTAAGAGCAAACGCATTTTAGAAATGCAAACCGTAGTTCTGTAGACATTCTTTCTCGCTGTCGTTAACCGCAACTGAAGAACGCAGACTTCAACAATTTGTTCGCTCGGCTATATTGACCAATTTCAATCAGCTGTCTTAAAAGTGCAAGTATTTCCCTAGAAGCTGGTCGAAAATTTATATCTTTTGCGGTGTTGGTTTATATAAATGTAATTTAAAAATTTCATGTTCCAATTGATGCACTGTCCGGATACGTACGTAACCTGCGATCGCAACTATGCCATCCATAGTCTAAAGTCGCAGTTTTAAGCGTGTCCAAGCCTTTGCATGCGTCCCCTCCATGCTTTACAGAGGCCCCATAAATACATTTAACACACGTAGGTAGGTGCTTCATTTTTAACCGACTGTCAAACGTGTAACCATGTCTTTTGGCTGAATATCTATCAGCGCTTTTGCCGAAAAAGCCATCGGTCTCTGTTAGTAACAGGGTGATTTATCGATCCCCGCCATGGCAATTTCGCCTCCCCGAGCACCTGCACGAGAAACTACAGTTCTCTGTTTATCGTCATCGGCACATCCGGTGATGGCAAGTTAGTCAGGTTAGCGGTTGCCGCTGGGAGGTTTTGGGAATGTGCCTTGTCTTAACTGACCAACGCAATAACAGTGCGCCCTGCACTACGTTAGTAGGCAGTCGTGCCCTTAGTCTGCTCCATCAGCTGTACGTGGGTACTTCTTTCGGAGTCATTGGGTTGGGGCTGGCGTTGTAGGTAGGTACCATCCGGCTGCATTTCCCAGGCCTGACGGTTGTCGCTCAGACAAATATCTAAAAGATTTGTCAGTTTACGCCGTAGGTGGGGAGCCAGAATCGGTGTGATGGCTTCAACTCGGCGGTCTAAGTTACGGGGCATCCAGTCAGCGCTGCCAATATAAAACTGCTCGTTTCCCTTGTTATGGAAATAGAAAATACGAGAGTGTTCTAAAAAGCGACCAATAACACTAATGACTCGAATGTTTTCACTGACGTCCTTAACACCGGGGGTGAGACAGCAAACACCGCGCACAATGAGGTCAATGCTGACACCTGCCTGGGATGCCTGATACAATGCCTGGATGATCCCAGGATCCACCAAAGCGTTCATCTTGGCTATAATTCGCCCCTCTGCACCGTGGGTGGTTTCCTGATTGATTAACGCCAGCATTCGTTCCCGCAGGGTAATGGGGGCAATCAGCAGCTGACGATAGGCCTTTTGTCGGGAATACCCCGTTAGAAAGTTAAAGAGATCGGTTAAGTCTGCCCCCAGCTCTTCGCTACAGCTCAATAAGCCCAAGTCTGTATAGATGCGGGCGGTTTTAGGGTTGTAGTTGCCGGTGCCAATGTGGACATAGCGGCGAATCCCATCGTGCTCCTTACGAACCACCAGGGCAACTTTGGTGTGGGTTTTTAGCCCGAGAAGGCCGTAGACTACATGCACACCAGCTTTTTCTAGAGTGCGGGCCCAGTTAATATTATTCTCTTCATCAAATCGGGCCTTAAGTTCCACCAAGGCAACAACCTGTTTGCCATTTTCGGCCGCTGACACCAGCGCATTGATGATGGGGGAGTCTCCTGATGTGCGATAGAGCGTCATCTTGATGGTGAGCACATCGGGGTCAGCGGCCGCCTGGGTAATAAACTGTTGAACCGTCGCCGCAAATGACACATAGGGATGATGCACCAGGCGATCGCGACGACGAATAATGGAAAATACGTCGTCACCTTCACCATCGACATCGTCACGATTGATCCGATGCCAGGGGGATGGGACTACAGCAGTCCAGTCAGGGTCCTTGTGCTCTGGTAACGGCAGGCCAATCAGCGCCATCAGATCGCTGAGGCCAATGAGTCCTTTAACATCGTAGATGTCGTCCTCGTGCAGAGCCATCTCGGTAAGTAGGGTGGCTCTAACTTCAGACGACGTGTCGGCCTGTAGCTCTATACGGACTAGAGACCCGCCCAAGCGCCGCTTGCGTAGCTCTTGCTCCAATGCCAACATCAGGTCATCGGCGTCATCTTCCTCAAGAAACAGATCGGCATTTCGGGTGATGCGAAAGGTGTAGTACTCTTCGACCACCATGCCAGGGAAGAGAAACGTCAGGTTTTTGCCAATGACCTGCTCCAGGGGGACGGCTGCCCACAGGGTGCCTGGGGACTGTAGCTCCTTGGGTAGCTGGATAAAGCGGGGCAGAACCTTGGGCACCTTAATGCGGGCAAAATGTGTTTCTTCAGAGTCTGCCTCACGTACAACAACGGCCAAATTTAGGCTGAGGTTGGAAATGTAGGGAAATGGGTGACCCGGATCGACGGCCAGGGGCGTCAGCACTGGGAAGATTTGATTTTCAAAGTGCGACTGTAAATAGGTAACCTGCTTGCTATTGAGCTCGTCGTAGTCAAGCAGGTGGATGCCATGTTCGTGGAGTTGGGCATTGACCTCTAAAAAACAATCTTGCTGTTTGGCAACGGTCGGTCTCAGCTTGTTGCCGATGGCCTGCAGGTGTTCAGCCGGGGTGCGTCCGTCGGGGGTACGCCTGTTTACTTGGGCTTCAATTTGCCGTTTGATCCCGGCTACACGCACCATGAAAAACTCATCTAGATTATTGCTAAAAATGGCTAGGAATTTTAGCCGTTCTAGCAGCGGAGTGCGTGGATCAAGCGCTTCGTGCAATACTCGCTCATTAAAGGACAGCCAGCTCAACTCTCGACTGATGTAATACTCTGGCGATGTCAGGTCGATATCCGTTGAGACCATGGCGTTGCCATCTGCTGCCAGTGCAGCAGATGAGTCGGGAGTCGTGTTCTTGGCGTTTTTATCCAACATTTTTAGATAGTTTGTCCTATGACCTACTAAAAAACATCACGTTCATGACCCACCCACCACTCGCCCAGCTTCATCAGGTCGGCGTGGATGTCGGCTACCTGAACAGCATAGTCATCTGCTGATAGCTGGTGACGGCGCTCCTGAAGCTTTTTGAGACGCAGCTGTATGAGTAGCCAAGGCTTACTGATACCGTCAGTTGCTTCAATGTACTTTGCTAGCTCATTGCTGTTCATGGGGCCGTTTCCTGGAAAATCGTAAGGTTAACGCTTGGAAGTCGCCATTGTTGGCCTAGCCGGGCCGCCCAGTTGCGATGCCCTCTTCTGAGGAAAGGAATTTACACCGGAGGAGCGACGTCTAATTTTTTACTTCCCTATTTACCTTACTGAAAAATTAAGCATTGTGATGTTGTGGGGAAACCTTCTAATCCATAAACCCGCAGAAAGTAAGCTCAATTAGCTTCTCTCTGCGGGTTTATGGTGGGGTTAAGAGATTAGAAATTGGCTAGGAATTCTGCCTGTGGCAGCTCCTAGAGCGACCGACTACTGCTTGAGGTGATGAACCCATTCCCGCAGGTTGTCGGCGGCAACATCGCGGCCCCCTAGACCAAATGCGATCGCAATTGCCACGGCAATCGCCCCTAGCAATAGACCAAAGGCTAGATTGACAATGCTAGTTGCCACACCCATCTGCTGTAGTGCCATGGCACCCACAAAGGCAATGATGGCAATTCGAGCAGCCTGGGCCAAGGTGCCAGACGATGACATCCCCATACCGTTAATCAGACGGAAGGCCAGATTAGCCGCGTAAAGGCCAATGGCAAAGACAACAACGCCACTGAGCACCCGTACCGAAACGGCCATGATGTTCTGAACGATGTTGGTCAAGACTGGGAAGTCAAGAATTTCGGTGGCTGTAACGGCACCAAACAGCACAATGCCAACCAAAATAATCACACCAACAATTTCAGAGGGTGTCTTTTGAGGGGCTTCTACCGCTGGCATGGGCTCGCCTTCGGAAAGGACAACCTCAGGTTCTGGCGTAGACAGCTCAGGTAGACCCAAAATGTTGGTGATGTTATCAAACCCGATGCCCGACAGTAGACCCACTACCAGCTCAGATACAAACTGACCGATAAAGTAGAAGATCGTTAGCACGACACCGGCGGCCAGGACCTGGGGAATGATAAAGAGCACGCGCTCCAGCATGTCCACCGCAGGACCTGAAATCGCATCGATGTCGAGCTCATTCAGGGCTGCGATCGCAGCTGGGATGAGGATCAGCGTGTAAACCAGGATGCCAGCCAGGCTGGAGACAGAAATGCCTTCGGTGGGTCGGGAAGCCAGACCAAACCGAGCGCCAAAGCTATCGGCACCGGTCGCCATCAGCAGATTAGTAACAATCCCCTTGACGATATTGGCCACCAGCCAGCCAATGCCAAAGACAATGGCTGCTGTCAGTACCTGGGGAATAGCTAGTAGGAACTGGTTCAGTAGTTCTTCGACCGGTCCTAGTAGACCCGGCAGCTGTAACGCACTCAGAACCAGCGGCAGCGCCAGTAGAAAAATAAACCAGTAAATAACATTGCCGAGGGTGTCATTAACCTGGAAGGCATTCCCTTCGCTGTCAACGCCGGTTTGCTCCGATAGGCGCTCGTCTAAGTTAAATCGGCCCAGACTGTTAACGGTGGCCGACTTGGCCAATTTAGCAATGATCCAGGTGATAAACAGGATAACGGCCGCACCAGCAATGCGAGGCAAATACTCAAAAACAGTCTGCAATAGACCGCTAATGGGTTCTGACACAGCAGTCAGCTTGAGGGCATTTAAGATGGCAATGATGAAGAAGAGCATCACCACCCAGAACACGACGCTACCGATCGTGCTTTCGATGGGTACACCTTCATCCAAACCAGCTTTGCTAGCTAGCTGGTTGTCTAAGTTTGTTTTGCTGAGTAAAAATTTGGCAAAGGCCCTGGCCACTGAGGCCACCACCAGGCCCACAATCAGCAGTAAAAAGGCACCTAGCAGGCCGGGCAAAAAGCTGCCCAACTGACTACCAAGGCTATTTGTAAATTGTGTTATCGAGTTTGTTACAGCAAGGTTAACCACCGGAGTAAACCCTAGCCAGTCAAACTCAATCACCCCATGGAGTTGAGTCATTTTGATCCCTATATCTACTGAACATCTACATGCGCCGGGCAGGGCACTAAGCCCAGATGCAAATCATGTTTGCAATCAGGGTACCGTCTAATATGGTTTTTTTTCCCTCGAAGCCCATTAATAGCAGACTTTGTAATAAATTCCCTGTATTTCTAGGTACAAATGCTGCACGGAAACGGTTTTCCGGGGTTGTCAAGGACAAATTGGCGGGTTTTTGACGTAATTTGATACATCACTTCCGCAATTTGCCCCTGGATGACGATGCCTATCGGGCTATTCGCTAGCGGTGGGCTCGTTGCCATCAGCTGAGCCGTTTTCTGGGTTCGTATCCTCGGACTCTTGGGGCTCACCAGCAGCAACGCCTTCAGCCGATGCCATGGCTCCATCGGTCGAGTCTGCTTCATTGGCTACCGCCTCGTCGGTCGCCGCTGCCGCCTCATCGATCTCGAGCTCAGGCACGACGGCGACGGCTGCGATCGCATCGTCCCCATCTAAGCGCTGCAGCTGTACCCCAGTCGCCATGCGTGATTGGATGGAAATTGCATCAATGGCCTGGCGAATGATAATGCCGCGCTGGGTTACTAGCATCAGCTCGTCGCCGGGATTAACCACCCGCAGAGCCACAAGCTCGTCGTTTTCCTTGCGGAATTTCATCCCCACCAGGCCCATGCCCGCTCGATTTTGTAAGCGGAAATTTTCTACCTGGACTCGCTTACCCAGACCGCCAGCGGCAATGACCAGCACCCACGGACCAGAATCTGCCTCGTCAACCGTGCCCTCCACATCGTCCGCGTCCTCCGCATCATCCGCCACATCCGATGCGGCTACCTTGTCCGTCACGGCGGCGGGCAAAATATCCATGCTGATCAGCCGATCGCCATCCCGCAAAGACATGGACCTAACACCGCGCGTGGGTCGTCCCAGGGGTCGCAGCTGGGTATTATCGGCCCTAAAGTGAATGGTCATCCCGTGGTGAGAGCCAATGATAATACTGTCTTCGGTCCGGGTTAACCGCACCCAACGCAGCTGATCCCCATCCTCAAGGGAAATGGCAATTAGACCGTTGGCACGGATATTACCAAAGGCTGACAGGGCCGTCTTTTTAATAAAGCCCCCCTGGGTAAGCATGACCAAATACACATCTTCAGAAAATTCTGGCACGCCCAGTACCGAGGTCACCTTCTCTTCGCGGGGAATCGGCAGCATTTGTACGATGGGATTACCCCGCGATACCCGAGACCCTTCTGGAATTTGGTACGCCCGCAACGCGTAGGCCACGCCCCGATCGGTGAAAAATAGCACATGGTCGTGGGTACAGCAGGTAATGAAGTGATTAATGGCGTCGTCATCCTTCATGCGGGTGCCCGACTTGCCTCGAGTGGCTCGGTTTTGCGCCTCAAAGGTGGAAACGGGCATGCGTTTGATATAGCCCTGCTCCGTCACCAAAATGACCACCTGCTCATTGGCAATCAGGGAAATATCGGTCAGCTCATCTTCAGCTGCTTCAATTACCGTGCGGCGTTCGTTTGCGTGGGTAGTGCGGATCTGCTGCAGCTCATCTTCAATGATGGCTAGGATGCGCTCACGCCGGGCCAAAATATCCCGCAGATCGGCAATTTTCTCCTGAAGTGTTTCGTGCTCCAGCTGAATTTTATCGGCCTCTAGGGCGGTCAAACGACGCAGCTGCATCTGCAAAATTGCATCCGCTTGAACAGAGGATAGTTCGTAGGACTCCATCAGTTCTTGCTTAGCGGTAGCCACATCGGCCGCATGGCGAATCAAGGCAATGACCGCATCCAGGTTATCAAGGGCGATCAGATATCCCTGGAGAATATGGTCTCGTTCTTCAGCCTTGCGCAGCTCATATTGGGTACGGCGGGTAATCGTCTCTACCCGAAAGTCTAAGAAGACTTCTAAAAATCTCTTTAGGGGTAACAGCTGGGGTTCACCGTTCACCAGGGCCAGCATGTTTACCCCAAAGTTGTTCTGTAGCGGTGTCTGCTTGTAGAGATTGTTGAGCACCACCTTGGGATAGGCGTCCCGCTTGAGTTCGATAACGACGCGCATACCGTCGCGATCGCTCTCATCACGGATGTCAGAAATGCCATCCAAACGACGGTCGTTCACCATTTCGGCAATCTTTTCAATTAGACCAGCCTTATTGGTTTGGTAAGGTAGCTCGGTGATAATGATGGCTTCACGATCGGGGCGACCGGTATATTCCAGGGTTTCGATGGTGGCCACGCCGCGCATGGTGACTGACCCACGCCCGGTGAGATAGGCATCGCGAATCCCATTACTGCCAATGATCTGGGCTCCCGTCGGAAAATCTGGCCCATGGATGTGATTTACCATCAGCTCTTGGCTGGTAATCTCGGGATTTTGGATCAGGGCAATAACGCCGTCCACCAGCTCCCCCAGGTTGTGGGGGGGAATGTTGGTGGCCATACCCACCGCAATCCCTGATGAGCCATTGAGTAACAGCTGCGGTATGCGCGCAGGCATAACCGTGGGCTCTTGCTGAGAGCCGTCAAAGTTGTCGGCAAAGTCGACGGTCTCAGATTCGATGTCCTGAAGCAGGGCAACACTGGTGAGGGCGTGCAGCCTCGATTCGGTATATCGCATGGCCGCTGGTGGGTCATTATCGATGGAGCCAAAGTTACCGTGACCATCGATCAGCGGAGCCCGCATGGAAAAGTCCTGGGCCATACGCACCAGAGCGTCATACACGGCGGTATCGCCATGGGGGTGGTACTTACCGAGAACTTCACCGACAACACGAGCACATTTTCGAAACGGCCTGTCTGCGGTTAATCCCAGCTCATGCATAGCGTAGAGAATACGGCGATGCACCGGTTTGAGACCATCCCGAGCGTCGGGCAGCGCGCGCCCCACAATGACGCTCATGGCGTACTCTAGATAGGACCGGGACATCTCGTTGCGCAGATTGGTGGGTACAATCCGCTCTTGGGGATTACTCATACAGAAAGGAGACTCTAAAGAGACCGGGAAAACAATACCTAACTTGACGGGAGCTTAGCTAGCTTTTAAGCCCCTTAAACTAGGACGATTAAGCCAGGATTTCCCTGGAAAAAATCATTGAGAACATCCCCAGATTTTAGCATATCATTAGCATTCTTGGTGGACGCTGTAACCCTACTAAACAAAGGGGTTTGAGATGGATTTTCTAGGACTATTGAGCGGGGTGAATCAAGCTCGAGAGTTCTTGGGATTGGGAGACCAGGTAATGTTAAGTATGTAACGTCTTTTTAAGACTCTGGAGAGAAAAATAATGGCATCTTCTGCCGTGCCTTTTCGGGTGATTTATTCTGATCGTTTTTTGGACCATGACACCGGTTTGGGACATCCTGAAAATGCGGGACGGCTGACGGCGGTGGTGGCGGCCCTGAAGGCTCATCCGATAGCCCGGTATTTGGAGTGGGTGGAACCTTGCGATCGCAACCCTCTCCCCCACATCAATACCGTCCACGACCCTGCCTATGTGCTTGCTCTCCAGCGCATTGCCGAGCGCGGTGGCGGCCATTTAGATAGCGATACCCCCGTCTCAGCAGCTAGTTACGACATTGCCCTACTCGCCGTCGCAGCCTGGCTGGACGGGGTGGACCATGTGCTCGAGACCGATGGAGCGTCCGGCTTTGTGTTAGCTCGACCCCCCGGTCACCATGCCGAATATGGACAAGGCATGGGGTTTTGCCTGTTGAGTAATGCCGCTATCGCCGCCCATTACGCCCTAACGCAGCCCGACATCAACCGCGTCGCCATTCTCGACTGGGATGTTCACCATGGCAACGGTACCCAGCAGCTAGTGGGCGAGCATTCCCAGATTGCCTACTGCTCACTCCACCAAATGCCTGCTTACCCAGGCACCGGGCGGGCTAGCGAAACCGGTATCCATGGCAACGTCTGTAATATTCCCATGGCCCCCGGCAGCCTGCTCAACGACTATCAGGCTCAATTTGACCAGCAGGTTCTCCCCTTTCTCACTCAGTATCAGCCGGATCTGCTGCTGGTAAGTGCCGGCTACGATGCCACGGCTGCCGACCCCCTAGCTGGGGTAAATCTAATGCCCACAGACTATGCCGTCTTTACAGCGGCCTGCCACAACATCGCCCCCCGAGTCCTGTTTGGCCTGGAGGGGGGCTATGACTATCAGGCCTTAAGTCAGTCAGTGATTGCCACCATTGAAGGGGTAATGAATGGGGGGCATAGGGTGCAATAAAAATACAGCTTGGCACCCATAGTTCAAGCCATACGTAATCCCTAAAAGCGTTAGATGGTAACGGCTGCGCAGCAAACTGCTGAATATTCAGCAGTTTGCCATAACTCCGGGGCTGCCAAAAAAGGGCGCAGGGAAGTTGTTTCCCTGCGCCCTTTTGCTTTTATAGCTTGGCGCACATAGTTCAGGTCACACGTGCTCGTTGAAAGCCATAAGTAGCAACAGCTATGTGCGCAGC
>JBCAWO010000054.1:0-30380 GCA_038534515.1 Cyanobacteria bacterium J06554_1
GGCGACTGAAATTTCTGCTGTGGCGGATTTGGTAGCATCATAACCAGCTTGCGTAGTGCCATCAATGACTAGACCAGGCTGAGCTAAGGCTGGCAAAAGCGACTGCAGCTCGATAGTAGTATCGTCAGCAGGTAGGTCAAAAGCAATCACTGAATTGGTGGAACCAGGAGCCACTTGCTGCTGCTCTGCATTGCTTAGCTCAGCTGTTGTAAGAGTGCCGTTGGTAATTGCGATCGCTTCCCTCAGCGTCAGTTGGTTGTCTCGCATAATCGGCCCATCTTGGGGGCTATTGACCTTAATCTGTACCTTAGGAAAGTGGGTTGGCCCAGAAGTCTCCACAGTCTGAGCTAGACTAGGAGAAGTGGCAGCTGTGGCCAATAGAAGAGAAACGACTAAGGTACGAATAGATTTGTAATAGGTCATAGCTCTGGTATCCGAAGCATTAGGGAAGAAAAAAAGTGAAATATGATTTAGGACTAAGAGTTTATAAAGGTGTCAGATTCAATCCCCTCTCGGGAGGGGTACCTGAAAGGCGGGGTGGGTTTCGAACGATAGCGCTAGCGGTCAACTCACCCCATTGCCCCTCCCAAGAGGGGATGAAGTATCGACTTCGATCTTGAGTAACAGAACGCATGCTCATAACGCCTGCCCATCAAAAGATGGGGCAGGTTGCAACGCCTCTTCAACATCAGCTGCTTCTGGCGTCTCACTCGGTTTCTCGTCAGCAGGGTCTTCAATAGCTTCAGGCACCACCGTAGGTGTCTCTTCCCCAGGTATGTCCTCTGCAGGTAACTCCTCTGCGGGTGAAGAGTTCGTCACACCCGGAATATATACACCTGTCGTATTCTCTGGTTCTAAAACTGATTCTCTCTGTTGCGGCGGGGCTACATCTTGCAGACCGAAGCCATCAAACAAGCTGTTTATCTTGGCCGATACCCCAAGATAAAAACCACTGGCAGAACGATTGACACCAAAGTCATCGTCATAGGCACCACCGCCGCTATAGCCGCCATAAATCCGCAGGTCAGGAGTAGCATAGTAACCGGCCTCAAGGGAGTATCCAAGCTCACTATAGTCACCAAGACCACCAAACCAGCGAGCCTCAGCACTCACATCCCAACTATAGCCAAGCCGATAGGTCGCTCTCATCTGGGCTAGGTGCAAACTATTGTTGGAGGTAAAATTACCACCCACATCTGCAGGCAAATTAATCCTTGTTTGGCTAGTTCTAAAGGCATACTTGCCATAAAATTCCCATCGCCAATTAGGGGCATAGAGCGCCTCAGCCGAGAACAAATGTTCAGAGGTATCAATGCTACGGCCAAATAGGGCATTGGTCGGTAGAGTTCCTGGGTTAATGCGATGTTCATACCGCAATAGAGCATTTAATCGATCATCATTGGGATCGCGATAGGCTAAACCCAACTTTAGGTTGCTGGTGGTGCCGATATTGGTAATGCGCTGGTTTGCAGCCCTATTCAGCTGGTAATTGAATAGGGCACTGACTGCTGGCGAGAGCCGTCCTACGACCGAGGCCGTAATGCCTGTATTGGAACCTTGGGATGAGTCGCGATGCTCAAACCGAGCACTGGCTTGTAGGTCCGGGTTGTCAGTGTAGGATAGGCCGACGGTATAGGTGTTGCCGCTGGTAGTGCCGACCGATGAGCCACCCGTCCCTACCGCAAAGGGCTGACTAAATTGGGAACCGGCTGCCGTACCACCAAAAATGCTATTGAAGGTGCGCTCATACCCTAGATCGAGACGTAACCCAGGGCTCAGGTTAAAGCCATGCTCAATGCCAATGGCTCCCCCCAGATTTTGACCATCAACGCTGCTAAAGCGCCCTCGAATGGTGGTGTCCTTGCCCAGGGACTGCTCACCTGAGAGATCCACAATGGTGTAGGAGCCGCGATCGCTAAACCCGTCGCCACCGTAAAACACCTGGCCCAGGCCTAGATTCATGCCTGGCATAAACTCCCAATCGAGACCAAAGTAAGTGCGGCTAGGATACAAAGGGTCGCTTTCTGATGACAGGTTAATTTCGTTTTGGGCACGCAGTGTGAGGTTGCGGGCTAGGTGGGTGGTTAATCTTGTCCGCAGTTGATCAGAACTGACGCTTAGTCGATCAGGGCTTAGTCGGTCGGTGCGATCGCGATGGATCCAGTCGATCTCGAGGTTAGAATCCCCCAGACGTTGCGATAGACCCAGCGAATAGGTAGAAAGTGAGTTGTCCACACGGGTACCAGGCACCGGATTTAATCCAGGTTCTAGCAAATCTGCGAGATCGGTCAGCGGTTGCGGGGCCACACCATTGTTATCTTCATGGTCAAACTGAGCGCGAATAGAAGTGCTACTGCTCAGTTTGATATTAGCCTGGGCACCATAGCGGGTCTGTCCCGGCACAAAGCTAGCGGTTGCCGCGTTGGTAAAGCCAGCATCGGTCGAACGCCAATAGGCTCTACCACTTAGCCAGTCACTAACCGCACCATCTAGCTCCACTCGATAGGCCGAACCACTAATCGGTCCCGATAGGTCAAAATCACTTTCAGAATGGGCGACTTCGGCTACTAATCGAGAATTTTCTCCCAGTGAAATCTGGGCATCGGCACCAAACAGTGTAAAGTTGCGATTACCCTGGTTTTCTCGTAAATAGGATGTACCAAACCAAGATTCTTGATTGAGAGTCCGATTAAAATTATATTGCAGACGCCCAGCCAGAATATTGGTGTCATTACCCTCATCGTCAAATTGATAGGTAACAACAATGCGCCGTAATAAGAGTTCTCCAAAGTCACCTACTAAGGTTTGCTGTACCGGGTCATTAAACAATAAAGTGCCACGGTCATAGTCAATGTCGTAGTCGGTGGTGCGATATAGCCGCTCGCGGGAAAGTACGGTACCAGGACGGTCTAGCTCTTCTATCTCGATGTATACTTGCTCACTACCGGAGATTACCAATCGCCGAGAAAGAAAGTAGAGGCCGCTGGTCCCATCGGGGGCAATGGTATCGCGCTGAAAGCCTTCAATGTTATTGCCGTAAAGACCTGTAATGGCCAAATCACCCAGGTTATAGTTCAGCTTAAAGCCATGGAGCTGTCGCGATGTAGCTGTAAACAATTGAGATGAATTGGCAAACTCTTCAGTGTTATAGTCACCCCACATGGCATAGTCAGCTGTCGCCCCTTCCACGGGGGATGTTCGTTCCAGTCGCAAATAGAGCCTATCAGTCGAAGGTGTGGTGACGTCCAGAGTAGAGTCGTCACCATAGACAGGGTAGAGATTATTACAGCTCCCTGAACTTTGACGAAAAAGCGAGGTCTCCCCTCGACAATCTTCGTTTAGTGGGCGATCGCTGTTAAAGGCACCAGTCAACAACCATTCACCCAGATTGCCCATGGTAAACAGAGAGGCATCTAAATCAATGTCATAGTTGTTGTTGCCCTCAGGGGGCAAAAAATCACGCAGGCTGCTATGAAAATCAGTGCCCCGTGCCCCTAACCTTAGATCCACAATACCCGTAGCTATACTGGGACGTTGGGGTGTGACAAACTGAATCTGATTGAATGCTTCTAAGCCATTGGTGGTTGCCTGTAACTGTACAATATGTGCTTCTAGCGATGACTGTAACTCTGCGGTAAATTGACCATTCTTGGCTTCTACCTGGAACCCTGGCTGGTCAGGGGCATGATCCACTCCAACAAATTCACCATCGCTGGTGTTGAGGGTAACTACCGCGTCCCAGTTAGATATATTTCCGTTGTTGTCTAGGAGTTGGCCCTGGAGTGTGGCAATCGATCGTCCATCAGCTGAGATCTTGGACTCTCGAGAGCGAAATGTCATCTCTACAGGAGCACCTCTGACCTCTACTACAGACGATTGCAATACGCTGCTATCACTACTTACAACAGTTAGCGTGTTAGTACCTTCTGAGAGGGGAACACCATACCAAGTTTGAGTGACAAGGTTAGTGCCGGGGTCAGTCTCAGTACGACCAATTAGATCATCGTTAACGATGTCTTCATTGACGTAAAGACCAACATCAGCGCCAGTAGGGAAACGAATGATGACCGTGATAGCAGGGACATCAACCACAGTGCCTACCGTGGGATTTAAGATTTGAACCTGGTCACTAGAGACAACCTGGGACAGATTGGGAGGAGTTTCAAAATCTTGTCCTAGCGTAGCCGTATCATCGGTAGCACTGGCCTCAATAGTACTTGTGTCCGCAGTCTCTGGAGTAACTAAATCCGACGATGGTGCAACAGAAAACTGAGGTGTAACTGGACTGATAACTGACCCTAGTTCTGGAGCAAGTGGCTCATTGGCTAAATCACCGTCAGCCAGCATTCTCTCAACAAGAATAGGGCTAACTTTATGAGATGAGAATTGAGGTAATGCAGTGTCAGGAGTGCTGACACCCAGGCTACGCCCATTGGGAAACAGGGCAGCTGCTCTATCCGGTAAAATCTCATGGGCTAGACTCTCAGTGGCTACATCAGGAATAACTGGTTCTGATACTTCCTGCGAAGCATAGGCCAACCCATTGGATGCGACAGCTGATAAGGCGACTGAACTAGCCAGAATACTCCAGTAGTAAGCCTGAGGGTGACGAATTGAATTCATTATTGAGCGTCCTCCTGGAACGTGGGCGTGACGCCAAAGTTCATGCGCACCATACCGCCGGGAGCAAGATTCACTATCCGAGACTGGCTGTTGCGTTCTTTAAAGTAAAGATTGGGGGCAAGGGCGTAGCCTGGCAGACTGGTAAAGTCCAGCACTCCGCTACGAGTCCCTGGTAGCATGCATTCTACCGAGTACAAACCATCGGCATCGGTAACAATACGATTGCCATCGTCTAAAAAGATCACAGCATTGGGAATTCCGGCCTCACCTGGCTGTTGTTCACCGTCAAAGTTTTTATCAACAAAAACACGACCAATTAGGGTGGCACAGTCGGTGAGAATACCTGGGTCTATGACTAACCGATGAATGCTAGGGCCATCTTGTACAAAGAACTGATTGTCACTGCGTTCAGCAGTGACCGAGGCTCGGTTCTGACCGTCTCCTCGCAGGGCATCTGGTGTTACACGCACAGCGTAGAGCACGCTCATGGTTTCATCGACAGGTAATGCCGTTGCAGTGGAGAATGTTACTTCAGAACCCGAGGTTTGGGCATCTATGGTAACTGTTTGCTCGTTGAGTACCCCTGATACTGACTCAGGAATTAATTGAAAGCCTTGGGGAAGAAAATCTTGAACAGTGACTGACTCTAGGGCAATATCTGTTAGATTGCGCAGAGCTAAGCGATAGACCACCGTATCCCCAGGCTGAGCTGCCGCTCGATCAGCCGTTTTCGTAATATCAATTTGTTCTGGCTCACACATCACCATGCCTAGTGCAAGGGAGAACAGGTTAAGTCCTTGGGTTTCAGCATTAAAAACCTCAACCACAGTTTCAGTAATCTGGACACCACCGCTAGTGGAAATCGGAATTCCATCTAAGGCCGTTGCGGTATAGCGAATAATTGAGTTGTTCACGCCGCCAGTACTGTCTGTTAGTTCAAGCTTGATCCGACGCTGTGGAAAAACAGAATTCGCTGGTGGATTTACCACTAAAATATATTGTGCGCCTCTGCTGGTTTGAGTTAAGCCTGCATTGATTGAGCTTTGCAGCGCTGCGGCTGGATCGAACAAAAAGTTGTATTGTCCGGCATCTGTATTTGTTAAGAAAAATGGGTTGCTATTTTCTGTATTGGGCGCTTTACCAGCCGCAACTCCATTGTTCTCAATGTCAGGGAGCTCTGTCCCTGTAAGGGAAATTAAGGAACCTAGCTCTAAACCAGTGGCATCAGGCTCGTACAGAACTACAGAGAAGCCTGCGTAATTTGGCAGCAGGTCGCCGTTACAGCCCAGGATCTGACCAAGTGGGTCAATCAGTTCTCCGGTTTCAACAACTGTTTCTGCAGATGTGCCCCCAAGAGAGATGTTACGATCGGCATCTCGATAGTCGTAGCTGGCCTGGTTGTAGATTGAATCAGCTCTTGCGATCGCAACAAACGGTGCCTGACAAAAGCCACTTGCCAGCAGGACAGCAACGGAACGACGCGTCCAGTGGTAACGTTTGCTGCCTGGCTTTGGTTTAGGTGGCTGGAATAACTTCATTTTTAGCCTCAAACCTGAAATATCAAAAAAATCTAGCGATAGTAGCCGTCGTTTATCGTTGCGATCGCGTCAAGAACTGACTTATCAACTCAAATCAATAGGCAAAGAGACTGATTACCTGACGTGTTCTCCTAACTCCAGGTAATCTAAAGTGAAGATGCACTTTTTAGAGCACTATGAATTGAGAACACCTAATTTCTTAAGCGCTTCTTATGACAATGCTCTAAAGTAAGCCAGTCAACCTCTTAAAAGAGATCAGAACATTGACAGAAGTCTCTCTTGATGTAAGAAAAATACTGCATTGACTTAGAATGCATGGGAGAAGAACGTTCCTCTCCCATGCATCAAGGCCTAATTAACCTTTACGTTGTAGAACGCTTTAACAGATTGCGCAGACGCTAGATCATCCCCAAAGTTCCACTGAATATGGGTATACATCTCAGCAGGGGCAGGTTGTAACTCAACAGTGCCATCAGGCAGCGTGACTTCGATCATAGGCTCAGCTACAAAGCTTTGACCACCGTCGATGCTATAGATAACCTCAGCACCACTGTCGGTCTTGGCGGACGCGAGTACATAGCTAGTCTGGTTAGGTACAGGCTGAGTAATCGATAGACCTTTCGCCTCAACATCACCAGAGTTAGAACCATCAACGGTATAGCGCAGGATATCACCAGGCTGAACAGTGACCTTGCCCTCTAGCGCTTCCCAAGAGATTTTCTCTTGGCCATTTTTATCTAGCTCAACCATCTGCTTTTCAGCGCTTAGGTTTAGTTTGACCTCAGGGCGAAGGACTGCCTCAACAATGGCATCCTTAACCCCTTCCAACTGGGCCAAAACCGGCTGGCTAGTGGCAAAAGGCATTGCACCCACTAACGCTAGGGCACTTAGGCCCAACAAAAGACGTTTCTTTGCAAAAAGACGTGGCATCATCATTTTTCTTGTTTAACTTCAATGGATATTCAAGATTTGACCAGGGAGAAAGGGGCTGACTCTACAAAAGCATTCCCTTTCTCCAGGAATGCATTAGGTTTAGTTAATGCGACGCTCAAACTCAACGTAGCCAGTCTCTAGGGGCTCGATGTCACCATCAATGCTAAAGACATACTTGGTACTGTCTGTGTTGTAGGTTGTTCCAGAGATTTCAGTCGACGGAGTGGCCGTATCAGGGTTGAAGGCCGGATCGCCATTCCCATCACACACTTCACCACCGCTATAGAACACAACGCTTCCAGTAGAGCCAGCATCCAGGTTCGTCATATCCACGGAGCTAGGAACATGACGGGTGTCTAGATCAGTACCGAAATTGTTATCGCCATCACCGTTGTCGTTATCCACAGCCCAGTTGTTGGGACCTCCAGTCACATCACCAGTTACCGGATCGGTGATTAGATTGACATTTGGACAAGCGAGTTCGGTACCATCCTCAAGAATAGCGAGGTCAGATGCTGTTAAGAGTACGTTGCCTTGCATCGGTGCAACTTCAGTTTCAGAAATGTTGCGGTAAGTAACACGATAACGGATGTGGTTACCAGGTGCAGGATTACCCGATACCTCTGGACCATCACCACGAACAACCTGAGCAGTCTTGACTAACTCCAAGAAACCAGTATAAACGCGGTCAATCGTAATGTTATCAGCTACATAGACTTGATTTTGACCATCAGCTACGCTGTCAAACTGTGCCAGGATAGGTACCGGATAGCTGTCTTGCTCAACAACACCTGCGCCAGGTAAGTCAACCTCAACACCATAGTCAAACTCGTCAGGACCGTCAGTAGAGCCATCAGCTCGGATTTCCACAACGACCTCTGGACCGGAGGTTCTATCCCAGGTACCTGCTCCGTCATAGGTAAACAGGGTACGAGTGCCATCAGGCGCAATGATGGTCGCAGTTGTATTGATAGGCAGGTCACCTGTATTATCAGGTGCGATGGGAGTCAGGGTGACCCAACCATCGTCAGAACTATCGTTCTTGACTGTGTTGGTAAAAGCGACTACTGGAGGATCCCCATCAGAGAAGGGTGCTGATTTGTTCGTAAAGTCATCGTCAGTACCAGTAGGACCTACAGCATCGGGTGCACCATCAGGACCATTCAGCAGTTCAGACACAGGGTCTGCAACTAGTTGGACTACAACGGCTTCACCACCACCATTATCAGGGTTATCAGGGGCACCGGGGTTGTCATCAGAGGGGTCGAGGGTTCCTGTAGCCAGGTTTTCAGGATCGGTGGGGTCGTTGCTGGTGACGGTATCGCTAACGCCTGTATTGATCAAGTCAGAGGGATCGTCAATGTAACCATCGTCAGGTGCAAATCCTGAATGCACTTCGTCTGGAGCCGAAGTATCGATTACATCTGGGTTAAAGTTACTGTAAGTTTCTGTAGCCGGATCGTAGTTACTGGGTGTCTGGTCACCAGATTCATCCATTACAGGGAAACTAAGGGTTTCATCATCTGGCGTTAGCGGATCATCCTCAACACCCGAACCAAAGATTTGAGCGATGTTGGCAATGGTGATAGGGGATTCAGTGGGATCTGTATAGCCATCAGCCACGACTGTAATCTGAAAACCAGTAACTGTTGTGCCTTGCGCAACAATCTCATCAGCGTCTTTGATAAAACCAACACGGGTTGTGGCTGCGGTAGGAGCCCCTGTTTGCCATTGTGCGTTTAGGGGGTTAGTCCCAATAGGAGATTCAGTGTAAACCGGGGTCCAAGTTCCGTCGGCAGACGTGTGAGTCTGAATAGAGGTACGAGCAGGCAATGCATCTGAAATAAGAACATGTCTTGCATCAGCCCCATCAACTTCGATGAGGATCGGACGTAGGTCTGCTGCTACATCACCATTGAGATCGGTGTTACCAACGTTGAATTCTAGGGCGTAGGTAAGCGTGTCATCAACCGGATCACCAGTAGCCCCTGCGTCATGATTTGTAAGCTGTTTCAAAAGGGTGACAAAAGGCTGCTGCAAATCGGCTTCACCGATAGTGAGTTCGCCAGTATCACTGGCTTCACGCTCGCCGTTAGCAGGGGCGTCAGGACCGGCTTCTGCGGGTGTCTGAGTGCCATTCGCAACGTCTGTCGCATCATTGTCGTCTGTGAAGACGCTACCACCTGAGGAGTCGTAGGGCTGGTTCTGACCATCACCAGGGGTATCACCATATTGCACGGTAACAATATCGTCGTTTTGCGCACTAGTTGAAACAAGGACAGTAACAGCCACCTGTACCGTGCTGTTGGGAGCCAGGTTCTCAAAGTCAGTACGGCTATTGATGGGGGTACGAACACCTGTAATTGGGTCGATTAGTTCGATACTGGTGACGCTATCCACCGGGCCGGTAAAATTAGCAACTGCAGGCAAACTGATATCTGTTTCATCATTACCAACGTTGGTAATATCAAAGATAAATTCGAGTGATTCACCTGGTCCCGGTGGATCGGCGTCAGGAGTTACTTCCGTTGCACTGGTATTGACTACAGTGATACCGGCAATCTCAGCGACTTCAACTACAACAGTATTTGATGTAGATGTCTGAGGTGTGCCATCAGGGTCACGATAGGTGGCGGTGGCTGTGTTGGTAATCTGTGTGCCAGCAGCAGTACCCTCTGCCAGAACAATACCCACTAGGTTAAATACACCGCTAACTGCAAGCGCAGATGCGATGACCGGCTTGCAGAGCTGCCAGCTCAGTCTTTTAGAACTTTTATTCTTCGCCATTATTTCTGAAAACCAATGAATAAATTGAGCAGGTTAGAGCACTACTTTGTTTAAAAGCAGCAGGGTAAGAAGAGCCCAAAAAGACAAGATTACAATGACAAATGAGAGATAGTTCAAACGTCACAAGCTAAAGCCACTAAATCTCAAACAACAAATAAAAGAATTATCAATCCAGAAAAACATTTCCAGACATATTTCCCGTAGTGAATGTTTGCAAATAGCAGAGCTCTAGAAAGGTCTTTACTCCTTTAAACAAAGCTAAAAAAGAGACTCTCGATCTTTGGACTAAGAAAATATCAAGAACTTCTTTTCACATGACTTCATATGCCTACATATATTGGATTCCCAGTATTTATGATTTTCTCACTGAGTCATTTCACTTATCTTTCTCTTTAGTTGAGTCAGCAGATTTACAGATATAGATATTTATTTGTTAGCAACAAAACTGTATATTTTCTGACAAAACATAGTTTCTTTATAATTATGCATACGGTTCTTCCGTGATTTTTTATTTCACTAAAAAATCCGATCTTTGCCAGAGAAGCAAAAAACGAGATGACGGCGCTGAGTGCCGTCATCTCGTTTTTTGCTTCATCTCAGTCGTTGGTTGAACGAAAGCTATGGGGAATCGACGAATACATCCATCAATTCCTAGTCAGGTTAGCTGTTGTACTCTAAAGCTTTCAGAGATATCCGTTGTCCTAAGTAACCTAACAGATGCACTATACAGATAGCTTTGGACAGATAGCTTTGGCTAATTGGCCTCAAACGGAGGTAGGCTCACGATGTAGCGATAGCCATTATTCTGAGATCCTTGAACAATAATTTCACCATTATGGATATCGGTAAGCTGTTGACTCAGAAGTAACCCCAGTTCCTGCCAGGCATCAGTTTCTGTAGGCTCGTTTAATCCCCCTTTAGGATTAATTTGGGACCAATCTTCCATAACTTCGAATCCATAGGAGGGTTCTTCAGTAGACACTGGTGGTATCACACCATTTTGATGCCCCCAAGCAATGACTGTCTGAGGTAAATCTTCACCAAGCCATGGGTTAGAGACCCACGCTGCTAAATTTAGCCGCTCGTCTTTGCGAGAAATATGGAGGCGAACGGTGCTGCCACCAGCGGTTGCTTTTGAAATACTGAGAATAAGATGATAAATCAGTTGTTTGATGATGTGTTTGTCGAGCACCCAGATACGTGAGCCTGGCTCTACCGTTAGATTAAAGCTAAGCTCTTCCTGGTTGGCTCTTGACTCTATGGGGTGTAAGCTCTGTTGAGCTAGCATTTCAATATCAACAGGTTTAAGTATTAGCTCATAGGATTGATGCTCAATCGCTCCTAGGTCCATGATCTCGTTAGTCAATGACAGCAGGTTTTGGCTACTATGCAAAACAACATTTGCATACTCCTGTTGTTTCTCGGTTAGTGGTCCGTAAATTTCACGGCTTAGCATGCTGGCCATGCCGGTGATGGCGGTGAGCGGGTTGCGTAAATCTTGAGTAAGTTGAGAGATTAACTCCATACGTAGAGTGTCGATTCTATCTTTGAGTTTTTTCTCCGCAGCAGTCATCAGGTTGTTATCTGCTGCTATCTGTTGAACTTTGCCATCTTTTAACCAACACTGCTTTTCATACTCACTCATGGCCCATCGAGCATTGAGTTCGAGTAACGCCAGATCCTGTTGAGTATACTGGCGCGGCATAATGTCCATGACCTCTAGGGTGCCAATGCAGCATCTCTCAGCAGTCATTAGAGGCACACCCAGATAAGCCTGTACGCCATATTTTTGCACTAATAGGCTTTGACTAAAGGCTGGATGCTGAGTCACATCGGAGAGAATGATCGCCTGCCCACTATCAACCACTTGAATGCCAAACGATTCAAGCTTGGGCAGTTCACGGGTAGCAGCTAACTGGTTCATTAGTCCCAAACTGGATAACCCCATGGTGGCTTTGAAGATTTGGTTGTGTTTATCAAACACACTCACCAGGCAAATAGGGGCCGCCAGCAAACGAGAGACGCTCTGAGTAGCTTCCTCAAAAATAGGTATTGGCTCTGAAGTAGTCAATTTGAGCTGCTCTAGCATACTGATGCGCAACTGCTCGCGAGCCATGGGCGGCGTTCCATCTAACGAACATACAGGACGCGGCCCCATGGGAATAGTTGGCTGAGCATTGGTTCCAGCTGGAGTAACACCGTAGTGCATTTCGATATTGCTAAGAATGGGTTTTGTGCCTACATCGTTCCCGAAACAATGTGGTGACTAAACGATGGAGCATTCATAGAGCATTGGGTTAGAGTGGTATAGCCTGTCTGGAGATTAAACTCTCAGGTGTTAAACCTGCTGCTGTCAACATTGTTGGGACGTTTACTATGCAACCTGCCCTAGCTATCGGTGCTCTTTTGCAAAATCGATACCGTATTGTCCGGTTGCTTGGCCAGGGTGGGTTTGGCCGCACCTACCTTACCAAAGACCAAGGGCGCTTTGAAGAAGAGTGCGTAATTAAAGAATTCATGCCCACAACGGGTGGCGATCGCTTTTCTAGTAAAGCGGCTCAGCTATTTCAACGGGAAGCTGAAATTTTATATCAGATTAGTCATCCTCAGATTCCACAGTTTCGTGCCACCTTTGAGCAAGACCAGCGATTATTTTTGGTACAGGATCATATTGAAGGGATGACCTATCGAGAAATTCTGAATCAAAGGCCAGGCCAAGCATTTTCAGAAACTGAAGTCCGGGCTTTTTTAGGACAGCTACTGCCGGTTTTAGCTCATATTCATGCCAAGGGCATCATCCATCGAGACATTAGCCCTGACAATATTATTTTGCGTCGGAGCGACCAAAAACCAGTTCTAATTGACTTTGGTGTGGTCAAAGAGGTTGTAACTCGACTCCAGACTGGCACCACAGCGGTACAAGCAACAACGGTGGGTAAAGCAGGATACGCACCTAGCGAACAGCTACAGTCAGGGCGGGCCTACCCTAGCAGTGATCTTTATGCACTAGCAGTAACATGCTTGGTATTGCTGACGGGAAAAGAACCCCACGAGCTTTTTGATGACACCACTCTGAGTTGGCAATGGCAACCGTTTGTACAGGTAAGTAGCCAGCTGGCTGCGGTGCTAGACAAAGCTTTGAGCTATCGCCCCAGCGATCGCTATCAGTCGGTCAGTGAAATGCTCCAGGCTTTGCAAGGGATTGGTTCAGCACCCAGTCCTGCACACAAAGCAACCGCCAAGACACACCAATCGTCTGTTTCTGAAATGCGGACAGTGGCGGTCAGCAGCCCTATGACATCCCAGACGACAACAGTTGGCGCTAACGGAACGAACCGCTCAGGCACCCGCACGTCTGTTTCTAGAACTCAGGTGATGACATCGTCAAAACCCCAGGGTGGATTGGATAATCCATTAGTTTTGACGGCAATGTTTTTGGGGGCGACGGCCTTAGCTGGAGTGGGTGGTTGGGCGACGGTTAATTATGTCTTGAAACCGGAACCGCCTGCCCAGGAGAGTATCCAGCCGCTGCCACCGCCGGAGGAGTTGGAAACTGCGGACGGCCCAACAGAAGCACCAACTCCCAAGCCGTTGGAGCCCGATGGCCCCACTAACTACACCTCTGCCTTAGAGCTAGCAGCGGGAGACCAAAAAACCGTTGAGGGAGGAATTAAGCGGGGCGATACTGTCAATTATGAGTTTGATGGGAAAGCGGGACAAATCCTGCGAACCTCACTGGAAGGTGATGGGGTTATTCTGTCGGTGCTAGATGCTAATGACAGAGCATTACGCGGTGGTCGTCAGGTGTTGGATTGGCAAGGGGAACTGCCCGAGGATGGTCGCTACAGGGTGCAAGTGCAGACTACCCGTGGCACAGAGCAAGGAACCTATGAGTTGGGACTAGCCTTGACTGCTGCGGCATCTGACCCACCTGATGAGGACACCAGTGTGCCTTTGCCAACCGATGGGAATGGGCAACCGGGTGGCAATACTGAAACAGATACGGATGAGTCTGAAGATGGGGCTGGTGAATCTGATAGTGAACCACCAGAGGTACAAGAACAGGTTTCTTCGCAGCGAGTACTGTTTCCCGAAGGGCAAACAAGCACATTGTTAGCTAGCTCTGTCGGGCCAGGTCAGGTGCAAAAATATGTGATCAATGCCCAGCAAGGACAGATTATTACGGTGAAAATCACCCAGGCTAGTGGCCCGGTCACATTTGATGTGTCGTTCCCAGGTGGAGAGTCGGTTGCTGATGCTGAAGGGGTGTTGTATTGGAACAGCTACTTACCGTTAGGTGGAGATTATGAGGTAGATGTGCGCTCAAGCAGCGCGGCAGAGTTTACCTTGGATGTTCAGATTGTTGGTCAGGGAAGTCCATAGTTCTAGTTTGGTGGTGGCGACGTTCCATGGAGCGTTATCACCACCAAACTAAGGGCAATGACGCGCATATGGAACGGGGAGAATGGGAAACGGATTATTGATTGCGGCGACAGATACGGAGTGTGGGAAGACAGTGTTGACCTGTGCTCTGATGGCTTATTGGCGACAGTATTGCTCGCCTCGACCATTGGGGGTACTAAAACCTATCCAGTCGGGTGAGGGCGATCGGGAGTTGTTTCAACAATTATTTAATTTGGAGCAGTCACTTGAGGAGTTAAATCCAGTCTTCTATCGGGCTCCGTTGGCACCGCCGATTGCGGCTGCATTGGAAGATACTACGGTGGATTTGGCTCCGGCCTGGCAGCGGTATACAACCTTGGGACAACAGTGTGATTGGTTGCTGGTGGAAGGACTGGGGGGTCTGGGGTCACCGATTACGGATGAGATGACTGTGGCGGATATGGCAGCGGATTGGCGACTGCCGGTGGTGCTCGTGGTGCCGGTAAAGCTGGGTGCGATCGCAAACGCCGTGGCCAATGTTGCCCTAGCCCGCCAACACCAGCTACAGCTCCAAGGCATTATCCTAAACTGCACTACCCCCGAAGCCGAAAAGCATCTGAAGCGACTCGCCCCACCGGACATGATTAGCAACCTCACCCGCACTCCGATGCTAGGTGTCTTGCCCTACCTCAACGACCCAACGGATTTAGACCAGCTCAGCTCAGCCGCTCGCGGGCTCACCCTAGAAGCGATCATGCCCACAGCATTCTGGGTAGCTTGATGGCCAGAGTTTCAGCAACTAGAAACCCAGCAACGTCAATGTTTATATACTTTAGTAACACTAACGTTTGCGTCTGCTAAGGTCCTATGGTTTCTACGCTGCCTATCAATACACAGATCTCCAAAGCACCACCCCATGTACGGGCCAAGATTCAAACCCTGCAATCCCAGTTAGTCCAATGGCGGCGTCACCTACATCAGCGACCTGAGCTGGGTTTCGAAGAGAATTTAACAGCTGACTTTATCACTCAACAGCTGACAACATGGGGCATTGAACATCAGACTGGTATTGCTAAGACTGGTATTGTAGCCACAGTGCAAGGTACTCACCCAGGGCCAGTTCTCGCTATCCGGGCCGACATGGACGCTCTGCCCATTCAAGAACTTAACCAGGTGCCTTACCGGTCATTGCATGATGGCAAAATGCATGCCTGCGGTCACGATGGTCACGTCACTATTGCCCTAGGTACGGCCTACTATCTATTCCAGCACCGCGATACGTTTGCAGGAACAGTAAAATTCATTTTTCAACCGGCAGAAGAAGGCCCCGGTGGTGCTAAGCCCATGATCGAAGCCGGTGTGCTGAGCCAGCCTGACGTTGATGCCATCATTGGTCTCCACATTTGGAATAATCTCCCCCTCGGTACGGTGGGCGTGCGTAGTGGCCCGCTGATGGCTGCCACCGAATATTTTCGCTGCACGATTCAAGGACGCGGTGGCCACGGCGCTTTGCCCCATCAAACGATTGATTCGATTGTGGTAGGAGCCCAGGTGGTTAATGCTTTACAAACCATTGTGGCCCGCAATATTAGCCCCATCGAGTCGGCGGTAGTTACTGTCGGGGAGTTTCATGCAGGCACGGCCGTCAATGTGATCGCCAACAGTGCCAGACTCAACGGCACCGTGCGCTACTTTAGCCCGGATTACCGAGACCTGCTACCCGAGCGCATAGAAGCCATTATCGCCGGCGTATGTCAGGCCCACGGCGCTAGCTACCAGTTCGACTATCAACGGCTTTATCCACCCGTCATTAACGATTCGACTATGGCTGAGCTGGTTAGATCTGTGGCTAGCTCAGTGATTGAAACCCCGGCTGGTGTGGTGCCTGAATGCCAAACTATGGGAGGCGAAGACATGTCGTTCTTTTTACAAGAAAAACCCGGCTGTTATTTCTTTTTAGGATCGGCTAACCCCAATTTAAATCTGGCCTATCCCCATCACCATCCTCGGTTTGATTTTGATGAAACCGTTTTAGGAACAGGAGTAGAGATATTTGTGCGATGTGTTGAACGATTTTGTCACGCAGAATAGGCCATTATCTTACGGTTGGCATGGCCAACCGTAAGATAATGGCCCTAGAACCAAAGAATTAATGAGCACAATAGATACGGTTCAAGCAGGTCAGCAGGTACAAAAAAATCGTCATTGGCGAGGAATCCTTGACCTTCATTTTGCCAAAATAAACGGTAAAACCTTCCCTAGAGAGGCATACAGCACATCTCCTCTACGTGTTCAGCGACCTTTTTATCCAGCAGCTGCTCCCCAAAACTGCCAGAGCGTCATTGTGCACACAGCCGGGGGCATGGTGGGAGGCGACCAGCTAGATATGGCCATCACGGCTGACGCTGATACCCAGGCTTTGATCACCACTGCCGCTGCCCATAAGGTGTATCGCACCCAAGACGACTGGGCCGAGCAAACTATTCGGCTTACCATTGGGGCGAGCTCCTATGTAGAATGGCTCCCCCAGGAACTGATTTTGTTTAATGGCGGTCGATTTCGGCAAAATGTCAGGGTAGAGTTAGAGCCGGGTGGAGTGTGGCTTGGGTGGGATATTACCCGCTTTGGCCGCAGTGCAAGGGGGGAGACTCTGACAGCTGGGCAGTGGCGATCGCAAACTGAAGTCTGGCAGCAAGGAACACCCTTGTGGATTGACCGACAGCAGCTCACCGGAGGCACTGAAGTGCTTACCAGCTATCACGGCTTAGCCGGCTATCCGGTGGTGGGGACGTTCTTGCTATTAGGGCATAACATTGATTTGGAACACCTCAGCAGCATGAGAACGCGACTCAATGGGCCGAAGCACACGCTGGGTGAGAGCGGTCTGACTCAGCTAGAAAAAGGACTGGTGGTCCGATACCGAGGTCCCTCTAGTCAGATGGCTCGGCAGTACTTTATTCATATTTGGCAATATTTACGAACGGAGGTACTGGGCAAAAAAGCTTATGTACCCAGAGTTTGGGGAGTCTAGGTTAGGCAGTGGCTACGACTTTCCAGACAAATATCTCACCTTTTTTCACAGAACATTGACTGCCCAGACGCCCTGAGCATTTCTTGGTTTAATATCTCTGTTGTGGCCACTCCCCCTTAACTAGACCTATGCAACTGACTCCCCAAGAAAAAGATAAGCTCCTTATTTTTACCGCTGCACTGGTGGCCGAACGCCGTAAGGATCGAGGAGTAAAACTTAACCACCCAGAGGCCGTGGCATACATTTCTGCCGCAATTTTGGAAGGGGCACGGGATGGACGTACCGTGGCGGATCTGATGAGTTATGGCACAACACTATTGGGCCGCGACGACGTGATGGATGGCATTGCCGAGATGATTCATGAAGTGCAGGTAGAGGCGACGTTCCCGGATGGTACTAAGCTAGTTACCGTACACAATCCAATTGGCGGCTAGTGCACCGCTAGGAAAAAACGTTGCCTGCAACGGCTGTACATTTAGAAAACATCTAGAAAGTAAGCCGTTGCTGATTGAGGAGATGATCGAGCTGGCCTATATGGAAATGTCACATACCAGCACTTTATAGATCAGAGCATCCCAGGAATGAGTAACGCCAAAAATTGAAGCCTAATTCCTTTTAATTGCTTAGCAGTTTTTATGGTTGAGTCTAGTGAGTCTGGTGAGTCTGTAAATAGCAGTGGTCTTGAGGATATAACCCTGGATCAAAATAGTCGTAGTGAAGTGCTCGAGGCAATTGCCAATGCTTTGGACCGCTATGCATTTCCAGAGATAGCTAGCAAAGCCCAGGCTGATATCCGTCAACGGCTAAGGGAAGGAGGCTATGGTGATGTTGTTAGCGGGCATCAGTTTGCAGAAACCCTAACAGCTCAATTGCAGACCTTGAGCGCAGATCTCAGTTTACAAGTATATTTCAGCCACACACCCCTGCCGGAACTAAGTGCTGACACACATCCCACGGCTGAGGAGTTAGCCTACCAACAGCAGCAGAGTCAGCGTCGAAACTTTGATATCAATCGGGTGGAGCGGCTAGCAGGAAATCTAGGATTTTTGCAACTGTACGGATTTGAACCGCCTGAGTTTGCCGGAGATACCCTGGCAGCCGCCATGACCTGTGTGGCTCATACCCAAGGGCTAATCATTGATCTGCGCTATAACCGGGGGGGCTCCCCCAGCATGGTGGCATTGCTCTGCAGCTATTTGCTGCCGCCCTATCCAGCAGTACATTTGAGTGATGTGAGCTGGCCCGCAGAGCAACGTATCCAGCAAAGTTGGACTTTGCCCTATGTAAATGGACCACGCTATCTTGAGCGGCCTATTTATTTATTAATCGGTCCGGAAACGGCAACGGCGGCTGAGGAGTTTGCCTACACGCTCAAACAGCTCAAGCGAGCCACCCTGATTGGCGAGACAACGGCAGGTAAAGCCAACCCAGGGGCTGGACAGCGATTAAACGATCATTTTTGGATGTTTTTGCCAACGGGACAGGTAATTAACTCGGTTACTGGTGACAATTGGGAAGGTAGCGGTGTGCTGCCAGATTTTAAGGTGCCGGTAGAGCTAGCTTTGAAAGTAGCTCACTACATGGGACTGACCGATTTGAGCAAACAGGCCCAGCCCATGGATCAGGAGTTAATGGCAGCTTTGGAAACGGTGAAAAAGCAGCTGGATCAGATGCAGCAGGATTTAATTAGTCAACTTGGAGGATTGCGATAATGGCCCATGGCTCAGCTGACAATTCAACGATGATTCCTGGGGAACTGTTACCGGCAGAAGGCGACATTGAACTTAATGCCGGTCGAGCAACAGTCACATTGGCAGTGGCTAATAGTGGTGACCGTCCCATTCAGGTAGGCTCTCATTTTCATTTTTATGAGGTGAATGATGCCCTCCAGTTTGAACGGGACCAGGCTAAGGGGATGCGTCTGGATATTCCGGCAGGGACAGCGGTAAGATTTGAACCAGGGGATGAGCGTTCTGTAACGTTGGTTGCATTGGCTGGAGAGCGTCGAGTCTATGGCTTTAACCAGCGCATAGAGGGCGGTTTATAGGGCTGCTTAAAAAACCGGTACTTTATTAGGTTACAAAGCAACAAAACATTGATTATGTCTGATAGACGGTTCAACCGCTTGAATCAGGAAAGTATCTCCTGGATAGTGGTAGTTAGCTGTTAATTTGCTCTGTTTTGAAAACTAGAGCATGATTTATGGCGTTGATCACATTGGTTAGGGCAACACGTAGTCCCTGAACGCGTTAATCGACAACGCGAATGTGACGCACCAACGTTCTGATGCATCAGGACGTTGGCTATAGCTCCCCTATCGAGAGCAGATTAACCTAAATATATATTCTGAGATTAATTGACCTTGACTATGTTACGACTACACCATTTTGCAGCGATCGCTTGCCTACAAGGGGCTCTACTGTTAGGTAGCGTGCCGGTGTGGGGGCAAACCTCTGGCAATGGCTCAGATGCAACGGAGCTGCCTGCGGCAATCAGCCCTAATATGGAGGGCATTGTGGATCTTGCTGATACGGATCTACCGGTGGGTGTGGGCTATCTATTTCCACGCCGTCGCTCAGGTGCACAGGCAAGCTGGCTATCGGAGGTGGAACTGCCGCTTTATAGTCAGCCCGGTGGCGAGCACTGGGGCTGGATTTGGCAGGGTTGGCTGATTCCCAATGGTCAGCAGGCGTTTGCCATTGGCCGCGACGCTCGTTTTACGATGGTGAGTGTGGATTCATCACGGCTGGCATTTCCTGTGCTGGAAGCCCGCGAAGATGGCTGGCTACAGATGCAATACACCGATGGTGGCAGTGCCTGGATTCATCGTGATCAGTTGGATGATCGGGGGTTAGAGCTATCGTTTTATCCGTGGGAAGATCGGCTGGCTGATGCTGAGATTTTATATCTGCGGAATGAGAATGACACTCAGGTGTTGCGATCGCAACCCGAACGGGGCCGCAATGTCCTGAGCTTAGTCAGCACCAATAGCCTGATCGAACCCCTAGAAGTCAAAGACGATTGGATTCGCGTCCGTGTCACCCGCCCAGCCAATGGCTGTGAACCCCTGGTGGGTGCCAGCGAAGAAGAAGGCTGGCTACAGTGGAAAGATCGCGACGGTGAAGTCTTGATGTTACCGAGCCGGGACGAGTGTGCCGGATAGGGCAGCAATTCTTTAAAAATGTTCGCCATATACTCGTTGAAATTCCGGAGCTAGCGTAAGCTAACCAGTGGCCCTGCTGTTTACCCCCTTACGTCTAGGAGACTCCAATGAGCTACCGCATGGATCGCCGCGCCTATGCTGAAACCTATGGACCTACGGTGGGTGACCGGGTGCGGCTGGCGGATACTGCATTGGTTATTGAAGTGGAGCAGGACTTGACCACCTACGGAGATGAGGTCAAGTTTGGCGGCGGCAAGGTCATCCGCGATGGGATGGGGCAATCCCCTATTACCCGAGCAAACGGTGCCGTGGACATGGTGATCACCAACGCCCTGATTTTAGACTGGTGGGGCATTATCAAGGCTGACATTGGCATCAAGGATGGTCGCATTGCCAAAATTGGGAAAGCGGGCAACCCCTATATTCAAGACAACGTAGACATCATCATTGGCCCAGCAACTGAAGCGGTGGCAGGCGAGGGCATGATTGTGACCGCTGGGGGCATTGACTCCCACATTCACTTTATTTGTCCCCAGCAGATTGAGACGGCCATTGCTAGCGGTGTGACCACGATGCTGGGGGGTGGCACGGGACCGGCAACGGGCACCAACGCCACGACGTGCACCCCCGGCGCTTGGAATATCTACCGCATGCTGCAAGCAGCGGACGCTTTTCCCATGAACCTGGGATTTATGGGTAAGGGTAACAGTGCCCAGCCTGAGGGGCTAGTAGAGCAAGTGCAGGCCGGTGCCATGGGACTAAAGCTGCACGAAGATTGGGGAACCACACCGGGAACCATCGATACCTGTCTAGGTGTGGCCGACAGCTTTGATGTGCAAGTCGCAATTCACACCGATACCCTCAATGAGGCCGGGTTTGTTGAGAACACCATTGCGGCGTTTAAGAATCGCGTCATTCACACATACCATACCGAAGGGGCAGGCGGCGGCCACGCCCCTGACATTATTAAGGTGTGCGGCGAAGCCAACGTGCTGCCGTCATCCACAAACCCAACGCGGCCCTACACTCGCAATACGTTAGACGAGCACCTGGATATGCTGATGGTGTGCCATCACCTCAGCCCTAGCATTCCTGAAGATGTGGCCTTCGCCGAGTCTCGCATCCGCCGGGAGACCATCGCCGCCGAGGATATCCTCCATGACCTGGGGGCCTTTAGTATGATTGCCTCTGACTCCCAGGCCATGGGTCGGGTGGGGGAAGTGGTGATTCGTACCTGGCAGACCGCCCACAAGATGAAGGTGCAGCGCGGTGCCCTGGCTGAGGATTCTGACCAGAATGATAACCATCGTGCTAAACGCTACGTCGCTAAGTACACCATCAACCCGGCCATTACCCACGGTATTGCCCATGAGGTGGGGTCCCTTGAAGAAGGCAAGCTGGCAGATATTTGCCTGTGGAAGCCCGCCTTTTTTGGTGTTAAGCCCGAGCTGGTTATTAAGGGCGGTGCGATCGCATGGGCCCAGATGGGTGACGCCAATGCCAGTATCCCGACACCGCAGCCGATTCATATGCGGCCCATGTTTGGTGCCTTTGGGGGTGCCATCGCCAGTACATCGCTCACCTTTGTCTCTAACGCTGCGGTCGAGGCTGGCATTGCCAGCCAGATCGGTCTACAGACACCGGCTGTGGCCGTCAGCGGCTGTCGCAACCTGAGCAAAGCCGACATGAAGCTCAATGACTACCAGCCCACCATGGAGGTGGATCCTGAAACCTATGAAGTGCGGGCGGATGGTCAATTACTCACCTGTGAGCCCGCAGACGAGCTACCCATGGCTCAGCGATATTTCTTGTTCTAAAACTAGAAACGGCGTTAAACCTGACGTTCCTAGTTACCAATGCCTCAGGTATTAAACAATTCCGTGGCAAATTCTTTGGGGGTGGTCGAGGGCTGGGTGTTGTAACGATCCCGGTGCTTGGACTAAGCCTATGGCATTTCTCACAGGTCGGTGCCTCTCCTAAATCAGCAACAGCAAAAAATATTGGTTCAAAATTCGTACATTAGACGCCAAAAATTGCTCTTACGTCGATTAGAGCCAGATGCCAGAGGTTTTCTGGCTGCCAACGGTCAGGATCAAACCGTGACCTACGGCCTCGCCAGTAGGCCTGCTTCAAATGATGAAGCATCAGCTTTACATTCAGACTATCGCTCTGACTCCCTTTATGAGCAACAGGTTGGCATAGGGCGACAGCGAAAAGCATTTGACCCAGCAAGACGCCATGAAAAAGTCGAAATTTGGCACCCATCAGAAATGCTTGCACCTGGGCTTCCCCCAGCAAGTCAGTCCCATAGCCAGTGAGCGTATGGACACCATCATGAAGCTGCTGCCGACGGGAACCACGAGACATTGGAGCTAACTCCGCCATGTCTAGCGTATCGATCCATGTGCGACCAAACGTTCCCTTGGGGAGATGTCGTAAGTAGAGCGCATCCACAATCGGTGATTCACTCACCCCTAGCCAATCCGATAGCCAGGTGATCCGTTGGGTCAGCCGCTGCGCTCTACGAGCAACCCTGGTGTCTAAAAACCGGTTTTGGGAGGAGAAGTTGTACATGATAAAAAGTTATGACCTTCACGGTGCTGAGATAGCCTCACCTTAGCCAGGCCAATCTTCAGACGTCTTGAAACAAAGGTCATGGAAACGGTATTACTTTTGTCCTTAATTTGCTCAATGCGACAATTAAAGCAAGCAGATGGCAGGCCATAACATCTGCCCCATGAAGTCTGGCAATTCCCACCTTTAGAAGCATTGAATAGTCACGCGTCCATATCCTGCTGTGTCAGGACATGGCTATGCAAGCTTAGCAGGGCAAAAATGTAGTAGCTATCAGCCTAGGGATGTAGTAGGCTCACACATAGTGATAAATGCTCGTTACCGCTTGTGACCACTAATCTCTAGCCGTTTTTTTGGATTCCCCCCAATGATAATGTCTGCTATCAAAGGCCTAGGATCGTTCAGTCTAGTAAGTGCACTTGTATTACTAGTGGCCGCCCCTGGTTTTACCCAAACTGAGTTGACTGATCAATCTGGGGTAACGGCACCAGACGCCACCAGCCTGACACCAGATGCAGTGGTAGCCCAAAGACGCCGTGATGATGATAATCGCATCAACTATTTTGGCGTTGGTGGCACCATCGGAGTGGTGGACGATGGCGATACGGAATTGGGCGATGGCGGGTTTTCCCTGGTGGGTCGGTTTTCGTTTAACGAAACCCTCTCTATCCATTCAGCTTCCGTATTTGGCGGTGATAGCCTATCAACCTTTGCACTAACAACAGGCTGGCCAGTTGCAGGCGATCTCAGCGAGCGGGTCAAGCTATTTCCATTTGTAGGCGCAGGCGTTGGTGTTGAGTTTGATGATTTTGAGATTAGCCCAGTCGTCACCGCCGGGGTAGACGTACCGGTTAATGACCTCATCACAGGTACAGCTCGGGTAAATGCGGCCTTTAATGACGGCACGGACATCGGTATAGTCCTGGGTGTTGGCGTTGATGTGCTGGGCTTGTTTTAGAAAACTCCCATGGGCTCCCCCGGTGATGATCCGTTACCTATCAACAGTTGAATCTCCATGAAGGGAGCCCTTAATCCGTATGACCACCTTCCAACACACCAGCCTAATCGCAGCTCCACCCGAAACGGTTTGGCGCTTCCACGAACGGCCAGACATTCTCAAGCTCCTGACCCCACCGTGGCAACCGGTCGAGGCCGTTGCTCGTCAAGGGGGCCTCGGTCCCGGAGCCTCCAGCGAATTTCGCCTGTGGCTCGGACCAGTTCCCATTACCTGGTTGGCTCGCCATACTGACGAATACGAACCCAATCGCCTATTTACCGATATCCAAGAAAGAGGCCCATTAGATGCCTGGATCCATCGTCATCGGTTTGAACCAGAGGGCAATCAGACTCGGCTGACTGACGATATTACATTTACCCTACCGATGGAATGGGCTAGCGAGCCGCTCATTGGCGGGTTTGTACTACAACGGTTGAGCGATATGTTTGACTATCGGCACAGGGTGACTCAGGAGGCCTGTGGTTAATAGCTGTAGCTAAGGCGATCCTAAGCGATGTCTGTCGGTGATTCCTGTTGTTCAGCTAGCTGCTTTAGCTGAGCCCGCATCACCTGCTCTAGCATCGTTCTCGGCACCTCCACACCCTGACCTTTACCTTTTTCCTGCATAAAAATAATGCTATCTACTTGCTTTAGCGACAACAGCTGAAATAGAAGATGCGTACTAGGGTGGGGCAACGCCATCATCTGAGGATTGTCTGCCTGACCTACTGCTGCTGTCTCCAGAGAGGGGTAAGCGTAGACCACAGTCTTAGTCGCCTTTGGATCTTGTCGACCGCGTAGGGTGGTCATCACCCAGCCCTGTCCTAGGGATTGGACGACATAATATAATTGCTGCGGCAGCTGCGCTGCAATCTCCTTGAGTAACGGAGCCACCAACAAAATTGCCTGGCTTGTGGTCTGATCCGGAGCATCATCAATCAAAATTTGAATTTGTTTTTCAATATCCATCCGACTTTTTTGATAGTTTCGTGAAAATTACTGACTTTTGTTAGAACGTGCGGAAAACTGTCTATGCTCAGGTGAGGTATTGCCTGGGACGAGCAAGCTCTAATGACCACGCTGCTAATGCTTGAGGAAACATCTACAACGCTTGTAGAAGCACTGAATACTGACGTTTTACAGTCGCTAAAGCAAGTAACCAGAACCTCCGAAAGGAGCTGCCAGGCTGTTGCTGATCGCATCTGTAGCGAGTCGCTCCGTATTTGTACGGAGAGCCAACGCATTCAAGACTCCGGAGATGTAAAAAGCTGGGCATTTAACCTAGCTCATCATCGAGTTGATCAGTGCAGTCGCTATTACAAACTTAGCTCTGAACGGGGTCGGATCGAGCTGCATAGTACCCTCAGTGCAATTATCTATCGCTACATCTCGGTCCCCTATGCTCAAACCAGCTATCAAGCGCGCCTTTCTCTGATTGAAGATTTCCTACAAAATTTCTACAGCGAGGCGATCAACGCCTTTCGTCGGGAAAACCAAATGACGGCTGAATATCAGCCCCGTACTGCTCTAGAGCTAGCAGAATACATGGCCTTTACCGAGCGTTACGGCAAGCGTCGCATTCCTCTACGGCGGGGCCGTAGCCAGCAGCTGATTATTTTACGAGCCCAAACCTTTTCTAAGCAGCAGCCCCCTGAAACCGCTGTAGATATTGAGCAGGCAACTGAAGCTGCCAATGACAATGACCAAAGCTGGAAAAATGCCCCAGTTCAACGCCTACGGGAAGAAATCTTACTGCAGTCGGATAAGCAACCGGAGGATAACCTGCGGGAGCGGGTGGTAGATGAGCTTATGGGCTACCTCAAGGAAAAAAAGCAAGAGGATTGTGCCGATTACTTTAGTTTGCGCCTGATGGATCTGCCCGCCAATGAAATTGAAGAGCTACTGGGGCTGACATCGCGGGAAAGAGACTATCTGCAACAGCGCTTTAAGTACCATTTACTCCGCTTTGCCCTCACCCATCACTGGGAGCTTGTGCATGAGTGGCTAGGCATCGAGTTAGAAAAAAATTTAGGACTCACCCCTCAACAGTGGGATCACTTACAGGCCAAAATGGACCAAAGTCAGACAAAATTATTACAGCTTAAGCAACAGGGGCTTTCCGACACAGATATATCCCAAGCTCTGGGTCTGAGCCCGACACAGATTAGAAAACATTGGTCTAAGTTGCTTGAACAAGCGTGGGAGTTACGTAACCTATCAGTGGGTTAGCGATCGGCCAGTGGATCGTTCTTTGTGCGTCTAGCCGAGCATTTTTTTTACACCATCGGCTTTATTATCCGGATCAGGGACATTTAATCATGAATAGTGAGTCAGAAAATTTGAAACGCTTATTACTAGAGTTTTTAACTTTTGACCGCTCGGTATCCCCTACATCAGGGAATGAGCCGACCCCGCCGACAGGATCCAACCCATCAGCAGTTTGTGCATCTGAAGTCGGATCTGACGCTGTATCATTTGACTTTTTATTTGAAACGGGTCAGTCGTTTAACTTCGGAGATAAAACCACTGTGCAAGATCGTTTCCACACACTTTTAAAGCACCGATTCCAAACGGAATTTGCTAACCGGCCCCCGCTGTTTCCTTGGGAAGCGGAGGTGCGTGAGTATCCAGCTGAGATACCCATGCCCGCCTATGCTCAACCAATCAGCCGTCTGTGGCTTGAAAACCCGCTCCGGTTTAGCATCTCAAGCAAGCTACCCGAGAGCGTTCTGCAACGTCTGTTGGACCGCTGCCAAAATATGGCACAGTCTACGCAAAAGCAAGGCGTCAAACTCGTGCAGATTGTTGAGTCCCTTTTCCCAGATTCATTAGACGCTCTAGAGCCCATTGCCAATATTGTTCTCACGCCGGCTTACCGATCTGGGTCAGCTCTGGCAGAGGCCACCCTGCAGGAGGTTGAAAACCTAGCAGGTGGCTATGAGCAGGCTACACCAGAGCAGCAAATCGCCTTGACCATGTTGGCATCGATGGAAATCATGTCGGCACTAGCGTTAACGGTATCAACTGCAGAGCCCGCCATTAGCCGCGACTGGGTAACTCCCCAGGGTGTGGTCCATGTAAATGTGAGCTACACGGGTGCCGTTTTGATTATCAATGCAACGATGCCAACGGGCGGCGGTATCCAACTGGTGGGTGCCGATGCCGATAGTCACTCATCTCGACAAGAGGCCGGTATTCTAACGCTGGCGCAAACGGCTCCAGTGATTGGCGGTGCTTATTCCTTAGAAGTTTCTTTGGATGATGACGGTCAGCGACCTCTGCGATTTTCAGTGATGGTGGTAGAACCATCTGCAAATTAGGCCAGCTAGGATAGAAATACGCCAACTGACTGTTTGTTCGTGCGTCTTACTAGTATGGTCACTCCTATTTCTACCTCCAATACACCGCCCCGAGGCTTGCTCTCAAGATGGCGGCAGCGGCTATCGGCCCTGCCGCCATCGGTGTCTGAAGACTCCATTGCTTTGCGGGTGCTTGTGCAATGTCTGGTGACAGTCGGCATCGGTAGCCTGAGCGTAGCTGCGACGGGGGTCACGGAGACATCGCTGTGGAATCTGTTGGCCATTCCGCTGAGTGCGGCAGGTGCCTGTTGGAGTTGGCGCAGCCGTCGCCGTCGTAATGTTGCAGCTAAGTTTTTAATCGCCCTGGGTATGCTGCTAGCCCTGACGTTTTTCTTGGGACGCATGCTGCGGGTACCGGGCGATACCAGGATTGTGCTGGCGGAGCTGCTGATCCATTTACAGGTGTTGCATAGCTTTGATCTGCCACGCCGTAAGGACCTGGGCTATTCCATGATGATCGGGTTGGTTTTGGTAGGAGTGGCGGCCACCATCAGTCAGACCCTTATTTTTGGACCGTTTTTGTTAATGTTTCTGGTCCTGGCTTTACCAGTACTAGTGCTAGATTATCGTTCACGGTTAGGATTGCTGCACTGGCGACAGCTATCGGTAGGGCTGCCCTTAAGACAGCTGGGGGGGATTGTGGCCCTTGTCCTGACGCTGGGATTGATGATTTTTGTCGCTATGCCGAGGCTGCCGGGCTATCAGCTACAGACCTTTCCGGTCAGCGGCAGCGTTGATACAACGGGAGAGTCATCGGGTCGGCGTATTTTTAATCCGGGCTATGTCAGCGAAGGAAATAGCGACTCGGAGTCGGCGGCGGATACTGACACTGGTACTGGGGGCAGTCCAGAAACCGGACCAGGTCAGCTTAATACTGATTTTTATTATGGATTTAACCAACGAATCAACCAAAATCTGAGGGGAGAGCTTGAGCCTCAGGTGGTAATGCGGGTGCGATCGCAACAAGCAGGTTTTTGGCGGGTCATGGCCTTTGATACGTACACGGGGCAAGGCTGGGAAACATCTCGGAGTGACAACCTGGTAGATCTGGGTCGCTCTCGTCTGTCCTATCGTTTTTTACCCATTACGCCCCAGATTAGCGGCCCCACCCAAGAGGTCGTTCAAACCTATACCATGGTGCAGGACTTTCAGAACCTGCTCCCGGTTCTCTACACCCCAGAGTCCATATATTTTCCAGCTGATAAGCTGGCCATGGACCCCGAAGGCACCCTCCGTTCCTACGGTCCACTGCCAGAGGGTCTTACCTATACCGTCGTCTCCCGCATTCCCCTACGGGATGTCGAGCGCCTCAACGCAAGTGGAACAAACTATCGCAACTCTATCAAACAGGCTTATTTACAGATACCTGGAGAAATTCGAGATCCCATCCGCACCGAGACGGAGCGGTTGCTAGCCACCTCTGAAATCCCCCTGACCACCCCCTACGAAAAAGCCACATTTTTAGCCCAGACGCTGCAGCAAGATTACACTCTGGAAACGGACCTACCCCACTTTGAAGAAGGCGAAGATCTCGTCAATGCCTTTTTGTTTAAGTACAAAGGAGGCACCCGCGACCAGTTCTCAACCGTCCTAACGGTGATGCTGCGGTCTATCGATATTCCAGCTCGCCTGGCAACTGGGTTTGGAGCAGGTCAGTTTAATCCCTTTACCGGCTTTTATATTGTCCGTAACACCGATGCCTACGCCCTGACCGAAGTCTATTTTCCAAAGCAGGGCTGGTTTTATTTCAATCCCATTCCCGACAGTTTGCTCTTCTCACCAGAAGACGATGGAGCTAATCCGTTTGGGGTGCTACGTCAGCTATGGCGGATGCTAGAGGGAGCCTTACCCGCCCCCGTCACCCAGGTGTTCCAGCGAGGTTTTCAGGTCATTGTGCTGCTAATTGGCCTACTGCTGCGACTTTTGTCTCGCCTTAACGGTCAGGGTTGGCTCAGCCTTCTGTGGTGGACAGTGGGGCTAACGGGAGCTGGCTTTTTGGGCTGGCTGGGTTTTCAGGGTTGGCGACGCTGGCAACGTCAGCGCCAGCTAAATCATTTAGCACCGGCCGAAAACGTTTACCAACAGATGTTGTGGGTTTTAGACCAGCAAGGCTACGGCAAACAGGCGAGCCAGACACCGCTAGAATATGCAGCCGGACTACAGCAGCGCCCTGATTTTCGCCAGGGAAGTCTGGTGCACCAGATGATTGAGCGCTATGTGAGCTGGCGCTATGGTGGTCAACCGATAGATGTGGATGGACTGAGGTCCGGTTTACAGAAATTGAAGCAGACCGGCCGTTGACATAAGGATTAACACCCTGGCCAAAGTTATATGGAGACGTTCCATGGAGCAGCTCTACACAACTTTGACTTGAAAGAAGATATTTTCTACTTTAATCACATCTATCGAGTTCCTTGGCGGATAATGCCGTTGTGATTGCCTACAATCACCTAAGACGCAGCTAAAAACGAGGTCAGTCCGTGGTCAGTCTAAAACAGCTTGTTAAAAATCCCCTCAAGGTCTTTGGCAATGGCGTTAAGTCCGTAAAGGGCTTTCAACCAGAGGTCTTTGATCGCCACGTGATGACCACCTATGGTCGCTTTCCGTTAACACTGACCCGTGGGGCAGGCTGTCGCGTATGGGACGACCAGGGTAATGAATATTTGGACTTTGTGGCGGGCATTGCCACCTGTACCCTGGGCCATGCTCATCCGGTCATGGTGGAGGCCGTCACCCAGCAAATTCAGACCCTGCATCATGTGTCGAATCTGTATTACATTCCAGAGCAGGGAGCACTGGCCCAATGGCTGACGGAGCATTCCTGCACCGACCGGGTGTTCTTCTGCAACTCGGGAGCTGAGGCCAATGAAGCAGCTATAAAATTGGCTCGTAAGTATGGCCACACTGAGCTGGGCATCGATGAGCCGGTCATTATTACAGCCAATGCTAGTTTCCATGGCCGCACCCTGGCGACGATTACCGCCACGGGTCA
>JBCAWO010000055.1:0-30246 GCA_038534515.1 Cyanobacteria bacterium J06554_1
GATGGTTAGGCGATACACGATAAAACATAAGGTTTAAGCTATCAATCTTTAGCCATATTGAAGACCAGATATGATCGCGCATATTAGCCGAGTGGGCCGCGTTTTTTATGCGAACGCATCTGGAAGCAAGCAGCAGCAGCCTCCTAAATATCCAGATCCGCCATGTTGAGCTTAGGACCGTAGGTCTCGATAAACTCACGGCGGGGGGCTACGCGATCGCCCATCAGTACCGTAAAGATCCGCTCTGCTTCAGCCGCATCTTCAATTTCTACCTTCTTTAAGGTACGGCTTTCTGGGTTCATGGTGGTATCCCACAGCTGTACCGGCATCATCTCACCCAAACCCTTAAATCGCTGGACATTATATTTGGCGTTGTCGGGAAGCTCACCAATACCCCGCTGTAGCTCCTGCTCGCTATAGCAGTAGGTGTGTCTGCGCCCCCGCTCTAGCTTATACAGTGGCGGACAGGCAATATACACATAGCCTTGATCGATTAGAGCTCGCTGATAACGATAGAAGAATGTGAGCAACAGTGTCCGAATGTGAGCACCGTCTACATCCGCATCAGTCATCAGACAAATACGGTGATAGCGTAGCTGCGATGCGTCAAATTCTTCACCTTTAATACCCAGGCCTAACGCCGTGATTAACGACTGAACTTCGTTGTTCTTGTAGATCTTTGAATCATCAGTTTTCTCAATGTTGAGAATTTTGCCTCGCAGCGGCAAAATTGCCTGGAAGCGTCGGTCGCGCCCCTGCTTGGCACTACCTCCCGCAGAGTCCCCCTCTACGATAAAGATTTCTGACTCAGCTGGGTCACGGGAGCTACAGTCTGCGAGCTTACCCGGTAGCGTCGAGGATTCTAGCACTGACTTACGGCGCACCAGATCGCGGGCACGGCGGGCTGCCTCTGCCGCATTAAAGGATTGAATGGCTTTTTCTAAAATAGAATCCACCACATTGGGGTTGAAGTCTAAGTACTCGCTGAGAATCTCCCCAATCAGCGAGTCAACAATGCCGCGAACTTCGGTGTTGCCCAACTTCGTTTTAGTTTGGCCTTCAAATTCAGGCTCCGGCACTTTAACTGAAATGACTGCCGTTAGACCTTCTCGAATATTTTCACCCGCTAGATTGGACTCATTGTCCTTACGCTTATTGCGCTTGCGGGCAAAGTTATTCATGGTGCGGGTCAGCACCGCTTTCAGTCCTTCCAGGTGGGTGCCGCCATCGACGGTGCGAATATTATTGGCAAAGCCCATCAGATTATCTGAGTAGGCATCTACACACCATTGCAGCGCAGCTTCCACCTGCACACCGTTCTTCTCGCCACTGACATAGATAATATCGGGGTGAATGGGCTGCTTATCTTTATTAATGTATTCGACATATTCACGGATACCGCCTTCATAGTAATAGCGATTTACCTTGGGCTCATCCGCCTTGAGCAGATCTAGCCGATTATCCGTAAAGGTAATGTCCACCCCTGCATTTAGATAGGCGAGCTCTCGCAAACGACCGGCTAGGGTGGTGTAGTCAAATTCAATCGTCTCAGTAAAAATCTGAGCATCGGGCTTGAAGCTCACGGATGTGCCTGTGCGACTTCCGGCACCGTCTTTTATTGCTAGCTCTCCCTGGGCCTCGCCACGGGCATAGCGCTGCACATGTTCTTTTTTGTTACGCCAAACGGTGACTTGCACCCATTCAGATAGAGCGTTAACTACTGATACCCCTACACCGTGAAGACCACCCGATACTTTATAGCCGCCGCCGCCAAACTTACCACCAGCATGGAGTACGGTCATGACAGTCTCTAAAGCAGACTTGCCCGTGCGGGAGTGAACATCGGTGGGAATACCCCGTCCGTCGTCGGTGACGGTAACGGAACCGTCAGCATTGAGGTCAATGGTAATGTGGCTACAGTGGCCTGCCAGAGCTTCGTCAACGGAGTTGTCAACAACCTCGTAAACTAAGTGATGCAAACCACGCGGCCCAGTAGTACCAATGTACATTCCCGGTCGCTTGCGTACAGGCTCCAGGCCTTCGAGCACCTGAATCTGATCAGCACCATAGTCGGTTGTCATGCGTTCCTATCTCCTAAGACGGTCGTAAAGCCGCAGTAGCGTTAGAAATGAAATTGTGCCCCCGGATTCTAGCACAAAGGGGCTGAAAGCGATTCTGAATGGATTTTAGAAGGTGTATTTATTAGGGATGGATCAAAAAAATTTACACGTAAGATAAACGGGCTTCTTTCGTTGGCTAACACTAAGGCTGATTTTAGTTCCTATGTACCATTGCTTATTATAGTCGTTGGGCCAACGGCATCGGGTAAGTCTGGTCTGGCGGTAGAGCTGGCAAAGCGGCTCAATGGGTCAGTGTTGGGGGCGGATTCGCGACAGATATATCGTGAGTTTGATATCGGCACGGCAAAACCGTCCCTGGCGGAACGACAGCAAGTGCCCCATTACTTAATAGATATATGTGAACCGACCACCACGCTGACGGTGGCTGATTATCAAACGGAGGCCCAGCAGTTAATTGAGGACATTCATCGGCGGCAAGAGCGGGTACCTCTATTGGTAGGTGGAACGGGGTTGTATGTAAATGCGATCGCAAAAGGATTGATTATTCCCCGGATTGCCCCTCAACCAGACCTGCGGCAGCAGCTGGCTAGTTTAGGCCAAACCCAGTGTTATAAATTTTTGCAACAGGTTGATCCTGAAGCCACCCAACGAATTCACCCTAATGATGCCGTCCGCACCCTACGTGCCTTAGAGGTCTACTACGCCACCGGACGACCGATCTCATCCCAGCAGGGTGAGAACCCACCCGACTATCCCCTTATATATGTAGGGTTAGACTGCGGGGAAGACCTGCGTCAGCGCATTGCTCAACGCACCCACCACATGATAGACGCAGGCTTTGTGGCTGAGGTGGAAAGGTTGATCAATCGTTACGGTGCAGACTTACCCTTGCTGGATACGTTGGGGTATAGGGAGATTAGACAGTATTTGGCTGGGGATGGGACGTTGGCGGAGGCGATTGTTTTGATTATTCGGCATACGCAGCAGTTTGCTAAACGGCAACGGACTTGGTTTAGGAAGGAATCGGCTATTAGGTGGTTTGATTCGAATGAGGTGGGGTTAGTTGATCGGGTTTGGGAATATGTTCAGACTCGATGGGCTGGATTGGAGGCAAAACCGGTTGCGTGGGGTCCCTCCGAGTTCCCCACACCCCCTGGGCAGGGCGGGACGCCGCCCTAAAACCCATCGTACTGAGTTTTCCCCTAATGGCACTAAGTTTGGGGTTACGGCGGGGTCGATGATAAATGTTCTGGATCGGTTTTTACCTCATGCTTAGAGTGTAAAACTCAAAGCATGAGGTTATTGCTTAACGCATCCTTGTCCTATTTCCGTAGGAAAGTAAAAAGCAGTCGGAATAGCTTCTCACCCCAGATCATTTGCTCATAATCTTTATAAATTTGAAAACGCACTGAATAACCCTTTTTAGAATTTTGTGCGACTGAGCGCAAAATTCTAAACCGCTTTGCCGATCGCCCTCAACCCAATTCGCTATTTATCAAAACCCTCCGGTACGAGGGTTGTAGGGCGGCGTCCCGCCCTGCCCAGGGGGTTTGGGGAACTCGGCGGGACCCCAAGCAACACCTTTCACACCCAACCAATCGCCCCAGCTATTTTCTCCCTGAAACCCCACCCCGCACCATACCCAGCACACTTGCAACTCAACACATGGAAAACCACAACACCTACTTTCTCAACCCATGACTCTTGCCAATCACCCAATGCCGCCGAAAATACCTCGAAAGGCTAGATTCTTCTAAGGTCAAACAAATGGGTCGCCCGTGGGGACAGGTTCTTGGATTTTTAGTCCGCTGCCAGTCATCTAGCAATGTCTGCATCGTGTCTAATGCCAGGGGAGTCCCGTTGCGAATCGCCGTTCGACAGGCAGTCGCCACCATGGCCGCATCGACATCCCCCCCTAAACTTAGTTCTAGCAAGGCATCTGCACAGTCATCGCGATCAGCAATGGGGGCTGGAACATTGCGTATGGCCCAGAGGTTTTCGCCAAACAGATCAACATCTAGACTGAGCCGCCGCAGCTGTTCTACCTGACGGGAGCTGAGCTGACTGAGAATAATAGCGGGCTCGATCGGAACAGTTTGCCATTGAGCTTTGATCCGTTCATAGATAACTCGCTCGTGGGCAATGTGCTGCTCTACTAGACAAACGCCAGCGCTGTGTTCTGCAACGATATAGGTGTCTTGCACCTGGGCGACGGCTTTGAGCTGGCTAGGAAAATCTGGGTCACGGGTGCCATAGCTAGCAGAGGCTTCAGCCGTTTTGAATAGCTGCTTGGTCCGTTGAGTTTGGGCCTCGGTCGTCACATTGGAGCGGCGCAGAGCTTTTTCGACGGCGATGGTAATGCGATCGCACCACACATCCGTCGCTTGCAAATAGATTTCGGATTTGGCCGGGTTGCGATTCCAATCAATATGCTCAGCCGGTACCCGCAAATGTAAAAAACAGATGGGGTAGCGGTCGCGCGGTAAGGTGCGCCGAAAGCTGTAGATCAAAGACTGCACCAGCACGGGGGCTGTGACGGCCCGGCCATTAATGGCCACTCGCACCCAGTCGGGGCGGCGACGATGGCAGCGATCGGGGAGACCCACCAGCAGATCGAGCTGGCCTTCACAATCCAGTTCATCGGCGCTGAGGCTCACCTGAGCTAAGTCATGGACGGCCACATCCCGCAAAATTTGGGGCAGCACGGTTTTAGCGGTAGACCCTGGCCACAGGGTAAACCAGTCCCGGTCGGTTTGGGCCACCTGCCAGGTAACGTGGGGATGACACAGGGCTAGCTGCTGCACCGTTTGCTGAACCTGACGCAGCTGCTGGGCGACAGAAGGTAGCACCTGACGACGATTGGGCAGGCGGGCAAACAGATTATCGGCGGTGACGACGGTGCCAGGTGCGATCGCAACTTCTTCAATCTCTAGTACCGCCCCCTCTGCCCCATAGTTAACCCGCCAGCCCAAATCGTTAGCTACACGGCTGCGGATCTCAAGCTGTGACAGCTGGGCCAAACTATGGAGCGCTTCGCCCCGAAACCCCAGGCTCTGAATTTGGCTCAGATCGTCACAGGTGCGGATTTTGCTTGTACTGTGGGCCGTAGCAGCCTGTTCTAAATTGACACGAGCCATGCCCGTACCGTTATCGGTCACTCGCACTCGCCAAGACTCAGGCCACAGGTGAATTGTAATGCGGGTAGCCTCCGCATCCAGGGCGTTTTCCGATAGCTCCCGCACCACTGCCGCCAGGGAGTCGATGACTTCTCCGGCCGCAATCAGACTAATCACATCCTGCGATAGTCGTTGGATGGGTAAAGCGGTGTCGATGGTAGTTGCTTCCTGAACTGATGTCCTGAACTGATATTGTCTAACGCTAGCGTGAAAGGTTCGTTAACAGCTATAGCTAAGATTGTGGACTATGGGCGCGACGCCATGGGGGTGAGGGTGTAGGATGACGGCACCTAAGCGGCTAATAGCGATGATGTCGGAGACCTACAGACCAGCGTCCATTGCCAAAATTCAGGACCAGAAAGCCAAAATGCGGCGGTCACTGCTAAAGGCACGGCAGGCCATGCCACCCCAGGTATGGCAGCAAAAGTGCGATCGCATCTGCAACCATCTCAGCCAGTGGTCCACCTTTCAATCAGCCCGCACAGTGCTAGCCTACTGTAGTTTTCGCCACGAACCAGACCTGGGTCAGCTGCTTGCCCAACAGCGTTCTTGGGGACTGCCCCGCTGCGAAGGTAAACACCTGATCTGGCATCGATGGTTTCCCAGCTGTAGCTGGCCCCTACGGTCTGGCACCTACGGCATTACCGAGCCGGACCCAACATCCCCCCTGATCGAGCCCCACCGCGTAGATTTAATCCTGGTCCCAGCCATCGCCTGCGACGTCAAAGGCTACCGCCTGGGATACGGCGGCGGTTTTTATGACCGCATGTTGAGCCAGCCTAGCTGGAAAGATAAGCCCACTATAGGAATTGTGTTTGAATTTGCCCGACTACCCCAGGTACCCAAAAATAGCTGGGACCGTCCTTTAGATGGCATCTGCACCGAAAGCGGATTATTTTTAGCCCCTTAAATCTTCAACAGCTATGTGCGCCAAGCCATAACTAATGAACCTTGGCTCGAGCAGCGCACTTTATACCAGGCCCGGCTGCTCTGCTATTTGATGCAGTAACCCGTGGCGAGAATTCATCGCCTCTATGCAGCACAAAGCTTTTGTAAACACAATTTCCAAACAGCCGTAGCACGTTGTTATAGCAGTCGAATAGAATGTCAGGACAGTTTTCTGAAGGCATTATCGACGGCATCCCACAGGACTTCAAACTGAGATAAGGTTTTGCGAAGATAGTGTTTCAGAAAACTGTCCTGACATTCTATTCGACTGCTATAACAGTCATCGAGTCATACAGTTATTTAACTTTTGCATCAACTTACCCTGACGACCATGCGTGGTTGTTGAGCATTGAACCTAGGGCAAAACAGCGTCAGCTAGAATACATAACTCAGAAGCTGGAGAGAGCCTTAAAAAGAGAATTCTGTACCACAGTGTGCTTCGTAGAATTTTCGAATTAAGGCATTGTAATCTACCCTACTCTACACACGGTTGATCGACACACCACCATCTACTAACATTGCCGAGCCCGTGGTAAAACTTGAAACGTCTGATGCTAGATAGAGTGCTGATAACGCGATTTCATGTGGTGTTGCCATGCGCTTCAGAGCATGAAGGTTTTGGACAAAGGTCATGGTTTCCGGTGTGTTGGCAAAATCACGTCCCATTGGTGTATCGGTGCCACCTGGAAGTAAGGCATTAACCCTAACCCGTTGGCTACCATATTCGGAGGCCAGCACTTTCACAAATCCGATAAGACCCGATTTACTAGCTGCATAGGGAGACATTCCGGGCATACCCACAGTGTAACCAACAAAGCTTGACGTGAAAATTAGAGAGCCACCACCTCGATCAATCATTGCTGGTAGTTGGTACTTTGCTCCGAGAAATGCACTTGTCAGGTTTGTGGCAAGGACAGTATTCCATTCATCAAGAGATAGATCAGTCGCAGCTCCGGGATTCCCGGTAATCCCTGCGTTGTTGAACGCTATGTCTAGTCCTCCAAAATCTTTCACAGCTATCTCTACCAGAGCTTTTGCAAACTCCTCGTCTTTTACATCACCAGACAAAGCGACTGCACGACCACCTGAGTGACAAATGGAAGCAACTAACTCATCGAGTTTCTTCTGTCGTCTCGCCGCAACAACGACTGCAGCACCTTCTTCTGCGAAAAGTTTGGCAGTTACGTAACCAATGCCATTACTAGCACCAGTTACAATGGCAACTTTGTTCAAGAGCGTATTCATGATGGCGTTCTTGTTGATCTAACTACATGGACATCATTTTCAAGCGCTAAACGTTTATCAACAACCCGAATCTTGCTGTCTGATTTTCTGTCAATTCCAACGGACGGCTCCATACTTCTAGCTGGTAATGGTTAGCTCTCTGTATCCGGTAAGTGGATCAATCTCCCGCTTAAAGATGATGTTAGGCACAATACCCAAGACTATCTCTGCTGTCGTATAGATAGTCGAGCCATCCATCAAATGACCACCGATGACCTGGCCTTCACTATCCGATACGGCAATGTGCAAGTGAGCACCATATTGCGAGAGTGTACCTTCTAGCGACACTATCTCTAACGGTTGTTCAAAAACTGTTCCTTCTGGTTGATTGGCAAATCGGATTGCGGCCTGACGTAAACTACCAACACAGCTCAGCATATAAGCGGCATCTATTTTTTCGTCGATACAATATCTCAGCAAAGATTGTTTGAGATCTTCTCCAGGCTTAAGGCGAATAGCAATCACGTCCATATTTTTTCCACGGGTATAGCCCTTACAAATAAGCCTTTAATCACCAGGCAGTCTATTCTAATTTTTTCAGTTCGCAGAAACCCTAACCTTGACGTAAATATCAAGGTTTTACTCTTTTAAAGAGTACTCTATGTTACAGATTAGACTATGGCTGCCAACGCCCTTGCATCGCCGCATTTTTCGACTCCATTCAAGGATTTATTCAAGCGCCATCCCGAGGCCGTCGCTGCGATTGATTAGATCATAGCCATACTCGATCGATGGAATAGGCATCAAAGACGGAATCGGCAGTAATGATGGATAAAGAACGGTTCATTGCCTGGGTAATCAACATGCGATCAAAGGGATCACGATGGTGCAAGGAAAGACTTAGATAAGTTTCGGTATCTGCAAATGTAATCGACAAATTTTCAATAGAAAGCCTTGATAGCAATGCTTCTAGTTCATGAAACGAGTTGTCCAGCTTGAGCTTACCCAAACCTATTTTGATTGAGATTTCCCAAAGGCTAGCGATGCTGAAGTAGAGATTTTGGTTAGGATCTTCCAGAATATCTGCGGCCTTTGGGCTAAGCTAATCGCTCGCCTGAATGTACCAAAGAAACGCATGGGTATCTATCAGGAAGTTCATCTACATATATTCCTGAAAGTCATCTAGAGGCGCATCAAAGTCATCGGCAATCCAGATTTTATCTTTCCAAATGCCCAACCCACCGCGCTTGTTTGATGAATTTTCTGGTAATGATTCAAGCTGGCTTGTGCCTTGTTGAGTGATTCGGTTTACTAAAAATTCTGTGTACAATAACACCGCCTGCTGCATGGCTTCAGGCAGCTTTTTAAGATTGTTTAGAATAGATGATTCGAGGGTCATAAAAGCTGTCACTCACAGTATGGACTAGGCTGTGTTCAAGAATATGTAGTCGCTTCGCAACATATCGGTCAGCCCCCAAAGGATACGTTCTGCTCCAACGTATGAGCGTTCACGGAGAAAATTATTAGATCGACTTTTTCAGTATAACTGCCTGAAATAGGGTGGTTATGTTGATTGCTGAGCATCCACATCTAACTTAGTCATCAAAATCCAACGGCAACCTTAACATTGACATCAATGTTAAGGTTTTAAACTGGCAGATAGTATTCTATGTAACAGTTCGAACTATGGCTGCCAACGCCCTTGCATCGCCGCGTTTCTCCACTCCATTCAAGGATTTATTCAAGCACCATCCCGAGGCCATCGCTGCGATCGCATGTGCCATTCTGGTCTTACTAGGCTGGCAGTCCCTCAACATTGGCTGGGTAGGCGGGGGCCTTTTTATTCTGACCGCAGCTTACGTCATTGGCGGTTTGGACAGCGCCCGAGACGGTCTTACAACTCTGCTACAAGAAAAAGAGCTGGATGTCGATTTGCTAATGATCGTAGCGGCCTTGGGCGCTGCCAGTTTGGGGCTATGGCGACAAGAATACTACCTGATCGTCGATGGCGCGGTCCTAATCTTGATCTTTGCCATCAGTGGGGTATTAGAAGGCTACGCAATGCAGCGCACCGAGCGCAGTATCCAGGGACTGATGGGCTTAACGGCAGATACCGCCAGACTGCTTCACCACGGGCAGGAGCGCACTGTCCCCATTGCCCGTCTTAAGGTGGGCGATCGCATCTTGGTCAAGCCAGGAGAACTGGTGCCCACCGATGGCATCGTGGTAGACGGCGCGAGTATCCTCAACCAGGCTTCGATTACGGGAGAATCTGTGCCAGTGGAGAAAACCATTGGGGATGAAGTCTTTGCGGGTACCCTGAATGGCCACGGAATACTGCGAATTAAGCTGCATCAACCGCCGGAAAGTAGCTTAATTCAGCGGGTCATCCGGCTGGTGCAGCAGGCCCAGACAGAAGCGCCTCCCTCCCAGCAATTTATCGAACGGTTTGAGCGGGGCTATGCCAAAGTGATTGTCATCGGCGGGATACTGTTGGCCATACTACCGCCTTTTCTGTTGGGATGGACCTGGGAGGCAACGATTTATCGAGCGCTGATTTTTCTGGTGGTAGCCTCCCCCTGCGCCCTGATGGCCTCGATTATGCCCACACTGTTATCGGGTATTGCCAATGGAGCCCGCCGAGGCATTTTGTTTAAGAATGGGGCCCAGTTAGAACAGATTGGGCGTGTGCGTGCGATCGCATTTGATAAAACCGGCACCCTGACCACAGGCAAACTTCAGGTTGTGAACATGCTGGCGGCTCAGCCCGACTCCACCCAACTCCTACAGGTAGCAGCAGCCCTGGAGAGTCTGTCGGAACATCCCATTGGAGAGGCCATTGTGCAGGCAGCCCGTCAGCAAAATCTTGCCTGGGCAACAGCCACCAACGGCCAGGCCCAGGCCGGACAGGGCATCACCGCCGACCTGGAAGGTCAGAGAGCCGTAGTGGGTAAAGCGGACTTTGTTCGACCCCAGGTAAAAAATATGTCTACCCATTGGCTAGAACAAACCCAGCAGTGGGAATCAGAGGGCAAAACGGTGGTCTGGGTCGCCCTGGCAGGAGACCTATTGGGACTGATTGCCGTGGCTGACATCGTTCGACCTGCCGCTGCCCAAGCTGTAGCACACCTTAAACAGTTGGGTATAGAGCATGTGGTCATGCTGACGGGGGACAATCCTCGCACCGCCAACAGCATCGCTGAGCATGTGGGCGTGGATCAGGTTTATGCAGAACTGTTACCCGAAGATAAAGTTGACGTGATTCGTAAACTCCAGCAACAGTATCAGACTGTTGCGATGGTTGGGGATGGCATCAATGATGCCCCAGCCCTGGCCCAGGCCACCGTTGGTATTGCCATGGGGGCAGCGGGTAGTGATGTGGCGCTAGAAACCGCTGATATTGTGTTGATGGGCGATCGCCTGGAGCGGTTAGCACACGCGATTCGTTTAGGTCGTCGTGCTCAAAGGATAGTGAAGCAAAATATTGTCTTTGCCCTGAGTTTTGTGGTGATTTTGTTAATCCTGAATTTTGCAGGCAATATCACGCTGCCGTTTGGTGTGCTAGGCCATGAAGGCTCCACAGTGCTCGTAACCTTGAGTGGATTGCGGTTGTTGATAAGCAGATAAGGGATACACGGGAAAATAATGTACCCGTTGAGAGGCTTGGCGACAATTGGTTTCCCTTACGTTGGCGAAGCCTGCCTCTTGGGCTTAGACAAGGTTGTTTCGTTGTGTGGACAGAAAATCTGAAGGCATTGAAAGCTCATTTGAGAAAAGGCATGCTCTACGTGGAAATGGGCCATGCCAAACAACAACGCGATAACCTGATTAATCGCCCCCGCCGTAACCCCCACTTTAATGCCATAGAGTACAACCCAGTAGGCTGGGTCCTAGGGCGGCCTTCCGGCCCTAGCCATAGGGGTTTGGGGAACTCGGAGGGACCCCAAGCAACCGGTTCTGGCTCCCTCCGAGCATATCTCGATAGCCCACGTCGTGTCGTCATCAAGATGAACAACTATAGTGCGACACGCCACCAACGTCAGAAAACGCGCTAGGTCTTAGACGATAGTATTTATCTTCCACATCTTGTGATTGCTCGTCATAGGGACGGCTAAATACTGCTTGTAACTCTTTCACTAACGTATAGTCACCCTGCATAGCTTGTTGATAGGCAGGGACAATCAACCACTCTCGCCAGGTGTATTTTGGGTTAGTCTGTTTCATCTTTGTTGATATCTCAGCCAGTGATATCTCAACTGGGCCTTCGCTAATAAGGCCACGCCAGCTTTTTAACCAAGACTGCCATTGGTCTTCGAATTGTTGCGACGTTTTACCATAGAAACTCTTTTTCAATGCTGAGACATCGTCTGGCATATGGGATAACTCACGGAAGAAAATGGTGTAATCCACATCTGAGTGGGTCATTAACTGCATTAATGTCTTAAACAGCTCTGGGTTAAATTCAGTTAAGCCAAGCTTGGCCGCCCACATTTTTTGGACTTGTTGTTGCATGGCTTCTGAAAAGCCACGGCCTACCTGGTCAAACTGTTCTAAAGCGTCAGCATCGTCTGCCAGTAGAGGTCTTACCGCTTTCCAAAACATATAATAATTCGCTTCTGCTGCGTTTGGCTGATTGATAAATGCAAAATGTTGGCCGCCGCCAGTCCAGGGTTGAAACCAAGGGTCAAAAATTTCACAAAACCCAAAAGGTCCATAGTCGAGGGTAAAGCCACCAGCAGCGCAGTTGTCACTATTAAAATTACCCTGGCAATAACCAACACGTAGCCAATTGGCCACCAGTGAAATAAGCCGCTGGCGAAATAACTTAGCCAACTCAACCAATTGATCTGCAAAACCAAGGGTTTGATTAATGTCGCTTTTATATTCTCGCTCAATTAAATGGGACACGATCAGGCGCAACTCTTCTGATGCGTTGGGGTGGGCATTGCTACGGGCACGGCGGGCAAATAACTCTAGCTGACCAACGCGCAAAAAGGAGGGTGCAACGCGGGTTGAAATGGCCACAGGATTGTCCACCAAAACATCAGGGTCAAGCGAACAGGAGTCTTGGGAATACCAGGGCCGGGTAACGGTCTCAGATTTAGAAACATACAGTGTTAAAGAGCGCGATGTGGGCACACCTAACGCATGCATATAGTCCTGCGCTAGAAACTCACGCACACTTGAGCGGAGCACTGCCCGACCGTCGGCACCACGGCAATAGGGCGTTGGGCCACCCCCTTTCAATTGCATTTCCCAGCGCTGGCCATTGATGATTCCTTCAAATACAGATATCGCTCGACCATCGCCATAGCCATTACCCGTACCGAATGGACAATTTTGGGTATATTCGGTGCCATAAATCGACAGTGCATACCCCGTCGCCCAGCCCATCTGACGCATCGGCTCATAGGCAGCAGAGAGATCACCAGAAAACAATTGCCGAAATTTTTCATCAAGCGCCAGCTCATCGCTCAACCCAAGTTCCTTAAAAAAGGCGCTGCTATGGGCTACATAGTCTGGTTCTGGAAGCGGCGTGGGTGTGACAGGTACGAAATGACCCGAAAAAACCTGGCGGGCACGGTGATCATCACCATCGACCGTGGCATCAGGATCGGCATTTAAGGTATCCATCAGAGAATAATTTGCCAATTGCACAAACTGATCGAATGTGGTTACGCAGGGCTCAGCAGATGGTGTAGATGGATATGACATTGTTGTGCTGGCGTGGGAAAGATTTATGTCTAATTGTAGAGGCTGGCATATCGAATGTGGAGCTTTCCAGACTAATGACTGACTGCTGTAAAACTGGGCGAGGGGCAAACGCGACCTAAATCATAGTTCCAACGCTAAGATTCTGGATCAAGCAGAGGGCTCTTCCAAGCAGAGCTACAGTCAATGATGTGTAATTTTTGTCTTCATTGTCTCAAACAGCATAGAAAACCAAGCTCTAAGTCGACTCACAATAGATTTTTTTGCATTAAGCTTATTAGCTTCACGGTCTGCATCGATCTGACGCATGCGCGCAGTCCAAGCTTCCCGATCAACACGCATAGCGTCAATTTTTTTTACGCATATCCCTAAGATTAGTCATCGAGCCTCCTATTAATGGCTTCTAGCTCATCCATAATCTGTTTTCGCCCCACAGTGGTCTCATTAATAAGAATTTCAAGAATCTCATCAATACCAGAGAAGCGACTACTGCACTCCTCCATAAACTTACCAAGGGCCTCAGTTGTAATGCCTAAAGATTCGTTAACACTATCAATTCTGTTGCGCTAACTGCCTGCTGAGTTTCATTATCCATGCTGCTCAGCCTCCTGTGCTAAAGCCTCTCGCGTCGCTTGGATACCGCGTTTCGCCAAAATCAACAGCTTCTGACTATCCGGCATTTGCTCCCAAACATCCTCTGGAATGCCTGCTAGTTCAGCAAACTCTTCCAGTTCTTTCTCAATGCCGCCGATGTCTACACTAATACGACGAGTTTTAGATTTGGAGTCTTTAGCCATGAAAAATATCGTCACTACAGGCGCATTTTAGCATCACATGCATCAAGTGCTGCATATATTAATCAAATGCTAAAGATGCCTAAATGTATGACTTGTCGCTTGAATTGATGGCCTAACTTATATGAATACTTGCCCAATCTTCAATAAGTACAAGCTAGAACCGCAAGCCGATCAGATTGAGCACGATCTAGAGATGTGCCGTAAAGTCTCGAATTATGTGTGGGAGGAACAACTTTGCCTGACAGGTAGCTCAGTGCATAGAAACTGATTGGTGACGGCCCCAGCAACTCTCAAATAGGGTTGACTTTGAAGTTCAATGGAGGTATTTGCTTTAGGTTCTAACCGACTACTCATACTCCACCATTGCAACGCAGTGTTAGGTATCGCCATCTGTTTTTGATGGTGCTTTGGCAGCGCCTTGTATCTTTTGTTGAAGAAGAGCAACCGTGTCAGAGTCTAGCTCCTTTTCCAGTGGAACTGTTTCTCTTTCAATCAGTGCAGTCACAATCTCAGATGAAGAAGCCTTTCCTAAGTCTTGTATCAAAGATTGAAATGACAGTTTTTGTTGTTGAATCTCTTCTTTAGGTACTTCAATAACAGAATAGGTAAGGGTTACCTGTCGCGTTAGAGCGTAGACAATATATTGATTTAAGGAAACACCTTCACCTTCTGCCAAATTAGCCAATTGCTGATGTAGTGTTTCCGGTAGTCGAAGGGTTAATCGACTCATGCTTCACCTCCATTTCCTGCTAATTTGACGACTAACTCAACGGGGGTCATGACTTGTAAGCCTAGCGATGCTTCAGCACTTCGGAAGTCACGCAGATTGGATGTAATGACTGTTGATCCAGCATTCATCGCACAGTCCACAACTAAATCATCACCTGCATCTGGTGACGTGGGTCTCCACGAATAGTAAATTGCTACAAACTGGCAAATATCCAACAATTTACCTAGAACGGGTCGAAGGGTTTGCCAACGTTTTTCGGAAAGTTTACGGGATAAGACATCAACATACTCGTAAGCAAGGGCATTAGAAACATAAACGGTTAACAGACCAGCCAACCATGCATCTATGACTAACCCAGCAGCACCGCCCTGCTGGGTTAAGCCCTCAAATACAACGTTTGTATCAATCACAACCCGACAAGATGAATTAACGGCCATGACACTACTATAGCACCGTATTTAGTGTCGGTTGAGCTATAAAATCTTGAGGCCCTGGGTTTGAAAGATGGCCCTTCAAGGTTCATCCAACAGGAAGTGAGATGGCTAACGGTGAAAGCTAGCAGCGGCAGATTACTTTGGCCTCCGAGCTGCAAATCTCGACTGTCCGCTGTGCTGAGGTTTTAAACCGTTCGCAACGACTTAGGCTTAAGCTCCAAGAAATTTATTAACTATTTTCGTCCAGCTAGGGAGATCTTGAACATCAGTTAACGCCAACTCCTTCAAGGTATCTTTTGCCTGTTGGTGATATTTTCGGAACTTTGAACGCAGAAGTTCTTCTTGCTCTAATTCCTCCCCATTGGAAAGTAGATAATTAACTGTTGCAAGCAACGCTAGCGTAATAACAATTGCAACTCCCGCAGCAGCTACATCGACAACTCCTGTTGGAGGTAAAAAAGATTTTACAAATAGGAAGAGATTAGAGCCAGCTGTCTCAGCAATAAACTTTGGCAAAATGCTAAGAGTTGATTCAGCAGACAATATTTCGCCAGTGTAAAGGTATGTCAACGATGCTATTGCAGCTCCCTGCGTAGCTGTGATGTACACGGCACTTCCAGGAATAAACGCTTCTCCAGCCACAGCCGCCAGTGCGACTGCAATAATTTTGACCGCGTGTGATTGCTTTTGGGCAATGTGCCTAGCTAGCAGAAGGTCTTTACCCTTTTTTTCAAGAAAATCCTCAATATCACTTCGAAGTTTTGAAACACCTCTAACATCCATTGTAGGGAGACGACTTTTAGGATCATACCCCTTCACACAAGTTGGATATATTTTCTTTACTCCTAAATCAGTTTTCCACTGCTGAATAACATCTTCTAGAACGGATGGGTATAAATCATCCCATTCATCCATTTTATTTAAGACAACAAATATAGAGTCACAGTGTTGTCTTAAATCATCTAAGTTTTTCTTCTGAGAAAAATCTGATGAACCAGTGACTACGAATATACCAATATCTATGTGCTTAAGAAATTCCTTTGTTAGCTCACTATTTTCAGCGCGAACATCGTCAAGTCCGGGGGAATCAACCAAGTGAACTTTTTCATCCAACTTGAGTATTGTTAAATCAGTAGTTACTCCAGATGTAGCACCGACCTTAGCAATTTCTAGGGCTTGCCTACGGCTCAGCTTGAGTAAGGCATTGATTAAAGAGCTTTTCCCGGCGCTAACTTTGCCAATGACGGCAATATTAAGGGTTTGAGATAAATTGGGGACTTTCTTGACAAACTGAGCTTCAACACGCTCAAAGAAGCCCTCTTCGTTGAACCCCTCATAGGCAGAGCTGCTCATTACTTTAGTTACTCCATTTTGGTCATGTTTAATTGCGGTTCTAGGTCTAAGATGCCTCAGCTTCTTCAGACATGTCCACAAGTAGATGCTTTGTGCGGTCTAACTCTTATTAGACTGATAGTTTCAGTCTATCTGCCTGAAACAGGGTAAATATGTTGATTCTTCGCAGTATATATCGCCAAGTTGGGTGGATATACTGCAGTTTTCCTAGTAATTTTGTTCTAATTTTAGGTCAAAATAAGTACATTATTTCTGTATCTACCACCTGTAGAGACTTAACCACGAAAGTGACCAAACAAAGTCAGAGGCCAGATTCACTTAAATCACGCTGATTTACTGCCGATGCTAGCGGACAGCTCCATTTGGTTAAGCAACAACCGTAACTCTCGCTGCTGCCAGCTGACTGCGAATATCATCGGCGGTTTTGAACCGTTCGACAACCGAATTTATTAAACCCGATTCAAAATCTGCTAGGGCCGTAAATGCTCCTTGATATCGGATATAGCTTGCTCTATAACGCCTGAGGACGAAGGCCTTTGAGATAACAATGACAATCAGGTTTCTCAATTAATGTTGTCATCAGTGAATTAAGCGCGACGGCTGCTAACAATCCTCCTCCCTGAGTGCCTTCGGTGGTGATGAACGGTACACCACTGTGCTGTAAACGCCGTTTGGCCGCAGGGGCATGGCTAAATCCAATGGGCAGACCAATGACAAGAGCTGGCTTTAGTTGTTGTGTTTTGATCGCCTCACAGACAGCCATTAAAACAGAGGGGGCATAACCAATCACTAATACACATCCTGCTGGCAAATCATATAGTTTGGAACGCCACTGGTCTTGTTGCCAAAATGTTTCCTCTGCTTCGGCAGCGCTATTAATGTGTGGGTTGTCGATCAACGTTTGAACAGGACATCCTAAGTGAGCCAACCGAGTTTGGTCGAGGGCGCTCACCACAGCTGGGATATCGCCCACCACGGGACAGCCTTGTTTTAGGTTGTCACGGGCCGCCTTTAGCGCATCAACACTGACGCGTACAAAGGGCACTAAGCTCACATCGCCACAGGCCAAAACCATTTGAGTGAGCAAATCGACCTCGATTTCCGAACGCTCTGAGAGATCTGGCAACAGGTGCCCTAGGGCTTGCTGAAAGTTTTCAGGATGATTGGGAACAGCACCATCAAGTTCATCCCAAACTCGATGGGTGGCTAACTCGTTGGCTTCAACTTCTAAAATACGTAGCTGTGCTAAGGCTTTGGCTTGCACAGTTTGGCAGCCCTGATCCCGACCTAAGATACCCTCCACGGCCATGGCAGTTTGGCGCAGCTGTACGAGCTGGCGCATCAGTGTTTGATAATGCTGCTGCAGCTGTTCCATCACAGCCATTGAATTGGGTGGCGATCCATCTTGCGTATCCAGCAGTTGCTGAATATGACTCAGCTGGAACCCCTGTTGCTTGAGTGCCACAATCCGCCGCAAGCGGTGCACATCGGCATCATCGTAAAGTCGGTAATTGCCGCGCGATCGCTTGGGCTGGGGCAATAGCCCTAACTGATGATAGTGGCGCACCATACGCGGTGTCACTTTGCCACCAACGATTTTGGTCAGTTCTTTAATGGTCAGTTGCTGCTTGGCCTGGGTCATGGGAGAACAACCTTAACATTTACAAGAATGTTAAGGTTGACTCTAACATTTTTTAGGCCTAGGGTGCGGGGGCACATTCCCCACCTAATCCATCAACAATGGCACAGGTGTTGTAAACCAGCATCCCGGTGTAACTCTCCCCAGCCGTACCTTCTGCACCCAAACCGTCTGATAGCAAGACTTGTTCAGAGATAACGACTTCGGCTTCGTCGGCAACCGTTTTTAGGACGCGATCGTCAGCAGTGAGTTCGGCAAAAATGATAGGAATGGCTTTGTCACGAATTGAGGTGGCTAACTCGTTAATCTTGGCGGCAGTTGGTTCCTCCTCAGTTGAAACGCCCAGCAATGTGCCCTCAACGGTTAACCCATAGGCTTTGGCGTAATACGACATCGCATCATGGGTGGTAATTAAGCGGCGCTGTTCTTCTGGAATGGTGGCAATTTGTTCTGGAATCCAGGTATCTAATGTCTGCAGCTCAGTCGTCAGTTGTTCAGCATTTTCGGTATACATGTCAGCATTGTCGGGATCAACGGCAACGAGGTTATTCCGAATCAAGGCGACCATTTCTAGGCCATTCTCAACGTCATGCCAGACATGGGGATCGGGCTCCAGTTCACCCTCTTCTTCCACTTCAATCAGTTCCTGCACCGATTCATCATGCAAAGCAATTTTTGGAGCCTCTGAATCAGAAGCGACCGCCATCTCAATGATGGCAGGTTCAAAGTTAAGTCCGGCATAAAAGACCAGATCAGCCGTCTCGACCGCTTCGCGATCGGAGGGTGTGGCTTCATAGGTGTGGGGGTCTTGATCAGGGGGAATTAAACAATTCAGTTGCACCGCATCCGCTGCAATTTGAGCGGTTAAATCGCAAATGACGCTGTAGGATGCAACAACATCGATCTGGGAATCGTCTGTTGCATTAGCGGCTGTATCAGATTCAGCCGCTGTATCAGATTCGGTTGCACTCTCTGAACCGCTGGGTGTGGAGCCGGCACAACCGACAAGACCAATCGTGAGCGCGATCGCACCTGCTAGGATGCCGTGGTTGTGTAAAAAATATCGCTGCATTGACATTCCTCTGTAAATGATGTCCTTCAAAAACCGTCGAGAGCATGGGGATCAACAACCCCCTGCCCACGACTGCGCTAGTCAGCTCAACAACAACCCCACCTGAAAAGATTGATGAGAATTATTACGAACTACCCCTCTTCGTGCGTTTCAATACGTGGGGATCGCTGATATTGCAATAAGCTCAGTCTGCGTAGGGGCAGAACTGTTCAAAACACAACATCAAGCGTAAACATTTCTACCTAGACATTTATATAGCTAACCTATACACTGGTGTCAACCTTTAAAGTTTAGACTTGCTTATCAAGAAAAAATTGCATTAAGCTAGCCACAGCATCTGTTCTTTTAAGCAACCAGTTGGTTCACTTATGTCGTAGCGAATCGTCCCTCCTCGCTAACTGGGCTGTTCTCAAGCAGGCTGATTAGGAGAAAGTCTTGTTCTTGCTATCACCAGAGGTTTAGGTTGATGCTAGAAATTCAAAATTTGTCGATTGATTATCGTGGCACCCGTGCGCTCCAAAACGTTAGTTTTTTGGTGCCTGCAGGTCAGCTAGTGGGAATTATTGGCCCCAATGGCGCGGGTAAAAGTACTCTGGTAGAAGCGATTTTGAATTTGGTGCCCGTGACGCAGGGGGTGATTCGCTTTAAAGGAATGCCGCTAAAGCGGCAGCTGCTTAAAACAGCCTATGTGCCCCAACGCTCCCACATCGATTGGGACTATCCGGTGACCGTCTGGAATGTGGTGATGATGGCTCAGACTGTTCAGACCGGTCTGTTTCACGGGTTTAGTCGTCAGACAAAGTATCTGGCCCAGGCTGCCCTTGAACGTGTGGGTATGTATGAGCTGCGACATCGCCCCATTGGTGAACTCTCGGGGGGACAGCAACAGCGCGTTTTTCTGGCCCGAGCGTTAGCCAAAGAAGCCGAGCTTTTAATTTTTGATGAACCCTTTACGGCGGTTGATCGCAAGACCGAAGACGTTATTTTTGACATCTTTCAGGAGCTGCGGACTGCGGGTAAAACATTGCTCGTCATCAACCACGATTTGGGGGAGTCCCTGGCGATTTATGACCAGCTGCTACTGCTCAACAAGCGGTTGATTGCCCAAGGGACGCGTCATGAAGTTGTCACCTCCGATAATTTAGAACGGGCTTATGGTCGAGGACTCACTCGAGTTTTTGCTTAGACCGCCATCAACTCAGACTGCACCAACGTTATTAGGAGATAAAAACGCTTCATGCTGGATTGGATTATTGAGCCGTTGTCATTGAGTTTTATGCAACGGGCACTCATGTTGGGTATTGTGCTTGGGGTTCTCTGTGCGATTGTGGGCAGCTACATGATTGTGCAGCAGATGGGAATGTTGGCCCATGCTATTTCTCACTCGGTGATGGCTGGGTTGCCGATTGCCTATGTGGTGGGTGTAGCCCTATCGTTTGGGGCCTTAGTTGCTGGAGTAGTGAGTGCTCTGGTGCTGTATCTGATTGAATCGCGATCGCGGGTGAAAACAGATGCCGCGATGGCCTTAATTTTGACGTCATTTGTCGCCCTTGGAGTCACGTTAGTCAGTACCCTTCCAGGGGCAAATCGGATTGACTTAGTTCATATCCTGTTCGGCAACATCCTCGGAGTGACTATGGGAGAAGTCTGGTGGAGTTTTGCCATTGCCGTGGTAGGAATCATCCTGGTGCGATTGTTTTTCAAAGAACTTTTGTTTTACACCTTTGACCCAAAAGGAGCACAGGCTAGCGGCTTGCCTGTGCATTGGTACAATGCATCACTGATTGTTGCCATGACCGTGACAATTGTTGTGTGTTTACCTACGGTGGGGGCGCTGCTGGTGGTTGCTTTACTAGTGGCACCAGCCGTGACTGCCTACCTGCTCGTTAAAGAATTGCACCAAATGATGTGGGTCGGTTCAATCATCGGGGCGCTCTCCAGTGTGATTGGGATGTACCTGAGCTATTACTTGGATGCGCCATCTGGAGCAACGATTGTCCTCGTTGCCTTCTGCTTTTTCTGTTTAGCGTTCTTCTTTAGCCCATCTGAGGGGTTATTGGTCAGTCTTTGGCGGCAGCATGTGCGATCGCAACTCAACGATGCCGACGAAGCTGAGCACCCCCTGGTGATGTAGGCATATCACCACGCTGCCATAGAACGTTCTGCGTACTTCAAAATACGTTATCGGGAAGCTGATAGTCGAGAAATTCTAAAACCTCCTGGGAGCAAGAGATAAACGAGAGAATAACATCAACCATCTGAATTTAAATCCTCTGGCTCATCAAGATGTTCAGACGCTTCGCGGTAAAGATTAAAAATATGCTGATCCTTAAGACAGTAAATAACGTTCCGCCCTTGTTTGACATAACGGACAAGTCTCATAGTGCGTAAGATACGCAATTGATGGGAGACTGCAGATTCTGTCATCTCGACTGCTGCGGCTAAATCACGCACACGCATTGATTGCAACGCAAGCGCTGACAGAATTCGCCAACGATTTGGGTCGCCGAGAACTCCAAAGAATTCTGCCATTCGTTGCGCCTTTTCTACACTCAGGATTTCCTGAATAGGTAAGTCTGCATCTTGATGGAGACAGCTCTGAGCCCCCGATAGACCAGAGGAGGGTGGATTGGCGGAGTGTTCAGAGATCATGCTAGAGACAGTACAACCAAAATTTACAGCTAAACCACATCCAAGTTGAGACCTGCGATTTCCCTCCATAGCAGATGTCCTGATGCATTAGGACATTTGCGCGTCAGGTTAGCTGCTGGAACTAAAGGCTTTCAGGGAAACTCGTTGGATTGACTAACCTGACAGACACCATAGGTCAAAACGACCGTTCTGGACGTGGACAAGGTTTAAGTCTTGAGCAAACATCAAGCTTGCCCATGCTAACACTTGAATACTTGTTCATATGTTAAGGTGAAATACATGAACACTTGTTCAGGCTTTAGCCCACGACACCGACCGAATCAACATCCAAAGTTCACAATAATTGGAGGCAAAGATGGTTTGTACAGTTCATGAGAATCACGATCATGCCCATGGTCCAGACTGTGGTCACACCGCTATCAAGCATGGCGACCACGTCGACTACCTCCACGATGGGCATCTGCACCACCCCCACGGGGATCATGTCGATGAGCATGTAATTGAAGTGACTGCTCTGAACCCAGACACATGTACTGAAGGCCATGACTGCACGGGTCATGATGCTGACCATGTTCATGGACCTGGCTGTGGCCATGAAGCAGTTCCCCATGGTGACCACACGTGCTATCTCGTTGATGGCCACCTGCATTATCCCCACAATGGACATTGCGATAACCATGGCCCGATTGAGCTGGTAGCTAGCTGAGATAAACGGCTCAGCACACAGCCCGATACCACCCAAACCACCAGGCCAATTACATAAAGGAGACAGAGTTGGATAGCGTCGGTATTGCTCACCGACTCTGTCTACCGTCGCCTCAATAGCTCATGCCAAATCTGAACTCCTTAACCCCGATTTAAAAATGGACAATCCAGTAGGGGCACTCCTTTATGGATACCCTTCGATATCGGGTACTATTAGTCAGGATTTCGTATCATGTCTTTCCTTGGCAGCTATCTCTTTCTCACCTGGGCACCCATCGCCATACTCCTTGTTCAAGCATTCTCTAGGAGATTGGGCTACTTAAATCCTTGGTAGCGGTGGCGGCTATAATCCCAGCCAATTCATAACCGATTTCATAACCGGGGGCATGGCCTTGCCAACCTTAGGGTCTCTTATTTTGGACTCAAGGAAAATCGCCCTGATAAACATTAATTTCTCGATGATGAGTCTTAAACGAGCCAGTTGGAAAAGTGGTTATGGCGGCAGCAGCGGTTAAGGGATACACATACTCGGATCGGTGCATCCTTGGGTTGTAAAACTTTTGATACCCTTACTGTTGCTTGAAAAAAGAAGAGGAAATAGTCGTGAATCCATCAAACGCTCTCAAGGAGGTGCGTCAGTCAATTAAGCGCTGTAAACAAAGTGTTAGACAAAATCCAGACAATGCTGTTGCCCACTGTGAATTAGGTATTCACCTATATGATATCGGTCAGACATTGCAAGCAATAACACATTGGAGAAAATCGCTGGCCATTGACCCCAATCAATCTGACGCCCATTATTTTTTAGGTCTCAGTCAGACTGAACAGGATAATCTACCCGCTGCACTCGAACACTATAGACAGGCGATTGCGATTAACCCTAACGACAGTCGAGCTTATATTGGGCGTGTAGCTGCGTTGAGAGAACAGGGAAAACATCAAGAAGCGATTGCTCAATGGGCGACGACCTTTGAAAATTTTCCAGAGCTTTATGTCCGCCATTATCCATACTTTCTGCAGCTGCACAGTCAAGAGCAGCTCGAAGAACTCAATGAAACCTACAGGCAGAGGCTCAATCAAGGAGAACCACTGTATAGTGATATTTGTTCTCACGCCGCCATTCTTTATCGATTAGATCAAGCCAGTCGTTCAATCAGCTTACTAAACGAAACGATCGAACAGTATCCTGACGAATATTGGGCCTACAATCTTTTAGGAATGATACTGTTGGAAATGGGTAAGTCCCAAGAAGCCAAGTCTCTTTTAATAGAGGCCGCAAACCGGCATCCCCAAAACGCAATTATTCAAAACAACTTAGGCATCGCTTATCAGGGTCAAAGAGAACGGTCTAAAGCAAGACAGTGTTATGCCAAAGCCATTGAGTTAGATGAGACATTAGGAGCCAGCTACTATAACATTGGGCTACTGTTGCTAAATCGTTTGCGATTGCGGTTTGCTGCCCTTTTCTTTAATCGCGCTGTTCGGTTGCTTCCCAATTTTGCCCCAGCCCATATGAATGCGGGAGTATTGCGCGAGCAACCGTTTAATATCAGGAAAACAAAACGTGCTTCTATCAAGTATCACCAAGCTCTAAGACTTGATCCAACTCTAAAACTAGCTCGTTTCCAGCTACATAGGGTTCGTCTTTTATTGCTGATCATGCAGGGAATTCCCCTCTTACTGGGTGGGTTGGTACTTCTTTTAGCACTCAATGTGCGTTTGCGTAGAATTGTTGTAGCCGCCGGATATCAGATACGGGGTGTCTATGCATCCTATCAAGATCAGCCGAACAATGCTCAAAGATGGCTGTTGCGATCGCTAGGAATTAATCCTAAAGAGCCCACCGCTTATTACGCCCTTGGACAGGCATTTGAAGAAAATGGGCAGTGGTCTGAGGCAGAAAATGCCTATGCCTCAGCGCAGCAATTACGTCCACAGAATCCCACATATGCTTACAGCAGGGGTTGGGTTTTAGCAAAACAAGAAAACTGGCATGAAGCAATCTCAGCCTATGACGCTGCCATTGCCCTGAAGCTGGATCATGCCAATGCCCACTACGGTCGCGCACGAGCATTAGAAGAAATCGGAGAGTTTACTGAAGCAATCCGGGCCTATGAGTTTACCAACCAACTTGCTCCAAACTTCTCCTGGTCCCATTATTATCTAGGACGGCTGTTGGAGGACCAAGGAGATACACAACAAGCAAAACAAGAATACCAAGAGGCCATTAAAGATGATGATAAAATGGTTGAGGCTTATCATGCCCTGGGCTTACTACAGTGGAATAGCGGTGAGATAACAGAAGCCTCGGCCATGCTCAAACGAGCACAGGAGCTATATCTAGCAGCAGGTGATATCAGTCAATCACAGGCTTTACAACAGTTTTTAGAAGATTATCTCAACTAACCGCATTGGCTGATGATGAACGCTGAATCAACAGCTCAGCTATGGTAGCTTCAAACCTAATCTTTTAGTTTGCCAAATATTCAGCCCTACTTAAATCCTTTTCCTTTAGTTGTTTCAGTCCATACAAACAGCTCTCCTCCACTACCGCCAGCGGCTAACGTTGTGCCCTGATCAGACCAGGCTAGACAAGAAAATCCGCTGGAGGCTCCTTTCAAAACTTGCGCCATCCGACGGGCCTTTTGCCATAAATACAGACAGCCATCCTCAGCGGCAGAGGCCAGTAATAGAGTGTCGGGCCGAAACGCGATTGCTCGTACCACACCTTCGTGAACCTCCAGCACCTGAGGATTCCAGCCTTCTGCTTCATCAACCGCCTTTGTCCAGACAACCACACCTTCACCGCTAATCGATGCTAGCAGCGGCGCATCTCGTACCATCGGTTTTGACCAGGCCAACTGCCGCACCTTGCCAGGAAATCCCTGCATCCGCCAGGGAGCAGGATGATCGTTTGCCCATACCAAAACTGAGCGATCATTGTTTCCCGATGCCAGGTAATTACCATCCGGCGACCAGGCAACCGCTACGCTAGCTCCACCTACTTCTCTTATCTCTGGGTCCTCATCCCAGTTGTGGTACTGCCAGGTTTTAATACTTTGGTTACCTCCCAGGGATAGCCTTGTCCCTTGGGGATTCCAGGCAAGAGCTAATACGGAAGAGTCTTCAAAATTTAAGGTGGTGACAACGGTTTGATCAACGGCGTGCCACACTTGAGCATGGTGGCCAAAACTAAAGGCCAGTTCTGGAGAACTGGGGTGCCACTGCAGCCGGTCAATCCAGGTACGGGAATGTTCTAACGTTGTTAGCAGTGTGGGTGAATCACGGTCAATCTGCCAGATCCAGACTGTGCCTGCTTGGCCGCCGGCGGCTAGAAATTTGCCATCGGCGGAGATTGCTAGGGCGTCTACAGATTCTCCTTGGGGGCTTTGTAGGCAGGTGGATTGGTTTGTTGTGGGTGTGTAGAGTAGCACTTCGCCTGCGCCAGAACTGGCGGCGAGTTGAGTGCCGCTTGGGGACCAGGCGATGGCTGTTACGTAGTCGGAAAGTTGGGTGTTCCACAGCCGTTGGAGCACGGTTTTTTTCTTGGTTTTTAGCATGGGTTTGGGTGTTGCTGAGGCTGTTTGGGACACTTGGCGTAAAATGTTGGTGGGGGCTTCAAGATATTGCTTGGGGTCCCTCCGAGTTCCCCAAACCCCCTGGTTAGGGCCGGGACGCCGCCCTAAGACCCAACGTACTAGGTTATTCCTAGTAGCGCTAAGTTGGGGTTACGGCGGGGTCGATTATTTATATCCTGAACTGGTTTCTGCAAAAGATTCAGGGGGAAACTTCGATTCTTACTAACTCACCAAACAGTCTTGAAAGCGTTCTGCTAGGTTTAGTTGCTCCAGGTTGCGGCCGATAAAGACTAGTTCGTTTTTGCGAGTTTCATCGGGTTTCCAGGGGCGGTCCTGGCGACCGTCGAACAGCATGTGTATGCCTTGAAAGACAAATCGGTTGTCTTCTCCGGCTAGGTTGAGAATGCCTTTCATGCGAAAAATGTCGGGGCCGTGATCGCGTAAGAGTTCTCCGATCCAGGCTTCTAGTTTGTCGCCGTCGAGTTCGCCTGATTCTACCAGGGCAACTGAACCTACGGTTTCGTCGTGCTCGTGGGCGGTTTCGTCGAGAAAATCGGGGTCGATTTGTAGGGCGTTATTGAGGTCAAAGGCGCTGACGCCGAGGAGGGCGTCCATTTCGATTTGGGCATCACGGGTGCGGTGGATTTTGGCTAGGGCGTTCATTCCCCGGATCCGCTCTTCTAGTTTGGTCAGTTCGTCTTCTGTGACCAGGTCAATCTTGTTGAGTAAGATTACATCGGCAAAGGCAATTTGCTCCACGGCTTCTTCGGCTTCCCAATGCTGCCAGATGTGGCGGGCATCTACCACTGTTACCACTGCATCCAGCTGGGTTTGTAGCTGCACTTCGTCATCGACAAAGAAGGTTTGGATTACTGGAGCCGGATCGGCCAGTCCGGTGGTTTCAATGACTAGGTGGTCAAACTTGTCGCGGCGCTTCATCAGGTTGCCGATGATGCGAATCAGGTCGCCTCGCACGGTGCAACAAATGCAGCCGTTGTTCATTTCAAATACTTCTTCATCAGCGTCGACAACTAGCTGATTGTCGATGCCTACTTCGCCAAATTCGTTGACGATTACGGCTACTTTTTTGCCATGTTCGTGGGTGAGGATGCGATTTAGCAGGGTGGTTTTACCTGCGCCTAGATAGCCGGTTAAAACGGTTACGGGTACGGTGTTGTTAATAGTGTCGGTTACCATGAAACGTCTCCTTGATTGGTGTTGATTTATGATTTGAAGTGGGCAAGTGCGATCGCACCTACCTCAGCGCCATATTCTTCGTATAGTCCCAGCGAGCCGGGTAGATGATCGGTCTGGATACCAGGCAGCTCTGACAGCGCCTGCATTTCAGCCTTAGACTGGGGTGGGGCCTGGTCTGCCAGGATCACCCGCACAGAGCTGGTTGCCATAACCGCCGTTGCTGTCTGGAGCCATTCGTTGCGATCGCGCATCGGATCTAGAGCCGCTGTCACAAAGGCGGCAGGAGCAAACCGGGCACCCGGCTGTTGGGTAATGCGGTGGCGCTGCTGAATAAAGGCGGGCGTCAGCCGCGTCTCATCCACAAACACATGGCGCTGATACATCCATTTGAGAAAGGCTGGGTGGGTGTTAGCACCATAGAGAGCAGAGCCAACTATCGGCAGACCCACCAGATTTCTCAGATTGGCCGCTACCCAACCCGGTGCGCCCATGGCCCGCAGGGGACCTTTCCAGGTAGGAGCCACCAGCAGTAGTTGGGTGCTTATCTGTTTCTGGGCCAGATAGTCCTGAGCCAGATGGAGCGCGTACCCCGCACCATGACCTGCCGCCAAAATCCCAAATGGCTGTGGGCAGCAGTTTTGCACAAAGTCCTTGAGCAATGACTGATAGAGCGATCGCTCATAGGTAAAAGCAGGCCGCTCAGAATCACCAAACCCTAACCAGTCCAGGGCTATCACCTGAAATTCAGACGCCAGCACCTGAGCAATTTGGGCCAGCTCTGCCCGCGTTGAAACGGTACTAAACGCGGGTAGCAGCAACACCGTTGACCCTGTACCCAAAGTTTCGTAGGCAATGGTTACCGCTTGCCCGCCCCGTATTGTTGAAGAGGTCCAGTCATAATGCTGCACCTGTCCGCCTAGGTTAGGGCGGGTTAATTCTTGATAGGGACTGACTGTCATCGCACTTCGCCTTTTATCTGGGGACGTTGCCAGGGTGCTCACCTGATTATAATTGCATAAGAATGATAATCATTCTTGCTGCTAAAAGCCGTCACCCTTTATTAACGTTTTAGGAGCGATGGAGATGGGAGAGCCGCCAGTCATAGATCAGTAGAATAAAACCATAGCACCTGATGAGCCCTGAAAAATCTGTGACCAAACCCAGTGATGTCTGCCAAGTCCGCTGCTTCAACGAAGCGTTAGTTCATCAGATCGGCCAGGTGCTTCCCAGCGATGACCTGTTGGAATCTGCCCAAATTCTGTTTGGTGCTCTGGCTGACCGGTCTCGGCTAAAGATTTTGTATGCCCTGCGCAATGGTGAGGAGCTGTGCGTCTGTGATGTGGCTTCTCTTTTGGAAATTAAAGTAGCAAGCGCCTCCCACCATCTGCGAAAGCTGCGCGACCTCAGCATTTTGAAGTATCGCAACGACGGTAAATTGGCCTACTATTCTCTCAAAGATCCACGGGTTGCCGATGTTCTTTGCTATGCCCTAAGGCAGTTGGTCGAGTAGTCATATCTCTGTTTGGTGACTATTCGGCCTGCTTTGGACAGCATCAAGAAACGACATGAAGATCAACAGAATCGATCACATTGTCATGACAGTGAATAGCATGAATGTGACCTGCGAATTTTATTCGCGCGTGCTCGGCATGGATGTAATTACCTTTGCTCAGGGCCGAAAAGCGCTATCGTTTGGTGCACAGAAACTCAATTTGCATGAGGTCGGCAACGAATTTGAACCAAAGGCTCACATGCCCACGCCAGGGTCGATTGACCTATGTCTGATTACCGAAACACCCATAGATAAAGTCCTTGACCACCTGGCCTCCGTGAATGTGAAAATCCTGGAAGGTCCAATTAAACGTACAGGGGCAGCGGGGGCCATCATCTCCGTGTATTTCCGAGACCCCGACCAAAATCTGCTCGAGGTTTCTAACTATCTTTAGAGTAAAACCCGCGTTAACTTCGACCTAGTTACCTGCAAATCCCTTAGGCCGCTGCAGATAGTCAAGTCATTCTAATGATGGCTTGAATGATGGTCTTTTTGTGCTAACGTTCTAATACTAGTTTGAATGTTTGAGTGTTTTTTTTGGCAAACATTCTAATAGTTACTTGAATGTTTGAATGACTGAATAGGGAGGTCACCATGGCGGATCATTGCTGTCAGGCCAAGGCGTGCGAAGTTGCGAAGCTAAAAGAACGGCAGGCAAAGGTACTTTGGTCGGTGCTGCTCATCAATGCTGTGATGTTTGTCGTCGAATTTGGAGCGGGTATTCGAGCGGCTTCTTTGTCATTAACTGGGGACTCGCTGGATATGTTGGGGGATGCCCTGGTGTATGCCAGCAGTTTGTATGTGATTCACAAAAGCGCTAAAGCTCAGGCGGGAGCGGCGTTGCTCAAGGGTCTGATTATGTTTTTGTTTGCCATTGCTGTATTTGCTAGAGCCAGCTATCAGCTATTTGCAGGGGCCAGCCCCGAAGGGTCCATCATGGGACTAGTCGGCGTATTGGCGCTACTGGCAAACCTGTTGTGTTTGTTGCTGTTAACACGGCATCGCAACGACAATCTAAACATGTCATCGGTATGGCTCTGTTCTCGCAATGACATTATTACCAACACGTCGGTCCTGGTGGCGGCTGTCCTGGTGGTATTCACCCATTCAATTTTGCCCGATCTGGCGGTTGGATTGTTGTTGACCGTTGTCTTTGCGAAATCGGCTGGGAAGGTGCTTTCACAGTCTTGGAGAGAGCTGCAGCATGCTTAGTTTGGGGCGATTTTGATAGGTAAAGTTTCTGTTGTAGAGTGGTGTTATAGGCTGTCTTTAGCGTAGAGTGTTGGTGGAGTGTTTAAAGGTGTTGCTTGGGGTCCCTCCGAGTTCTGTCACCCGCCAGGGAGTTAGCCCTGTCGATGCGCCACTAAGTTTTGCCTGTAGTCTTGGAAGGTTTTCT
>JBCAWO010000056.1:0-30122 GCA_038534515.1 Cyanobacteria bacterium J06554_1
GAAACTCGCAGGGTAGGTTCCGTATGGTCGCGTTTGGTGTCGTTACGCTTAGCCCCTGAAGAACATCCCATTCCTGACGACAATGCTTGGGTATTAGCCATTTTAGGGCTCAAAGCCCTGTGGTTCTACTCAAGCGAATCACTACTCAAACGCATTGCGTTTAGTCTTTGGTTCATCTGGGTTAGTCTGTTGCCTTTGCCCCTGGCAAAACCAGCGATTAACTGGCTGTTTATGCCTAATCAACGACCGCGCCCCCTACACTTTCTCAAGGAGAAATTACGTAATCTGACGGCTCGTTCTGAGACCACATCCAGCGCTCAAGGAGCTGCTCAATCTCTGCGAGTTTTGTTTATTACCCACACCTATGTTGTAGGTGTTAACCAGGGCAAGTTATCTGCTATAGCCGATCGGGCAGAAGTAGGTTTGCTTAGCCCCAAGAGCTGGCGTTCTTCAGGTTGGGGGCGTTTAATCAATCTGGAAACACCGTATCCTCAGCTCAAGATATTCCCGGCAAACATCATATTTTCTGGCCGGGGTGGGGCATATCTGTATAATCCCTTTCGAATTTGGCAAGCTATCTGCGAATTCCAACCAGATATTCTGCAGATTGAAGAGGAAGTTTTCTCATTATGCACCCTACAGTTGGCAATATTTGCCCGTTTGCTGGGACTGCCTTTGGTGGTTTTTGGTTGGGAAAATATGGATCGCGACCTGTCAATGCCTCGACGTTGGGTACGAGACTTTGTTCTCAATACAGCTAACTTGATCCTGGCGGGTAACGCTGAAGGGAGTGAATTACTCAAGAAATGGAATTATTCAGGATTAATTGAAGTCATGCCCCAGATGGGGGTGGATGAAACCTTCTTTAGTCCCGATCTGGTGACGGACTCGGGACCCGAGCTAAATATTGGCTTTTTGGGTCGTATTGTCCATGAAAAAGGTATTGACCTGATGTTAGAAGCTGCCCGCCAGCTAAAACAACAGGATCTAAAGTTTAAGATGACCATCTGTGGCACCGGCAACGCCCAGCCTGAACTAGAAAAGATGGCTAAGGATCTAGGTGTGGAAGACTATATTCAATGGAAAGGAGCCGTTACCCACGACCAGGTTCCAGCGGAAATGGCCAAGTTTGATGTGCTGGTATTGCCCTCTCGCAGCGTTGATACCTGGAAAGAACAGTTTGGCCATGTCCTGATTGAGTCGATGGTGATGGGCATTCCCACGGTGGGCTCCACCTGCGGTGAGATTCCCAATGTGGTTAAGCATCCCGATCTAGTCTTTGAAGAGGAGGATGCCGACGAATTGGCCACTATCCTGTCCCGGCTAATCCGCGAGCCAGAGTTTCGGCAATCTATGGGAGAGTATTGCCTGCAACGGGCACAGCAAAACTACACCCATAACCAGATTGCCCAACGGCTAATCACCCTGTGGCACAAAATCCTAAACACACCCTCGGCTCCGGTTTCTACTGCCACTATGTCACTGTCAACTACATTGGAGGCATAGCCATGAAAGTTGCTATCCTACGGCGCTCTCTAGGCATTGCCTACAGTATGGACGTTTATGCAGATGCCCTGGTGGATGGACTTAAGACAGTCCGTCCCCATTGGAAAATATTCGAAGAATTTCCCCATAACCCTGTCCAGGGAAACCGTACAAATTCCTTGATTAAAGGTATCCAAAAATATCACCAGCGCTATTGGCAATACCCGAAACATCTCCAACAGTGCGACGCGGATGTGTTCCACATCATTGACCACAGTGATGGGTATTTGGTGAACTGGCTGAAGAAAAAAAACAGCCCTACCGTGGTCACCTGCCACGATTTGATTAACTTAATTCATCCTGAGTTATTTCGCGATCGCGCCCGATTTCCCTGGCTCAGTTTAGCTACCTGGAAATACTCGTTACAGAGTATGTGTCAGGCTCACCGTATCATTTCAGTGTCCAACCATACGGCCCAGGATATTGTTCAACACCTAAAGTTAAATCCGGCACAAATCCAAACTGTTCCCAATGGTGTAGATCGCATTTTTCAAGCTGACGCATCGGGCCAAGCAACTAACTTTCGAGAAAAATTCAGTGTTCCCCAAGACACCTGCTGCCTGCTTAACGTAGGGTCTAATAATCCACGCAAGAACATCATCACCATCTTGCATGTGATTAACCAGCTTCGCAACAAAAACTTTCCCATTCGTTTTTGGAAAGCGGGGGATGACTTTACGAACGACCAAAAAACGTTTATTGCGGAACATCAGCTGGATAGCTGTGTATCTTACCTAGGCAAACCTGACAAGGAAACCTTAATTCAAATCTATAATGCGGCTGATGTATTGGTGGCACCATCCACCTATGAAGGGTTTGGTATAACGGTCATCGAAGCGATGGCCTGCGGACTACCTGTAGTCGCGTCTAATGTCACCTCATTACCAGAGGTGGTCAATGATGCAGCAACGCTGGTGGATCCTCTAGATACCGATGGTATTGCCCATGCAGTAGAGCAGATTTTTACCCAACCCGCTCTTAGAGACGAATTTATCCAAAAAGGGTTCAAAAGAGCCGCTCAATTTAATTGGCATAATACCGCTGAGCAAATTGCTCAGATCTATGAATCCTTATTGAATAGTACTTCGAATAAAGTCGCTGCTTAGACTGAGGGAATATCGTTAGGAACACCAGTATGAGCTATCAACTCAAAAATGTCCTGGGCTTACATGCCAGAGATGCCATTTTTTTAACCAAAAGTCTTACAGCAAAGGCTCTATCAGGTAATCGCCCTAAAAATTTTGTTATCTGTAATTCCTATCCCAAAAGTGGCACCCATTTACTTTATCAGATTCTTTACTCCATCCCTGGCCTAAAGAAGTGGGATGACATTATCTCTGTTCAAGCCCTGTGTGGCATTATGAACACGCCTAATCATATTCGGTGGAAGCTAGGGTCTGCTCCCAATGATTCTATTGTGCGTTCTCATTTGATGTGCTCCCAGGAGATTTTAGATATCTTTAGTGAACATCACTGTAAACTGTTCTTTATTTATCGTGATCTGCGAGATTTAGCGGTTTCCCATGCCCGCTGGATAACAAAGGAAAAGCGCATTTTTTTGCACGACATTTATCAGCAGCAATCCAGCTTTGATGAGCAGCTGATGAGCTCTATTGTCGGTATGCCGCTAGGGTCGCCGTTTGGCTCAAATCTTTCTCAACCTAATATTGCCCAGGATTTTTCACGGTGGCATGGTTGGCTTCACCATCCCAATACCTTAGCCATTAAATTCGAAGATCTGGTGGGAGAACGCGGTGGTGGCTGCGAAGACAAACGGCTACGTATTGTTAGCCAAATTATGGAGCATCTGCAACTCAGTATGTCCACCTCTGAAATAGAAACTAAATTTAGCTCCCAGGCCATGAATCCGGAGGAATCCCACACCTTTAAAAAAGGGGGTAAAGGCTCCATCGGTGGCTGGAGAAAACACTTTAAAGCAGACCATAAAGCAGAGTTCAAAAAGATTGCCGGAAAATTGTTAATCGATCTTGGGTATGAAGCAAGTCTTGATTGGTAATATCCGGCTCCAACTATTTTGATTTAAGGCTAACCATAACACTCTAAAACGATGAAAGTATTGATTTCTGCCTATTCATGTGAACCGGGTCGAGGGTCGGAAAGAGGTGTGGGTTGGAATGTTGCCCGCGAAGTGGCCAAACATCATGAGGTTTGGGTCTTGACTCGCCCTGATGAAAGCAAGGAGGCGATCGAGGCAGAACTTGCTGCTAATCCTATCCCTAACCTGCATTTTGTCTATTTCACCCTGCCATTCTGGCAAGACAGCATGTCCCTGGGACAGTCTGGGGCTATGCAAATTCATTACTATCTCTGGCAGATTCAGGCCTATTTTGTGGCGCGACGCTTGCATCAAGAGATCGAGTTTGATCTGGCTCACCACGTCACGTTTGTAAAATATTCTGCCCCTAGTCTGCTGGCGTTCTTGCCCATACCTTTTGTGTGGGGACCGGTAGGTGGGGGTGAATCTGCCCCGCCAAAATTTTGGAAAGACTTTAGCCTGCGGGCACGATTTTACGAATATGCCCGAGATTTTGTCCGCAATGTTGGCCAGCGTGACCCGCTAGTGGGTCTGACCATTCGCAACAGCACTGTGGTGCGGGCCACCACTGACGACACGGCCAAACGGCTTTATCGCATGGGGGCAACAGATGTCCAGATTGTTCCTGAGGTGGGGCTGCTAGATGAGGAAATCCAGGTCTTAAACCAGTCTCCTCTACCGGCATCCCAACCTGTCAGGTTCATTAGCATGGGGCGTCTGTTGCATTGGAAAGGCTTTCACTTGGGTATTCGTGCCTTTGCCGAGGCAAAGCTCCCCGATGCAGAATTTTGGCTAGTGGGAGATGGCCCAGAGCTCGATAATCTAAAGCGCCTGGCCGCAGACTGTGGTGTTGCTGATAAGGTCAAGTTCTGGGGCAGACTGTCGCGGGAAGACACCCTGGAAAGGCTGGGAGAAAGTCATGTCCTGGTACATCCCAGTCTCCATGACTCTGGCGGTTGGGTCTGTATTGAGGCCATGGCCTCAGGTCGTCCTGTAATTTGTTTGGATCTGGGCGGACCGGCTATTCAGGTTACTCCACAAACCGGTTTCAAGGTTGCGGCCCAAGACCCCGATCAAAGCGTAGGTGATATGGCTGCAGTGATGCAAAAGCTGGCTGCCGATCCGGAACTACGGGTGCAGATGGGGCAGGCTGGACGTCAGCTGGTAAATGAGAACTTTAGCTGGACTGCTGTGGGCAAACAACTTAATTCTGTTTATGCCAGCACATCAACAGCGGTGCCGGTAACGGCTTAAACTTGCATTCATACATCCCCATTCCCCATTTCCTATTCCCGGCGGGCACTGCCCACCCTACTCTCAACCCTGCGTCATCATGCATGTGCTGATCCCGGCCCTTCATCGCCCTACTAAACCCACCGGTGTCTGTCGCCATGCGGTGAATCTGGCCCAGTGTTTGGCGGTAACGTCTGACGTTACCCGTGTCACTCTGGTGATTGGCGCTTGGCAGCGAGATTATTTTAACGATGTCTTTCAGCTGGACTCTGACAAGATTCGGCTGGTGGATGTGGATATCAAAAATAGCTCCCTGGTTCGCAATCGCTGGTTTTTATTTGGGTTGCCCCGGTTGGCCCAGCAGCTACAGCCCGATTTGATCCACATGTCGTTTCCTTTTCCCTTTGTAAGACAGTGGTTCAAAAGCCTGGTTGTCTCTACTATCCACGACCTTTATCCCTATGAGTGTCCGGAGAATTTTGGCTATCCCCGGGTGTGGTTTAATCAGCTATTTCTCCAACAGTGCATTCGTAATAGCGATGGTTTAACCTGTGTCTCTAATTGCACGCTAGATGCGCTCAAGGGCTACTTTCCGACGGTCAAGGATAGTAAGAAAACAGCCGTTGTTTACAACATTGTTGATTTTGAAGGGGTTGACTCTCAAGTACCTCAGCCGGTGGCAAAGGGCGATCCTTTCCTGATGACCGTTGCCCAGCATCGCAAAAATAAAAACCTGGATCTTTTGATTCGAGCCTATGGCACTCTGCATCGGCGCGAGCAGCTTCAGGCCAAACTGCTGATTGTCGGGAGTTCTGGCCCTGAGACTGAAAGCCTGACGCAGCTAGTCACTGAGCTAAATCTAGAAGATCAGGTGCTGTTTCTGTCTGGCTTGTCCGATGGAGAACTGCGGTGGCTCTATGAAAACGCGTCTTTGTTTGTGATTCCTTCTGCGACGGAAGGGTTTTGCCTGCCCCTGGTGGAGGCCCTTACCCTGGCATGTCCGGCTGTTTGCTCGGATATTCCCATCTTTCGCGAAGTGGGCTCTTCTCAATGCCGTTATTTTTCACTGGCTCACCGAGACTCCAGTCATCTAGCTGACGCCATGACCACTGCCTTGTCTGACGCATCTTGTCAAACTCAAACTACCGATAACCGGTTCTCTAAATCGACTATCTCGCAACAGCTGCTTGATTTTTATCGATTATTTTAGGGCTGGAAAGAGCAACCAGCATAGGCAGCAAGCTTGTTAAGACAATCCCCCCGTATCAGTCGCTAAACCCTATCGAGTCATGCAAAATCGTCTACAGCTGTCTGGACTCCATGCGCCCCCACAGACCGAGGGGCGAATTGGCAGTATGACTATGATACTAGTGGGGTTTGCTACCGCATTTTTCCCTCGATTGCTGGCATCCATGGGGGTGCCGTCGATCATTAACTTTGTTCACTTTGGTCTGATTCCTGGCGCTTTTTTTATCACTGTTTTTACAACTAAAACGCGGGATAAAAAGAAGCTCAATGTGGTGTGGCAGCTGCTGCTGGGGATGGCTATTTTCCTGATCTGTACGCTCGCTAGTGCTTTGCTTAACAGTGCGGGCATTGCCAATATTGCGTTGCAGTTTTTGTTTCAGGTAGAACCGTTTATGCTGTTGGCGGCCATCATCGCGCTGCCGATGTCTGGCGACCGACTACAGCGATTTAAGTACTGGATTTTGGGGTTTGCGGCGTTTAATTTGCTACTTGCGATCGCACAATCCATCCTCCTACCCATCGGCATTTATCCAAAGCCCGTCGGCGGTACCATTCAAGACAACATTGGCGGTGTTTTTGGTGGTGGCGGTGGCAGTGCCGCTAACTATATCGCCTGTACGGTCTCCTTTTATGTAGGGTTATATGTCTTCAATCATTTCAAACATCTAACCCTATGGATGAGATTATTGCCCCTCGTTGCGGCCATTTATCAAATTCAAGTCTCTGACTCCAAACAGGTGTTTTTGGCCCTGGTTGTTGGCTGGGGACTCCTGGCCATTACTAAGGTCGAGAGACCCGACCGACTTCTGATATATCTAACCCTGTTTGTGACGGCAATCGCCGCATTTTTCTGGGCATTGCTAAATGTGGATGCCGAAATTCTCAGGCCCTATCAAAACTGGATCAATCGCCCCATTTGGGGATGGGATGGTCTGGCCGCAGAAACTAAGTTTGCCGCATTTCGCATTATTCCTAGCCATTTTGAATCTCCCTTGAATTGGCTTATCGGTCTAGGACCGGGACATACCGTCACCCGTCTCGGCGGCTGGGTAATGAGAGACTATGAAAGCTTTCTACAACCCTTGGGTGCAACGGTTCATCCCGCATCGGCAGAGGTGTTTAATGTGGTCCGTACCAGCTATCTTCCTCAGGAATCCACCATTTACTTCCCTTTATTTACCTGGGCAGGCATTTGGGGAGATGTGGGCATTATTGGCCTAACAGCCTATCTATTTATCAGCTTCATCGTTTGGAAACAGATTTGTGTAGATGACTTTGGTCGGTTTTTACTGCTATCAACTGCCGTGTTCGGCTGCATCCTGACCCAGATGGAAGAACCGGGCCACATGCTCACCATTGCATGCTTACTCGGGTTACGCTGGCAGGAACATCGAGAAAAGCAGCTAATGCGGCGTTAGGCACGGGATAAGGCTATCTCCTTAAACCCTGCGGTTCGCTACGTTTTCGCTACGTTTTAGGATGGGCAGGCTGATGCCAAACAACTTCTTGGATTAGGCGTACAGGCCGGAACAGGTAGTAAATAAAGAACAAATATTTGGGCAGCGGTATTGCGGCAATGTCTGCGAGGGTCGGGTTCATCAGCGTTAGCACACAGCGTACTCGATTTCTCCAATGGGTCATCAGTCGTAGCTGATAGAGCACAAGATTTAGGGTGAGTTTGGAGTCGATATGCTGCTGCTTATTCAGCATATTCTCCTGGACTTCCTGGGCTAAGGCTTGCAGTGAGGGAGCAGCTTTGATGTGTCTATCGACCTGGTCAGGCAGCGTAACTCCATATAGGTTCTGAATAAGAGTTAGCCCCAATACCAGTCTGGGCAAAACATCTAAGCGTTCCGATAGGTCAAGCACGGTATTCCAGTCTAGATTTGGATGGTTCTCTATCAACATTGCCAAGTCGAAGAGCTTACCTAGCTGGGGCCAATATTCTTCAGCCCCTTGGGCTGCTAAAACAAGCACTTCAACGTCTGGGGTTAATCCTAGAACTGGGTGTCCGCCAACCTGACTCTCTTGGGTATGCTGCCAAATCCATCGTGTATCAAATAAAGGTAGAAACTGTTTAGATAAAATTCCCTGATGAATATCTAGAAAAGTACGACTCTCTACCTTTAGCAAACTGTATTCTTTCTGGGATTGAAAGTATGATGCCTGCTCTTGAGAACTGAGCTGCTTGAGGCACTCCCTTTCTGAAACCGCCATCAGCTTGTCACATTGATAGCCATGGTTGATGGCAATCTCCCTAAGCTTCAAAAAATCGTCTGGATGAACTAATAAATCTAGATCGCTAAACATGCGTAGCGATAGGTCCCCATAGGCGTTCATTGCTGTCATGGGTCCTTTAAACGTAATGGCCCTAATTTGATGGGCGTCTAAAAGTTCGAGAAAACTCCTCAGCTCTTGTAATAGAGAAAAATTTCTACCTATATTTTTTAGCCGATATCTCCGTAACGCCTTTAAGACCGAGTCTGGTAGATCGAGCGCTAGGTCCTTAGAGAAGAGTACTTTATGCAATATGGGCAACAGCCGATGAAACCGAGCTAGGTTAATAACGTCTCGCCAATTTAACTCTGGATGGTTAACAAGCTGTTGGATCTGATGCTGACATCCGCCCTTCAAATGATGTCTAGCACATTGCAGTAGTAAAGCGAGTTCTGGCGCAAACTCAGTCGTGTTTAAAGTACTCACGGATTGTAATAGCGTTTAGTTATATAAAATCGATGGCGTTGCGGCGCTCCGATATAAATTTATCGGCGTTGCTGATCCTCGGTATGATTTTATCTGCGAGATACTGTCCTATGGCATATCTCATCGATCGGTTCATCCTCTAAATCAGCAACGGCAATTTATCTACAGACCGGCTACCAGTAGTTTTTTGCTTGTATTTCAAATAAATTGGCGTAGGTTCCCTGATGGTCCATTAGTTCTTGGTGTGTGCCATTTTCTACAATACGGCCTTTATCCATCACGTAGATGCGATCCGCCATTTTGACTGTGGACAGCCTGTGGGTGATGAGAATTGCCGATTGGTCTTTGATCAGCTCACGAAACTTACTAAATAGCTCATACTCAGCCTTAGGATCCATGGCGCTGGTAGGCTCATCTAGCACAATCACCTGGGACTGTCGTAGGAAGGCTCTGGCCAACGCCACCTTTTGCCACTGGCCAATGCTCAGTTCTTCTCCACCATGGAATAATTTCCCCAGCATGGTGTCATATCCGTTAGGCAGCTGGGTAATCACATCATGGGCTCCAGCATGTTGAGCCGCTGCTATAATGCGCTGATCTTGCGGTGGCAAATGGATATTGCCTAGCCAGATATTATCTTGGGCAGAGAGGTGATACTTGGCATAGTCTTGGAAAATAACACTGATCTGTTGACGTAAATGATCAACGTCAAGATCTCGTAAGTCAATGCCATTAAGAGTAATGCGTCCTTGCGTTGGATCGTACAGACGACATAGTAACTTAATCAGTGTGGTCTTTCCTGACCCATTCTCTCCAACTAGGGCCACGGTTTCACCAGGATTTATCGTAAATGAGAGATCCTTAAGAGCTTGCCGAGACGTTCCTTCATACTGAAAACCGACGTTCTCAAACGTAATCCCCTGCTCTTTTACTGGTGGACAGAACTTGGGCTGTGCTGATGTCACAATCTGCGGGTGCAGGTCTAGAAACTCATAGAGGTTGGTCAAGAACAGGTTGTCTTCGTGTAGCCCAGAAAGACCGGCTATAAATGATTTAAGCGCACTTTGTCCTCGCTGTAACGCCTGGTGGTATAGGACAAGATCGCCTAGCTTTAAGGCTCCTTGCAGCGCCTGATAGAGGATAAAGCCATAGATCGCACCCACCATGATTCCTGCGATCACATTGGCTGCCAAAAACGAGAATGAACGCCACGCCATTAACTTAAACTTTGCTTGGTAGAGTTGCGATCGCAACCGATTAAATCGCTGACTAAACAGCTCTCCCAAACCAAACAGACGAATTTCCTTTGCAAACTGATCGCCTGTTAGTAGCCAGGAAAGATAGGCTGATTTTCGTTCAACAGGCGTCCAGGTACGCTGCCACGCATATAGTTTACGGGTGTAATATAGTCGGACTAAGACGGTTGGAATAATTGCAATTAATAAGGCGCTAGTGATGCCCCAATGAAGGGTCAATAACAACCCCACCATGGCAACCAGTAGAATACCATTCTGGCCCACCAGTGCTAGGCGCTTTAAAATCTGATTAGGGCGGTAAGTTGCTTCTTTCTGAGCCCGCTGTAACGTATCGTGATAGCGAGGATTCTCGTAATAACTTAAATCAATCTCAACAGACTTAGCATGCAAAATACCGCGCATGTAGTCAGAGACTTTTTGAGCCTGTGACGACGTGACCAGCTCTGAAAGCGCATTAGCAATCATTCCAGTCAATAGCACTGCAGCTAGACCAATCAGTAATGGCCTACTTTGATTTAATAACTGTGGTGATGCCGTAATTTCTGGTTGACCAGTAACCGCATCCACTAACAGCTTCACCAGATAAATCTGTAGTAATGGTTGTAGCCCCTGGACCACCAGCAAACTTAGCTTAGCCATTGTCCACCCCGGACTGCTGCGCCATACTAGACGTAGGGCGGGTACCAAACGCTGAGTTTGCTTAAAAAATGCGACTAATGGCTGACCAAATTGCACGGTAGGTTTATCCCTGGCTCTTCAACCGCTATTTCTTTCACATGTTCCTCTACCATGCGTACTAAATCCGGCAATTCTTCTAAACCAGGTTTTCGTGTAAACCGATAGTATGATGTCTGCCTAAGCAGTTGGGTACATTGTTGAAAGTGTGTCCGCAAGGATTGGTTATCTTGCAGGACACCCATAGCTCGGGTGTGGCTGACTAAGTAGGCAAAGGTGTCCTTAAAGCCTAAAGGAGTGATACTGTGGCGATCACCTCTAGATAACAGATAAATGCTGTGTAATGGAAGCTGTCCCTGTTGGAATCCCGTTTGAAAGTTATAGGCCCGTTTAGCAGAGTGGGCATAAAGAGACTCCAGACTGGCCAGATCTTTGCCTAATGCTTTTGCAGCTTGAGGAGATAGCTTACACTGAGGAAACGATGGAACAACTTTGGGGGTCTCCACATCCTCTAAATTGATTGCCAGAATATCATCGGTAATCACGGTATGGCCATAGCTATGTAGTGCTGCCGCCAGCGTTGATTTCCCCCAACCTGAATGCCCTAAAAATGCTACTACCTTATCTTGTATAGCAACGCAGCTAGCATGTAAAACAAAAAAACCCCGCTGCCGCAGAATCACCGACATACATCCCCCTAAGATATTAGGGCCTAGCATGTCATGGGTAACACCGTCTAAAGGCGCAATGGTGATCAAACGTCCATCTGAAATCCAGCAGTCTCCTATTCCCTTTAGTCGACCATACAGCTCTGTTGTTGGCTTTACCGTCTCACAGGCAGTCTGTTCGTCGGACTGCTTTAAGCGAACCACAATATCTGGTTCACCCTCAGCTACAGGCAGCCCTGACAAAGGAATTTCGGATTGCAGACACAGCTGATACGCAGAATAACAATACATAATTTATAAATACACATTCTACTTAGATTTAAGACAAATTCTCACAACAAAACTCTGAATTGTTATGGACACTGACGTCTTCAAATGTAGACTTAAGTAGTAGACAATAAAATATCGCAGAGTTTATCCACATCAGGCGAAAAAGGGTATCCAATGAGATGCCCTTTAATTCCATCCAAAGTATTCCTAAAGATGTCAGAGTGGTATCCCTTAATCCTTAGCAACAGTAGATGGAAGGAGGAAAATCTTCAATTAGATACCCAAAGAACTAATCAAACGATTAGATTCTTATCTTAGTTAGCTTGCCGGAGGAATTTCAAAGTCGGTAGAACCGAAGCCATCAGATACTAGAGGCTCACCATCAGGACCGATCAGATCGGAGAAGATGATTGAATCGCCAATAGCAACAGTTCCGTTACCTTTAGTTAGCTTCTGTACGCTACCGTAGGCTGTCAAGTTGGGCTGAGTGTATGCTTTCTTCATGATTTTATGTCCTTAAAGTAAGTTAGTTAAGTTGACACTTGGCGATGCCCCCTTGGGTTGGACTTACAGCTAGGATTAATCCTATTGGATCGCCCTATCATGCCAATAAAAACGTCTGTTTGCTCGTCTTTTTTATCTAAAGTAGTTTTGATCTACGCTGAAACCAAAGAGCCAGTACCGTAGCTCGCCATACGACCAGATTATCTTTAGTTGTCGAATTAATTTTTTGATTAGACTCTGGATATTCCTTAAGCCGTTGCCAGGAGGCTTGCCAGCTATCTAAATTAATATACGAAAGAATTGAGTGTTTATGGGTCTCAAGTGCCTGTTCAAAAAGTGGACGATTGATGTTTAACAGCCCATTGATAAAGTTAGCACCCATATTGGCCTTATCACCCCGCCATTGGATCATCTCAGGCAGTATATTATGCAATCCTTGACGCATAATTACTCGCCCAAAACCGTTTCTAAATTTTTGCTCAGAAGGAACGGCCAAACAAAACTCAACAAGACGGCGATCTAAAAATGGATGACGGATCTCTAAACCAAACGCAGCTGCACAGCGATCCACTGCCTCGAGATTAAGCGCCAGTACTCCCCCAGTAATGGACTGCCAATGCTTCTGCCGCACCGACGTTGGAGATGCTGAATTGGAAGTAAACTTGTTAACCCGCTCCTCTAAACTGACCTGCTTTGCAAAATGAGCGTTTACCAGTGCATCTATCGTAACCGAGTTATCAGGCTGATGTTTGGAAGTTCTATAAAATTTGTGTAAAAGGTGTTTGAAGGTTGGTTTAATCCCCTGCTGCATATACAATCGGCGGCGTGAGTATTGGAAGCGAGCGTGAATATAATTAGCAGCCTTAGCAAAGGCTAACCACCGTCCACGCTTCGCTAACTGCCGCAGCGCAGGCAACCCATAATAGCCCCAAAGATCGCTAACAGAAAGACTATAATTCTTGCTCGCCGTATCCACAGCATCAGCAAACTCAGGCCATCGCTGTTGTGCCGCTAGCTCATGCAGCCGAGCTAAACCGTGACAGACAACTGTGTCCCCATCAAAACCATCAAAGACAACTCGAACATTTGCGTGATGAGCAGCTTGGTTTAAACGCCAGGGATAGTGATGGCTGGGACCCAATAATGGTTCATCTTCATAGTCCCAAATTTGATCGACATCGCTCAAGGGACCAAATGTATCCGCATGGATATAGTGGGGAGTATAGCCACCTTGTTTTAATACTTCGCTGATGTAGGGACGCTCATCACACTCCTTAACCGTGTCAAAAACATTAGAGAATGTATGGAGTGTCTCTCCCGTGGTTTCATCTAAGATTTTACGGGCTACACAACTTACAGACGAAGAGTCTAGCCCACCACTTAAATGGGAACCGATTGGAAAGGCACTTCTCAGTCGACAGTCAACAGCTTCGATAAAAATCCGACGGAATTCGGCTGCATAGGCGTCGTCTGATCCCAATTTTAATTCGTAATTAGGATCTAATTTCCAATAGGTTTCAATCTCCACACCCGTGCTATCAACCCACATTCGAGATGCAGGCGGTAACCGTAAAATCTCTTCAAATGTAGTGATTACCTGATCTTCGAGCATCAGCGTCAGATAATCAGCGATACGGGTTTCGTTTATTCGTTGAGGAACCCAATCTAGACAAAGCAACCCCTTTATTTCGGAGGCAATTGCAAATGATTTATTGGGCTGGTGATAGTAAAAAAATGGCTTTACCCCAAAATGATCGCGGGCGCAGAATAGCTGTTGTTTTTGGCCATCCCAAATCATAAAAGCAAAGTCTCCAAGCAGATGCTCTGGACAGTCGCTGCCCCATTGCTCATAGGCGGCCAGAATAAACTCGCTGTCAGCTATCTTTTCTAATGGTCGATCCGGCAATGATAGTACCTGCGCCAGTTCGTCTCGGTTATCAATGCGGGCATCTGCGGTAATAGCTAGATCCCCCTTAACTAAGGGAAGCTCTTCATGGAGCGATTCTGCTGTTGTCCACAACATACAATGACCAAGACCAATGGAATCTTGGCACCAAGTATCGGATGCATCGGGTCCACGATGCGCCAGAACCTTCATCATCTGGCACAGTTCGCTAGACACGACCGGATGCTGGTCAAGATGATAAATTCCTGCGATCCCACTCATTGGTTTGCTCCATCAGCAGAAAGCGATTTAAATCGGCTCAAGTTATTTAACCAGCCAACAATGACATGATCTCGATATTCAATCCAGGCGTGGGCTTCAAGGGTATTGGCTACCCCTTTAGCAACACCAATATGTAGCTGATGGGGATATCCATATCGGGTTAACAGCAGCTGTGATGTGAGTGCCCTGGCTAAACATTTAGCCTCTCCTGGGGTGTAGTTGCTGGCAACATTAACGGTCCATACAATAAACTTCACAGAAACAGATGTTGGCTGAGTCTCACATACCCACACCGAGGAAATTTGTGCCAGCTTTTGTCTTAAAAGACTGAACGGCAATAACCACAGCGCCAAGCGGATGCTATTCAAAAGCACAAAGCCATAGAGCAAGACTCTGAATTCGTTTCCTGAAAGTTTGAGTAATCTATGCAGCTTGCTCATTGTTCACCTCGATCAAGCAGGCCTCTTTCATATCTATCAGAATTTTAGTCAGGTCTTGCTTACAGACATCGGGCTGCACGTCATACTCTTCGAGCAAACTATGGAGGATACTGTCAAATGTACAAGGTTGTTGAATTAGTTCCCAAACCCTAGCACCCACCTCATTTAACCCATAGTATTGCCCTGTCCCTAGGTTGAGAATAACAGCCTCCCCGCCAAGCTCGGACGCAATCTGATCTGGAGTAGTCGAGATAATTGCCGTTAGGGGGATATCTAGCATCTGAGAAGACATAGGAGCTCTATATAAAGATATTGGATTTTGAATGAGAGCTTTATCGCGCGGGGTCAGAAACTGAAGTGGCTCATATGGCGTCAAGATTGACACGTTGTTGGGGCCAAGTGCAGCTATATCATTACCCTGGGTGGATTCTATGGATACAAGTTTTTTTCTTACCCGTCTTTAAAGAATAACAACGGTAATCTTTAGAATCAGCAATAAAGCTCTAAAAAGGTGGCGGTATTGTGAGACCTGTGGAGATATCCACTGTCTGGGCTAGCCTGACAGATGCAACAGGTGTTACGGAATGTTGGAAAAATGGCTAAGCCTTCTCTAGACTGCGCCCTTGTCTGTTTAACATTGCCATTGCTGTGTAGTAGTAGACCGTAAACAGCACACCGACAAAAATTTGTGCGCCCCAAGACCCGTGCCAAAAGTCAAACCACCAATCCCCCCAGTAGGCGTGGGCCAACGCCATTAACATAATTCTCGGCACGTTAAAGACTAGGCCAACGGCAGCGCCTACCAGCATTAGTCTTGTAATTTGCAGCCGGTTACGTTTAAAGAAGATGCCCAACAGTAAACCTGTTACAGCCATAGCCACGGCCATGTTAAAACCATTGCATCGCCAGGCAACCTCAACGGCTCCTCCGGAGGGCATCGTAATAAATCGATCTTGGACGCTGGCTGGCTGGCCTATCCACTGTAGTGCCTGGGTGCTGGCCGCCGCCATGATATTCTCTAAGAAGTTTTGCGGCATGAGAAAGCGCCAGGTTCCCTGCGCAATGATTCCGGGACGGGTGTAAACCGTCATGGGGATTAATAATGTGGTCAGTGGATACTTAACAAAGAACGTCGCGCCCCAGGTGCTAAGGGTGATCCCACCCATAATAAATAGCCAAATCAAGGCCTGGGCCCACATATCTGCTCGAAAAAATGGGAACAGAGCTACGCTGCCTAAAATGAGCAAGTGACCAATGATTTGATCTTCTTCAGAGGCGGTTAGCTGCTTTAACTGCTGACGCTTTTGCCAGAGAGGGGCTAATCCCATCAGCGCGGCGCAGGAAATTAAGGCTAGTCCTGTGGAGCCGCTGATGGAGCGAATTACTAAATCGTGTATCCACAAGGGGAAATATAGTAGGCCAACTACAAGACCTAGCAAAACGATTCGGCCGTGATTTGTCTTTATTTGGGCCCGTAGCCATTCAATATATAGCTGGCTAACACGCTTTATCCAGTTCATAGAGTCTCATCTCATCTGGAGAACAATCCAACTAACACCCAAAGAAGATTGGCACAACGGTTTATCCCTGTACAGCCGACAAGACTCTTTAAAGGTTTTGCCTGTGCTATCTCTTCAATTTACAGCACCTTTAAATTTAGTCCGGAAAGAACTCTCTCTGACTCAAGGACTGAGCCGTTCCCTCTAAACAGACGTCGGTATGGGTCTCTCAGCTAACTCTAATCTAGGGTGAATATGCTTGTTCTAGAATTTCGAACATCTCGATCACATTATCTTTAGAGGCATTTTTCGATGACTACAACGACCCATCCCCTAGCTGAGCAGCTGGCAGACTTCCGGGCAGACTTTCAGTCAAAAGCACCCCAGGATGCTCAAGTCACCATGGCAGAGGCCACTGAGGCCTTAGAAGCCAGCGGTATTGCTAATCAAGCCCTGACGGTTAACGATAAAGCGCCTGACTTTGAGCTGCCCGATGCCACGGGTAAATTAGTGCGTCTAAGCGAATTGCTAAAGCAAGGCCCCGTTGTGATCAACTTTTACCGGGGGGAGTGGTGCCCTTACTGCAATCTAGAGCTGCGGGCCTTTCAAAACCTGCTGCCTGAATTTAAGCAGGCTAGTGCTACCCTGGTGGCCATTTCCCCAGAGCTGCCTGACCATTCCCTCAGCGTCACTGAAAAGCACAGTCTAGAATTTGCCGTGCTGAGCGATGTAGGTAACAAGGTATCGCGTCAGTATGGTCTGGTGTTTACGCTGGATGCATCCCTGCAGCCCCTTTATGAGGGCTTTGGGATTGATATTCCCACTAGTAACGGTGACGATAGCTATGAACTGCCTCTGCCTGCAACCTATGTGATTGACCAGTCGGGTCGTATTCGCTACGCCTTTGCTGAGGCCGATTATACCCTGCGTGCTGAGCCCCAGGATGTTTTGGCTGTGGTCAAAGAGCTAGGGTCATAGGTTGGTGGGAACAACTTTTTTGCCATCGGCAAAGCGATAGGGGCCATCAAACTGGCCCACAAACACTGTGTGGGAGATTAAGCTCCCATGGGTCCACACGTGGAGCTGGTAAGCGGGTGGCTCTAGGGCAAACTGGCTGGGGGCATCGGGGGCAAAGTCAATGGCGCTCTGGTGCACCAAGCTGGGCTGGCTGCTGGCAACTGTACCTGCCCAATCGGTATAAATGCTGCGGTGTAGGTGTCCACAGCTAATCCGTTTGACTTGGGGGTGCTGGCTGACTAGCTCTGCTAATGCCTGATGGCCCTGTACTCGTTTACGATCCATCCAAGGAATACCGGTGGCAAAGGGGGGATGGTGCATAAAGAGCAGGGTGGGGGTATTGGGTTTGGCTAGCAGCTGCTGTTCTAGCCAGCTCAAACGCTCAGCATCGATACCGCCGCCGCCCTGTTCTGGGATGATGCTGTCGAGCATGAGCATGCGAATGGGGTAGTCTTCTACAAGATAGCTAAGATGGGTGGTGTCTTTTGGCAGATAGCTGTGGGTTGTAAAAGCCCGTCGTAGATTATCTCGCTGGTCGTGGTTACCCGGCATGAGATAAATGGGGCACTGCAGCGGTGCGAGCAGGGTGGCTAACATCTCGTAGGCTGCTGGGGTGCCATGGTGGGCGAGATCCCCTGAGGCAACAACAAGATCTGGCTGGGGGTTAAGTCTGCTTAGGTGGGCAATGGCCTCTGCCACCAGGGGATTAGTGTTGACAGTGCCATAGGCTAGCTGGCCCGGTGCTTGGACGTGCAGATCGCTGATTTGGGCGATGAGGGTCATGCTGCGGTAACCTGACAGGCGGCTTCTAGGATGGGTTGAAAGTGATCTAAGTCTGGCGTGACTAAATTGGTGATCTTTGCTAAGTCATCCCAACGGCGAAGTTTAACAGCATCCCTGGCATTGGGTTGCTGGATAAAGGCTGCAGCCATGGGTGGAGAGAAAATGCCTCCCTGAAGTTCTAGACTTAGCTTGGAGGCGGGCGAGAGTGAATCCCAGTAGCTATCGTCTACTGCACAGAGATAGCGCTTGGCCGCTACATGTAGACGAATTGGGGTGGTTACTGCCTCTGGAAATAGGGTTTCTAAGACAGGCACAGCGCGATACTCGTGACGATCGTCGATACCGCGTATGGCTGGGTCATTACCCAGGTGGTGAACAAGATGGCCCAGGTCGTGGAGAAAACAGGCGGCAATCAGCTCGGGTGATTCCCCCTCGTCTGCGGCAAAGGTGGCACATTGCAGGGCGTGTTCCAGCTGGCTAACGGCCTCGCCGCCGTATTGGGCCTGACCTCGGCTGCGATAGACATTAAGGATTTGTTCTAAGGTGATGTTATTCATTTTGAAAAAAAGCTAACGCGATTGTTTAACGGGTTGACCGTTGATATAAACAGCACGGATGGCGCTGGGTAACGGACAATCGGGGGTTAACAAGAGAAAATCGGCGTCGTGGCCGGGCGCGATTTTTCCTTTTTGGTCGCCTATTTTGGCGGCTTCGGCTGGGTATTGAGAGACGCATTTCCAGGATTGGGCAAACGACATCAGGTTTTTCTCGGCTAGCAAGAACGGGGCGTGGAATAACGACGGATAGTGATAGTCGGAACACAGACAGTCGAGCACTTGGGCCCGGGCGGCTTCGGCCACACCCATATAGCCAACGTGGGAGCCGCCACGGATGAGATTGGGGGCTCCCATGAGGACGGCGGCACCGTAGGCGCGGGACTGTTGAGCGAGGGGGATGGCGGCGGGAAATTCTGCGATCGCAACCCCCCGCTTCCGACTCTTGGCCACATCTGCCTCAGTTTCATCATCATGGGAGGCAATGGGAGTTTCTAACTGATGACAGCGCTGCACCAGGTCCTCCGTCTGATCCAGGCCCTTGTCTAAGTGGGCAAAGGCCGTTTTTACTAATGTGCGAATCTCGGTGTCTGACTGTTTAATCCGCTGACGGACGCTGTGGGCATAGCGCTGGATGAGGTCTTCGTCTAACGTGTCGGGCAGGTGGTTATTTAAAGATAAAAGCGTCACCTGACGCGACTCTAACCACTGGCATAGCTCACCATGGTCAGCGGTGTTGGCCTGTTCATGGCGAATGTGAATCCGGCTGTCTGTCCGGAGACCGTTGTTGGGGGCGGTAATCCGTTCTATCAGCTTTCGGGCCGTGGCTCGACTGCGTAACCCCGGCTCAAACGAGTCGGTAATGGAATAGAAAAATGTGGTGATACCAGCGCCCAGGAGTGCCTGGTCATTTTCCACCAGTGCCATCTCCAGTGGCATGGACACCCCTGGACGCGGTGCAATCATGCGCTCAAAGGCATCGCCGTGGATATCCACAAGACCGGGTAAAAGTTTTAGTCCAGTGGCATCGATACGGGTGTATCCGGTGGGTACTGTTGTCTGATCAACGGCAACAAATTTACCGTCTTTGACCAGGACGGTACTATCGTTGAGCCAGCCGTCTGGGGTGAGCACCGCTGCCCCTTGAACTGCGATTTTCTCTGGGGAGATTACCGTCATAAATCCTGTCTGGTGGGCCGTGCCCAGCCGTTTTTGAGGGTTTGAAGAAAAGGGGGAAGAGAAATTAGACATATTCGGTGAGGAAACGTCCCTCGCTCCCCCTTGGGGTCACCCCACCTAGGCGATGCGAATTCCCTGGCGCACAACAGAGGTGAGCCGAGGAACCACGCCGTCATGGTGCAGGGTAATCATGTCGGCCCGTTTACCCACCTCCAGACTGCCGCGATCGCAATCGAGACCAATCGCCTTAGCTGGGTTTAGGGTAAATAGCCGCATTGCTTGGTGCAGGGGCACATTGACCGCCTCTGCAATTAGGAACATCGCTTGCACTAAACTCTGGGGTACATAGTCCGATGAGATAATGTCGGCCAGGTCTTGTTTGACCAGGTCCATGGCCGACACATTGCCCGAGTGGGACCCGCCCAGGATTAGATTGGGGGCTCCCATCATTACCTGTAATCCATGGGAGTGGGCCTCTTTGGCCGCTGCTAGTGTGGTGGGAAATTCGGCGATGGCGGCTCCGTCATCAAGGGCTTCTTGGACATGTTCTGGCGTGGCGTCATCATGGCTGGCTAGACAGATATTTTGCGCTTGAGCCAGGTCCACCAGTTTGCGACGATTATCGACGGCATGGAGCTGTTGGGAGGCGATGCGATCGCGAATAAAGCCCTCCATTTCGTCGGCACTGACGCCGTGCTTGCCCTGGTAGTACTCTTTATATTTGTCGAGTTTGACAAACTGTCGCTGACCCGGTGTGTGGTCCATCAGTGACATTAACGACAGCAGCGGGTGCTCAGCGTAGGTGGTCACCAGGTCGTATACCTGGTCGTAGCCGAGCTCACAGCGCAGGTGCAGCCGGTGGTCCACTGAAAACCGACCGGTGGTTTGCCCTTGGTAAATGGTGTCGATCATGGGACCAAACTGGGTCATCCGCAGGGAGCCAGGAGTCAGATCGCCAATGGAAATGGCATCGCAAACCGTGGTGATGCCAGCTCCGGCCAGGTCGCGGTCGTGGTGTACCGCTGCCACATCCAGGGGCCAATGCACCTTGGGGCGGGGAGACATGCACCGTTCGAGATTGTCGGTGTGGAGTTCAATCAGCCCCGGCATCAGGTAGTCACCCTGGCCGTTTTGACCCTGGTCAACGATCCCGGGCTGAATGTCTGTAATGACACTGTCCTTGACGACCAGGGTGCCTAGAACCTCCTGATCGCGGAGCTGTAAGCGATAGTTAGTGTAGATAGTTTCAGACATGAGCAAATGGGGGGCAGAACGGTGAGTTAGGGATCGCCATGGAAACGTCTAGACATCTCTAACTGATATCTAATGTAGGTTAAGTAAACGTTATCTTTTTGGGGATAAGAGACCTGGACCGGGCTGATTGTTGGCTCAGGTAGTGGCCTAGGTAAGACGTCTGGTCGCTGGGCTAGCTAAAGGTGAGGGTGCGATCGCAAACCCGTTCCCTCACCTCGTCATCATGGAAAATGCCCACCATGGCACAGCCCTGGGCTTTTCGCTCTTCAATCAGCTGCATTACCCCCTCCCGATTGGCCGCATCCAGAGCTGATGTGGGTTCATCCAGCAGCAAAATGGGATAGTCCACTGAGAACGCGCGGGCAATATTAACCCGCTGCTTTTCACCCCCAGAGAATGTGGTGGGCGACAGCTCCCACAGCCGCTCTGGTAGGTTGAGTCGAGAAAACAGGTCTCTCACTTTGGTCTGGGCGACTTCCGCCTCAACGCCCAGTTCCATTAGCGGTTCTGCCGCTACGTCCACCGCAGGGACCCGGGGAATAACCCTTAAAAACTGACTGACATAGCCCAGGGTCTGTTGGCGGATTTCAATCAGCCGATGGGCTTCAATCTGGGGCAGATCCACCCAGTCGCCTTGATGCTTGACCCAAATAGAGCCGCTATCGATCCGGTAGTTGGCATATAGGGAGCGCATAAATGTGGATTTGCCTGATCCCGATGGCCCCCGGAGGGCGACACATTCTCCAGGGTTGACCGTGAGGGAAACGCCCTGCAAGACAGGCAGTTTAACACTGCCCTGATGGTGGAGCACAAAGCTTTTGTGGAGTTGTTCTGCTTGGAGCAGGGCGGTGGTGTTAGTGGGGGCGACAGGCGGTGGTGAGAGTTGTAATGTGTCCATGGGGAGAGATGGGTTGGGGTAGATTCTTGCTTGATCTGCTTAATCTAATTCTGTTGCCAGCTCATATTCCTTAAGCAGGGTGTCAAAATAAGCTCGATCACTCGGATGCGCCTCAGGATTAGTCGCAAACTCTTGGCAGCATTGAGGGTTGCAAAAGCCAACGGTATTGCCCCTGTAGATAGTTAACGAGTCGTCTCGTACATACTTGCCAGAACGGGGACAGAATTTATTAATTGGTCTCTTCATCATGGGACGATCTCCTTAGGGCTGTTAGTCAGGGGGGTTAGGGAACTAACGTGGCATTTACCAGCTGTTGTGTGTAAGGGTGGTGGGGATCGTCTAACACCTGGTCGGTCAGTCCGGTCTCGACGACCTGACCATTTTGCATCACCATCAGCCGGTGGGCTAGCAGCCTGACTACACCAATGTCATGGGTGACCAGGATTACGCTGAGGTTGAGGGTGCGCACCAGGGAGCGCATCAGGTCCAGGAGCTTAGCTTGTACCGAGACGTCAAGACCGCCGGTGGGTTCATCCATGAGCACAAGGCGGGGGCGAGTCACCAGAATTCGGGCTAGCTGCAGCCGCTGCTGCATTCCACCGGAAAAGGTGCTGGGAAAGTCGTCGATGCGGCCCTGGGGAATTTCAACTTCGCTTAGCCATTGGAGTGCTTCGGTGCGAATGTTGCCGTAGTGGCGGTCGCCCACATCCAATAGACGCTCGCCGATATTGGCTCCGGCGGTGACGGTCATGCGTAACCCATCGCGAGGATTTTGACGGACAAAGCCCCATTCGGTTTTCATTAGCTTGCGGCGGCGAGGCTCAGGCAGGGTGCGCAGGTCGATGAGATTGTTGTCTCGAGCACAATACTCTACGGTGCCCGCATCAAAGGGGACATGGCCAGCAATGCTATCGAGCAGGGTGCTTTTGCCGGAGCCCGACTCGCCGATAATGCCCAGGACCTGGCCGGGGTATAGGGTAAAGGAGATGCGATCGCACGCCCGCAAATCCCCATAATATTTACTCAGGCTGTTAACCGTTAATAGCGGCTGCATTCGTTAGACCTCCCATTATGCCAGTTTTTTCGTAGTGCCTGAGCGTTCCTGCTGACGCCGTTCGCAATAGTCCGTATCCGAACAAATCCACATGCGTCCTCCCTGGTCATCGATCACCACCTCATCCAAATAGCTGTCGGTGGCACCGCAAAACTCACAGGTATGGTCCCAGTTCTCCACCGCAAAGGGATAATCCTCAAAGTCCAGACTTTTTACCTCGGTATAGGGCGGTATGGCATAAATCCGCTTTGCGCGCCCGGCACCAAATAATTGCAGTGCCGGGTTCCTATCCATCTTTGGATTATCAAACCGAGGAATGGGGCTGGGGTTCATCAAGTGCCGCTCGTTCACCATTACCGGATAGTCATAGGCAAGGGCAATGCGGCCAAACTTAGTAATGTCCTCGTAGAGCTTGACATACATGGGGCCATACTCTTCCAAGGCATGCATTTTGTTAGCTTCGGTTTGAGACGGCTCAATAAAATAAAGCGGCTCCGGCATGGGCACCTGATAGACAAATACCTGACCTTCCTTTAGCGGAATTTCAGGAATCCGATGTCGCGTTTGGATCAGGGTGGCGTCCTCAGTGCGCTCAGTGGTGGCCACACCACATACCTTCTTAAAAAAGCGCCGAATATTCACCGCATTAGTGGTGTCGTCGGCTCCCTGGTCAATGACCTTTAGCGTGTCATCCTTCCCAATAACAGACGCCGTCACCTGGATACCCCCCGTTCCCCAACCATAGGACATGGGCATTTCCCGTGAGCTAAAAGGAATTTGATGACCGGGGATGGCCACAGCCTTGAGGATAGCGCGTCGGATGGAACGTTTGGTTTGTTCGTCCAGGTAGGCAAAGTTAAACCCAGGTTCCGGGTTTGCAGGAGGAGAGGTATAGGAAGAAGAAGCCGAAGAGAAGGAGGTCATAATGTTGAAGAGCAATAGATTAAGGACTATAGGGGCTACCCTAGGGGCCCATCTTTTTTGAAGCTATCAGCTGGTTCTAGTTCGCCGTTGTTATGGTTGTAGTCGCTACGGAGCTTACGAATCAGATTTAACTCGGCTTGAAAATCAATATAGTGGGGGAGCTTGAGGTGCTGAACAAACCCTTGAGCTTCAATATTGTCAGAGTGATAGAGAACAAACTCTTCATCCTGAGCCGGTCCATCAAGAGACTCACCCAGATCCGTTGCCTGAAGTGCCCGGTCCACCAGGGCCATGGCCATGGCCTTGCGTTCGTTATAACCAAACGTAAGACCGTAGCCCTGGGTAAACTGAGGCGGAATCTCTTTGCTGCCCTTAAACTGGTTGACCATTTGTACTTCCGTGACAGCAATGTCGGCAATGGCGATATCAAACCCCAGCTCCTCAGGCGAAATTACCACCTCTACATCTCCCATGCGAATCTCTCCTGCAAAGGGATGGTTTTTCCCATAGCCTCGCTGGGTGGAGTAGGCCATAGATAACAAAAAACCTTCGTCTCCGCGGGCCAAATTTTGCAAACGAGCATCCCGACTGGTGGGAGTGGTTAACGACTGCCGCGTAATATCAAAAGGCTCCCTGTCGGGTGGTTGACCATCCCCGCTCAGGTGGGTAATGTCCCCCGGCCCAGATCCCCCTCCCCCTGTTCGAGACTTATTCACCGCTGTCCCGTTGTCCGGCGGCATTATTAACCCTTCCTGTTCCAATGTTTGGGCCACCCGAGGTGTCGCTGCTGTCGCGTTGTACTCTTCACTTGCAGGCGCAGGAAATGTATTATCTTCAGCTGCCAGCTTAAAGTCCAACAGCCGGTGAATATAATCAAATGTGGGTCCGAGCTTCTGACCGCCGGGGGCCTCCTTAAAAATGGCAGAAATTCGCCGCTGGATAGCCATTTCACTAGTATCCAGTGGCTTGCTGTAGTAAAGCCGAGGCAGGGTTGTGCGGTAGGCCCGTAGCAAAAAAGCAGCCTCAACCAGATCGCCCCAGGCCTGCTTAATCGCCAGGGCTGCCAGGTCGGGATCATACAAACTCCCTTCAGCCATCACTCGATTTACCGCCAGCTGCATCTGTTGTTTGATCTGCTCCAGCGATAGCTCTGGCACCGCGCTATCACCACGCCGTTTTGCCTTGAGTAAGGCTTCAGCATTGCGAATGGCCTGTTCTCCACCTTTGACCGCAACGTAGGGCATGAAACTCTCCCACTAATTTACTAAGCTAATGTCTGGGCTAATGTCTGGCAATGTACCCACAATTCTTTCGGTCATACAGGCTACCCGTACAGCTGGGATATTGCTGGGTCTGTGCAAACCATTTTTCTATGTCGGTCAGGGTTAAAACAGCTTCATATTCCAGACCTAAAGAGTTGTATATGTCCAAAACCTGGGGTAAATCGCCCAGGGTGCCAGAACGAATCACCAGGGTCATGGAACCTCCCCGACGTTTACCTTAGCCGTGCGGGGTAATCCCATAATTTGATTCTGGGAAAAGTACCAGCAGTCTAAGCCAAGGGGGTAGTCTGCTGTCATCCTCTCCCACTGTTGCCAAAACGTGATGTCCAGAGGCAGCATCACCTCAATCTCATTGAGAATTCCAGGCCCTCTCAGGGTGACCGGTTTTCCTCCTGTTAATCCAGGCAGTTGAATCAATAGTGATGTAGCAGCTTCTGGATACTCGGCAGTTCCCCAGCAGAAGTCCTTTAGTTCAGGTGCCGTGCCAAGGTCGCAAAGCAAAGCAAAGTCAGCAACCTTAGGACTTTCAGTAAAGCGACAGCCAGTGTGAAACACAAGCCATGGACGCACATCCTTAGAGAATCCTGGCTGTAGCCACACCACAGTTTCTAAATCCAACAGCGTGAGACAGGCGGCAGCACAGCTGACGTCTAGGCCTGTGGGGGGCATAAGTGAGACGGTTGACTGTGATATGCCGGGGCGTGCCAGGGCATCTAACAGGGCTCGGAAGGTGCTTTGGGCATCGTGGACCGCATCAGTAAATCCTGCCAGTTGGGTAATCATGGCTAGCTCTCCCCCCGCAGCATAGTAAAGAAGTTAACGCGGGTAGATTCCACCTCAGCAGCTTCGGTGTTGCGTTTTTCTTGGGCCGCAGTCTGTAACGGAATAATGACCTGGGTTTGTACCCGGTCTTGCCAGTCGGGATGCTGCAATAGGCCATCGCATAGGGCAGCGAGCTCAGCATGGCGTTTTGAACGACCGGCCACATAGCCAAAGCCATTAAGTTCACCCAGCTTCACCACACAGCGTGTAATCGTTATTTCACCCAGGTTAAAGGGCTGCCCAGTACCCTCAGCTCGCCCCCGCACCATGGCCAAGCCAATTTCCGGTGCTCTCAACAATCCATACTCAGGCAAACGTTCAAGCGTTTCGACACATTGCTCCAAAAGCGGCAGGGGCGCTTTTGCCAAAGTTGACATCCAAATAGCCCTCAATGGTTGTTGCTCTGCTTTCACCATGCCTTAACCAAGCGTTAACCACTTGTTAAATCAGTGTAGACGTCTAGACCAATTATTAATCTTTTCTTGCTCAATATGCAACCACAGAGCGGTCTGTATAAGCAGGGAAGTGAACGACATATAGACTACTCAAGTAAGAACCAATGGTAAGTGAGGTAGCTAACATTCATCCCATTCTCTATGGAGGCTTTACATTCGTACCTCTGCCCACAGGCTGACTTAGATGGTTTGAAGGTCAAAATTGCTGCTTAAAAGCCACACCGTCGTCCGCCAAAATCGTTTGTCGGTAGCTTCCAGCCAAATTCACACTGTAAATCAGCAATGCCAAAAATTACGTAATCCAATTTGATGATGGCGTCGTATCTCTAGTGAACGTCCTTTAGGAAGATATCAATTCATGAAAAAGATAACATTGTTGACTAGTGTTTTTGCCTTGATGCTTGCTGTGTCCCCGGCACAAGCAAAGGAAGCCGCGTCTCTACAATCTAAGGACGGTCACACTGGAAACACTATTGTTAGTATTGCATCTACCAATGATTCGTTTGACGTGCTAACTGCATTGTTAAAGCATGCCAAGCTGGTGGGTGTGCTCAATGGGGAGACTGAGTTTACTGTTTTTGCACCGACGGATGACGCCTTTGGTCGTTTACCCCAGGGAACAATTGAAAGTCTATATCAGCCAGAGAATCGGGAGCTGTTGGCAACGATTTTGACTTACCATGTTGTTCCTGGGAGTGTTAGATCCACTCAGCTATCCTCCGGGAGCGTTGATTCTGTTGCTGGCATTCCTTTAGATGTTTCGGTTGGTTCCGGTGTCATGGTGAATAGTTCTAATGTGGTTATGGCTGATATTGAGGCCAGCAATGGAATTATTCATGTTGTTGATACGGTACTTTTGCCGCCGCAGTAAGCGGGTCGTTTAAGATGACCGGTTAGGGGGCTAGGGGCTTAAGGGGGGCTTGGGTTTCTCCGAGTCCCCCTACGCGCGCGGTAGTGCCTCCCCTAAATCAGCAACAGCAATTTTTGTAGCCAGCCTATACTCAAATTTCAAAAAATAAATAGCTTTGCAGCCAATTGCCACATGATGAGCAAGTTTTGTATGGTGCATGTAGTGGTTTTTCTATCGCCTAAAACGTCAGGAAAACCGCCCCTGCCTGCTTGCCCATTCGCGAGGCCGTTAGGTCATGGCTACACTATTACTTTTTTCCATTGAGCTAACATTTATTTTAATCTTTTGTTGTTTTTTGTACGTATCTTGTAATTGGGGAGCTCGGCGAGTTTTACAGGTGTCTTCGCTACAGTTAGATGACATCAATTTTCAAGGGTTACAGCAAAATGTTTTAGGGATTGTGCTGATCTCGGGATTTTTATTGTTGCTTTTAGCGGCAGGGTTTAACGGTTGGATATTTCTGCAGGGTGAGCAGCCTGATACATATACGCTGTCGCTGATTCAGAATACGTCTCGGGCAGTATGGCTAGGATTGGCAGCGGGTATAGGAAAAAGCGTCTGTCTGTTGGTATTAGTGGGTATCTTACAGCGACCGCTGCGAAGATTTCTAGCTCGGGTCGGAGACTCTGCTAAGCAGGTTGAGCAGATCACGGCTAATGACGAGAGCATTGAGCAGCTGTTTAATGCGCTAGGAACTGTATTGAGTACTGGGATGTGGCTGCTGTCCTCGATTTGGTGTGCCCGCTTTTTACATCTACCCGAGCAGGTTTCTCCCTATTTGTATGCAACCTGGCGAATTTATCTCATCGTTTCCATTGGAATTGTTGTCTATAAATCTATTGGGGTTGTTGTCGATAGTCTTGATGCCCTCAGTCAGAAATATTCTAGCCCCACTAATCTGCTGCGATTTTATAAACATCTTCAGCATCTTATTCCTTTTCTAAAACGCTGTTTAGAATATGTGGTCTGGGTCTACGGCTCTATGCTAGTTGTCGGTCAAATTACTTTAATTGCCGGTTGGGCCGACTATGGGAGCATGATTGTAAAGGTAATAGCGTTAATCTTTATAGGCCGATTGGGGGCCAATATTGCCCAACTGGTTGTCTCAGAAATATTACTGTCGACCGATGATGCGTCACCCGCTGTGTATCAGAGGCGAGTAACCATTACCCCATTAGTGATTAGCCTCCTTAGATACATTATCTACTTTGGCACAGTTTTGTTTCTCTTAAAGGCTCTTAACATTGATCCAGGGCCAATCTTAGCGGGGGCTGGAATCGTTGGTATAACGGTTGGTTTAGGGGCTCAAAATTTAGTTAAAGACATGCTGAGTGGCTTCTTTATTTTATTTGAGGATTATTATTTGGTTGGTGATTTTGTTGAAACAGCAAATGCTCAAGGAACTGTGCAGTCGATTGAACTTCGGACCACGCGTATTTTGCACCCTGATGGTCAGGTGCAGATTTTGCGAAATGGTGATATTGGAGCGATTGTTAACTATTCTAAGAATCCGATTGATGCTGCTGTGGAGATTTCTATTACCTACGAAACCGACCCCGAAAAGGCATTTGAAATTATTGAACAAGTGGGTGCTGAACTCTACGGGGAAGATGATGACATTTTAGAACCTACGCGAATCGAAGGGGTAGAAACCTTTGAGGAAGAGATCTGTCTGATTTTTACCCGTACAAAGGTGAATCCAGGCAAGCATCTCAGGGTTCAGCGGCTCCTGAGGCAGCGTTGTTTAGTCGCGCTGCTAAAAGAAGATATTGAAGTAGGGTCGATGGATACGAAGTTGGTCTTGAAAAGCGGATTTGAGCAGCTACAGCAAACGTCCTAAACCCATGTAACAACGCTGTAAGATTTCGGAATAGAGGCTCTCAGGTTTGAAGAGAGTCTTGAATGGCTTGTAGAAAAATGGCTTGCTCGTCTTGAGTGGTGACCGGAAATCGTTGGAAGTCTGGTTCCTGTAAGCGCACGTCGGCGTAGATTTGGTCACTGTCTTCGTGAAAGTGGAGAAAGGCCCTAGATTTGCGATAGAAGATGCCGGTCTTTTTTTCTTTTAGACCGGGTAAGGGGCGGATATGTTCTAGTAGGGGGGCGAGGGCGGTAATTGTCTCTTCGGAGGCGTGTTTCATGGTGATACATCCAACTATATTTTTTACACGTTATGATTTCCACACCCAAAATCAGAGGTTATGTGGCTGCCAAAAGCAATCGCACTGTATTTCTTTATCGCAGAAGTAACAAGATTACCTACCTTATTTTATTAGACTATAAAAAAGAGAAATTTAGCCTTGAGGTTGGGGCTCGGTTTTATGGCAGGATTTATCCTAATCGCTGCGATCTATCACCGGATGGCAACTATTTTTTGTACTTTGCCATGGGTAAATCCCAGCAGCAGTATGATAAGAAACTGTACTGTTGGACAGGAATTTGCTCACCTCCAAAGATTAAAGCAGAAAAGTTGTTCGCCCACGGTGATACCTGGGGCGGTGGTGGCAGGTTTATAGATAGTTGTACCCTGTTTATTGCCCCTGGCATGTACCCTGATTTTGATAAAACTAAGGACGAGCGATTTCATACCTATCGTATTATCTTCTCGGAAAAACCTGAGTATCAATACAATGGCTGGGCTTCGGGGCACGGTTGGACAATTTCAGAATTTCAGATTGATCCCCGCCATGGTCCTAAATATCCTATTCCCAAAGTTTGGACCAAAAGC
>JBCAWO010000057.1:0-29819 GCA_038534515.1 Cyanobacteria bacterium J06554_1
CTCACAACAAAATTGAGGAGCTGACAGTTCACTATGAACATTATAAGCCCTATGAAAACTATTGATATCCATCGACGTGACTGCTGCAAAGGTTAGGGTTAAAACAAATATTTCTCTGGGAACTATAAAATCCATATTTATACTGATTTTTTTTGATGAGAATTGATTCATAGTTTGAATTAGATGACAGCCTTGTTGAAACGCCCCCTCCATCAAGAGTCTGTCTGTTGAGTTATATGCATGCTGAGTTCTTTGATGAGAACTAGTTCATGATGTGAAGCGGATGACAGTAGACGGCTGAAACGCCCCTGTCATCAAGAGTCTGTCCGTTGAGTATGCTTAAATTAAAGTCTTTATAGCCTGCTAAAATAGCGTTTTATTTTGGCCTTGATTCATTTCAGACCTGTTGATTGTTGATGGTTAAGCATCATAAAATCAATTTTTTTGCATATCACTTTGCTCGAAGTTTAATTTTTATATTAGTCTTAGAGTGCGGACGTATAATTTTTAGCATTGAGATGACGCCATCTATTCTCTCAGTCTATCTGGGGAATGTGCATTGAAAATTATAATTGTGCTCTAATTTAACTCCAAAATCAGTTCTGGTAACAGCAACTATCCACGCCTTCCTATTCCTGAGTTCCTATGACTGTTAAACGTTGCATCTCTCGTGCTATATCTCAACCAGCCTTAAACCCCTCGATTACCATTGTGGTCTCACCACAAGAGCACTTTGGTAGTACGCAACAATCCCTAGATAGTATCTACAAGCACACTAAGATACCGTTTGAGCTTGTCTATGTAGATGCCGGTTCCCCCAAGCACGTTCAAACGTACTTGGCTCAAGCTGCTGCCAGGCACAACTTTACTCTGCTGCGTACCGACCATTTTCTTACGCCAAACCAGGCTCGCAATCTAGGGCTCAGTCAAGTTACGACAGACTATATCGTCTTTGTCACTAATGACATCCATGTTTCGGCCGGTTGGTTAGGGCAGCTGTGGCAATGTGCTCAAGAGACTGATGCTGCGGTTGTCTGTCCTTTAACCAGGGTTGGGCGGTCTGAGCCTATTCCTTTAGCTGATGACGACACCAGGATTGCTATAAATGTTCGAGATGAACAGAATTTTGATAATCAGCCATATGGCCTAGGAGACTTAAGCTGTTTGTTGGTTAAGCGAGATACGTTTAAACAGATTGGCTATTTTGATCCCAAACTACTTGGTGCTCAGGCCGGTCTGGACTTTTGTTTCAATATTGCTCGCATCGACGAACATATAGTCTGTGAGACGGCCTCAGTTGTTACCCATGCTCCGCAGAAGCTCAATCATTGGTCAGACTGGGCTTACTTTATGTTGCGCTGGAGTGACGCGTGGGGTCTGGAAAGCCTTACGCACTTTGCCAAAAAATGGGACATCGATGTGGCGCATTATTTACGACTGCGATACAGCCAGCTGGGCCAACGGCGTCACCAGGCTTTTTTATATCCCTTGCTCCATAAACTAAACAGCAGTAATATGCCTCCCCTATTGGAGCAGCTGGCCATCGATTTGGAGCGATGGCTAAACCAGGCGCTTACCGAGCGTTATGCTCGCTCAGGTTATGATGCTGTTGGTAAAATAATTCACCCCGCTGCGGCCTCTACTCAAAAAGTCGCCCCTCAATCAGATGCTGTGACTAGCGTTCTTCGTAATACCAAAGTGTCGTTATCTGAGGCTTATCTGATGCCTCACTAGTTACTGGTGCCTTTCTTTACCTGCTGTGTCATTGGCCCTAAGAGAGTTGTGTAGTTTGAGTAGAGAGACTTTTCAGTCACTCGTTTACTCAGAACTTCTTGCTGCGTTAGTTTGTCAGGGCGTTTGCTGATGCAAACGTTGGCCGGTGAATCAATAGATAGGCCGATGGAATGAAATACAGCGCCAATAGCGTCGCTCCGCCTAGCCCGCCTGCGATCGCAATTGCTAATGGCGGCCAAAACCCGGTCGAATCAAGCAATAGCGGCGTAAAGCCAATAATCGTCGTCACCGTTGTGGCCACCACATGACGCGTTGCCTTCATCACCACCTGTCGTGTTGCAGCCGCATCTCCCTTGCTCGCCAGCGGGTCATCCCGTAATGCGGCTAATACAACAATCGAGTCATTAATCGCTAGACCAATTAACCCCAGGGTGCCAAGAATTGCCGTAAACCCAAATAGCGAATTAAACAACCACAGCGCCATAGCCGCTAGACCCACTGCTGCAATCGCAACAACAGCCAATAGTCCAGCCAGAGCAAATGAGTTAAACGACAGTACCAATGTCGCCGTCATTAATACGACCAATACGCCCACGGTCGACAGCAGATTACCCACCGCAGATCCTCGTGCATCGGCCTCGCCACCATAGCTGAGACGATACCCCGTCGGCAGTTCAAAGCCTTGGGTGTCTAGAGCCTGTTGGAATTCAGCCAGAACAGTGCTGGGTAAAGACCCTGCCGTAATAAATCCTTGTACCGTATTCACCCGCTGGCCATCCCGTCGGGCAATGGTACTCAACTCTGGGCGTAAATTGACCGAGGCCACCGCTGAAAACGGAACCGTGGTGCCATCAGCGCTAAGCAAATCCACAGAGGTGATGCTGGCTAAGTCTCCCCGCTCTTGCTCTGGCAGCTGCACCCGCACAGGAATGTCTTCGGTGTCTTCTAGGATGGCTCCCCCTAGCTGACCATCAAGGAGAGTGCTGAGCTGGGCTGCGATCGCACCATTATCTAACCCTGCTCTTTTAGCGGCCGCCTCATCCACTGCCAACGACAGTTTGGGCGATAGCTCCGTTAACGTAGCCCGAGTATGGGTGACATTATCCAGCTGAGACAATATAAGCCGTAGCTGATTGCCCAGGGTTCTCAACTGCTCCAGGTCAGGCCCATAGAGACTCACTTCAATCGGCGCATCAAACGGCGGTCCCTGCTCCAGCTGTTTTACCAGTATCTGGGCGTCAGGAAATGCACCATCCAGCTCGGTTTGGATTGTCCGAATTGTCCCGCGTAAATCGTCTGTTGAGTCCAGCTGCACGATACCCTGGGCATACTCTGCGGCATTGCGACGGCTGCCCACCACGTTATAGAAAAATGACGGCGCGTTTTTACCGAGAAACCAGTGGATATCCTTGACTGCCGGATGTTGTTGGATCAGGTCGCGAATGGCTAAGGTTTGGGCACGGGTAGTTGCGATCGCACTAGACGCCGGACGCTCTAGCTCAATCTGAAACTGGTCGCGATTTGTCGGTGGAAAAAACTGTTGTGGCAGACTAGCAAATTGTACAAAGCCCACAACAGGCAGCACCATCGCCACTAACACCCCCAAAATAGGACGACGAAAAACAACCCTTAAACTGCCTTCATACATGCGAGAGAGAGTGGGGTGAGACCATCCGCCGACACTCCAGTGTTTAGAAGAGCGCAACGGCTGCCAACGATAAACCAACCCAGCCAGGGCCGCAATCACAGTTAGGGAAAGCGTAAGCGAACTCAGTAGCGCTAAAATTACCGTGCTGCCAATGGTGCCAATAAACTCTCCGGTTCCCCCCGGAGACGTGGCAATAGGTACAAATGCCAGTACCGTAGTCAGGGTAGAGGCCAGCAGCGGTACCGCTAGGTGCTTTACTGTTTCCCCCACAGCCTGAGCCGGGTGACTGCCACTTTGCAGGTGTACCCGCACCTCATCCACCACCACAATGGCATTATCAATCAGCAGCCCCAAAGCAATAATCAGTCCTGTCACAGACATCTGATGTAATGGGATTCCCAACAGGTTCATGCTGCCAAATACCATCAGTGTAGAAAGCGGTAGCGCCATCCCCACAATCAGAGCCGAGCGCCATCCCAGAACGACTAGCGAGATCCCAATCACTAAAAGAGAACTGAGTAAGAGATTGCCAATTACCCCATTTAGGCGCTGTTGTACATATCGACTCTGATCTAGCACAACCTTAAGGTCTATACCATCTGATAAATCAGCCTTAAAGTCTTTGAGCACCTCTCTTGCCCGCTGTGCCCACTGATCCACACGGTAGTCAGATTCCACCGTTGCCGCCACCACCACCGCTTGCTTTCCCTCCACCAGCGCCAGGTCAGAAACCGGCGTTTGCACCCCCTTTGAAACCTTGGCAATATCCCCAAGCTGGGCAATTTGTCCAGCTGCCCCCACCCGAATCGGAATCGCCCGAATCCGGTCCAACGAGTCCAGGGCACTGTCCACTTCAAATAACAGCTCAGTAGAGCTACCCCGCAGTTCTCCCGTAGAAACCTTGGCATCGCTAGCCGCGATCTGTTGTGATAACCCCTGGGCGCTAATGCCTAATGCCAGCAAGTCAGCCTGACTAATTTCCACTTGAATCTCTTCATCTGGCTCCCCAAACAGCTCCACACTGTCGGTTCCAGGCAGGTTTCGCAGCTCAGCTTCTAGCCCCTCGGCCACCCGCCGCAGGATTGGATAATTGACGGGGTCATCCAGCTCCCACGTCAGTCCCACAATCAGGGCACTGGCCTTAACTTCTGAATCTTCGTACTCTGGTCGACTAGCCCCAGGGGGTAGCTCAGGAATTACATCGTCTATCTGGCTGCGCACCCTTGCCCACACCGGTTCAACGTTAGGAACGGTCTCCTTTAGCTCTACGGTAACAACTGAAATACCAGGGCTCGACGACGAACGAATCTCCTCAACTTCTTCGATGTCAGAAAGTTCTTCTTCAATCTTGTCGGTGACCAGCGATTCCACCCGCTCAGCACTAGCCCCTGGAAAAATTGTTGTGACCGTCGAGACTCGTTGCACAATCTCTGGATCTTCTAATCGAGGTAATGACAAAAAGGCAGACAATCCCCAAACCACTACCAGGGTCAGGGTTAAAAAAAGCAGCTGCCGGTTACGAAAGAAGAGATTAAACATGGTGATCAAAGGTGGCTCTTAGTTCTGCACAAGCTAGTTCTGCACAAGCTGACCTGGCACCAGTCGATGGGTGCCGCTGGTAATTACCTGTTCTCCTGGTTGTAAAAGCCCCCTAACAAAGACCCGATCTGCTTCGGTGTGCAGAACTTCCACATCCCGTCGAGCGACTTCAAAAAGATTGTCTGCCGCGCTATTCTCTGGTGGGTTTAGCACGTAGGCTGACCACAGACCACGTTCTCCCGCAACGAGGGCACTGGTGGGTAACCAGTAGCCTGTTTCACGTTGTTGGTCTTGCAGTATCAATCGAGCGGTTGCACCCAGGGTGGGTTGCCCATCTGGAGACAGGGTGACAACTACGGTAACCGTCTGGCTGGCGTCATCTAACTCAGGCAGCAATGCCGTTACCCGACCCTCAAACGGCTGTCCGTTGACGTCTACTATCTGCCTGCTGCCGTTAGTAATGCTACGGGCCATCTGACTGGGGACACCGATGCGAGCCTCGAGGGCATTCCCTTCCACCAGGCGCATGATCGACTGTCCTGGACTAACGACAACACCTTCATCCATAAAGCGTAAAGAGACTCGTCCATTAAAGGGCGCATAGATAACACTTTTAGAAAGCGAAACATCCAAATTTCGCAGGCTAGCGTCAATCTGGTCAACCTGGGCATCCTGGGCGCTGACTTGCTCCACGCGGGTGCCTGCGTTTAGCTCATCTAGCTGACTTTGAGCCTGGCTGAGACGACTGGCCAACGCATCGGCACTAAAGGTGGCTTCGTCTCGTTCTTCTAGGGAAATTGCCCCCTGGATATAAAGATTTTCGCGACGTTCCTGCTGGAGACGGGCGAGATCGAGCTGTGCTTGTAGATCCTGAACGGCGGCGGCAGCGGCGGCAATATCCTCTTGGCGAGGTCCCTGCTGTAGTTCTTGAAATCGGGCCTGAGCCTGACGCCGTTGGGCTTCAAGTTGCTGTCGTTGGGCTTGCAGGCTACGGATATCTAACCGGGCTAGGGGGGCTCCTGCTAAAACGCTATCGCCTTCATCTACCAGGATGTCCACCAGGGTGCCTGCTTGCTCAAACCCCAGGTCGCTGCTGCGTCGGGCGACAATTTCCCCTGTGTAGGTGCGCTCTACCGGGTACGCGCTGAGGCGTTCTAGCACTTGGGTTTGGACCGGAAGGGGGGCGCTTACGTCCTCAGCCACAGCCGAGTCCGCTCGAAAACGCCCCAACCACAAAACCGGTGCGGCTAGTGCTAGCAGCCATAACCATTGCCAGTTAATGCGCCGATTGTTCCCAGTGGCATCAGACAGTTGTGAAACCATGGCTCAGTATCCAAATAGTTGATAAACAATTAGTTGGTATTCAACTTGTTGCTTATAGTAGCCTAGCGTATACTCAACATGTTGGATATGTCAACGAAAATTCTGTTTATTCTTATGGCCCTAGCCCACACTATTCTTGCTTTGTTAGCCCAGCGGTCCGATAGCGGATACGACATTAGTAAACGCTTTGACGAAGGGCTGAGCTGCTACTGGAAAGCCACCCAGCAGCAGGTATATCGGGAGCTATCAAAAATGGAGTCCCAGGGCTGGGTCAATTTTGAGAAGGTGCCTCAGGAGGGTAAGCCGGACAAAAAGATTTACAGCATTACTGAACTGGGGTGGTCAGAGCTTACCCGCTGGTACGCCGAGCCCACGGAGCGCACCCAAATCCGAGAAGATTTGCTGGTGAAGGTGATGATTGGCTATAAGATGCCCCGTGAGATGTTACTGAAAGAATTGCATCACCGTCAGACGCTACATCAGGCTCAGCTGGAGAAGTACCAAGCTATGGAGGAGATGTGTATGGGGCATCCTGATCCTCCGGTAGAGCTGCAGTTTAAGTACCTTACCCTCAAGCGGGGGATTGCCTACGAAACTAGCTGGCTGCAGTGGTGTGCCGATGTGCTGATATTTCTTGAGCATTACGACGCCAAGCAAAAGGCTTGATTGTGGGGAGATGCGATCGCACAGTCATCGTTATGCTTCTTTACGAACTATCGACACAACACCAAACGGTTAATCGTTTCTCAAGAATCCTTAATTACCAGACATTTATCACCGCTGTGGTGCCCGGTTTGGATATCCGTTTCTGAGTGCAATGAAACAAAAAGAAACAAATTGAGTAAATATACTTATCAGTTTATCTGTCTGGGTACAGACTATTACTACTATTACTTGTGACTGAAAGGCTCTATGCTAGCCTGCTTGTCCATTAATAAAAATCAATGAAAAATGCAAACACTTGCCAATAATAATCAGGTCATTCCCGTATCCAGGAACGGTGGCCTACGTTTAGAAAATGGTGATGCCAGCGGCATTAAGACGTTTTCTACAATGGATAAGGCAGACTGTCTCCAGGCGGTTTATCGTCGTCTCTTTAAAGACAATCGCAACATTGATTTTCATCACAATGAGTCTCTAGATTCTTCTTATCTCAATGGTGAGATTACGACCCAAGGACTGGTGCGCGAGCTGCTGTGCTCCGATATGTTTGTTAACTACATCCTGGCTAACAACAGCAACTATCGCTTTGTTCAGCTTTGTTTTGAGCGCGTGCTGGGTCGTCCTGCCATTCAGGCAGAAGTATTTAAGTGGAGTTCCTTACTGGCATCAGAAGGCATTCGGTCTTTTGCAGAGAAACTCACTGGCTCTGAGGAGTACGTGGCTGCATTTGGTCTCTATCAGGTGCCTAGCCGCCGTTCCCTCAGGTTATCTTCCAGCGACCAAGATCTCCCTGCTCTGCCTAAAGAGCTCAGCATTAAGCGCTATCAGGGTGAAGGTAACGAAGCCCAGTTTAACTATATTGGGGCAGCTAACCCGCTTTGGGAAGGTAATATGCCTCCCGCCATTATCCGCAAGATCGGCGCTGTTATTGCGGTTGCCGGTGTGATTGAGGTGACTCGTATCGTGCTAGCAATTGCTCTAGGGGCTGTTACAGCTGGCCATATGTAATCATGAGCCCTCGCTTGGTGTGACCTTAATCAAAACAGCAGTCGGTATTTTATCGACTGCTGTTTTGATGTTCGATTATGCCGCAAATCTTAGGCGTTATTTATCTGAGGTTCTCCTATCTCCTGCCGGTAATTGCTGAGTATTGCCAGTCAAATTGTTGACTACGTTAGCAATGTCCAGGCCGGTGGTTTGTTTGAGCTGTTCCATAATGGCAATCGCCTGTTTGGCCGTTCCCCCCGTTTGCCCATCAATTACAGTGACGTTTTGCACATTCACCTCGGGGACCGTCGCACTCAGGGTCTTCAGCAGCGTTTCTAACTTTTGTAGCAAGAAAATATCACGAGCGTTGTCACCGGCTGCTCGCCAGGACTCAGCCAGCTGTTTAGTACCTTCGGCCTGGGCCTTACCATCTTCGACAATCTGGGCCGCATCACCCTTGGCAGCTTCAATGGCCCGCTTGCATTCAGCCTCAGCAGGTGCAATCACATCTGCCTTTAGCTGCTCAGTAATCTGCTTGATACGCTCCTGCTGAACAGGGATATCTGATTGAAAGCGCACCAGTTCAGAGGCAATTTCAGCCTCTACCTCAGCGACAACGGCTCCACGCTTGGTGAGGGCATCTTGGATTCGACGTTCGGCTTCTGCCTCGGCAATGCCGGTGTCACGGTCAATGCGACGGACGGCGGTAATCTTTTCGTTCTCAGCCGTTTGGATTGCTGAGGCGGCCTGGGCTTTAGCTTCAGCAATGCGGGCATCTCTCTGGAGCTGAGCCTGCTGTTTACGACCGATGGAGTCCAGGTAGCGTACGTTGTCAGAAATGTTCTGAATCTGCAGAGTATCAAGCACTAAGCCGAGCTTTTCAAGATCTTCTTCAGCTTCATCTAAGAGACTTTTAGCAAAGGCGATTTTATCTTCGTTCACCTGTTCCGGCGTCAGGCTGGCGAGAACACCTCGGAGGTTTCCTTCAAGCGTCTCTTTGGCAATCTTTTCAATCTCTTTTCGGCTTTTGCCCAAGAGTCTCTCAATGGCATTATGGATGGCGGGCTCTTCCCCCGCGACCTTAATGTTGGCTACCCCATCGACCTGGAGAGGAATGCCCCCTTTGGAGTAGGCATTGGCCACCTTGAGCTCGATGATCATGTTAGTCAGGTCCATGCGCAGCGCCTTTTCTACCAGGGGCTTACGAATGCTGCTGCCACCTTTAACCAGGCGATATCCCACTGTCTTTTGCCCCAGTCGTTGCTGTGCGCCAGCAAAGATCAGCACTTCATTGGGCTGACAGATATAGTAAAGGTTGCGGATGATCAGGGAAATAACCCCGGAGCCACCGCCGAGAATAGCGAGTAAAAGAACTAAACCTGGCATTAGTTATTGCCCTCCATGTTGGGCTCTACAATAGTTGTCTCAGTGGTGGTTACAGCGGGTTCTAAACGGCGCTGAAAGTCTAAATTTTGGTGCAGGGTGCCGGTAACATCAATGCCCAAGGTGTCGTCCACTTGCTTAAGAAACTGGCGCACGATATCGGGATAAACATTGACCAGGCTGGCGATGGACTGACCGTCGCCGTTGTCGATGACGTTGATATTTTTGAGATGAATGCGACCGGGAATTTTGGCGGTTTCTTTGAGAACCATGTCAATCTGTTGGATCAAAAAGACCTGGGTGGCATCGGTGCCGGTCTCAGCCCAGACGGCAGCTAGCATATCGTTGACGAGGGCAGCGGCTTTTGCATTTTCCTCAAGGGCGGCGGCTTGCCCCTTTGCGTGCAGCTCTTGGGCTCGCTTAGCCGCTCGCGCTGGCAATACCTCATCAGCTTCTAGGCGCAGGCGTTCTAGTTCCGAACGTACGGTTTGCAGCTGCTGCTCGGCGCGAGCACGGGCTTCTTTGGCGGCGGCGGTGGTGCGTTCCTCTTCCGATTTAGCCCGTTCTTCTAGCTCAGCTTTAATTTTACGTAGTTCATTTTGCTGTTGTTGAACAACGGTTAGGGCCTGGGTTTTGGCTACTTCAGCCTGTTTTTGGCAGTCGGCTTCGATCCGGTCGGCTTCACCCACAGCTTCAGCCTCGGCAATCTCTGCATCACGGATGATGTTAGCAATTTGACGACGGCCAATGGAGCTAAGATAGTCCATATCGTCGGTGACGCTTTGGATTTTTAGCGTATCTAAATGCAGTCCTAGCTTACTCAGGTCTTTGGCCACATCAGCGGCAATGCGCTCGGCAAAATTCATGCGGTCTTCGTTGACTTGCTCCGGTGTCAGCAGGGCCACAACGCCACGTAGATTACCTTCTAGGGTTTCCCTCACCACCCGACGAATTTCGGACCGATTTCGTCCTAAAAAGCGTTCAATGGCATTGCCTACAACGCTGCGATTGCTAGAAATTTTGACATTGGCGATGGCCTGAATATTGAGCGGAGTGCCCCCTTTTGCATAGGCATTGGTCACTTCCACCGGGATAGGCATGGTGGTCATGTCCATGCTCTGGACGCGCTCAATGATAGGGACTACTAGGGTGCGACCGCCAAAAACGACGCGATAGCCAACGCTTTGACCTTTTTTATTTTTATATTTGCGACCCGAGATAATCAAAATCTGGTTGGGATTACAAATCCGCAGACAGGTCTTGAGAACGACAATCAGTGCGCCAATGCCAATAAGGCCAAGCACTAAGGCACTGCCCCCCAGTACGACTCCTGCTTGAGCCGTACTTTGATTTGTTTGAATGGGCAGGGCTTGGGCAACTTCGTAACTGCTAGCTTCAGCCTGAGCTAATGTTTCTTGATCGCTTGCTGGCAGCTGGCTAGCCTGCCCTAGCAAGAATGGATTGTGTGTCATGGTGTGAAATAAAGGATTATAGGTTCGCGTTGCTGCTTAGCAACGACAGACAATGGCTAGGACTGTGCGGCGGTTTCATCGGAAACGACCCAAAGGCGATTGCTTTCAACGTTAACGACGAGTACTTTGTCCCCTGGAACAAACTGCTTGGTATCGTCCGTTAGTGCCATCATGTGCAACACGCTACCGCGTAGTTCCAGCCGTACTTTGCCCTTACTTTTAGCGTCAAAGGGTAGTTCGACAATCCCCATTCGTCCGGCAAAATCTTCGGTGCGGATGAGGCTGTCGGCATGGCGACGGGCTAAATGACGGAGGGCGACGGCCAGGGTCCCCCCTAGCAAAATGCCCATCATCAAAGCGGTAATAAAGATGAGCGGAGAGGGCCAGTTGGGCTGTACCCAGCTAAGACCAAGGCCGGTAAGGCCAAAGAAAAATCCGCCAACGGTCCAGAATTTGAAGCTGGTGAGGATATTAAGGCTAAAGACGTAAGCTCCCTTAACTTTGCGTAGGAGCTGAAGGTCGGTGTCTACTTGAGCATCAAAGTCTGCGTCTGCAGCCTCCAGATCTAGATCGCCGTCTAAATCAATATCGGCGTCTGCGTCAAAATCTGCATCAAAGTCAACATCGGCCTCGGCATCGAAATCTGTGTCACCGGCACCGCCTAGGGTTGCGATCGCAACAAACACGCCACCGATAACAAAACAAAACCAATAAACTGACTGCACAGGTTCTCCTTAGGGTTCATTCCCTAGTGATATCTGGCTACAGTCTGTGACCTCAAATTTCCTGACAACTTTTAACGAAATAACAGCTGCTAACCTGATGCCGCCGCGAATAAAAAAGGCACCCCATTAAGAGTGCCCGGTGCATATCTACTGGAGGCGAGTGTGTCTATCTCACCAGTGGAAAAAGTGCCGTTGCTGATTTAGAGGATGAACCGATCGGTTAGAGACGCCACAGGGCAGGATCTCGCAGATAACATCATCCCGAGGATCAGCAACGCCGAAGAAGTCATAGGTCTAGCTAGGCTTCTTCTCAGGCAACAGGCACTTATCAGAGTCACAGCCAGCCGGACCTGCTTCGATCAGTTCCCCTGCGTCGTACTGCTCTAGTGCCGCGTGGAAGTTTTCCGTTGTGCGACGGGCGATTACGTCCTTACACAGCTCCTCGTATTGAGCCTTGTCAATGGGCTCAAACGGTAGGCGAGGGAAAGTTTGCAAATTATCAAAACGAGCCAGCAAGGCCGAAGAAATATAACCCTCGTCATTTTCCACTGCCTGGTGGATACGCTTGGCTAGGGGCTCAATTTCGTTTTCACGAAACTCGATGGTGGCCGACGTATTGTGGGCGGTGTACTGACTCTGCACCTGCATGTAGAAGTCAAACTGGGCCAGGGCCGAAAACTGTTCAATGGCCACGTCGTCTGCCCCTGGTAGATTTGCCCAGGGGACTTCCACCGGCATTTCCACCAGCCACTCGGTGCAGCGTGGATCAAAGGGATCGTTAAGCAAGTTGCCATTCTCATCCTTGTCGGACTGGGATGGGATGACCGAATAGCCATAGTCAATACAGGCCAGTGCTACCGGATCGTCTTTACGGAAGGTGATGCGACGGATAAATCGCTGGGACTTGGGCGGATGCCAACCAGAGGACGCACCGCTAAGCAGACTCTTGGTGCCCGCAGGCTGTACGGTGGTGCAGCGGTTGGGACGTGGAATGTTATGGCGATCGCAATACCCCCAAACCGTTTCATGAACGATTGTCTTCCAGCGGCTCAGATACTCTTGCTCCTTGGCCTTAAACTCTAGACCCTGCATCGTATCTGGACGACCGGTCTCCCACCACGTTAGCCAGTCCACCCCAAAGGCACGCACAAAGAAGTCAAACAGACCGGTAAAGGACACCCCGACAATGGGGTCTTCCAGACGAGACTGCTGGTAGCGGGGCTCAATAAACTGATGGTTGAGCAGGGCCGCGACGGCAATACCGCCCGCTCTAAACGCGTCTTCCTGTTCCTGCAGATTTTTAGGATCTATCTGATTTAGATGGATTTCTGCCAGGTTGCAGTGGAAATTTTGACCCAAAATTTCACCACAGGGATTCAGACCGTAGCGCCCTTTACCCTGGGCGCGGCGTTCGGCTTCCCCCGCCCACTGAATGGCCCCCTCACCGGAGTAAAACTGCTTGCGCACCGCGTCGGTCATTTCCTCTAAGGATGGCTTGGTGTGAAAGACCCGCGTGTGGTTTGCCATGCGCAGCGCATCCCGTTCCGGGTCGATGCGCCAGTTGCCGTCTGCATCCTGCTGCCACAGATTATCCTTAGCGTTCGTGGCCAGCTCGTCATGGCTATCAAACTGGCGCATACCTGCTGAGCGACGAATATTGCCCGCTACCACACAGGCAGCCGCTTCATCGATCAGCAGGCAGCACTCAATGGAGTTGAGCTGACGGCCGATGGCTTTATTGAGAATTTTGGCGCAGCGCTCATATAGGCCCGGTAGCTTTACCGGGTTGGCCATGCCACCAAATCCTTTGAGCTTCTCCCCAGCAGGACGGACATCACTCAAGTCAACAATGACCTCCACATCGCCTGTGAAATACTCATTGCTGGAGAGTTCTAAAATCTTCTGATATGACATGACCCAGCCGTTGCGGCTGTCGCCCACATGGATTTCCACCCGATTGCCGTCAATGGTTACGTCGGTTTCTTCCCGGCGCTGGTCTGCGGGTGCTGTGCCCACATCACCCGCCATCGTGATCCTCAGTCGATTACGAATGACTGGCAGCTGGTCAATGTATTTGGGCTCTAGCACCGCGCCTGTCCCACAGCCCATCATGGCCAGATCCATCATCAGGCCAAAGGAGCGCCAATCCACCACATTGGTGCTGGTGCAGTTATAGGCCCCAGAGAAGTTTTTGGGCTGCTTGCTCCAGTCAGTCCCACCTACCCAGAGCCAACGACCCGACGGTAGCGCCTTGAGCTCACGCTGCATCCGTTGTACCAACGACTTTTCGTCAGCCGTGAGCTTGCCTAATTCGACTAAGCCGCCCAAGGTGCGATCGCAAACGTCATACCATGACTCGCGCTGTCCGTTATCCAAACGGCGGCTGTAGGTACGGTAAAACACTGGATAGGCCGCGGGTGCCGTCTCAGGAAAAGGCGTTTTCGTTCGTAGTCGTTCTAACTCTTGAACCATTCGTCCGAGCTTCCTTGCGAATTTTAGGGGTGTAGATAGGATGTGCCGTTAACGATGGGACATGGACACGCTGGTGAAGCCAAACACAGCACATATAGCGCTTATGACGGTCCTAACAATTGTTAACACTCTAGATATGCTAGATCACATGGAAATAAAGACTAGCACTCCTAATTGAAAAAATCTAGTGTCTTGTCTTTAGTACAAACGCTAGATGTAGTGATTTATCAATTGGGAGAACTAATTGCTAAAAAAATCAGTCAATCTCAACAACCGAACTAACCAGCTGTCACGGCGACACGGACCGATTTGAGGGAGGCATACCGTTGTCAGGCATCCATTGCCAAATCAGGGTTATCTACAGTTACCAAACCTGCCCACCAAACCTGCCCAGCCGAGGCTTAAGCGCTTGAATTTGCCAATGGAGTCTGAACTTTAAATTCTGAATCTTAAACGTAATATGACAGTGGTTTGACTAAGGGGCAGTCTGCAAAGTGGTCAAATAGCCCTAAGTAATCGCTAAATTTACCGATAAGCTTCAAATCAAGCTTTTAATTATGGTTTGGCGAACACGCAAATCCACGATCTCCATACATAATGCTATGTATGACATGCTTTTGGCGCATGGTATCGGTTCCCTATTTTAAGATTGATTAATTCCCCTAAGGGCTTTGCCGAAGTTAGTTCTACTTCCCTGTTATCAATGCTGTGAATCTACCGATTGCCCATGAGCCATTCAGTCGTGTTGTCCTCTCCTGCTACAGAGACAGTGCAGCGGTCATGTGATTTTACGATCGCTATTTGTACCTATGATGGTGCTGGGCGTATTCCGGCTGTGCTCGAACGTCTACGGCAGCAGCTTGGTGCCCAGGGTGTGCGGTGGGAAGTTTTTGTAATCGACAACAACAGCAGCGACTCTACAGAGGCTGTTGTCCGTCAATATCAGCAAAATTGGCCATCGGAAATTCCGCTACGATATTTCTTTGAAGAGCGTCAGGGCGCTGCCTATGCTCGACAGCTGGCTATGGAACAGGCCAAAAGTGAGCTGGTGGGGTTTTTAGATGACGACAACCTACCGGCTGACGACTGGGTGGCGGCGGCCTATGCCTTTGGTCAGGAGCATCCCCACGTTGGGGCCTACGGAAGTCAAATTCAGGGCCAGTTTGAAGGGGCACTACCCGATGATTTTCATCGGATTCAGTCATTTTTTGCCCTGACCCAGCGGGGGGACACCGCCCATGTTTATCAGCCCCGATTGCGGGTGTTGCCTCCGTCGGCAGGCTTGGTTGTACGCCGCAGAGCCTGGCTCAACCATGTGCCTGCGCAGCTGATTTTGACCGGTCGCCACGATGAGCAAATGCTTACAGGAGAAGACCTGGAAGCCATTACCCACATTCGCAGGGGCAACTGGGAAATTTGGCACAATCCGGCTATGAAGGTTTGGCATCAAATTCCTGCCCGTCGTTTGCAGCGCACCTACCTGCTGGCATTTTTTAGGGGTATTGGTCTGAGTCGTCATGTGACTCGTATGCTCAACATGCCATTCTGGCAACGGCCTTTTATGTTTTGGGTTTACGTTGCAAACGATTTGGGTAAGGCCCTCCACCATGTATTGACCTATCGGACGCTACTTAAAACTCACACAGTTTCTGCCTGTGAGCTACAGCTATATCTCAGTAGTTTGATCAGCCCTTTTTATATTTGGGGCATTCTGATTAAGCGCCGACTGCGCTAGTTGCGCTGGGCGTTATCGTTTAGGCTTACACCGATGTCCACTCCTTCACCGGTAATGCTTTCTGTGGTGGTGCCTACCTATAACGGGGCACATCGTATTCCTGATGTGTTGGACCGTTTGGCTCAGCAGCATGTCGATGACGATATTGTGTGGAATATATGGGTGGTTGATAACAACAGCAGCGACGGTACGGCTGAGGTTGTGCGACGATACCAGAAAAACTGGCCGACCGATAGACCGCTAAATTATGTTTTTGAACCCCAGCAGGGGCTAGCCTATGCGCGCCAGTGTGGCATGGATAATTCTGATGGCGATTTGGTCGCCTTTTTAGATGATGACAACTGGCCTCCGGAGGACTGGGTCAATCAGATAGTTGCCTTTAGTCGGCAATATCCTCGGGCCGGGGCTTTTGGAGGGCGTATTGTTGGTGTTTTTGATGCCGAATTACCGACAGATGTAAAACCATTGCTCGGATTTCTCGCTATTCGAGACCGGGGTAATCACCCCCATCGCTACCCCATTGAACAACTCCAGTTTCCGCCGGGGGCAGGGTTGGTGGTGCGTAGGGTGGCCTGGGAAACATGCATTCCACCCGTGTTGGTGCGCAATACTCGAGGAGCAGACGATTCAGAAATCTCTTGGCGGATGGCCAAGGCCAATTGGGAAATTTGGTATAACCCGTACACCACGATTGAGCATTTTATTCCCAAAAACCGGTTAGAACGGTCCTATCTAAAGGCCCTAACCCATGCCTATGGTTTGTGTACCTGCGATCTGTTGATGATCGAGGCGGTTCCCTGGCAGCGGCCAATCTTGTTACTTAAATCTTTTTTTGGGAGTCTGAAACGGATTGTTATGCATTTAACAAAATATCGCCACCGAGCTACATCAACTGTTGAAGCGGACTGTCTTTTGGCGTTTCACATGGGTAACCTAAAAAGTCCATTTGTTTATCTCTTTAGACAGTTTCATAACCAGTCTGTTTAATCATTTGGCGCTGCGGCTCCTTAGGATGATTGTATCGGCAAGCTGCTGTCCTCATGGTCTATCTGGCCGATCGGTTCATACCTGCAATCAGCAGCGGCTAAAGTTGAGTCCCTCTGGTTAAACCAATTCAAACCAATTCAAACCAATCAATTCGATGCCAACTGGTTGCATTTTTATTGTGGGCTGTCCCCGTTCTGGGACAACGTTATTGCAGAGTTTATTGGCAAGTCACAGTGCGATCGCATCTTTCCCCGAGTCTAAGTTTTTTTTGCGCCTGATTGCCGAACCCAGGGAGAAATCTCGCCGCTATGCCTTGGGGCTAACCAACCCTACCCTAAAGCCCACCCTCGAAAAATTTTTGGATGATGTTGGTGCCCCTGAGCTGCGCTCTACACTGCCCAAATTTCCGTTTGTCCGTTCCTATGTGGATTGCTTTGATCGCATCCTGCTCCAGTTAGCTCAGCGTCAGGGCAAACACATTTGGCTCGAAAAAACTCCAGAGCATTTACATGCTATCGGTGACATTGAGCAGTATCTGCCCGGGGCAAAAATTATCCACATTGTTCGCAATGGGGCCGATACGATTGCCTCACTTTACGATCTCTGTCAGCGTCATCCCCAGGTTTGGGGCCAGTACTTTGACGGCCTAGACGGCTGTATTGACCGCTGGATTAATGATGTGGCCATTAGCCGCCGCTACCTAGGGGACCCTAACCATACGGCTGTCAGATATGACGCGCTGGTCAATGCCACCGACACTGAAGTTCAACAGCTGTGCCAATTTCTTGACCTCAGGTTTGAGACCGATATGCTCACCAGCTATCAGCGCACTTCCCAGGGGCTAATTCGCGATCGCGAAAATTGGAAGGCGCTCAACCAGGCCGATATCCAGTCCACGGCGGGTAAAAAATTCTACGCCATATTTGATCAGACCCAGCAAGCCCACGTATTGGCTCGGACTGCGCAAGTTGACCTAGGGAGCTTTGGTCAGGCTGGTGGCGGACGATGAGGCAGATGCTGCTTCAGCACAGTAGTGACGATAGCGCTCGCTGACGGTGAGCAGGTCCAGGTCTATTAGCTGCTGTGGACCTGCCAAAGCGATAGACTCGTGAGTCCATAGGGTGATGCCTGCCTCGTCTGAGAGTTTGGCCTGATACTGTTTGTATTCTGCAGACCCCTGGTAATATTGCCCCTGGCGAATAGCTTGGGTAACCCGTTGGGAAAACCCGGCCAGAAATTTATAGTGGTACACCACACAGGAAATGTCAGCCACCTTGGCCCAGCTCACCAGGTGTAGACCCACCAGGTGCAGATAGCGATCTGGTTTAATTAATGAGAATTTAGACAGCAGTGGAGATGCCTCAAAAATCCGCTGGCGCACCCCCCCATAATTTAGGTGTAAATCCTCGGACGATAACTGATTCTGTAACCCCGTGGGGATGATCCGAGGTTCCAGGGTATTGACCTCAAACCAGCGGTGGGCAGCGCGAAAATTACGGCTAGCCTGTTGTGGACCGATCGCTGTTTGAGGGTACATATCTAGCATCTGCACCAGCACCGCCGTTGTGTTTTGCCGATTGAGATACTGTATGAGCTGAGATAGGGTGAGGCACTCGGAGCCTGGATAGTCAAAAAATTCATCACAATCTGCCAGTAAGCACCAGCGGTGGGTCGAAAACCGATGGGCCATGTAGTTACACATGTGACGCTTGTACTGGCCAAAGGGCAGCAGACACTGAAGAATTGTGACCTTGCCATCCTGACCATATTGAGAAGCGAGCTCTAGGGTCCTATCTGTGGAGCCATTGTCCATCAGCACGATGTGGGCAAACCCCTGGGCCAGATAGTAATCAATAAAGGTTGTAATGTACTCCTCGCAGTCTTTGATGACGGATAGGACAATGCAGTCGGTTTGCGATCGCACCACCACCCTAGGGCCATATACATGTCGGACATGACCACCGACATACCCATAAAAGAACCAACGGCTGAGCAACCGTTTACCCATTGTGTGTAAAGGCTTTGAGGAGATAGCTGTGCTCATATATGTCAGGCTGCTTTATAAACGTAATGATGCCCACACGCTCAAAAGAACTTAAAAGAACTTATCTGATGGCTGTATACCCGCTAACGCGTTAACTCAAAAAGCACGGGGCAATTTGGGCAATCATAACGACCCTGGGCAATATTGATTTGAGGTTCATCATCGCACCATTAATTTAGAGACCTATGCCAGTCATGCATGACCTGAAAACGTTTGTTCCAGATTGGGCGTTTGTTGCCCGTCGTCACATGATCTGGCAATCGCGCCGTGCAACCTGGTTTAGCAGAGCACTGCCCAGCTTTTTAATTGTGGGTGCCCAAAAGTGTGGAACAACCAGCCTGTATGACTACCTGGTCGAGCATCCTCAGCTTTGGGCCGCCTATATCAAGGAAGTCCATTTTTTTGATGGAGGGCTAGAACCCATCATCAATAATTTTCAAAAGGGTGAGCCCTGGTATCGGGCTAATTTTCCCTTAAAAAGTGCCATCAAACAGGGTGGCCATACTTTTGAAGCCTCTCCGCTGTATATGTTTAATCCCCTAGCCCCCAAGCGGATTTTTGAGCTGCTTCCCAACGTTAAACTTATTGCCGTCTTGCGCAATCCAACTGAGCGAGCAATCTCACACTACTTTCACGAAAAACGCCATCATCGTGAGCCATTAGATATTGCTGATGCCATGCGCGCTGAGGAAAAACGTCTGGCCCCCAAGTTGCAACACCAAGACTATAAGAGTGAAACATTTATTCACCTATCCTACAAAAGTCGTGGTCGCTACCTGGAACAATTAGAGCGCTTTCTAACCTACTTTCCTCGAGAAAATCTGCTCATCCTTGAAAGCGAAGGCTTTTTTCAAGACCCCAGCTCTGCCCTACGGCGAGTGTGTGAGTTTGTTGACATTGACCCTAACTTTCAATTTAACAACCTGAAGCCGCGCAATATTGCCCCCAACAGAGTAGACATCCCCCCGGATGTCTACCGATACCTAAATAGTTATTTTTCTTCCCACAACCAACGTTTGTATGAATTTTTGGGAAAAGACTTTAGTTGGTGACGATTAGCCCTGCTCAGCCAGCCCTCTGCCCATATGCAAACCAGATGCAATAAGTTTTTGCATCTGTCAGGTTAGTTAAGATTATGCATATCCCCGACAGTTCCCAGCAGCAACCGCTAACCTGACGCGCAAACGTCCCAATACATCAGGCCCTTTGCTATAGGTGAGGGAAACCGAACTGGATTCAACGGAAATCAACAATTGGTTACAACGTGCGATCGCAGCTCAATATAGACTGTGACAAGCTTTGCCTGTGATAGCAGGCAGAGCGAAATCATTAGTAAGCTTTTAGTGAGTCTAGGTAGGTCATGGCAGTTGTTCAAGAAAAGGGAAATATCAGTATCCATACTGACAATATTTTTCCCATCATCAAAAAATGGCTCTATTCCGACCATGAAATTTTCCTACGGGAGTTAATTTCCAATGCGGTAGACGCCATTAGCAAGCTGAATATGGTGTCCCGTAGCTCTGATTTCACCGGCGAAGTGGGTGAACCAGAGATCACCATCGCCATTGATAAAGACGCCAAAACCCTCAGCATCAGCGATACCGGTATTGGTATGACGGCCGATGAGGTAAAAAAATATATCAACCAGGTAGCGTTTTCCAGCGCCGAAGAGTTTGTCACCAAATACACTGACAATGCTGACCAGCAGATTATTGGTCACTTTGGTCTTGGCTTCTACTCCTCCTTTATGGTGTCCGATCGAGTAGACATCGACACCCTGTCTTACCAAGAAGGAGCAACCGCCGTTCACTGGACCTGTGACGGCACCACCAGCTTTGAAATCAGCGACTCAGAGCGCACTGACCGCGGCACCACCATCACCCTCCATCTAATGGAGGAAGAAGCTGAATACCTAGAGACCCCACGTATTCAGCAGCTGATCAAGACCTACTGTGACTTTATGCCCGTCCCCATCAAGTTAGATGGGGAAGTGGCCAATAAGCAAAACGCTCCCTGGAAGCAGTCGCCCAGCAACCTGACTGATGAGGACTACCTGGAGCTATATCGCTATCTCTACCCCTTTCAAGAAGAGCCGCTACTGTGGGTCCACCTCAATACGGACTACCCCTTTGTCGTCAACGGTATCCTTTACTTCCCCAAGCTCCGTCCCGATGTAGACGTGACCAAAGGGCAGATTAAGCTTTTCTGTAACCAGGTTTTCGTTAGCGATAACTGCGAAGAAATCATTCCTCAGTTTTTACTGCCGTTGCGTGGCGTGGTCGATAGTACCGACATTCCGCTCAACGTATCTCGCAGTTTTTTGCAGAATGATCGAACGGTTAAGCGCATTGCTGACTACATTGCCAAAAAGGTAGGTGACCGTCTCAAAGAGCTGTACCGTACCGATAAGGCAAAGTACATCGAGTGCTGGCAAGATTTGGGCACCTTTGTTAAGTTTGGCTCCCTAAATAACGATAAATTCAAGCAGCAGATTGCAGACTTCTTAATTTTTCGCACCACGGCGCAGCTGGCCAGTGAACAGCCCAAAGTCGAGGTACAGACTGGCGACGATGACGCCTGGCAATCTGCTGATGGAGAAAACGCCGCGGCCGTTGATGCCAATGGAAATTCCTACACCACTCTTAAAGAGTATCTAGAACGCAATAAAGACCAGCACGAAAACCGAGTTTTCTATGCCACCGATGAAGTGTCCCAAGCCACCTACATCGATTTGCACAAGCGTCAGGGGCTGGAAGTACTTTATCTAGACTCATTCATCGACACCCACTTTGTACCATTTCTGGAGCGTGAGTATTCAGACGTTAAATTTTCGCGTGTAGACTCTGATTTGGACGATACGCTGATTGACGATTCTGCCAGTGGTGAAATTGTCGATCCGACCACCAATAAGACCAAAAGTGAGCAGGTTAAGGAGCTGTTTGAACAGGCTCTTGACAAGCCTAAGGTAACCATTCGGACCGATGCGTTAAAAGCTGACAATGCCCAGGGTGCGCCTCCGGCAATCGTGCTGCTACCCGAAGAAATGCGCCGAATGCAGGAAATGATGGCCATGATGCAGCAGCAGACGGCACAGTTTCCCGAAGAACATACCCTGCTGGTCAATACAGCCCATCCGCTGATTCAAAATCTGTTGGATATGAACCAAGGGACCATTGTGCAGACCGATGGCGGCCAGTCTCCATCGGCGGCCATGGCCAATATGATTTGCCAGCATGTGTACGATTTAGCCCTAATGGCCCAAAAAGGCTTTGATGCCGACGGCATGAAGTCCTTTGTGGAGCGCTCAAATAGCCTGCTGACAGGGTTAACCAAATCGTAGTATCTCTTGAACAGTCTTCCTTTACACCATTGTCCAGGAGTAAATTTTTAGTGATTTTCTGCTGCGCTCAGGGGTAAAGGAAGACGTGGGCGGAGGGTCTATCGAGTAGATGACTAATTTGCCGCTCAAACGGGGTTGCCGTGCGGCAGGTAGCTATGTGACAATTAGGGACTGTATTCCAAGGACCGTGCCATGAGCCGCAGATGCGATCTGACTAATAAGAAGGCAAACAACGCCTTTGCTGTTTCCCACTCTCACCGACGTACTAAGCGCCTACAGCATGCCAACCTGCAAGATAAACGAGTTTGGTGGCCTACAGGTAAGCGTTGGGTAAAGCTACGTCTATCTGCCAAGGCAATCAAAACTCTTGAAAAGAAAGGGATTGAAGCCATGGCTCGTGAAGCTGGTTTGGATCTGAGCAAGTACTAGGCTGTCGGCTACGTTAATTCAAACAACTGTTTTGCTGGCGGTGGCACTCTAAGGTTTTGTAGCTTCACACTGTCTGAGTAGCTGGCTCAGAACTTTGAAGTTTTAGTGTATTCACGGATAAATCCCCTGGCTGAAGAGTACGGGGGATTTAGTGTATGTAGTGACGGTCAAGAGGTTAAAGCCACTGTCTTTGAGTCAATAGAGACCGCTGCGATGTCCGACACCTGTCCTGTTTTGACGACTACCTGATCGCTTTGCTACAAGGAGTGGGTAAATTTTAAATGGATATTCAGGCTTCATTAATATTCAGGCTTCACACTTATTAACGCAGCTCATTTTCTGATTATCATTTTGATAATTGAGGATTTAGGCTAGCCGGGTCTACTATGGGGCATGTAGATGCCAATCAAATCTTCTGTTCCCTGGAGATTTATCGAAGCTTAGCTCAGCAGGGCTATTAATACATGGTCACAGTGGTGTCACCTGCACCAGGTCTACCGCTCGTTCTTAAAAGTCAGCGATGTCTACTCCAAAACGCTCTCGAGTTTCTAAACGTCATCAATCTTTAGCTCAAATCAGGCAGTTACCTAAGCGCTTTATGGCGTGGCTGCTGCGATTAGTATTTATAAGTGCGCGCTTCACCCGTGCAAATCAGGCTGGTTTTGTTTTGCCAACGACAGTGCTCCTCCTCCTGGTTTTCTCGTTAACCGTTGGAGGGCTTAGCTTTCGGTCATTTTCTCGAATTGAGCAAACCATTTCCCAGCGAGAGCAAAAGTTAGTTGGAGAGTTTGCGACACCGGCTATTGATCGAGCCAAGGCCAAGATTGAGTACATGTTCAAAGAAGCGTCGGCAACTGCTGAAAAGCGTTTGCCAACCGATATAGAGCTGCTTGAAGAACTATTGCGGCGTTCGGGAGATGAAGACCCTGCCGATGCTGCCCGCAATCCCTACACCCTGGCTGATGAAACCCAGCTAAACATTGTTGGCGGGCCTGGTGAACATCTCTTCATTGATCAAAATCATGAAGTGCCTGCTGCCTCAGCCACTCGAAATGAGGACTTAGACCCTGCTTGGAGTTTCACCATTGGCGAGGGGACCGATGATGAGCAGACTGTTATCTACTCCATCAGCCTCAAGGGTGCCAGTGATGAGAGTGAAGCCAACGGTACGCGTGACAGTGCGTTCACGATAGATAGTGATATTGACGTGGCCTCGCCTGTCACTGCAGAAAAGTCTGAGGCCATGGTAGTGCGTAATGCGCCCATCAGCACTACGGGGCTTGGTGCTAACTGTCCCATTGGTTCTGTATCTGAGAGTGGTTGGCAAGAGATTGGTTCTACCCAGCTAGAAAAGAACTTTCAGGTCAACGTTCTATCGATTAAGTACGGTAAAAATAACCAGCCCATTGTGAACGCTGCTGAATATCAGCAGGTACGTGTGGCACCCAAGGGACTTAAGTGGGGAGCCTGGTTCCGTTATGACCTTGATATTTTCCCTGGTCCAAACCTGCGTTGGAATGGCGCTATGCATACTGAGGGGAACCTTTTTGTTGAGCGTAGTTTTAAGGCATATCTAACCAGCGCCCTGAGTTCTTGTATTAGCGACCCCCTAGCGTCTGAAATTAGCTTGAACGCGGTGGATAATACTGGCGACGATGACTTCGACGATCCGGAAGATTTTGTTGGTCAGGTGACTGGTGCCAGTATCATTCAAAATACCTTCGCATTGAGGGGCGGTGCTGCTGGAACTGATGATGGGGTTACGTTTCACCTATACAATGGCGCACCTATTCCCGCAGAAATCTCCTTTAATAACAAGGGGAATGCAACCAATACGGGGAATGACTCGACGGTGGCCTTGCCAACTCAAACCCCCTCTGCCATTGCCATTGACCCAGTTGCGATTTTGACCGAGGACGCCTACAGGCACCTAGAAGATGGTGTTTACACTGATCCAGCCTGGGTTGCAAGCGCTCTCAAAAAGCCCGATGGCAATTCAGACAGCGGACGGGTTGAGCTAGAGCAGCCAACTGATAATCGTCCCTTTTTAGACGACGGTTTTAGAGCCGATAATCGCTACGGTCCGAAGCCCGTTTATGATAGTCGCCAGTCTTTAGTATTGAAAGACGGCGCGCCCCTGGCTCAGAAAAGAGTTGGTGAGGAGATTGTTGACCACTCAGCATTGGTTAGTAACGATACCGAAGCAGGTGAGTTTGGCTTAGATGGTTACTGGGAAAGACGCTCGAAGCTGACTGGTATGCGGGCAATTGTTGGTCAGCGTCTGGAGCTGGGCAACGCCAATAACTGGGGTGGGAATGCCGACCCGCTTTATCCCTCAGATGAAAATGCTGCACCAACTGCTAATGCGGGTGGCCAGGAATATAAGGGTGAGGCGGAGACACTTCAGCACAGAACCCTGCGGGACAATCTGGCTGCGGTACAGAGCTTAGTTGTTTATCACTACACCCAGGGCGTGGATAATAACAGTCCTGGCGACCTGCCATACATTTGTATGGCTTCCGCAGCACATCCGGGTACAGCGAGTACGTTGGTCAATAGCCGTACATTTGGTACCTATCCCTCTGGTAGTCCTCAGGTTGACTTTTTGAGTGGAAACGGCACCAACGGCTGGGAATTTGACTTTTATGGTGCTTCCTTTGCTAGCGACATTCTGCCAGCTGCGCCCCTAGGGCAGGCGTTACGGAACCTGGCCCATTTTGCGGGCGATCCGTTTGGCGGAGCTCCTTCTTTCGCTGCCACCCAGGGAATTGAGGGGAATCTCTACAATGGGATCAACGCCGACACCGCTGAGCTGGTTCACCCCTATCCCTACCTGTCAATGTGGGGAGATTTCTCAATCCTGCGTCGGGTTCTGTTTGACTACAACCCTGCAACTGGTGTTGAGACCGATAAAATCACAACGGCAAATGCTTACAATGCCCTGAGCCCGGCGGATAAATCAGCTCTGCATACTGCTGCTTGCTCGTTGGGGATGTTGGCCTACAACCTGAAGGAAAATACCGCTGAGGCCGATCAGATTTTACGTGACCGAGCTTACGGATTTAGGCCTCAGACAGTAGGTACTGCAACTGCTCCCAAGTATCCGGCTCTTTATTATCTCTTCCCTGTCATCGACCATAATCATCTGGGTAACAATGATGAGATTGTGCCTCCTGATCCTGCAACTGGTCAGGTTGATCACACACAACCTGTTGCTGGTGAAGAGTATTTTACCGAAGACGGAGTAGCAACCACCTACATTGCTGGCGCTGACGGTGTGAATAGAGATCCTGCTGTTGGTACGCTCTATAGCGCTGTCGATCCAGATGCGATTGACCTGACGCCAAGAGCCGATGTTGCCGTATTTAGACAGCCAACTGCGACACCCGCAGGGGCAACGCTCTTAGCAGACAATTCCCAGCTTTCTCGGGAAAATCGGACCAAGAATTATATTATCAATCCGGCTGGAGCAGTTCAGGAGTTAGCACTGCTTGATAAGGTGATGATGGATGGCCGTGAGCTGATGGCTGTGCGTACGCTTGATGTCGATATCGAGAAGCTGACCGCTAATACGGTGGAAGCGACCGGTGAATCCTGGATTCCTGAAAGCGACGGTCTAATCTATGTGTTCCGTGAGGATGCAGTGCGTGAGGACTCTATTGTGCGTCCTAGACATGCGCTTGCCACCTGGAATGATGGAGGCGCGAGCGACTGTAGCGTATTTGATAACCTGGCAGGATTAACGGTGGCTGCTGATGCTAACTGTCGTATGGATATTGATGCGGCTGACGGTAGTGGGGCCGACACCTTTGACCCACCGCTAAGTACCGATGAGGGTATTAGTCCTAAACCGGTGGATATGGCCCCTGACCCCATGCGACGTCCCTATGGTTTCCGAATTATTAACGGAGACGAGCTGGTGCGCAGCGATACCTTTGAATCGGCGGGTATGACCTTTGTCAGTGACAACCCTGTCTATATCAAAGGCAATTTGAATCTGCATAAGGCCCCTGGCGATCCGGTAGACATCAATAGCTTCTTGGAAGAGTTTGCGGGAGCATCGTTCTTGGGGACTGACTTTGCGGATGCGGCCAATGAAGACGGTGCTAACGGTGCTAAAGATCTGTTTTACAATCGAGCTGAAGCTGACTTAGACCCTCGATTTGCAGATCCAGTAGAGGATACCTGGCGACCGGTTGAGGTGTTTGCCGATGCGATCTCAATTCTTTCTGACACGTTCTTAGACGGTGAAGTAGAGGATGCCTTTATGATCGCCAGTAAAGGTGCAAGTGGCGTCAATCATGGTATTCCTAACTCAAACACCTCGTTCCTAAACTTCCACCATCCTTGCCCTCACACTGCTCGTAACACACCTGCTTGCCAGGGTAGAAACATTGCGGCGGCCGATAATGACGCAGCGGCAATGAGATGGCTGCGTGAGAGTAATGCTTATGACGATGCCAGACTACCGATATTAATTAGCCGGAACGGAACGGTTAACAATAACGGTGATGGTGGCGGTGCTACAGGAAAAGAGTTTCCAGTGCAGTTTGGTGGTAACAATCAATATGTTTGGCCAGACATCAATAAGTACGATGAGACTCGATACGTTGACATGATGACGGCGGATAATGGCCAACCCGATCCGGTAGATGCTAACCGTGTTAATGCTTTGCTAATTAGTGGAGTTCATCCTTCTCGCCCAGGTCAGACCTATGGCGGTCTACACAACTTCCCAAGGATGTTGGAATTCTGGGAAGATAAGCCGCTCTTTATCTCTGGAGGGATGTTCCAGCTAAACTTTAGTACCCAAGCCACGGGCACGTTTGACCAGGATGCTTGGGAGCCAGGAAGTGTTCCGGACCTGACAACACAGGATAACAAATACTACTTCCCTCCTAACCGTTATTGGGGTTATGACGTTGCGTTGCAATATCGTTTTGCAGCACCGATTGGTCAGCGTTTCCAAAGTGTTGGTGAACCGCGCAACGAGTATTATCGTGACTTGCCTCTAAATGATGAATACATCAAGCGATTGATGTGCGGCAGCAATGCGGCTGGTGATTACATCGAGGTAAACAAGCAGCTTGGAGCGACGGATGTAGCTTCTTGCAAGACAGCTGTAGATGCTCTGTAGGGAGGCTAACGAAATGGGTCTGTCACTAAAGTCTGTTGTTAAAAGCCGATTTCGTCGGTCCCATGGGGGCCCTACTTCAGGTCTCACATTGCTGGAAATCTTGGTAGCCCTGTTTGTAATTCAGGCTGTTGTGGCGGTTTCGGCTCCGCTGGTTGTGCTTGCTGTCAGTACTCGTGTGCAAAACCAGCGGGCTGATCAGGCCCTCCAGGCGGCCCAGGGGGAAATTGACAGAATTAAAACAGCCGTTGCCCGTGGGGATGACTTTAAGAATGAGATTGATGTTCCTGCCGTCAACGTGACATCAAGGCTGGATTTTACTGATGTTGCAAAGGTACCACCGCCGACTGCTGTTTTAGATAACGACAACTATAAAACTGATTTTCGGGTGGCAAAGGCTGTTTTTTTAGACAGTGATAATGAGCCTGACCTGGCGGTGCAGGTATTCCGCAACCATATTGGTTTTATTGACGATGTAGGGGCTGACCCAAGTCTTGCTCTGGCTGTTTTTGATGTAGGGGTTAGGGTATATCGAGCGGATGCGGTGCAAAACAGACCAGCAGAATTGGGGATTGAGCAGGCGAACTATGGCTTTGCTGGTAATGCGGTTTCTTCTGAGACGCTTAACAGTCCTTTGGCAGTTCTGTCTGCATCCGTATTTAAGAGTGATACTGGGCAGTCACTATGTGATTACTATAACTATCTGAATGCGACAAATGCTGTGGCTGATCCCGATTCTGCCATTCCAGACAATTGTTCTCCTCCTCCTCTCACTCCTCCGTAGATTATTCAAAAGCAGCAATAGGCAGGCAAACTTTAAGGGTTAATCATGGTGTCTTTCAATTTACGAAAACGTTTGATGAGGCGGCGCAGGCTGCAAAAAGTTGCCTCTAATAATCAGGGCTTTACCCTTCTGGAGTTGCTGATTGCTTTGATAATGTCCGGTGTGATCTTTGCTGGGTTGATGACCTTAATCGTCAACTTTCTACAGATTGATCGGCGTGAGGCTAAGCTAGATCAGCTTCAGCAAGATACCCGTCGAGCCGCTGACTTTATTGCTGATGATCTGCGGGAAGCAATTTATGTATATGATTTAGCCCTACCTGACCCGGCTGACCCAGATGCACTGGCTCTAAGCGATCTTGCGCCTTACATTACCGCTGGTAGTCAGCCAGTGTTGGCGCTGTGGCGACCTGTTCCCATCGAAGCTGATGATGAATTGGCGAACATAGAGGATGATGACACTGCAACTCCTCCTGTTACCTGTGTAACGCGCTATGGCCCTAGTGGCGATAATGGCCCCAGGGACGCTGCGATTGCAGAGTGCGAGATTCTCAAGGCTCGTCGTGCATCTTATTCACTAGTCATATACGCCCACCGGCTTAATGAGGACGGTGAACCTTGGCAGGGGCCAGCCCGTATCGAGCGATATGAATTGCCAAAGTATGTCGATTTAGCAAACGCCGCCAACCCATTTGAAGAAACTCTTGGTTATACTGATCCGACTGACGCTGGTAACGCAGACACCTTTAACCAGCTTGAAAACTGGCCTGCCGATCCACTCGGTCCTGCTCTAACTCCTACGACGTTAGTCGATCAGATTGGCTTAAATTACGACGACGAAGATGCAGCAATACCCGATGCGCAGTTTGTAGACTGTGCTGCCGTTACTGGTGGAGCTGCGGGTCAGTATGCAGCCGTACCTGCTAATGCTACGGAAGATTCCTCGTTTTATGCCTGTGTGCGAGATCCGTCTCCAGACCCGACGGCTGCGACTAACCCTAACAACATAGGTGTCAGGGCCAGCCAGGATGTCTATTTGGTTGTTCAAGGCGATCCGCGTATCGGTGTTACCGATGGCGCTGGCGGCGTCGTCGCTGGTGTTCGCGGCAATATCAGCTCTTTGGATGCGAGTGATTCATATTTGAATGGGGCTAGTGAAGGGAGTCGGTACCCAGAAATAGAAGCTCGTGTGAATGTTGGTGGTGGTGTTAATAGGGATGGTTAAACAGAGCATGAAAGATTCTCGGATGAACTTAGCCATTAGCTTATTGCGTCGCTCCGTTACTGGCCACGGGCGTCAGCAGGGCTTTACGCTGATTGAACTATTGGTTGTTATTTTGATGGCGGGTATTCTGGCATCGATTGCAGCTCCTGGTTGGCTGGGTTATCTTTACAAACGGCGGGTAGGTACAACTCAAGAT
>JBCAWO010000058.1:0-29334 GCA_038534515.1 Cyanobacteria bacterium J06554_1
TGTGTCCTTTGCTACTTGAGTTTGCATGACAGAGCAGATTGGTCTGTTTGGCGGTCAGTCGGCCCCCGAAGCTGACGCCCTCCCCCCCGAAACCTGGGAACAGATTCCCACCAGTGCCAGCATTCCAATTCCGCCGGGTGCGTATCAGGACTTGGACCAGCTAGCCATCCACTGCAAACAGTGTCAGCGCTGCGACTTAGCCAGCGGTCGGACTAACGTGGTCATTAGCCGCGGTAGCCCAACCGCCTCGGTCATGATTATTGGCGAAGGGCCGGGTCAAAGTGAGGATGAACAGGGAAAACCTTTTGTGGGTAAATCGGGCCAGCTCCTAGAGAAAATTTTGGCCTCTGTGCGGCTAGACACGGCAAACGATGTGTATATCTGTAACGTGGTGAAATGCCGCCCACCCGGTAACCGCACACCGGTTGCAGCCGAAGTCGCTGCCTGTTTGCCATACTTAAAAGAGCAGGTCCGGCTGGTGGACCCCAAAATTATTCTCTTGACTGGCAATACAGCCCTCAAAGGCCTACTCGATGTAAAGCAGGGCATTACCAAGGTGCGGGGCAACTGGATGGAATGGGAAGGGCGGCACTGCATGGCAATTTTCCACCCGGCCTATTTACTCCGTAACCCCTCTCGCGATAAGGGCAAGCCCAAATGGCTCATGTGGCAAGATATTCAGGCAATTCGTAAGAAATTAGATGAAATGACGGGTTAATATTGCCAATCGTATTGGTAGGGGCGTTCCATGGAACGCTCCTACCAATACGTCAAAATTGCGCCCATTTGAGGTGATTATTCAGGGACAATTGCCTCGGCTCGACAATCCCTCAGCCAGCGCTGCACCGCCTGCCCCACACTACCCTGGCTACTATCGCGAGGGGGCAATTGCACTTCATCCTCAGCCTCGATGGCAGAAAACATAAATACCATGTGCCAACCTGCTTCGCTGGGCGCAAGAAACAACCAGTGGAAATGATTAATTGAGGTGTCGTCGAGACCTGAATATTGCCGCTCCAGGGTGGTAAAGAAAAGCTGGTGCAGGGGCTCTCCACTGCCAGGGTTGGTGGTATAAACCCGCTCCTCAATGTCTAGCGGTGTCCGCTCCGGGTGATTGGCAGCAATCACATAGGCGGGGCGGTAGGCGGTAGGAATATCGGCAACGCTGCTTTGAATAACCCGATTAGTGTAGCTGGGAATATCTCGTATTAGCAGATCGGTGAGGGTGTCAAAGTTTTCAGGACACACTGTGGGGGGACGGATAAAGCTAGATTCGTTGGGCTGGGGGGAGTCGCGAGCCGGAGAGCTGCTAGGGGAAGCTTCCTCGGGAGCCGAAGCTGGGGGAGGAGAAACCGGCGGAGCCGGAGGGGCGGGCGGGAGTTCGGGAAGCTGGGCCAGGCTGGGAGAATTGCCAAGGGTCAGGCTAAAGATAATCAGCCCGAGGGTAAAGACTTTTTTACAATTCAGGTTTGGTTTCAAGGAAGCCATTAGAAAAACCGTTGCCTTTTCAATACCGCTAGTCCCAGACGTTATGGGCATTGCCCATGGGGCAATAGCTAGGGGCATTGCATGCAATGCCCCTAGCTGCACCCTTACCTATTGTTTGTAATCTCATCGCAAATCTGCTGAAAGGCGGCAGCGGGAGCCGCCGCCTGGGTAATGGGGCGACCAATGACTAGATAGCTGGCTCCGGCGGCCATGGCCTGGACAGGCGTCATAGCCCGCTGCTGGTCACCTTTAGCAGACCCCGCCGGACGCACCCCCGGACACACTAGCAAAAAGTCATCACCACAGACACGCCGAAGGACGTCGGCTTCTTGGGGTGAACAAACAACGCCGCTGAGACCGCTGTCCTGGGCAAGGAGAGCCATTTGCAGGGCGTAGTCCGATAGCTCTAGGGATACCTTAAGTTCAAAGGCCAACCCCCGGGGGTTGATGCTGGTGAGCAGGGTAACGGCAATCAGGTTAGGGTTAGGGCAGCCCGCTTGGGCAGCGCCTTCTAAGGCGGCGGCTTGGGCCGCCTGGAGGGCAGCTTTACCCGCCGTGGCATGGACAGTGATTAGATCGACGCCATAGCGACCGGCGGCGCGACAGGCTCCGGCCATGGTATTGGGAATGTCATGGAATTTGAGGTCTAGAAAGATACGCTTTTGTCGCTGTTTGAGCTGCTCTAGGATGGCGGGTCCGGCACTGACAAATAATTCTAGACCCACTTTCCAGAAGGTGACGTCGGGGAGGGTATCGAGGAGTGCGATCGCATCCTCCATAGTCGACACATCCAACGGCACAATAATCCGCTTGGCAGCCGACTCTAAAGCTGCTGTTTGCTCAGACATCACGCCACCAACCGGACAAACTTCTTCTTACCCACCTGTAGGACCTTACCCAGTAACTCCTCCGGGCTGCCAAACTCCACATTTGGGTCGGTCACCTTATCGCCATCTAGCTTCACCGCCCCGCCCTTAATCTGACGACGAGCATCGCTACTGCTGCTGCACAGGGGCGTTGCCCCTAGCAGATAAAACACCTTTGCCGGAAAGTTCACAGCTGCCAATGAGAACTCAGGCACCGCTTCCGCTTCACCCGAGCCCCCCTGCACTAAATTAATTGCATCTTTCTGTGCCTGTTGGGCAGCGACCTCACCGTGGTACTGGGCAGTCACATCCAGGGCCAGCTGCTTTTGAGCCTCTCGAGGATTGTCGGGCAGAGTCTCCAGCGCTCGGTTGGTTAGCAGCTCAAAATAGTTTTCAATCAGAGCGTCTGGCACTTTTTCCAACTTGGAATACATCGACAGCGGATCTTCCTGCAGACCCACATAGTTGCCCAAAGACTTAGACATTTTCTGACTGCCGTCGGTCCCCAATAGCAACGGCAGCATCATGCCAAACTGGGGCGTCAGCCCAAAATGACGCAGCAAATCTCGCCCCACCGCCACGTTAAATTTTTGGTCGGTCCCCCCTAGCTCCACATCGGCCTGGAGCGCGACCGAGTCATAGCCCTGGAGCAGCGGATATAAAAACTCATGGAGATAGACCGGATTTCCCTGGTCATAGCGCTTGGCAAACCCTTCTTTTGCCAGCATCTGCCCCACCGTCATCGTCCCTAGCAGTTCCAAAATTTTGCCCAAATCTAGATCCGATAGCCATTCAGAGTTGTAGCGAATCTCTAAACGACCGGGGGTATCAAAATCTAAAATCGGCCGTACCTGCTCAATGTAGGTTTCAGCGTTGGCTTTTACCTCACCTGCCGTCAGCTGTTTGCGCACCTCCGATTTGCCGGTGGGGTCACCAATGCGAGCCGTAAAGTCACCTATCAATAAAATCGCTGTGTGTCCTGCATCTTGAAATGCCCGCAGCTTTCTCACCGGAATACTATGACCCAAATGAATCTCTGAACCAGTGGGATCAATACCCAGTTTTATCCGGAGGGGACGATCGGTTTGCTGTAATCTTGCCAGCAAACTTTCATTGGGATCGTTCGCCTCGGGCTGGTGGGGAAATACTTCACTGATACCGCGATAGATCCCTTGAAATTCATCAGGGATAATGGGCATTACAAACTCAGAAGCCTCGGACATAGAGTGTATTGATGATGTGAATAAAACGCCCTAGAGAGGCGCAGTGACCCCCGTCAAAATACCCGTTGATAGCTCCGTAAAATTGCCCAAGTTTCCAAACTTATCTAGACATCTGACCGGAATCCACTATAGTGGCGGGTAAATTATTTCCCGTTTCCCCCATACCTTGGGGCAACAGGGATACTCAGCGAGTGCCTGGGGAACGCACCCATTGTAAAGTAATGCTTTCTCTATATGACCTGTGTCCATAGCTAAAGCCATCGTTTTTTTTGTAAAAACTTTAGTGTTTAACTTGGATGTAATTTGAATCTTTTAATGGCAGTGGCCCTTATAATTTATGGCCTGCCGTGTATTTCCGTAAGGATGTAGCGTATCTGTGGCATTTAATACTATCCGTCAAAGCCAGACCCGAGTTCCGTTGCAGTTTACCGGTGAACCCAGGCTGATTAAGCATATCCAAGATGTGCTGCAAATTAGCGGGGCCACCCTATTGACGGCGACGATGCTATGTAGCGCTGTGGCAGCAGGCGGTCTGGTGGGTTTAGCCATTAGCTTTCGTAATTTGCCAGATGTGCGATCGCTACGTAACTACATTCCAACAGAAACTAGCTACGTCTACGACATGGAGGGCAACCTCCTAGACAGCCTGCACGATGAAGCCAATCGAGAAGTTGTCGACCTCAACGAAATTTCTCCCCACCTTAAGCGAGCGGTCTTGGCGGTTGAGGACAGTGATTTTTATGTTCACAGCGGCATTAACCCAGTGGGTATTGGCCGAGCATTTTTAGCTAATTTTCAAGCGGGTAATACGGTTCAAGGTGGTTCTACCATCACCATGCAGCTGATTAAGAACCTGTTTTTATCGCCGCAACAGGCCATCAGTCGTAAGGTCGCCGAGGTGGTTTTGGCCCTCAGACTTGAGCAGATTTTCGAAAAAAATGAAATTCTCGAAATGTACCTTAATCAGGTGTACTGGGGGCACAACACCTACGGTGCTGAAACCGCTGCTCAGAGCTATTTTAACAAGCCTTCAAAGGATCTAACCCTGGCTGAAGCCTCACTGATGGCGGGTCTAATTAAGGCCCCCGAAGGCTTAAGTCCATTCTTAGATTACCAAGCCGCTAAAAAAGAGCAGAGCCTTGTCCTCAATCGCATGGCAAAACTGCGATGGATCACCCCAGCTGAGGCCGAAGCCGCTAAAAAGCAGCCGTTACGCCTAGGCAAAATCACCTCGTTTAACTCCAGTAAGGCCCCCTATGTAACAGAAGCCGTCGTTCAGGAGCTTCAAGAACAGTTTGGACAAGAGGCGGTGGTCAAAGGTGGCATGCGAGTGCAGACAACCATTGACTTTAAACTACAAAATTTGGCCAAACAAACGGTCAAATCGGCCCATGTTAATCGGTTTGGCAGCGGTGCCTTAGCTGATCAGATGGCGTTGGTGGCCATCGATCCTCGCACCCACTACGTCAAGGCCATTGTCGGTGGTATTGACCATGAAAGCAGTCAGTTTAACCGAGCTGTCCAGTCCCGTCGACAGCCTGGGTCAGCATTTAAGCCTTTTGTATATTACGCAGCCTTTGCCTCCGGTCGCTATACCCCCGACAGCATTGTGGGCGATACCCCCGTCACCTACCCCGATGGGTCCGGCTACTATTCACCCAAAAACTACGGCGGTTCCTTTATGGGCAGCATGCCGATCCGCCGAGCCCTGGAGCTATCTCGCAATATTCCAGCGGTAAAACTGGGTCAGGCAGTGGGCATCTCCCGCGTAATTGATGTGGCCCGCACGCTGGGAATTGAGAGCCCCATGGACCCGGTTATTTCCCTACCGCTGGGTTCTGTGGATTTAACGCCGATGGAGATGGCCGGTGCCTATGCCACCTTTGCCAACAACGGCTGGCATTCTGACCCCACTCTAATCGCCCAGGTGACTGACAGCGATGGTAATGTGCTGCTTGACAATACACCCAAGCCACAGCTGGTGCTCGACCCTTGGGCAACGGCGGCACTGACCGATGTATTGCGAGGCGTTATTGAACGGGGAACAGCCACCAATGCCCGGATTGGCCGACCAGCAGCAGGCAAAACCGGCACCACTGACTCCCAACGAGATGTTTGGTTTGTGGGCTACGTGCCCCAGCTGGCCGTGGCCGTGTGGGTTGGCAATGACGACTATACCCCCATGGGGCGAGGGGCCACCGGTGGCGGCTATGCGGCTCCCATCTGGCGCGACTATATGGCCCAAGCTCTACGGAATGAGCCGGTGCAGAATTTTCGCCGTCCGTCCGAGTTTATCCGTCCGTAGGGTGAGCAATGGAATTTCTTAGTGTCGTGTCTGAGTATTAGCTGCGCTACTCTTTAATATCGGCCTTCATGCGGTCCAGGGTTACCTGCATTTGCTCAAACATTTTTTGAGGGGTCATACCAAACTGCCCCAGGTGGGTTTTGAGCTGCTCCATGGTTAGCTGGGCTGTGAAATCTTCGGACAGTTCAAATCGCTTCATAAAAACACGATACCGACCCATGATGCTCTCCATCTGCTCGATGTAGAGCTTTTTGCCATCACGGTCAAACTTACCGTAGCTGCTACCGAGCTGCATGAGGGCCTGATAATCCTGAAAGAGTTTCGTGGCTTCTTGCTGCACGATCTCTGAATCAAAAAAGCTCATACACATACTCCCAGAGACATAATTTCGTTGGCTACGCGCTATCGGTAGGCGTCTAAGCCTTACAGTTACCTCTTTAAGTTAAAAGTTTGCTGGACATCCGAAAAGGTGAGATATCCCTACCTGAAGCTACCTGCCTAAAAGACGATTAAACCAAAATTGTTGGGGAGGCGAAGTTTGATTGACTGACTGCTTAATAGGGTGTCATTTCAAAGCAAAACTCCACTGGAAGGGTGCGACATCTTGCCCTAACGGTTATTTACCTAAGATCCGCTTGAACCAGGGTTTTTCGGGAGTAGACTTAGCGGGTTTTGATTTGCCAGCTTTAGCATCATTAGCTTTGGCATTAGTTGGTTTAGTATCTGGTAATAATGCCTGAGTTTCAGCTTTGCGTTTTTCAGCAACGCGTTTTTCTAAAACCTGGCTATATTTGAGCGCTACTGAATGGTTGGAGTTGAGTTCTAGTACACGCTTAAGATGGACCCGCGCCATACCGTAGGACCGTTTCATTAGGTATGCCTGCCCCAGCATCGAGTGAAGTTCAATCTCGTTGGGGGTAATTTTTAGCCCTTCCCTAAGTTCTTGAATGGCTAAATCGTAGTTGCGCTGGCTCAAGTAGGTTCGCGCCCGCATGCCATATTTCTCGGCATAGTTAATGACCGGAGGTTCCGTAGAGGGCGGTGCTTCGGGTTTAGGCGCTGCTTCCGTCGCTTTAGATGCAGGGTCAACGGCTACCAATCCGGTGCGCTTAGGCCGAATTGGATTGCTAATTTTGCGGTGCAAAAAGGCTAGATTCAGTTGGCTCAGACCAGATAAAACAGCGGCAAACTCATCGGTTGAGTCAAATTGTTTAGCAATTAGCTGATTGACCGTATTTTCATAAAAGACTTCCACCTCAGCTTCTGGAATCCGCAACAGCTGCTGGGCGCTCTCAAAGGACGGGATAAGCTTGCCCTGTCGGTCCAGCTGTCTGACTCGAAATCGCATGTTTGCCAACACCTCAGACCGGCTCTTCTCCTGTTTGAGGCGTTGATAGGCTGGGTTAATAACCTTGGCTATCAGCTGTTCAGATGCTTGACTGATGGGGGCGTGGTTACCAACTTGCACATCAGGATGAAGCAGCTTTGCTATCTGACGATAGCGTTTTAGGATGCGGCGATCTTCAGCATTTAGAGAAAGGCCCAATGCAGCGTAAGGGTCTTTCTCGGAAACTGTGATCCATTCATCTTGAAATGGCTTAGCGTTGGTCATGCAGAGGCTGGCTCAGAATTGGTTCACGTACAATTCATAAACAATGTGGGGAAGGTAGATTCCGGCGATGGTAAACGGGAAAACTAAAATTGGGGAAGAGTGCCCGCTTGAAATCTGAAGAGTTGATCAGCTAGTTCCACAAGCTAATATGTCTGATTCTAACTGTTTCATTGAAGCACAGGACAATTGGCTGTGTGGTAATCGATGGATGCATTATTACGGATTGATAGATTTGGATATGATAGACCCCATTATCAAGTTCTAGCGCGGCTTATGGATGCTCCCCAAATTAATCATAAAAAAAATGTCGCTATTACGGCTGCCCTGGCATTTTTAGGCGCATTACAGCCAACACCGGTACCGTTTGCTGGTATTCACAAGTTCTATTTGGGACAGTATGGTTGGGGGCTTGTCTATATACTTTTGGGGGCGACACAATTACCGCGCATTGCCTGTGCGGCGGAAGGGATCTGGTACTTGAGTGGCTCACCGATAAAAAGCCTGTGGGCAACCATCGGCAAACCATTCACGCCTGAAACATTGGCGGACGCTAACCTGGGCGAAACCGTTGATGCTGTGGCTAATGGTCTACGTGAAATTGAGCAGCTACGGCAGGAAGGATTGCTCTCAGAGTATGAGTTTGAGCAAAAACGGCGTAATTTGCTAGAGCAAATGCCTTGACGAAAAGACGTTGCCTGCAATGTCTTTTCGTAAGAGGAGCTGTACATGCAGGGAAGACGTTAGAACGTCTGTATACGGAGATAATTGAGCAATGGGTGGCGATCGTGGGGAGTCGTTACGACGATTTGTGGTGAAGCTGGCTCTACGCGGTTTAGATGCCCTTGAAGGCGGATTAAATCCGCTTAAGCAGAAGCTAGCACAGGATAGCTACTACCGTTTTCGGTCAGCTAGGGAAGTGCAGCTAGGGGTGAAATTGGGTGTGCGCATTGACGCTAACCGAGCCACCATTGACGATTGGCTAAGGCTACCGGGTATTTCGATTCATCAGGCCAGGACCCTGGTGGAGCTGAGTCGCTCAGGAACGGCGTTTACCTGCTGGGATGATGTGGCGGCGGCGACAGGAATTCGTTTGGGCTATCTACAAGGTCTAGGGGACATTGTGCAGTTTTATTATTACGACCCAGATAGTGAGCTGAAGCCCAGACAGCTAAACGTGAATCGGGTCAGTGCTAGGGAGTTGGCCACAGTTCCTAATATTGAACCGGCACTGGCCGAGCGGCTGGTTTACTGTCGTCAGCAATTTGGTCCCTATAAAGATTGGCTAGATCTAAAACGTCGGTTGCGACTAACACCCCAAATGATGACGACTTTGTTACATTACCTGAGGTTTTAAGGCCATCGCCGGAGAGAAACCGTCATGAGATCCACGGGTAGAGGTCTTTGGAGTGGAAAACGTGATGTTTATATCAATTTTGAGTGATGGGACTCACACCAGTTCTGTAAAAGGCAACGTTTACTTAAGTATCTGCAAAATCCATGGAAATCTTCGGGGTTCATCTGTGGAATTGAGTAGCTTGAAATAAGTACAGAGTCGGGACCATGCAGAGAAGACACAAGGTCAGCGAGACTATCAACCGAGGTATTACCGCTGCTGCCATGACCTTAGCGATCGCAACGATATACTCAGCGATGGCGATTGATGGTGGGGTGAGCCACGAGACTATATTGAGCGAACGTATACAGACAGTATTTAAGCTGCAGACCCCCGACATTAAAGCTACTCAAGATGGGCAAGACTCTGGGGAGAGTTTGACAACAATACTGCTAAGCTCCCAGGGCAGTACGTACGACCACCAGTGAACAGTCGCTAGCTGATTTTCTGCTCTGGCTATGAGCCTGTATCCGAGTCCCGTACTATGGGAACTATGGATAACTCTTTACTCACCGACGCCAGTCGCCGGTTAGACCGCGCGCTCAAATATGTCAGCATTTCTGAGGATGCGGCGGAGCGCCTTAAGGCTCCTAAGGCTAGTTTAAAAGTGTCTATTCCTGTGCGAATGGATGATGGTTCTTTGCGGGTGTTTGAAGGATACCGGGTTCATTTTGACGATACACGGGGGCCAACAAAGGGAGGAATTCGATTTCATCCCCAGGTGAGCTTGGATGAGGTGCAGTCCCTGGCGTTTTGGATGACGTTTAAATGTGCGGCCTTAAACCTGCCCTTTGGCGGTGCCAAGGGAGGGATAACCCTCAACCCCAAAGAACTGTCAAAGGCTGAGCTAGAACGGCTCAGCCGGGGCTATGTTGATGCGATCGCAAACTTCATTGGCCCTGACATCGACATTCCTGCCCCTGATGTCTACACCAACCCTATGATCATGGGCTGGATGATGGACCAGTACAGTATTATTAGCCAGCAGCGCAGTCCGGCGGTGATTACGGGTAAACCGGTCGCCCTTGGAGGCAGTCTAGGGCGCTCTACAGCCACGGGTACCGGAGCCTTTTACGTGCTCGAGGCGATGATGGCGCAACTGTCGGACCAGCCAGATAAAGTTGGAAAAACTGTTGCTGTTCAGGGCTTTGGCAATGCTGGTAGCGTTGTCGCTCGCCACCTATTTGAAGCAGGCTACACCATCGTGGCCGTGAGTGATTCCCGTGGGGGAATTTACACCCCCCACGGGCTAGACATTCCCAGCATTCAAAAATTTAAGGCGGATACTCGCGCCGTACAAGCCGTTTACTGTGATGACAGCGTCTGCAGTTTGGTTGAACATGACGTGATTACCAATGCAGAACTGCTCAGTTTAGATGTGGATATTCTGATTCCAGCTGCCTTGGAAAACCAAATCACGGCAGCCAACGCTGCAGATATTCAGGCTCGCTATATCTTTGAAGTCGCCAACGGCCCCATCAGCGCTGATGCCGACGACATTCTGGACACTAAAGGAATCACCGTTTTTCCCGATATTTTGGTCAATGCGGGTGGAGTGACCGTGAGCTACTTTGAGTGGGTCCAAAACCGCAGCGGTCTCTATTGGTCTATCGAAGAGGTTAATCAGCGTCTGCAACAGCAAATGGTTAACGCCGCTGAAATCATCTGGCACCTTGCCCAAACCCATAAAACCTCAGTGCGGACGGCGGCCTATGTCCATGCGCTAACCAGTCTGGGGGCAGCTATGGATGCACGCGGGACTCGGGCCGATTATGTAGGGACGTTCCATGGAACGTCCCTACATAGGGAATAAAGAAGGGGTAAGATTACTAGGCACATTAGCTGGGTCTATGATGACGGCTGAAAAATCTGCTGCTGAGACGACGTCGGGAATGTCGATCAGACATGTGGTTAGGTTCAATGTCAAACTGGTGGTGGTCGCTGTGGCCCTTGCCGTCGTTATTCGGCTATTTGTGGCAGAACCGCGATTTATCCCCTCTAACTCCATGGACCCGACGCTGCACATCGGCGATCGGCTGCTGATTGAAAAACTCTCCTATCGGTTTCATCCGCCCCACCGGGGTGACATTGTGGTGTTTGAGCCGCCACCGCAGCTCCAGGCCATTGGCTACCGACCTGAGCAGGCCTTTATCAAGCGCATCATCGGACTACCGGGCGATACTCTGGCGGTACATCAAGGTCAGGTTTATAGAAACAACCAACCCCTCACAGAAACTTATATTTTGGCTTCCCCGAACTACGAAATGAATCCAGTAACAGTACCCAAGGAGGCGTTATTTGTGATGGGGGACAATCGTAACGACAGCAATGACAGTCACATTTGGGGATTTTTACCCGTGGAAAATGTGATTGGCCATGCCACGGTGCGGTTTTGGCCTCCGAATAACCTAGGAAAGGTCTAGGCGCTTAAGGATTTACCTTGAACGGCGGAATACCGAACCTCTTTCCCTTGAAAGCTTTGCTAGGCTAATCAAGAGGATTTTTTGACTTTGCGATCGCAACAAGGAGCTTGGCTATGGCAGCAACTGACTTCAAAGATTATTACCAAATTCTCGGGGTCAGTAAATCCGCTGGTACAGACGATATTAAACGCGCGTTCCGTAAGCTCGCGCGTAAATATCACCCGGACGTTAACCCCGGTGACCAGGTAGCCGAAGCCAAATTCAAAGAAATCAACGAAGCCAACGAAATTTTATCGGACCCCGAGAAGCGACGTAAATATGACCAGTTTGGTCGCTACTGGCAGCAGGGGGGCCAGACCAGACCAGGGGCAGCTCCCGGTGACTTTGGTGGCTTTGACTTTAGCAACTACGGTAGTTTTAACGAGCTGCTTAATGAGCTGCTGGGTGGTCTAGGTGGGGGCTTTCCCGGCGGAGCCCGCACCAGCTACCGCCAACCCGCCAGCTCTCCAGGGTTTGGCTTTGACACCACGGGCAGCAGCAGCGCCCAGTTTGATCAAGAAGCCAGCATTACCCTGGCCATGGCCGATGCCTTTAACGGTACCCAGAAGAAATTTCGTATCGGTAGCGATGCGCTGACGGTCAAGATTCCGGCAGGTGTGAAGCCGGGTAGCAAAATTCGCTTGCGGGGTAAAGGACAAATGAATCCCTACAGCCAGCAGCGAGGAGACATTTACCTGACGGTAGACATCCAAAACCATCCATTTTTTCAATTTGATAGCGATGGCAACCTGGTGTGCGAAGTGCCCATCTCTCCGGATGAGGCCGTGCTAGGGGCCAAAATTGATGTGCCCACCCCCGACGGTAGCGTCACCGTTAACATTCCAGCTGGCATTCGCTCGGGACAGACGCTACGGCTGCGGGGTAAAGGCTGGCCCAAGCCCAAAGGCAGTCGCACCGACCAGCTGGTTAGGGTAATGATTAAAGCCCCCAAAACCGTCACCGATAAGGAGCGCACCCTATACGAGCAGCTCCATGAGCTGCGTAGCTATGACCCTCGCCAGGCCCTCCAAAACGTGCGACTGTAGGCCTATTCCTCTGATTCGGCATTGGCCAGGTCTGTCACATAGCGCTCGCCATTGTACCGAAGTGTCGGTTGCTCAGCGTCAGACAGTTCGCTATGAACGGCTGGTTCGCCAGCCGCCAGCATCGTCTCTAACTCCTCAACTAGTTTGATTTGTTCATTGAGCTGTTCGGCCACATCGGTTTGGTTTTCCAACTCTCCCGTTGATGACACCAGATCAGACAGACCGTTGAGGAGCTCGCGCACGCTACTCCGGAGGGCCGGATCGCCTGTTAAGGTGTCCACATCCGCCATGATTTTTTGAGCACTTTGGAACACGTCACGGGCTGACTCGATGGTCTGCTGTAGCAGAACCAGATTTTCGCTGGTATTAAGACTGGCGGAGATATCGCGCAGATCCTGGGATGCTACAGCAGCGTTGGCCGCTAGCAGCTCGACATTATTAACCAGGGTGCCATCTTGAATAACAGGAGACAGCGTATCTAGGGCCAGCCGTAGCTGACCGGTGCTAGCGCTGATGTTGTCGAGGGTAATGGCCAGGTCATCCTGGTTGGTGGCCAAAATAGCATTGACCTGAACCAATGTGGCGTCTAGCTGCTCAGAGGTGCGGATGGTACTTGCCTCTAGCTGCTCCGCTGCCCCTGACACAGAAATGAGCGTTTGCTGGGTGGAAGCCGACAGGGGCTCGATTTCCTCCCGTATGCCACCGGCTGCCAGGGTAACTTCCTTGGTTAAGCCCACCACATTGCTGGAAATTTGGCGAGTGTTCTCCAGGATTTCCTTTACCCCCGCTAGAATTTCAGGGTCAGCCAGGGTTTCAGAAATTTTCTCTGAGGATTCTAGAAGATCTTCATAGTTGACCCCGACAATGCCATCGAGGCGATCGCCGTTGCAGAGGATCAGATTGCTATCACAGTCATTTGCAACCGGACCTGGAATGGCATCGCTAATGCTGGCCGATTCTGGCGGTTGAATTGTCACGGTAGTTTCTCCAATAAGCCCGGACTGACTTGTTTTAATGACAGACTGGGCGGGAATGCGTAACTCCCCTTTATTGACTTCGATTTCCATCGTCACCGTATTGGAACCGGGTGAAATCCGCAGGATCTGCCCCACCGGTACCCCCCGATAGCTCACAGCAGACCCTTCTTGGATGCCCGCGGCACTTTCAAAATCTACTAAAAATCGGTAGCTGCGCTGCCCGTAGCTAATACCTCGCAACCACATTACCAATCCTCCAAACAGGGCCACACCTGCCAAGATCAGTAGCCCCACAGAGCCTTCACGAATGGTTCTTGCACGCATTGGGTTTCCTATGGATTAACGGTAGATGGTACAGCCAGTCGAGATGCCCTGGGAGAAATTATACGGGGGGATTACCAACAGTATCAATTGATATCACAAACGACGGATGCAAATCTCCGTTAACCGACAGATACAATCAATCAAATCACTGAGCTACTCGAATGGGACCGTCGGTAGCCGCACTAAAAAACTGCCGAACATAGGGATTGGGGGTATGGTCAATTTCCTCCACCGGCCCCATCCATTGCACATTTCCCTGGTGCAGCATGACCACACGGTCAGCGGTGCGGCGAATGGTGCTGTCCTGGTGGGTGACGATTAAATAGGTGCTGCAGCCACGATTGCTATGGATATTGCGAATCAAATCTTCAATTACGGTGGATGCAATGGGATCTAATCCAGCGGTCGGTTCGTCATAGAGGAGGACCGTTGGTTTGTCTTGCGCTTCCTGAGGATTGGTGATGACGGCACGGGCAAAACTCACCCGTTTGCGCATTCCTCCAGAAAGTTCAGCGGGGTAGCGATCGCAAATGTTGGGCAGCCCCACCATTTCTAGCGCTTGCTTAGTTAACTCACCAATCTCACGCGATGACAGGCCAGAATTTTGATAGAGGGAAAAGCCTACATTTTCCTGCACCGTTAATGAATCAAACAGGGCTGCCTGCTGAAACACCATGCCAATATTGACCGGATCCTGGGCATCTTCAATCAGACCGTGGCGCTGTTCGCCAGCAATAAAAATATTGCCCTGGTCAGCGGCCAGCAGCCCCGCAATAATTCGCAAAATAGTGGACTTACCCGTACCCGACGGTCCAATCAAGGCGACGGCTTCACCCGGTGTGACGCTCAAATCGACATTGTCGAGCACCTGGTTACTGCCAAATCGCTTGGAGATACCCTTGAGTTCAACAATGGGGACATCACCATCACAGGGAGATTCGGGAACAATCGCGTTTGTTTCTGGGACAGACATGGCGGTAGGCGGTTGCTATAACTCGCTAACAAGCTGGGGACAGCTTATGACAAGATAACCCATGGTTATGAAAAGGGCGTGAGAGATAAGCCTATGCTCTTATGGATCGGTTCACTAAGAAAGTTTTTGAAGCGCAATATTCGCTTTGTTTGGCAAGAAACAAAGGATTTGACCCCGGTTCATAACCGCTGGGTGCGTTGGCTTCTACCGGGTCTATTGGTTAAACGCTGGCTGTTTTTGAGTACGGTGGGCGTGCTGATGGTCGGTTTGGGAGCGATGATCTGGCTCCGGTTGACGCCCGTATTTTTTACGGTGCAACTGGTGTCTACGGTGCTGCGCGCCATTACCCAGATAATTCCCCGGTATATCAGCGGCCCCTTAGCCATTTTGTTTGGTCTGTCTTTGATTATCTGGGGGCAGAGCCGTACCCTGGGGTCGATTACGGAAGTACTGCTGCCGGGCAGCCAGGAAAATAGCCTGTGGGATGCGATCGCAACCCATCGCAAACTCAACCGCGGTCCCCGAATTGTGGTGGTGGGTGGGGGCACCGGTCTATCAACCATGCTTCGGGGGCTCAAACGCTACAGTGCCAACATCACGGCTATTGTTACCGTTGCAGACGATGGCGGCTCTTCCGGGCGGCTACGACGGGAAATGGGAGGACTGCCGCCAGGAGATATCCGCAACTGTCTAGCCGCACTGGCGGACCAGGAAAAGCTAGTCACCGAACTGTTTCAGTATCGATTTAGCAGCGGTAGCGGCCTCAGCGGTCACAGCTTTGGCAATTTGTTTTTAGCCGCCATGAATGAAGTGACTGGCGACTGGGAAAAGGCTATTGCCGCCAGCTCTCAAGTACTGGCGATTCGGGGTGAGGTTTTACCCTCCACCCTGAGTGATGTCAAACTATGGGCCGAACTCAGCGACGGTCGCCGGATTGAGGGCGAATCGAATATCACCAAAGCCCGTGGTCGCATCATTAACATTGGTTGCACCCCCACCGCACCACCGGCCCTGCCCAGAGCCGTTGATGCCATCAAGGCGGCTGACTACATCATTATTGGCCCCGGCAGTCTATACACCAGTATTGTGCCAAATTTACTGGTACCTGAGATTGCCGATGCCATCGCCGCAACCCAGGTCCCCCGCGTCTATGTCTGCAACATCATGACCGAACCCGGTGAAACCGACAATTACAGCGTATCTGAGCATATTCATGCCATTGATCGAGCCTGCGGTCGCCGCCTATTTGATGCGGTACTCGTGCAAAAGCGTCCACCATCAGCAGCGGCCTTAGAACGCTACCGAAAAGAAGGGGCGGAACGGGTGGTGTTTGATCGAGATGCGGTGATTGCCTCGGGGCGACGGATTGTCATTGCCAATGTCATGAATGAAACCGAAAAAGGCACCATTCGCCACGACTCACCCCGGCTGGCTAAAGTTCTCATGCGCTGGCACTCACGGGTTTATTAAATAGTTTGGTGGGGACGTTCCATGGAACGTCCCCACGATGGAACGTCCCCACGATGGAAGGTCCCTACAGAGGATTAAATTATCCAGCAAAAAATCGACGCGACACCCAGCTAACGATGCCGCTAATAATGGCCCCTGCCATCAAAATGCCGATGGAGGGCATAAATAGGGGATCCCACAGGCTGTACCACAGGTCAAAACCCAAGTTGACCTGGGTCGCTCGCCCGGCCAGTGCCGCAACAAACCATACAAAGCTGGCCAACACAAAAAAGAGATTGATCATGAGTGCCGTGTTGAGCCAGTCAATTAGGCGTTCTTTCATGTCAGGGATAGGGAATGGACCATAGCTATTATCTCGAACCTGGGGTGCCGTAATCAATGGGCTAGCCACATCGAGCGACCACGACAGGCTAACAGGATACGTTACCGGCCTGGCATTCTGAATAACATACATTTGTTAAGTTTTTTAATTGAATGTATCCTCGCTAAGGATGTCTAAATACCTTTGTAAGGCATAAAAAAATCGATTATTTCTATCTTAATTAGCCGTCACTTAACGGTCTGCTGACAGTTTATTTCACCCCCCAAAAAAACCAAAAAAATGTGGCTAACCCATCCAGGTTAGCCACATTATAGAAATTGAGTTTTACCGATTGTTAATGCCAGGAGTGAGGGGTAAAACCCCTATACAGCGTCACTCTCCAGACCCTGAGATGATTGTAAGTTATCAGGATCAACATAGTGGCAAACGGCGTCATCAATACAAATTAAAGCCCAGCCAGACTTTTCGATACCCATCAATTCATAGGGTCCATCCTGAACAAAGAATCCCTTATGGTTTCTAGTGTCAGGTTTTACTTCCACGGCACGCTTATCCATTTTTAGGCTCCTTGCAACGGGGGTGGGCTCCAATAAAAAGAAAACCTTATCGGAACCTTTTTCTAAGCTTATCAGTTCCTTTTTGCTTCGCGCGTTAAGTTATCTGACCAAAGAAAACGGCCTAAAAAAGGCGGGGATCATTGCCCTGCAACCCTTACAAAAAGCTGAAGCAGGCCCTTTAAGGGGGAATCAAAATCGATCATTGACGTCTCTACATACCCAGGATTATTTACATAAATCGATGAATTTTTGTAAATAAATGAAGCGGGCAGCTTCAAGGAATCTTTAAGAAAAAGCTCCCGTTTTGTAAGGGTTTCAGCTGTCAAAAATCCATTTTTCAACCCGTTTCAGGCTATCCCAGTCAGGTTTTCTAGTTAATCCTTCTTTAAAGTTTTGGCGAATATCTGCCTGTACTTCTTCTACAGACATCACCAGCTGGGTGGCTAATTCCACATGCTCACGCACACCTTTACGACCGCTGTCGAGAATTGCGATGGCCATGTTGATGTGGGCTTGGGGATCTTGAGGCGTAATCTTAATGGCTTTCTGGGCTGCTTTGTAGGCAGATTTGGGCTTATCTGCCAATAAATAAAGCCAGGCCAAACAGGTATAAATGGCGCTATTTTTAGGTGCCTGCTCACTCAGGTCCTTAAAGGTGGGAATTAATGTGTCGACACTTTCCCCCGCCTGGTAGCGGTTCAGACCTGCTTCAAACTGTTCGTCAATGGTTGGGCTCATGGAAAGTTGTGGTGAAAAAACCTTCCCATTTTAAGCCCCCTTAGGACCCAGTCTGGCTACCGGGTCCTAAGTTTTCAAACAAACTACTGCTAAAGAAACCGCATTGGCTGTGCTGTTCAACCCGATGCGGCAACCCACAGGTTAGTACTAGGCGCTAAAGGACTTGCCGCAGCCGCAGGTTTGGTCTGCATTGGGGTTAGTAAATTGAAATCCGCCGCCAATAAGGGCATCGCTATAGTCCAGCATGAGACCATAGAGATAGAGCATGCTCTTTTTGTCGCAAATTACCTTAAACCCTTCGTAGTCAAACACTTCGTCGTGTTCGCCAATGTTGTCAATGGTTTCAAAGTCCATTAGGTAGGACATGCCGGAACAGCCGCCCTGACGGACGCCCACCCGCAGGCATAGATCATCTCCCTGCTTCTCTTTGAGGGCGAGGACGTGGGTGAGGGCCGCCTCAGTCATCATGATTCCCTGTTGCGGTTTGGTAGCTTGGGTCATGGTTGTCTGTTTAGGTTATTGACGTTTAAATTAATGCTTTAGTCTAGTGTAGCTCAGCCATTGATGGCGAGCGTTTCTAGCTTTAATGATTGTCATTTAATATATCCGAGTACTATGTCCGAGGTGCCCTAGGGCTAATGCTGCCAATCTCGAATAGTTGAACAAATCTATCGGGTCGTAGCCAATGGTTTCATTCTTTTCCACAATAGAGGCTGTTCATAACACCAGCTATGGGCTGGCTGGGATGATCGGCTGATGATTACCCTGGTCACTCGTAGGTTATTTTATCCATGCCCCCATTGAGTCCGTTTACCCGCCGTCGCATTCAAAAACTGCCACAGACGAACAGCGTTTGGGAGGGCGGACGTTGCTCGATGCCTGAATCGGAGGAGGATGGGCGGGACTGTATTTTATGGATTGATGGCAATCAGGGCTATGTCCGCAGCGTTGAGATGGTGGCAGCTGAGAGCGGTTACGAAGCCGTGGCACGGAGTCTGCTCCAGGCGATTGAGCACCCCCAAGGACCGGCAGAACCCGGTCGTCCTCACCGTATAGTGGTTAACGATCGAGAGCTGCAGTTCTTTTTGCGTGGTGTACTTCAAGATTTAGATATTGATGTGGTGTATGGGGCGAAGCTACCCTGGGTAGATGAGATTTTTGATCACTTGTTATCCCACATCAGCACATCGCCACCGGCCCTGCCTGACGCCTATGGTAAAACTCTTTGCGACAAGGCTTTGGCCCTGTGGCACCAGGCTCCCTGGTACCGTCTCAGCGAGCAAGAGCTGCTGGCGGTTGAGGTAAACCGCTGGGATGTTGAGACCCTCTATATTTCTATTTTGGGCATGGCGGATGTGGACTATGGGCTGCTGTTTTATCGCAGTTTGGATTCGTTGTTGCAATTTCGAGAGCGGGTGCTGAGTTGCGATCGCATGTCACCCCAGGAGATGCAGCAAGTATTTCTCACCCAGGATTGTTTTTTTCTAAACTATGGGGTGGAACGGCCCCGGCAGCCGGAGCCCGATGACTACGAATTTGGTAGCATTCATCCCCTCGAAGGCATGCGCCATGAGCTAGACGAGGCTGAAGCATCTGCCCTAATTGTTGTTTTAGATGCACTGCAGCGCTTTTTTCAAAAGACTCCCAATTCGTTGGATGTGCTAGAACCTCTAGAAAAAACTCTCCGGGTACCCAATCCAATGGCAGGGGCTAGCCCCAAACAGTGTACGGTCAAAATCAGGTCGCTGCCTGAGGTATCAGCTAGTTTAATGGCTGACACCGAAGAGATACTCGATGAACAGGTCTCGATACCAATGCTCCACGATGACCTGGTGCCCGATGGAGCCCTGATTCTGCTGACCCAGCTATCTACCGAGCGATTAAATCAGCTACAAACAACCAGCGCCTATTACCAGTCCCTGTCCCAGGGGCAGGAGACAGACCGGGGCACCCAATCTAAAGCAGCCTGGCCGGTGGTCATTATTCAAACATCACGTCCCAAAGCCACCGCTTTGATTAAGCGCATCCAGACCTTTGGGGGTATCAGGGCCATGTGCTTTAACCCGGGGCACGATCCGTTTAACCAACTGACGTTTCAACTGGGTATTTGGCAGACTGGGGATCGCAACCTGCATCTGTTTCATGAATACGACGTTGATGACGAGCAGCATCGAAAGGCCTTGGATAAATGGCATCAGCAACAAATCAAAAGTCATGGCCATTGCGGCGTCATGATTGCCGCAGGTGTCACCGGACGTAATCGGGGCAACCCCCAGTCAAAAGACATTTTGGCCTTTTTAGAAGTGGGCTTTTGTACCCCCGATGTGCTTAACCTAGAGCCGCTGGTATTGAGTTATTCCATTGAATAAATGACTGTACAAACAACCAGGCAATCACTCAACCGCAGGCGTCCTCACAAGTTTCTCAAAGTTTTGCCCTAGAACTGGCGTATGGGCCGCTGATCATGGATTCATGGCTCAGGGAGGACGACGATGCTATTTGTCAAAGACATTATGACAAAACCAGTAATTGTTATTCGTAGTTCGGCCACGGTAGAAAATGCGATTTGGCTGATACGTACTAAACGGGTACGCTCGTTAATAGTGGAAACTGTGGAAACCGCTAATGAGCAGGGTCCCTATGGGATTCTGACTGAGAGAGACATTGTTTACAAGGTGATTGCTAAAGGACGTTCTCCTCATTTTGTTAGGGTTGGCAGTATCATGCGATGTCCCTGCATTCGCATGCCCATGAATGCCTCATTACAAGAGGCGGCTCAGATTTTTTCTGCCACGGGGGTGCATCGAGCGCCGGTAATCGAGGATGATCGGCTTGTGGGCATTGTGTCCTTAACCGATCTATTAATGAAGGGACATCCGGGGGCTAGCTCTCGCGATGAGCTATCGCAAAAGGTGCAGACGGCGCTACAGCATGCGCGCATTATTGATGATGAGGATGCTCAGATTCAGCAAGAATGCGATATCGCCTGGCAGGCATTAGAAGAGAGTAAGTCGGAGTCTATGGCTAGTTTTTAACCCAGGGGTTGGTCCGTTACTCATGATCCCAATGAAACGCTGCGAGCAGCCAGAGACTAACGGACATGATCGCGCCCGTTAGTAAGAACTGATGCCGGGGTAACAGGGTTAAGCTGGGAATGGTACAGGCGTGGACAAGGCCGATGGAGATGAGGGCTGGAGCTTTAATACCTATGCCCGTAATCATATAGCCGAGGGCACTAATGCCAAGCCATAGGGCACACAGATGGCGTAATATCCCCCCCCATCCGCCAAAAATGCCCCCGTTGGTCAGACCAAGTCCGACGATAACTAGCATTGACCATCCGTAGAAAATCCAGCGTTGATTGCGGGTGGTTACCCAAAACCAGGTAAGTTTGCCAGATACTGCGATCGCAACACAGGAAAGAACCGACCAGACAACGGCCTGGGTTGGCCAATCTAGCAGGTAAGATTGGGCAATCAGAAAAATGATGGCCGTTACCACCCCCCATGCGGTCAGGGCCTGGTCTAAACGGGTGAGATAGGTTGAAATCAGCACATGCTTGGGTTGGCCAAGCTGAATTTTTATGACTCCGTGGAGATCGACGGGATCAGCTAAGCTCTGTTTGAGCTGGAAAATGGACATTAATTGCAAAAATGTAAGGCGATTTTAAAAAAGGGGGTATGAAAATTGATTTACTATCACACTGTTATTATATTCTGACTTGAGCAGCCCCCCGCCCCGCCAACGCTGGCTATAGGGTGAGATCGCAACAGTCTTTTTCACCATAAAGATGGATGTTCAAACTGCTCAATCAGGGTTCAATCAGTGGTCAACCAGGGCTCAACCAGTCCCTGGCCAACGCAGCAAAACAACCTCTTCCCTGAGATTCACCTCGGTTTTAGAGGCTCGTCGCGTCCGGAAGAGATCGATGCCAATCAGCTCGTAGCCCAGATCTTGGGCAATCAGGGCCAGCAGGGACCCCGTGGGAATATGAACCTGTAAATAGGATGCCTGTTCTCCTACCACGTAGGCTAATTGGGCCCCGGGGCGGAGTCGCGATCGCAAATTAGCCAAATGTCGAGCCATTCCACCAAAATAAAGTTTGGTAGCCCGAGCATATAACCGAGAGAAGCCGCTGGTCTTACCCAGGTCAGCCCGTCTTTGCTCAATGGTACGGGCAATTTCTAAAATCTGAGGATAGTTTTGAATCCATCGATCATCATCATCATCCCGATAGACGCTGCGACTATTCGAGCGCACAAACGTGTGTTTAACCGCCTGTAGACCAGCCTTATTCTCCAAGAACCCCAGCAACACAGACTCCAAGCGCGTGGTGCGGGTGTAGTCTTTTTCATTGGGATAGGGGGGAGATGTGATAACCACATCCACTGAACCAGGCGCAATATGACGCTGGGGTTGGCGAGCATCCCCCAGCTGCACAATTGCAGGTTTTGGGACTGGTGATGGCTCTTTGAGAGCATTCAAATCATCGGCCATCGTCTGAATTTGCCCTAGCCAATGGTCAATCACCTGAGCGTCCGACTTGTGTTTGCGAGCAACGCTAACTTCCGGCGCAAACCGCAGATTGCTAGCAACCACCGCCGAGTTTGCCAGGGCTAGGCGATAGTGGTGCCAAGCCCCACTAGAGTTCTGACAAACTCGATCAATGTGTCCCAATAACGTCAACACTTTCTGCAAGGGGCGTGGGCTTATGGCATCTTTAAACAGCAAAGCAGTCGCATCAGGTGCAAGGGTGGGAGACAGATTTGGAATTAAGCCAAACTCATGGCGAACCGCCGCAGCGATGGTCTCAGCCACCTGACATAGGGCATCAGCCTCGGGCGACCAGTCTAGTTTTACAGAACAGGCAAAGTGAGCCATCGGATTAGCCTCAATCCCCAGGGCAGATAAACCCAGTTTTTTAACCTCAACCAGCGTGGTGCCAGTACCAGCAAACGGATCTAAGACAACGGTCTCTTCAGCTGCCTGAAACTGCCGTAGATAATGTCTAACCAAGTGGGGGGGGAAAGACAGAACAAAACGATACCAGCCATGAATAGCCTGATCCTCATGGCTCAGCTGATTGCGAGCTTTATGACCAAGCTCCAGGCCGAGAAGATCTGAATCAGACAATTTGGGAAATGCCATCGGCAAACACGGCTTGATCCTGGGCAAATCGTAAAAACTTCAAATTCGATAGGAATGGAGTCAAAGGAGGGACAGAGAGTTTGATACCTTAGTCAAAGGGTGAGACAGAGGCAGTATAGCCGACGTCGTCTTTCAGTACAAATGAATTATTAACAGGTATAGTCCGGTGCTTTATGGGCCTAAACGCCTGGCGTTGATCAACGATTGGTGATTTATAGGATGAATTGGCCTAGGACCATGGCTATTTGGCTGGCTGGATGACAATGTCAAATCAACCCAGGTGAGACAGTTTCGACATAACAAACGTGAGCTAGTGCTACGTTTCTCAAATTTAGGTCGCTACCACATTGCCGGAGGCGTTACAAATCTGGCTCGCCTGGGCGCACTGAGTTTGGTATTAGTGGTGTGGTTAGGCTATCGACAGGCTCCGTTGCTGTGGGTAGTGCTGATGGCTGCAGGTATTTTGCTGATCTTGACAGAGCCATTTGTGCCATCGCTCTACCCTGAGGTAGCAACCTGCATTTTCAATAAGGCGTTTAATCGACTGAGCGTTATCCATGAGATTCCCCGGGGTCGAAAACGACAGCGCAACGTCAATCACTACCGTCTGAGCCATATTGAACAGGTCCAGGTATACCGTCAGCGCATAGGGCTGTGGCGCTGGGGATATGTCATGATCATTCGACTATCGTCACCCGCCAATACGATCATCCATGTCAACGGTTTATCAGATCAGGTACTTATTCAAACTGGTGTGGCCCCGATCAAACTGCTATCTAAGGCAGTACGCTACCACCTCGGTCGACGGACCATTGTAGATTGGTCCTTTGTAAACGTACCCCATGGGATAAACACCGCTGACCTCGGTCGACGTATCGTTGCCCGTAACTCCATGGAACGATTAGACAAGTTTGATCTGCGTCGTATAGCCCATTTGATCGAGCAGTTTATTTGGTCGCCCTAGTTCCTAACACCCATTTTCCCCCTTGGGTTATACGGAAACCCCACAGTTTTAACTTGAATATGATTTGGCTCGCACCATGCCCATGCCCAAGTTTGTTTTATGTCCAATGCCGCAGTAGCGACTAAAGTTAGTCAACGCATTAATCCGTTTAATAATCAATGGATCTGCTGTATCCGAAATTTGAAAGGTAAGCTCACCGAGACAGCCAACGCTCGTTTTGTTGTAGGCAACCGTATGTAAATTAAACGTTGTTGCCACAATTGGGGTAATCGTATCAGGAGCGAATACTAACCCACTGTAGCGATTCCAGCATTTTCGCAAACTTTGAAATACGGCATCACGAGTGGGGAGTGGAGACTCTTGGCCATCCTGGCGAAAAACCGTAGGAGTAATCAACTGAAATGTAACCTGACGGTTAGTGCTAGAGGCTTGTTCGTAGAGCTGTTGATAGCTACTGTAGCTGGTCCATTCAGGAATATTGGCAGGCAAAAAATTAGTAACATGCAACCGGGCGGGTCCCAAATACCAAGGCTTACGAGCAGCCGCTTGTTTTAATCGAGGGCTAATCTGTTCAAACAGAGCGTCATCTAACAATGCAATGCGCCACCAGCAGTGGGAGCCCCCCGGCACCGAGTCATGCACATACTGAAAAGGCGTATTTTCCAGATGCTGGCGCGGCAGTAAAAATTTTAGATTGCGAGCAGATTTGGGTTGAGGTTGAGATGCTATCTGTAGTGGGCTAAGGGTAAACGCCTGACCCTTATGGGTTTGTAGTGCCTGACTGAGTTCGGCATCAACGGCACTAACCAGGGATAAAAACAACCTGTTGAGATGGCGTCCCCCAAGGTACTGGACTGGAATGGCGGATTCGGAAACTAAATTAATAACGAGGCTTTCTGGCATGCCGCTGGATCGATTTGCCGGGGTAGATATCCCTTTCTTCTAGTCATCAGCGGTTATGTCCGGGGAAGTGAGAAGGACCGATGATGTTGACCCAATGACGACAAAAAAGGTCCAGCTGCAAGACAGAGCTAGACCTAGCGTTAGCAGACTATGGCTGGGAAATGTATGGAAAAAATCCGTGAAAGATTAACCTACTTTAGAAGACGGGTGATCCGAATGTCATATTCAGTTGCCTTGGGATAATCCTTCTCCGCTTTAAATAGGGCGCTGTCATGGGCATCAGTGCGACCATTCGCATTTATTTCGTAGCGGGTAGCCATAATGCGATTGGTGGCATTATTTTTGCCTGCGCATTCTTTAATATCGACGAACACTTCAAATGTGTGCATGATAGGTTCTCCTTATCCGCCGGATAGCAGTGTCGGCGAATATCCAAGTATGTTGTGTAAGTCTGGGCACCTGGATGAGCCAGCCAAAAACAATTGATGAATCTTGGTGGTTCGAAACATCTTTTTTTAGAAACATGAAGTGATATGCAAACAAAACACTGTATGTATTTGCATGTGCGAGTGCACCTAGCTATATCTGTTTGCCTGGAGCATCACAGCCAATTAATTAATGTAGAGATGAATTAAACGTTGGCTGAGCACCCTAGGCCAAAAGCTGTGCGGTATGATATCACCCGAATAGGCTGCACCCAAACGTTTAGGCGCAGCCGGACCCATCATCGGAGAGCAGTCGTGACTATCTACATTGGAAATCTGTCATTCCAAGCTACAGAAGACGATATTAGAGATGTATTTATTGAGTATGGCGAAGTTGCTCGCATTACTCTGCCCATTGACCGCGAAACTGGCAAGCGCCGTGGCTTTGCCTTCATCAACATGGTGAAGGATGAAGAAGAAGATCTGGCTATTGCCGAACTAGATGGTGCCGAATGGCTAGGGCGTGAGCTACGGGTTAACAAAGCCAAACCCAAAGGCGATGATAGTCGACGTCCCAGCCGTGGCAGCAACTTTTCTCGTAATCCGCTTTAGCACTGCCCCAAACTCAAAACTGAATAACCATCCCTTCATGGGCCAACAATACCTGGGGGGCAATGTCTTTAAGCTGATGTGCTAAGCCATTTAGCAGCGTATCGTTTTGGCGAGGACCATAGTGAACCATGGCAAGCTGTTTAACCTGTGCGGTTTGAGCCAGTTGAATTGCAGCCTGCCATGGCTGAGGTGACGGATGAAGATGAATCTGATCGCACATATCTACGTACACCCCGTCGTAAATCAGCAGATCGGCCTGATGGGCTAAAAACAGCAGGTTTTCGTCAATATGCTCATAGTCAGTATCGGTGGCATACACCACCGACTTTCCTTGGTAGCTAAGTCGATAGCCCAGGGCATTGGTATGACCATTGAGACCAATGGCATCAACGGTAGTGTTATCGATGCGAATTGTGCCGCCAGGGGTAATGTCATGAAACGTCAGAGCGGCCTGCATAGTTTGCAATGGAACTGAAAACCCTGGCTTGAGCATCTGGGTGGTTAAACACTGTTTGATGGAAGCCCCATTAGCAGCCGTACCACCATAAATGTGAAACTCGTTGCCAGATTCAAAGGCGGGCAAAAAGAATGGAAACCCTTGAATTCGATCCCATTGGGTATGGGTAAAGAACAGATGCCCCTTTACGGGTTTAGGGATTTGGCACAGTGCTTCTCCCAAAACCCTGAGACCGGTACCCCCATCAAAAATAAAACGCTGCTGATCAGCCAAAATTTCAATACAGCAGGTATTCCCTCCATAAAATGCCGTATCAGCACCGGGTGTGGGCACACTACCACGCACTCCCCAAAACTTTATTGAGAGCTCTGATTGATACTGCGGTGTGCCTTCTTTGCCTGACCTATAGGCAGATACACTCACAGCATGTTTTCCAAAATTGTACGTATACTCATAGACGTTTGGTCGTCCCCAAAACGACTAACCCAAGATGAACACCAAGCACCGTAGAGACACATTTTATACGGTGATGTGTCCCCATGATGCTTAGTTCACTATTCGAAGAGTATTTATCAAAGACCGGACTACTTAGCAGCCGCGATACACTTCTCAACTAGAGGTTGCACTTCATCTAGACCTTTCCAACCTAAAATTTCGGTCACCTTTTTCTCTAGATTTTTATAGGTTTTAAAGAATTCTGAAATTTCATCTAGTCGATGGGGCGCAACGTCATCGAGGGTTTTAACACCAACATAGCGAGGATCTTTATCGGGAACGCATAGAATTTTCTCATCGCGATCGCCACCGTCAATCATTTCCAGCATACCGATAGGTCTAGCTGCAATCACGCAACCAGGAAATGTGGGTTCGTCCATTAGCACCATGCCGTCAAGGGGATCGCCATCGTCAGCTAGGGTGTTGGGTACAAAGCCATAGTCATAGGGGTACTGAACCGATGAAAAAAGGACACGGTCTAGGGCAAATGCATTGATGTCCTTGTCAAACTCATATTTATTCTTGCTGCCGCCTGAGATTTCGATCAAAACGTTGATTAACCCTGGCTTGGGTTGAGCAGGAATACGAGATAAATCCACGATATTTCTCCAACTACTGATAACTAACTGGGACAAACCTTAATAAATTGGTCTATCCCGATAGCATTTTAGGAGAAAAGGGAGTCAGCACCTATGGAGTGGCTAGATCTTATTCATTTGTTTGTATTGCCGAGTAGGGTAACCGGCTCAGGGTGTCCAGGGTGCTTGAAGAGAAATAAGCAACCGTGAACAGAGGTAGGACCAGTGTTGCTAATGCAATAAATGTACCCAATATTTCTACGATCGGACTGTGAGGGGGTTCAGAATTAGACTCTAGTTGACTGGCAGATTCCATGCTGGAGACTATACAAAATATGAATGAAAACGCTTAGTACCTACGCAAATTAAGGCGTGTGTACCAAAGGAAAAATTGAATATTAAAAAGCAACCCTATGGTGGTCTAGTCATGGAGGAGTAACGTTTGTCGCTTACTGAATGACAACATCCACTAGGGTAAACATCAACTAATCTGCGCTAAATTCCTGTTGGCAAATGTCAAAAGTTGACACCTACCTGACAATGATCGCTTGACTCAAGGTTAACACTGCTTTGTAGATCTGAACTGGGCAGAACGTACAAGTCTGCAACGATTGATAGTTTTACAGACGAATTGTCAGGACTGGTTAGGGTGAAAGCTGCGGATTGATGACATTGCCTAGTGGGATTTTTCGATTAACTCTCGAATAATTTTGAGTTCATCTAGTACCTGGCGCAGCAGCTGATGGGTCAGGGTTTCTGGAGATTGACTAATTTCGATAGTGACTTGCTTGATACCAAGGACGTCTTGGGCAAAGCGCGCCACTTCGTTGGGATGAAACATGAGTGGATCTTCTTTGTGTTGCCTTGACTCTGGATTGAGACGCGTGTGGTCAAAGGGGGGATTGAGGATCAGCGTATCGGTATTGGCATAGCGATAGACCGATGCGCGGGAGCGGTTGAGTACTTTTTGAACAGCTTCAACGGTCATCAAATTTTGTGGATCCGCTGCCGCACCTTCTGGCCCAACAGTCTCGATAGCATTGGCGACACGTTCAAAAGCGTTGGCTAAATCAGACATTGTGTGACTTTCCCTGTTTTATGGCTAGACACACTCTACTTATATTGAGCCTCATGTCAATACTGAGTGTCTATTGTTAAGACGATGGGCCAAAGGAGGTACCAAAGAGTCTGCGGTATGTCTGGTGTAGCAGCTCGGATTAAACTATGGATACAAAATCTGTCTTTTTTTAAGATAGATAAGTCTTGAAGTAGGTCTAAACTTAAGATGAGTAAGTCTATATTTGAGTCGACTTGAATGTAGTTTTGAAGATGCGGTGTGTGTGATGAGAGCGGAACTCAAATTAAGATAGATTAATCTTAATTTGAGTCTTACCTTAAGAGTAACTGATCTTTTTTTAACTCTTGTGTTTGCGATCGCACAGTCTCATGGCATTGGCTGACATTGTTATTGTCGAGTTTAGATATGGGTTTAAATCAGAGGGTCACTATTTCTTAGCAACCAATCTCTCCCTGGCGGGTTAACCCTTCAAAGCTCGCAAGAACCAGGTTAAGGGTTTCTTTTTTATTGAGCATGGTAGGAATGCAGTAAGCCTGGGTCACTTTTTTAGAGGCATTGCTATGGATCACAGGGGTTGGCTGGTTGCGATCGCATAAAGCTACGCTGGTCAGATAGGTGTATCCTGTGGTGAAATCGCGTCTTTGAGGACTAAGGTCAGCTTAAAAGCCCCTTATAAATTAGTCCATTTTTAGGCCAACTACATTCAATCATTCCTTCAAGCCCTTGAAATCAGAAAGTTTAAGTCATTTGATTGGCTGCCATATACGCAACTAATCAAAAAGTGGCCTTAATTAATAAACATGTGGTGGAACTCATGAAGTAATAGAAGTAATAGCAGTTGGCAAATTTGAATATCAAGCTTGCTATCGTTTATTCTTCTGTTCGTTTTTGTTGGGTAAATTGATTTAAAAAAGATAT
>JBCAWO010000059.1:0-29318 GCA_038534515.1 Cyanobacteria bacterium J06554_1
TAACGTGAAGTTTCTAGCACAATAGGATTGAATGTTCTCTGGCGTATGAACCTCTTCATAGGCCTGCTTAAACGTTTCATGCCATAGATATAGCAATTGTTCTGCAGATTCAAAGTTGACGCTGCGTATGTCAAACATCCAACCCTCCAAGCTAAGGTTCAAACAATGAGGTGATGGGAGTACCGGTTAGCGTGATCGTTGGCTCCAGATCGCAACGTCCAATCATCGCTTGCCAACGCGAAGGAAAATCTGGATCGATAAACGTAATTTCGAACTGTCCCCAATAATAGGTAGGCTCTCCATTAGCATCTTCCCTAAAGGTGTCGCAACGTAAGGAGGAAGACTCTTGTACCCAGTAGCCAGAATAGGAACCTCGATCGGTGTAGACTCCAGCTAGACCATCTATAAAGATAGTACCAATGCCATCGCCATAGGTCCAAATAGCTGTTCTATTGCGTTCATTTTGATAGACAACATCATATTCTTCTGTAGACCAGACTTCATCAGCCAAGGCTCTTTGGGGTGCAACGATGCCGATTAGTAGGGCTGCTGCGAAGAATATAGGGTTCCTTTTCATCAAAATGACCTCAACTGACGTCTAAACAAAGCCTTAGCGCAAGATTCTAAGAAGCTATGGATAATTTTACATCACGAGCTATTTGCCAGACACGGCAGTTGTGACAATGGGGTTCATCTGGGAAGTCTGCACGGATTTGGGCCGCAATAGTGTTGGCGTGATCTAAATCTGACAGCAGTCCAAATGTGTTGACGTCTGACGGTTTGAAGATGCCAGGAAACTGTCCACAGTTAGTTAAAACACTGTTGCTGTCATCGCCATCAAGGATATCAAAACCACAAAATTCGAATGTGGGGGGAACGTTGTAAATGTGGGTGGGGTGTTCAAGGATGGCCAGTAGCTGGTCTTTACCTGGTCGCCAGTTGACGCGCTTTCGGAGGTAGCTAAGATTAGTGAACCAAGTAATACGGTAGTCTGCTTGGACATTGTGGGACCAGTCTTCATCAATGAGAGTATCGATGAGATTGGGGCATAGAATGCTGTCTAAGGTAATAACTTCGGTAATGTGGGTGAAGCCAGAGAAGCGGATATAGCTATGCCAATCTTTTTGTAACGGGGTAAAACACTGACGAGCGGTAAAGAGCCAATCATGCATGGAACGTCATCTATTTTTTTAGTAACAGCCAACAACAATTTATCAGTTATCAGATAGCATCTCAGGTTTGATGATTCGTATTGGCAGCATCTGGTTTATGGAGAGGTCTCCAGCGGCTTGGCTGTAGCTCAAAACACCAGGGCATCCACCTCAATCTCAATCAGCATGTCTGGGTTAATTAGAGCACTTACCTCTACCATGGCAGTTGCAGGTGGATACGCGCCCATGGCCTCCTGATGGGCCTGACCATACTCTTCCCAACGGCTAATGTCTGTCACATACATTCGAGTTCGCACAATGTTTGACAGATCTGCCCCCATCGCCTGCAGTGTCTCTTGAATAATCTGAAAACAACGCCTGGCTTGGGTATAGCCATCGCCGGGGGCAACGGTATTACCTGCGTCATCCACTGGGGCTGTCCCTGAAATAAAGATTTGATTACCCGCTCGAATGGCGCGACAATACCCAACCTGGTGCTCCCAGGGAGTCCCTGTAAAATGACGAGAAATAGGAAGGCTATCCATAGTTGTTCTCTAAGAGTGTTGCTGATTAGCGGTTGCAATCACATCCAAATAGGCTTTTACTGCCGTTCCTAGACCCATCATTAATGCATCTGCCGTTAGCGCATGGCCGATGGACACTTCTAAAATATTCGGAATACGCAAAAACTGAGGTAGGTTCTCCAGATTTAAATCATGGCCGGCATTGATCCCTAAACCGCAGTCCCTTGCTACCTTTGCCGCCACCACATAGCTAGTATGCTGGGTCTCCAGCTCATCCTGGGTGCCCTCTCGGGAGGCTGTCGCATAGGGCTCGGTATAGAGTTCAATGCGGGTTTCTGTTGGCCCCTCTATGACACCCAGTGTTTTGATCAAGCGAATTTGCTCAGGGTCTGGGTCCATAAATAGACTCACCCGTGCCCCCAGGGTCTGGATTTCTTTGATGATTGGCACCAGAGTGTCACCATACTTAGCAATATCCCAGCCATGGTCGGAGGTAAACTGGTTTGGATCGTCGGGTACCATGGTCACCTGGTTAGGTTTCACATCGCGCACAATCTCCATAAACCCAGCTTCTAACGGGTTGCCTTCGATATTAAACTCAATGGTGGGATGTTTTTTTAGAAGATCGGCTAAATCATAGACATCGTGACGGCGGATGTGTCGTTCATCTGGGCGGGGATGTACGGTCAGGCCATAGGCTCCGGCTTGAATACAAGTTTCCCCCGCTGTGACCACACTGGGGATACCAATGGTGCGAGAGTTGCGGAGTAGGGCAACTTTATTAAGGTTAACGCTGAGGGCAGTCATAATTATGGCTGTGATGCAGGGAATACGGGGTATCGATTGTACAACATACAAGCTGAATGCCCCATAGCTCAGGCCTAAGATTTTCTCTGGCAAGGTGCGCTTCATAGGCCAACGGCAGACGCTAGCGAATACTTATTGAATCTGTCGGGTTAGCTGTCTTGAATAGGCAACAAATTTTGAGCAGTTAAAATAATGACTGGTCTCTATGGTCTAGATTATGCCGACTATCCAACACTCAACAACGCCCAAAGGATTACAAATCATGCAGTGGGCACTAAACCCCATTGGGTATATGGAAACCAACCGGCAGCGTTATGGAAATTTTTTTGGTGCCCCAATCTCACCAGGGGTGGAGAATTCCCTGGTGTTTGTGAACCACCCAGAGGCCCTGCAATACATTTTGACCCACGATACCACATCTGAGATTACGGCCCCCGGTGAAGCAAATCGTATTGTTGAACCCCTACTGGGCAGCCGCTCTTTGATTTTACTTAGCGGCGCTAACCACCGTCGCCATCGCAAACTGGTCATGCCGCCCTTTCACGGGGATCGGCTCAAGGTTTATAGCGAACTGATTTGCACTATTACAAAAAAGGTGGTGGCCTCCTGGCACATGGATCAGCCTTTTTCTGCACGAACGTCGATGCAGAAAATTACGATGGGGATAATTTTGCAGGCGGTGTTTGGTCTGGTCCAGGGAGAGCGCTATGAATGGCTACAACAATCCCTAGCCCAGCGGCTTGATATGGTATCTAGCCCATTGGCATCGCTGCTAATATTTTTTCCTTTTTTAAGCAACGACTGGGGTAGCTGGAGTCCGGGACACCGAGTTCAGCAAATGTCCGAAATGTGCGATCGCATCATTTACGATGAAATTCGTGAGCGCCGCCGCCAGGATATTAGCAACCGAGACGATGTTCTCTCGCTATTATTGACCGCTCGGGACGAAGCCGGCGAAGGGCTAGACGATATATCACTGCGAGATGAGCTGATGACGCTGCTGGTGGCGGGCCATGAAACAACGGCCACAGCCCTGACCTGGGCCCTATACTGGATTTATTCACGACCAGACATCCACCGTCGGCTGATGGATGAACTCAACGGCTGTAGCGATCCCCTAGCTATCGCTCGACTGCCCTATCTAAATGCCGTGTGTAATGAAACCCTACGCATCTACCCCGTAGCCTTACTCACATTTCCTAGACGGGCAGAAACTCCCCTAGAACTAATGGGCTACCCCATCGAAGCGGGCACCCTGCTCATGGGATGCATTTACCTGATCCACCAGCATCCAGAGATATATAAAAATCCGCAGGAATTTAATCCCGATCGATTTTTAGAGAAGACTTTTTCACCCTATGAGTTTATTCCATTTGGTAATGGAGCCAGACGCTGTGTGGGGTCAGCGCTAGCGCTAATGGAGCTAAAGCTAGTTTTGAGTACGGTATTAACAACAACGTCATTGGCACTGGTTAATAAAAGCCCGGTTAAACCACAGCGCCGTGGGGTTACCTTAGGACAGAGTCCGGTGATGTTAAAACGCGTAGCCTAGATTTACATTACAACAACAACTCTCCTCGCATCACGGTAACCGCCCGACCACTAATGTAAATTCTCTCGGCGGTACAGTCCACATGAATCACCCCTCCACGGGTTGAGGCCTGATAGGCAACCATTTTGTCTTTGCCCAGCTTGGCTTGCCAATAGGGGGCTAGGGAACAGTGGGAAGCCCCCGTGACCGGATCTTCTGGAATCCCCATGGAGGGAACAAAGTAGCGGGAAACGAAATCGTAGGGAGTATCGCCTGCGCTGGTGACGATAACACCCTGGCAGTTAAGTTTTTTGAGTTTGTCAAAATCTGGGGTGAGGTTAGCAACGGCTTTGTGCGATCGCAACTCCACCAAAATATTTACCTGATTGCGCGAGCAGTGAACAATATCGGCATGGTTCATGGCCCCGACTAAGGCAGGAGAAACCGACGCATCTTGGACTGGCTGAGCTGGGAAATTCATCCGCAATAGCTCCCCGTGCGGAGCAACTGATAGCTCACCGCTCTTCGTCTGAAACCGTGCGGTCATCCCTGCTGCCAGGTGGCCCTCAGTCCACAGCACATGGGCACTGGCTAGGGTGGCATGGCCACAGAGATCGATTTCAGCCGTCGGCGTAAACCAGCGCAAACTATAGTTACCCGTTTCAGCTAACGGATAGAGAAATGCCGTCTCCGACAGATTCATCTCCGTTGCAATCTGCTGCATTAAGGTTTCGTTTAGCGCTGCTGGACTGACACATACGGCAGCTGGATTCCCCGCAAACGGCCGATCAGTAAACGCATCTACTTGAATAACAGACTGTTTGATGTGCTTATCGGAACCTGCAAGATCTGATTGTTTCATTAGGATTAACCCTATTCACCCACTCAGAATTTTGACATGGATGGCAGCGATATTAAAAAACGGACGTTGCCGATCCTCGGGATGCTTTTATCTGAAAGATACTGTCCAACAGCATATCCAACCGACCGGTTTATCTTCTAAATTAGCAACGGCAAAAAACGGCTTGCCCTTGCGGCGAATCACCGTTACCATCACCGCAGAAAGTGCGGGGAATCACCGATCCGAACTACGATTAACCCTTGGCGATTAGTAAATGGCGATTAGTAAACGGCACATTTCACAGCCTGGAACATCAGCGCTTAATTTTGCATAGAATGTTGCCCAATTTTAAGGGCCATATGACCACTTCAAAGTATGCCAGGTCGGCTAAGCATTCAAAGGACACAGCATTGCAAGATATTCAGGATTTTGTACTATACCGACAACACCTGCTAACCGCACAACGTTCGTTTAGAACGGTGTTACGGTTCAGCTCAATCATTAGGCACCTACATTGCTGTCCACAATCCGCAACATAACCCATCGCGATACGGACGCGGTCTTTCAGATCAACTCGGAATCAGTTCCGGGAGTATCTGCATTTGATTCCGAGTACTACGCCCTACTAGCCAGGGAGTGTGAGCTGTTTCGATTGATTGAGATTGATAGTCGAGTGGCAGGCTACGTTTGCGCAATGAACCGTTTCGCGACTTATGATGGAGATGAGTTTCATTGGTTCCAGAACCACTTTCGTGAGAACTTCCTCTATATCGATCAAGTTGCGGTATCGCGATTGAACAGGGGAAAAGGCCTTGGACGAGCTCTTTATGACCACTTAGAGACACACGCAATTCAGACGGGAATAGCTCATCTGACGTGTGAGGTAAACTACAAACCAATAAATGCAGCGTCGCAAGCGTTTCATGCGCAACTTGGTTTTGAGGAACTAGGAAGACTAGCAACACGGGGTGTGGTGGTTTCACTTTTGGCAAAGAGCACTTGCTGATGAGCGCATGTGTGTACGGTTGGCTTGTTGGTCAGAGCCTCAATTGCCGGCGCTGCTGATCCCCGGCATGAATTTATTGGGTAAACATGGGCACATCGCATATCTCACAGATCGGTTCATCCTCTAAATCAGCAACGGCCAATTGCCCGCAAGCTAAAAGTCCAATAAACATACTCTAATGATTCAATTCTCGGCACTGGTTCCGTGTAATGGAAAAAATGGCTGAAGTGCCTATAGAGCAAGGATTTTAGCGGTCTTTCTCTAAAATGGCTGTATTCCTTATGTCACGAGCGTTTTGGCCGAATCATCCCATCAGGCGGAACCAGTGCCGCCCTACACTATAAACGTACATCTATTGCAGTTTCTCTGATGAAAACTCTGTTACTGGCCACCTTTGCAGCTCTGCTAGCCATCGTAGCTAACAACAAAAGCGTACAAGCTCAGGACCTGTTCACACCAACCGCTGAAGGCTGTGCTGCCATCATCGATCCGGCGATACAAGCAGATTGTCAGGAAGCCTACCGATTTCGCCAGTTTTTCCAAAATGGGATCCAAGATCTTCGGACAATTTATCAGCTGGCAGAACTACGACAATCCGCCACCGTGTGGATCGCCCCAGGCTATGGAGAGACGTCCACGTTTGAGCCACCTGCCAGAATTATTGTGCTGCAACAGTTTATTCTGGCGGACACCGGAGAGCCCTGGATCCATGTGCGCTTTGCCCAAGGTAATTATGGGTTTATCCAAACCCGCGTTGTTGAATAAATCGATCCAGACTTATCTCATCGGCGTCCAGTCCCCTGACGGAATAAACGCCGCCCAATAATACGGATGGGCATAGTCTCCCTCTAACATCGCCAGCTGAATCTCTCGCAATGCCTCACTGCGTCCCCGCTTCGCCTGTAGCTGCTGGTAATATCCCACCATCAAATCCTTTGTCGCCAAATCACTCACCTGCCATAGGCTCAAAATCTGCGTCTGTGCTCCTGCCATCACAAACGCCCGCCGCAAACCATATACCCCGGCCCCATTTCGTACCTCACCCACCCCTGTCTCACAGGCAGATAGCACCACCAGTTGAGTTCCATTCAAATTCAAATTCGCCGCTTCCAACGCCGTTAATACCCCATCTTCAGACCCGCTGCTGCGCTGGTTAAACCCAGCTAGTGCCAACCCCGACCGCAATAGCGGATCGGTTAAAGAACTGGTTGCAGCACTACCACGAAAAGACTGACGGTTTGGCTCAGGTGTCTCTTCTACTTGATCTTTTAAGAAAAACCCATGGGTAGCAATGTGCAAAATTTGCGGCCCTTGCACATCTTTTAACACATTCTCTGTTGCCTCAGCGCCCGTTAGGACCGTGACCTTTGCCAGCTGCTGAGAAATTTCTTCTGCTTCTACCGCAGTTCCTGCCAGTGGCCCAAAGGTGAGATTACTCAGATCCGCTGCTCGCTCCCCGCTACCACGCGTTGAAGCCGCTGCCACCGTCTGCGCTGCCGTGTCATAGTCTGGATTGGCTATTAGCACCGGCTCTTGCTGGCTTGGCGTCGTCCCATCCAACCGCAACAGATCGCGCCCCGAGGTGAGATAGGTGATCTGATAGTCCTCTAACAGGTAGCGACCGTCCTCGTTTACTAATGCCGCAAAGGGGATCAGATTTAGCTGACCATCGGGGGCCAGTAGCAAATGCTCTACCCCTGCTAGCATTGGAGTTAGTGGGGCAAACAGCTCACTATATAGCCGTCGGGCTATGGGTTTTAAGCGCTGGCTCCGAACCTGCAACAGCTGTCTATATTCGGCCAATGTAACATCGATGGCGGCGGCATCTCCTATATCTTTCCAGGCAATCTCTCCCGACGGTTTGAGGATATAGGCCGCGTAGCGCAAGTCGCCAAAGATCTCGTCTCCTTGATCATTAAAAATACTGGGGGTATAGGCAACAAACTCCACCAGGGCGGCATCATTGGGAATCTGTTGTTGAATATTGGCCAGCGAAATCTCTTGGGAGGCGCTACGAAATCGGCTGCTACGATTGCCCAGGGTGTTTTCTAACTGTCTGGACTGGGCTTCTAGGGTGTTGATTTTTGTCTGATATTCGTCTGGGGATAGGGTGCCGACACCGCTGACTACTAGGGTGGCGAGTTGCGATCGCACCTGCCCCCACTCATCCAACAGGACCTGATCCGCAGGCTCCAACCCCTGACGTAGCGCCTGGAGTCCGTCGGTTACCGCCTCCAACACCCGTCCCTTGCGCTGCAAAATCGCCTGAAACGCAATGTCCTCAATTCCAGGAGCAGCCGTCGCTGGATTGAGATGAAACGACACATAGCTATCTAGCCGGGGTAGGGTATTAAAAAATGACGCCTTAGCAGCTTCAGACCCCGTAGATAACACTAAATTGAGATTATAGTTTTCCACATCCAGGGACTGTTTTAGATAGGGAATAGCCCGCTGGGACTGACCCTGGCTGTAGTACAGTCTGGCCAAGTTATCGAGCACCAGAGCCAGCCTAGGATGCTTGTCCCCTAGGGTGGTTTTTGTAATTTCTAGCGCCTCTAAGAAATAGGCTTCAGCCTGATCATAGTCCTTACGTTTTCCACTGACTAACCCCAAGTTATTAAGGCTGAGGGCTGTCTCTGGGTGCCCACCAGGAAACGCCTTGCGCTGCACAGTCAGCGCCCGTTCTAAGTAGGTTGTGGCCTCAGATAGCTCTCCACGAATACGATGAGCTTCGCCCAGGTTGTTGAGCATTAACCCCACATGGGGATGTTCGTCACCAAAGTTAGTTTCAAAGCTAGTCAATGCCGCCGACTGCCACTCAATGGCCCGATCGTAGTCACCAACACCGTAGGCCAACAGGGCCATGTTGTTGAGGGTAGTGGCCAGATCGGGATGGAGGGGCTGGAGCGCCTGCTGCTGAATTGTTAACGCTCGCTCATAGAGAGGCAGCGCTGCCGCATAGTTGCCCTGGTTGCGATACAGTTCAGCCCAGTTGTTAAAGACCAACCCCAAACTGGGATGATTTGGCCCCAGGGTACTTTCTAGAATAGCGGCGGCCCGCTCGAGTCGGGGTGCTGCCTCACGATAGCGGCCCTGGGCGCTATAAACCAAACCCAGATTGTTGAGGGTAAGGGCATATTCAGGGTGGCTCTCCCCAAGGATTTTCCCTTGCAAAGTTAAGGCCTTCACACCTGTCGTTTCGGCATCTTCAAATCGTCCCGCCAGCCGATACAGTTCTCCCAACCGGTTTAAGAAACCGGCCATGGGTAATGACTCCAAGCCAAAAATCTGTTGTGAAAGTGCTAAAGCATCCTTATAGTAACGCTCCGCTTCGGTATAGTCGCCCTGCAGCTGATACAAGGTTCCAAAACTACCCAAGGTCCCGAGCACATCCGGATGTCGTTCTCCGTAGGTATTTACCTGAATAGCTAAAGCCCTCTTGTACAGGTCTTCTACCTGGCCATAGCGACCTTGAAGCTGGTACACATTGCCCAGGTTTAACAACGCCAGGGCCAGGTTCGGATGGGTTTCGCCAAACGCTCCCCGGTAAATTTCAATCGTCCGCAGAAACAACTCTTCCGCAACAGCATAGTTGCCCCGCTGTTGTTCCGCCAGCCCTAAATTACTACTGGCCAGCCCCACATCCGGCGCATCGGCACCGCTTACTTGGATTGTCTGCTCAATGGAGCGCTGATAATACTCTATGGCCTGAACATAGCGGCCCTGCTGACGATACAGCTCGCCTAAGTTGTTGTAGGCACGGGCTAAGAGACCAGGGACATCGGCCTTTTCTTGAATGGCAATGGCTCGCTGAAACAGGGGTTCCGCTTCGCCATAGCGACCCAGCTGGATGTAAATTAAACCCAGATTGTTAAGCGGGACAGCAAGTTCTGGATGGTCCGCTGGCAAACTGATGTCGTAAAGTTCCAGCGCCTGCACATACATCGGCTCTGCCAGTTCAAAATTACCCAGAGCCCGATTGACCTCTGCCACATTGTTAAGGGCTATGGCCAGAAGCGGATTATCGGTGGTTAACTCCTGCTGTCGCAGTGCCAACAACTGCTCAAAAAGCACCAGCGCCTCCTGGAAGCGGCCCTGTTCATAAAGGGCAAGTCCCTCAGCATTTAATTCGGGTCCTCCGGGGGCATCATCAAAACTATCGGGAGCCTGGGCCAGTTGTTGGCTGACTGGAACTGCCTGCATCGATGGGGCAGCTGTCACTTTTGCACCGGGCCACAGGGGGATTACCACTAGCGCAGCCCAAACCCAACCCGAAGCCCGAAATGTATTGTTGACCATGACGATAAAAACCACAGCAGGAATTAGGCCGTTGCCGATTTACAAGGATGAATCGATCGGTTAGATCGGCCATGGGCCAGCATCTTGCAGATAAAAGCATCCTTTAAATTAGCAACGCCGGAACTAACCGTATTGTGCCGAACCTGGCATCACTTCGGTTAGTTCCGGCTGTAAATCTTTAAGCGTTACCGATCCTTGATGGGATGGAAATAACAGCAGCACGGGAATGAGTTAAATATTAGTCAGCCGTGCCAACAACCTGCTGCAGCTGAGAACGGAGCGCATTGGCCGCATTGCCGTGGCCCACCTGCTCATAGAGCTGAGCGGCTATTTCCCAGTCAGTGACAATCGCCCGCTGCACCCTATAGCCTTCAGAGGCCCCCTCCACCTGCTGCCCCAGCGCCGCATAGGCACGGCCACGTTGGGCATAGAAATCGGCAATATCAGGATTGAGGCTAATGGCGCGGGTATAGGTTGCAATAGCGCCCTCATAGTCCTGTTCGGCCTGGCGTGCCTGGGCTTCTAGCAGTAATCGCTGGGACACAGTCGCCGTCTCCACCGTCATCCGATAGCGCACCGTCGACGGCGCAGCTAAAACATCAGCCGCCTCGGCCGCCTCAGTCGCTTCTAAACTATTAGTCTCCAAAGTAGTCCCCAAGGCGAACAGGGGCTCGACATCGTAATCAAACAGGGGCTCAATTTCATAGGTTACCGGCACACCACCGTGATCACCATCGTGTTCATCGGGCAGCGTCAGCACAATGAGATGACTAATTTTTGATTTTTGCGTCGGGTCCACCACGCGATAGCTAGCCTGATTATTCACCACCAACGGCGTCCGCTTCCCGGCAGCATAGACCACCACACGACTCACAATGGCAGGATTATTGTTGGCCAACTTGAGTTTAATCGCCACCGTCTGCCCCGCTTCCGCCGTCAGCTGATGTCGCATGGGTCGATAGGCGTCAGCCGTTACCAGCTTTGTTTCTGTCGCACCGGCCTGTAGCAGTACCTCAGCTGACACGGGCATGGCCAATCCTAACAGTACACCCATTACACCTAGATTACCGACTATAGACCGCATAAGGCCTCCTTTAGGGAATATCGAACGTTGCTCTAAGGGATACTCCACGAGGCAACGCCATAGTTCCAGAACGATCTGGATACCTGTAGGAAACTATATAGAAACTTTACGTCCTAAGTCGTGAATAGTGAACAATCAGCAGCATTCCCCGCTCCGCTAACTGTGACTCATTCTTACAAACCGTTGCGAATAGTTGAGCAGTCGAAGCGTCGCCCGGACGTCTCCCATACTCTGAGGATTGGGCCATAGCCCTAACCCAACCCAGATTTTTTTTCTTGGAGCGCTTTTTATGAAACTGGCCTATTGGATGTATGCAGGACCTGCTCACATTGGCACCTTGCGCATTGCCAGCTCATTTAAGAATGTTCACGCCATCATGCACGCCCCGTTAGGGGATGACTACTTTAATGTCATGCGCTCCATGCTGTCCCGTGAGCGAGATTTTACCCCGGTAACCACCAGCGTCGTTGATCGCCATGTGTTGGCCCGGGGGTCCCAAGAAAAAGTGGTGGACAACATTACCCGCAAAGACAAGGAAGAGCGGCCTGATCTGATTGTTCTCACCCCCACCTGCACCTCCAGCATTCTGCAAGAGGACCTGGCCAACTTTGTTGAACGGGCTCAGCTAGATGCCCAGGGCGATGTCATGCTGGCGGATGTCAACCACTACCGGGCCAATGAGCTGCAGGCAGCTGACCGTACGTTGCAACAAATTGTTGAGTTTTATCTTAAAAAAGCGGCCAAGCAGGGAAACCTGCCCCAGGGAAAAACAGAAAAGCCCTCGGTTAATATCATCGGCATCACTACCCTGGGTTTCCACAACAACCATGACATTACCGAGCTCAAGCGGCTGATGGCGGACCTGGGGATTGAGGTTAACGCCGTGATCCCCGAGGGGGCTTCGGTCGATGAACTTAAGAACTTGCCCAAAGCCTGGTTTAACCTGATCCCCTATCGAGAGGTTGGTTTACTAACCGCCGAGTATTTACAGCGAGAGTTTGAGATGCCCTATGTGGATATCACACCCATGGGTGTGGTGGAAACAGCTCGCTGTATTCGCGCCATTCAAACCCTTCTAAATGAGCGCGGTGTGGAGGCTAACTACGACCAGTTTATTGATGAGCAAACTCGGTTTGCATCCCAGGCGGCCTGGTTCTCCCGCTCTATCGACTGCCAAAACCTCACTGGCAAGCGCTGCGTTGTCTTTGGGGACAATACCCACGCTGCCGCTCTCACCAAGGTGCTCTCACGGGAAATGGGTCTGAAGGTGGTCCTGGCGGGTACTTACTGCAAGTATGACGAAGCCTGGTTCCGCCAGGAGGTGGAAGGCTACTGCGATGAGGTGCTGATTAGTGAAGATAACGGTGCGATCGCAGATAAAATCGCCAAACTTGAACCCGCCGCCATCTTTGGCACCCAGATGGAACGGCACGTGGGTAAGCGTCTCAACATCCCCTGTGGTGTGATCGCCGCCCCCATCCATGTGCAAAACTTCCCCGTTGGCTATCGTCCCTTCCTTGGCTATGAAGGAGCCAACCAGCTTGTAGACCTGATCTACAACTCATTTACATTGGGTATGGAAGACCACCTGCTGGAAATCTTTGGTGGTCACGACACCAAAGAAGCCATTACCCACACCCTATCGGCGGACACCGATCTGAGCTGGAGTGCCGACGGTCTTACCGAGCTGAAGCGAGTTCCTGGCTTTGTCCGGGGTAAGGTCAAGCGCAACACTGAAAAGTTTGCCCGCGAGCAAGGCCACACGGAAATTACCGCTGAGGTCATGTACGCTGCCAAGGAAGCGGTAGGTGCCTAGGAAGAAGGATTTTTTACTCAGATCCTAAAATTGCATCTGCAGAGGCGTTCCATGGAACGCCTCTGCGTCAAAAAGTAGGGCTAATTAAATTTTTAGTCCTCAATTGGCTGCCGACAGCTTAAACCCAGCAACCCTAGCGACGTTATCAACATCGCCAGGGTTGCAATTTGCTTGCCAAACTTAAGCCGGTCTGGGCATGTAGTTGATCCAGGGAGCATTCAACGCCAGCGCCACATTCATATATTCAAAGGAATCAACAAGCCAGGATACGTTATCCAGAGGGCAAGACTCGCGCGCATGAAACAAAATACCAAAGCGGTCTTCAAACCAAGAACGGATTGTCCGTCTGAATAAAACAATCTTTAGCAAAACCGCTGTGACGACCTTGGCTCCGACCGTTTCAACCAGCTTTCTAAAGTGTGCCATCTCGGGTCGGTCTACCGTATTGCTAACCAGCATTTTGAGCAAACGCGTACACATCTGGTTAATTGAAATGCCGGTCAAAGGTGTTTTGCCCTGCCCAGCCGTATCCACCAACACAGCCTTAATCAGCTTGCTAAAACGCTTAGTCTGATATCGAGCATCCGCTTCCACCAGTGGCTCCATTATGTAGTCATAAAACGGAGCCACAAAATCCTCTGTGGTTCGCAGCTTAGCTAGGTCAGTCTCAAACGTTTTAGCCTGATCCCGATAGCTGTTCTTGCGATTTGGGTGAAATGTATGAATGGCATCAACTAGCTTGGCATGGTCAAAGCGCGTAGGGTTAATCACCTGTCCATTAATGCCACGACGATGGGCCTGCCAATAGGCATTGAACTGCTGATTTAGCTGTTTGGCTTTTTTTTGGCGCTGCTGCTGGATACTTTTGCGATAGTGCAGAGGAATATCGCGGGTAACAGCAGCAGACTCATAGATAAAAAAGAAATCACCAAAACGACTGCCCAAAGAATCCCGCTTCTCTGTAGTATCGTTTGTCTCGTCAGACAGCAGTCGCATCTGACGCTGCAGAGGAACATACAGGTTAGGGTTGTCGACGTAGGCCTGCATAGCACCCACCAAACGTCTCACCGACCGACCGGTGGGCCTACGCTCCGGCAAATTCTTAGCGCCGTCAACCAGGTCCCGTAACGCGGCATGCCGGTGCGCGTCCATACGCCAGGGGTTGCCGATGGTGTAGAAGCAGCGATTAATCACATAGGGGAGTATCTCACTGGCATCTGGTGCCTCTAAAACAGACACCAGCGCAGTGCGAACAGAGCTAGTATCGAACTGCCTATGGGTAACCACAGCTTTAAAGAGAAGGCTGTAGAACGCCTCAATCGCTTCTTCTGAATCCTCTAACCTTGCCAAACAGCGAATATAACTATAAACCTCACGTTCAGCTCTAGTAGCCTGTCGATTTGCAAAAAACTCACCGTCGTGGCAGTACATGGAACACCCGATCCCGTTGGATCTGTTGTTAGGGAAGTATACGTATGTAATAACGTAAAATGTATTAAAAATCTAGTCCGATTTGCTGATTTTTCTAACTGTATTAAAAGTTCATCACAGAAATCTTAATTTTACGGCTAATAACAGCTAGCCAAGAACAGCACCTAACCGTTGCACGATAAGCAGTTCATCCATAGAAAGCCCCTGTTCTTCGTAGAATTTACAGTTTTGATATTGATCTAGATCACTGACTGAATCCCATACCTGAATGCATTGTTGTTGCGTCAGGCTCCAAAGACTGAACCTGTGGTCGTCCTGGCCAAGTAGTATACGTCCGCCATTACAGATCTTAAGACCATAGGGTGGGTCAGGCAGCTGAATTGTTCGCTCGGGGATGGGCCGGTTATGGTGCCAAACTGTCAGTGTTTGATCAATGTCACACAAGACTAAATACGAGCCGTCATCGCTAAAAACCGCATGTTCAGGCCGACCAAAGTCATAGGGAAGCTTTTGAAAATCCAGCTGAATTGAGTCGTCGTCGAGCGTTTCTTCAGTAAGTAGAAACGTTCGAATCGCTACATTAAATAGATGCTCTTGGGGACTTTTTTGTGGAACAGCTTCAACAACACTCAGCTGAGCATCGGTCCACTTAAAGCTTAAGAAGTTACCGTAGGGGTTTATTAGCAATGGTGTTGCCGCTGCTCGATAGCTGCCGGTTTTGGGATCCTGATGCCAAAGGAGAACCTGATTGTTGTTGTCATAGGCGGCAATCGAGCGGCCGTCGGGACTAAAGGCGACATGTTTGATGCTGTCGTTAGCCCCCAGCAATGGCTCACCTTCTTGTTCTCCCCAGGTTAGGTTCCATAGCTGAATGCTACCGTTACTGAGACCCGCCGCCAGCAGCTTGTCTTTAGGACTAATGGCCAGGCTATCTAACGTGGCGGTTTCTAGATGGACGCTGTAAACGTTATCTTTGTTTGCGATCGCATCCCAGATCTGAATCTGCTCCACAGTGGTTACAACTAGTTTGTTGCTAGCAGTAATAATAATCTCTTGAATAGGTAGGCCAAGGTCATGGCACCAATCCAGACCAAAACGATGCCCGGTCCATGTATACACCTGCACCAATCCCCGTTCATCCCCAACGGCCATGATACCCCCGGTCGGATGCAGCGCTGTTACAAGCCGCCCCTGTAACCCAGCGGGTAGTACCGCATCCCTAAATCGACAGTGTTGAAAGTCAATATCCTTAAGACCGGGTACCGTCAAATCGGCGTGCCACAGGATCAGGTTGCGCCAGTCAACAGCAGCGACCATTCCCATGTGGGCAGCCAAATTAAACAAACTGCCAGCAGCAAAGCTGTGGGATGGAGTATGAAAAGCAGACAACAGACTGAGCAAACGACTAAACTTAGCTGACAAATCTTTTTGCAAGACCTGCCTTTTCAGCGTAGCGGCCAACGGTTTCAGCAAGTAGTTACGGAGTAGCTGCTGCTGCTGAAAAGATACTTGCGGCAATACAACAGGGTAGCTATGGAAAAAACTCAAATTGTCTTCAATGAGCTCTTGTGCAAACACACCTCGAAGCTTATCAACAACGTAAAGACCAAAGTATCGAGGCGTTATCCGCTGCGTCCCCTCGCCTTCAGAAGAGCTACAAATCAAATGTTGCCTTTGAAGCTTCTTCCAAGCGGCCATGAGCTGGCTTTCATCAAACGACAAAAACGGTAGCCACTGTCTTAACTCAAGCCAGGAGAGAGGACACAAAGCCAGCCAATAAAGTAGGGCTTTCTCAGGAGCTGATAACTTGTCAAAAAGCTCGTCAAAGTACTTAGATAGAGACGGGGATAGGGGTAAAAGATGAGCAGCAAACTGTTCCACCTGATTGTCATAAAAGGATTGAACAGTATCTACAACTCTATGCAAAAGAGTGGGGTGGCCTCCACACAGCTCGTTTATTTGCTGCCAGTGAGCTTCATTTTGGTTAATTGAACTTTCAAGATGCGAGTAATGCTCAGTGAGTAACGTTTTCGCTTCAGTAAATGACAGCCCTTCAATTGTTTCTATCGCAACAATGTGTCGATCAATGCCAACAGGTGCCATATCACTAGACCACAGCAGGCAGCTTTGTTGAGTGACGGCGGCACTTATCTCGCTAAAGAAACTGCTGTATTGCGACTCATCTAAAAATCGCTCGCTCCGGTCAACGACGATCAGATAGGACGTTTGATTGAGAGTCTGTATTACCTGTTGACGTAGCTGATACTCCGCTAGAACTGTCGGGTTAAGCTCCCGATGAGCAGGAAACAGCATTCTGTGCCAGGCCTGCCAGCTTGGCAATTCGTGGGTAGGCTGATAAACAATATGTGTAAAATGGCTACTAAGCTCCGAGCGCAGGGCTCGCAGCAGATGAGTTTTGCCGATTCCAGCTGCTCCTGTTAAGATAACCGAGTGATAGCCTGAATCTAAAATTTCTAAAAGGCGAGATGCTAGTGCGTTTCTCTCTAAGGGGTAACTAGATTGCTCCTTAGCTGGCAACTCCGTGGGGGCTGGGTGACCCTTTTGTTGCGATTGTAGCCAGTCTTGATAGCGGCGTTTAACCACTCGGTTAAAATTAGATTTTCTAACCTGTCCTTCACTGGGCCATACACCATTAAGCAACTGCCACAACCCGTAGCCGTACACTCCCCGTAGGGTGCTCGCTGCATAGTCTATCCGCCTGGCCATGGCAGCATATGACAAATTTTCTTCCCAGGTCAGCCGTAGTATATCGGCTTCTACATCGCTCAATAAACGTCCGGCATAGTCCTGCACACAGTGATTGACATAATCTAAGATGTCCTCAAATGGGACATCTTCAGACAATAGCTTAGACTCCATAAGTTCACGGTAAACACACACAAGTCCTGTATAGTCAGGAGTTTATCGTAAGTCATATGACTTTTTTGAGGGCTGTATGACTTTTTTAATAATCATTTGTACTAACTTCACTACAGCTTTTGATAAAAGTCAGCCAGGTTCTATGACTTTTATGCTGAAACAGCATCAGCCTCTAACAAATAAATGACTCGCTTCACGACTTTAAGGGTGTCATAAACGATTTTTCGGTTGCCATGATGTAGATACAAAGCTCAAGGCTTTGAGTAACGTCATACTACAAGGAAAAATCATTATGTCTCCTGAGATGTTTGTCGGTTTTGGTTTGAGTGCGCTAGTGGTGATGATGCTTGGCAAATCCCCCGAAACCAAGCCCAAAACACCCAAAAGAACGACCGTTACCTTTGTCCTACCTGACTGTGATAGCGAAGGGGTCATTCTAAAAGACGTTCAATAAGCACGCCTTGATCGATAGCCATCGCAGGCTATCACCAGATAAGAAACAGCCGGTCTCATTTAGGAGGGCACTATCATGTCTATCTGCTCAATTTGGCAATCAGTCTTTGGCGGTGATACTACACCGCGTTCCACACCTCAGCCCCTGAGCTTTATGGATGCTCAAGGGACCGTCATCGAGTCCATTCGCCCCAACGCCATCGGGCGTGTGAGACTCCAGGGAGTTTCCTGGCCCGCTCGCTGTGCAGACAAGCTCTGCTCTCTACCCGTCAATACTCCAGTTCACGTGACAGCTCGGGTGGGGCTGACCCTGCTGATTCGCCCGGTACCAACGCCAGCAGCTGGTGGGGTCTCTATCAGCCGTGGGGCGAGGCCAATCAGCCTTTTGGCATCGTAAGCAGACCGCATCACTTTTTGAAGCACATAGGGGGATTTATGCGTAGAACTCATCGTCATCCACGTTTGTATTATCTCATGGGCAAACTACTCCAGGGATTTTTCATTCTGCTGTACGGCTTTTTGATCACCTGTTTACTGCTGGTAATTGCCGTTGGTGCGGAGACCGCCCTGGCATTTTTAACGGCCATTGCCCCCTGGATGTTAAAGCTCGGTCTGACATTTGGCTGTGCGATCGCAATTCTCTCGCTCTACGAAGCGCTGTCGTAAAATTTGCAGCTACTTTACAGATTTTCGCTGCCAGCGTCGTACCAAAAGTCCCAAAAGTTATCAATGCCCAACACACCGTTGGGCAACGGTTACCGTACGTTATTTGAACCTGTAAGACAATGACACTAATTCAGAAAGTCACTAAAGGCCTTGTATTATCGTTTGCATTATTTTTAGGTGTTGCCAGTCCGCCGGCAGCGGCTGAAGCAGGAGACCAAAAAGCAGCTGATATTGGCCCCGTGGCTGCCACGCTGGGTAGCACGTTAGATCGGACCAACGGCGACACAGCCAACAATTGCCAACAAATTGAACGCGATACCATTATCCTATCTAGCTCTACGGCAATTTTCGCCCAGCCCCAGGCCAATGTTCGCTTTAGCCCTGACACCGATGCTCGTCCTGTTCTATTAACCTTGGCAGCGCCGCTGCCGCTCACCAAAAATTGTGTCTTAGGAACCGATAGGCCAACGCTGATTGAAGCACAGCTAGAAACCACAGACGATGTGGCAGGATTAATCATTAGAACCCAGTCTATTGTCGTGTCTGGGCACTATCTACCGCTGCTTGCAGAAAGCAACGTCATTCCTTTTGAAAAACACATAAAGCAACCCAGCGTTCGACCAACCAACAGCCCGCTGTGTACAGCCATCGGCATTTTACCCAATGTATTTATAGACTCCCGAGAAATGGGGGTGGGAATCTCATCACAGGATTTAAGTTCGATGACAGGTAGCGTTTGCGAAATGGTTTTTAGCCAGTCATCCCACTTTTTACAGGCTGAACTCACGTCAGACACGTTTTATAATCTGCGGCTGCCAGGGGTGCAGCATATTCCCGTGCCATCAGCATTAAGAACATTTGTGGCAACAGAACCAAGACTGTGAAAGCGCACCTCAACCGGGCACATGCAGGCGTTGTAGAATAAATGGCCTGTCTATTGCTCAGCTCCATGCCAGATGCCGTCAATCAGCGCGCCCAAGCCGCCTATGAAATAGGTCAGCAAGCCTTTGAACGGGGGCGATACGCTGACGCTGTCAACGCGTTTGAACATGCACTCACCCAGGAACACGGTCTGGCCCTAGATGGGGAAATCAAGCTGTGGCTGGTCAATGCGCTGACAGCCTCCAACAGACGGGAAGACGCCATTGAACTCTGTGGCAAGCTGGCGTTGCATCCAGATTTTGATGTGAGAAAGCAAAGCAAACAGCTGCTCTATATTATTAAAGCTCCCAAGCTACAGGCAAAAGAGGAGTGGTTGACCAAGATTCCTGACCTGGCGGAGTTAGAAGGCGGTGAGGAAAAACCCTGGCAAACTCGCCCGGTTAAGCCCCGTCCCCTCAAGCCACCGCCGCCGCCGCTGCCGCTAAGTGAAGTCAACACCGAAGACAACGGATTTGTATGGATTGCCCTAATTGGCTGTGGTCTCTTATTGGGAGGTCTGTGGTGGTTAAGCTAAGGGTACTGCGTCTGCTCCTGGTGGGGCTCCTAACCCTGGGATTAGGGGGCTGCGTTGACTATGAGCTGGGCATTCGGTTTGATAGCCAAACCCATGGAGTGCTGGTGCAAACCCTGCACCTGGACGAGCGCTTTGTCGCCCTCAACAGCGACGCTCAACAGCAGTGGCTCCAGATTTTTGTCCAAGAAGCCAAGACCTTTTCAGGTCAGGTAGCGTCCCTGGAGGATGGCACCCTCCAGGTAAGTATTGACTTTAACAATGGGGCGGACCTCACAAAAAAATTTAATCAGCTCTTTGCCAAAGACGGATTGATGACCCAGGTACCCGGGGCACCACCGCTCCTGGCCCACTTAGACCTGACCCAGAAAAACTGGGGGGTGGCCCTGCTCAACCATCTCCAGGCTGACATTGACCTTAGCGGTCTAGACGCTGACAGTGCCGTCGGCGATGGCGGGGCCTTAGATCGCTGGCGTACCCTTAATCTCAGTTTTCAGATTGGTGCTTTTGGGGAGACCAATCAGTGGACCTTAACACCGGGGCAGATTAATACGATTGATACGACGTTTTGGATACCTAGCCCGATTGGAATTTGGGCAGTGGTGATTGCGTTGCTTTGTGCTGGGGGCTATGGGGTACGGCACGGGCTGAGGGGATTGTGAGGATTGTGAGGCTCCTGGCTAGGGCAGCGCTCAGAGAAGCAGCAACGCCCACTCTTTTAATAAATAAAAACCTTCACCCGATTACAACTTTCCTGTAGTAGCCTGTACCTGTCTTACATTAATCATGATTTGAGGTGACTACTATGCGACAGATTAACTTTGTCGTCATCTTCGTCATTTGCTTGGCCCTCGTCTTGTTTGGCATTGAGAATACGGCTCCTGCCACCATTCACGTTGTGCGAGGGATAGATATTGAAGCGCCGTTGTGCATAGAACTAATGATTTCCCTCGGTGTGGGTGCCGTCCTCGCCTGGGTATTTAGCGTCTGGGTTCAGGTCCAGGGATACTTTAATGTCAATCCTCAGGTACAGCAGCGGGAAATGAAGATTCAGCAGCTAGAAGAAGATGTTGAACGCTACCGGGTAGAGCTTGAAGACTTGCAGCCTATGTTGCCTGGCTCTGCTGCCAAGGGAACGGAAACAGAAGAGGCCGTGGCTTAGGGCGGTGCAACTTTAAAATTCAGTCGGCTCAGGCTAGCAAAGGGGGTGGATAAGGGAAATGGGGTACATTTCACCTTGTTTAGCCTCTTTTTGTTTTTCTCAAGAAAAATTAATCAAGGTCATCTAGTGCTTGGAAACCTGGGCCTGGTAAGCACTATTTTCAGGTTTTTGAAACTGCTAAGGGGGCTTTGTAACTGAATTTGGCCGTATATTTTGAAATTTTATTTCTTCTGGGCTATAGTGCATTTGTTCACGCTATATGTAGCGTGAATGAGTTCTCAGCAGTCGGTGTCTGTCGGTTTCTATGGCTAATTCCTTAGCTCAACGTGCGATCGCATTTCTCATTGACCTATCCGAACGCGGCGAAATTGACCCGTGGGATGTCAACGTGATCGATGTGGTAGACCGATTTCTCACAAGCCTCAAAGAGCAAGCCCCCACGGCCACCAACGGCCGTTCACCCTACGAAAAAAACCTGTCCGAATCAGGGCAGGCGTTTCTCTACGCCTCCATGCTGGTGTTGCTCAAAGCCGATACCCTCATCCGCACCGAAATCGAGGAAGAAGTCACCGAGTTCGAGGACCCCGAAGAAGCCTTTGAACCCCAGGGATATGCCAAACGGCTACCGCGCAACCTGGAGCACTATATCCACCGACGGGCCGTGGCCAACCCGCCCGAAAAACGGCAGGTTACGCTACAGGAGCTGATTGCCCAGCTAGAAATGATGGCGGTGGCCATGGCCAATCCCGCTCCCCGTAGCCGCCACCGGGGTGCCAAGCCCCATTCCAAACGCAAAGCCATCAGCACCATTGCCCAGCTGGCCCACCAGGAAAATCTTTCGGAAATTGCCGATGCCCTCTCCACCTTTCTCGACCAGTACTGGGAAGAGCTAGAGAGCGCCTTTGCCTGGATGGACTTTGAACGTCTGCTAGAGCATTGGGCCCACTTTCGACCCGATGTGCTCGGCGGCCCAATCACCACAGAACTTACCGATGAAGACTATCGCCATGAAAAAGTCGGCGTCTTTTGGGGGCTGTTGTTTTTATCCTCCCAGTCTAAGGTGGAGCTGGCCCAGGAACGCTTTTATCGTGACCTAAAGGTCAGACAGTTAAACGAAGCATCCCTCGCCGACGTGCCAGCCTATGTGCTACCTGACTAGAATCGCCTAGCTAAAATCGGATTAACAAGCGTGCGGCTCACCCTTGTCCGCATAAAAAGACGTTTCATTAGTGTCAGCCCAAGGTACAAATATATAAAAATCAATATTTGTCCTGGTATCTATGAGGCAACAATGAAGACCATCAATATGCGTGGGTATACTGTAAACGCCCTTGCTACTATCTTGACGTTGCCGAGCTTCTCATTTCTGGCCGTGCCAGGCTAATTCGGCAATAACAAACGTTAGAACGCTTCTAAGGTTTGTTTTGGGATAGCTCTGATCAACTAAATAGAGTTGGAGCCATGCGCTTGTTGCCGTGACTGAGTCATCAGTGACGCCCGTTTATTTTTAAACTTCTTAGCTGTTAATTAAGGAATAGAGAGAGCATTTATGAAAGCCATGATCTTGGCCGCAGGGAAAGGCACCCGTGTACGACCAATTACGTACACGATTCCAAAGCCGATGATCCCCATCCTGCAAAAGCCAGTAATGGAGTTTCTATTAGAACTTCTAAAGCAGCACGGATTTAATCAAGTTGTGGCCAATGTTAGCCACCTGGCTAATGAAATTGAAGGCTATTTTAGAGATGGTCAGCGCTTTGGTGTTGAACTGGCCTATTCCTTTGAGGGTCGTATTACCAACGGTGAACTGGTGGGTGATGCCCTGGGGTCCGCTGGGGGTATGCGTAAGATTCAAGACTTCTCGCCGTTCTTTGACGATACGTTTGTTGTGCTCTGCGGTGACGCTCTAATCGATCTTGACCTAACCGAAGCAGTACGTCAGCACAAGGAAAAGGGCGCTATTGCCACCATCGTGATGAAGTCGGTGCCCCTAAAGCAGGTGCCCAGCTATGGTGTAGTGGTGACTGACGATACTGGTCGCATTAAGTCATTCCAAGAAAAGCCAACGGTTGAAGAGGCCCTCAGCACAGACATAAATACCGGTATTTACATCTTTGAGCCTGAAATCTTTAAGTACATCCCATCGGGTCAAGAGTTTGACATTGGTGGCGACCTGTTTCCCCAGCTTGTAGAAGCTAACGAAGCTTTCTACGGCATCACCATGGACTTTGAGTGGGTGGACATCGGTAAGGTGCCCGACTACTGGCAGGCGATTCAGGATGTGCTGACAGGTCAGGTAAAAGGCGTTGGCATCCCCGGTCAGGAAGTAAAGCCTGGTGTGTATACGGGGCTAAACGTTCAGGCTAATTGGGACAAGATTAATATCGAGGGTCCTGTGTACATCGGTGGTATGGCCAAAATCGAAGATGGTGCTACCATCATTGGCCCCAGCATGATTGGCCCTAACTGCTGCATCTGTAGCGGTGCCCTGGTGGACAAGAGCGTGATCTTTGAATATTCCCGCATTGGCCCTGGTGTGCGTCTGATTGACAAGCTGGTATTTGGTCGCTTCTGTGTGGATAAAACCGGCGCATCCATCGATATGCAGGAGGCCGCCCTAGACTGGCTGATCACCGATACCCGTCAGGAGGTTCTGTCTGAGCCCCCCATTGAGCATCGGGCCATTACCGAATTGCTCAACGAAGCGGTTGTATGAACACTGCGATTTGAACCATAGCTAGCGCATGTAGGTCGTCCCTAAAGGCGTCCGGTGGGCTATTTGCCTAAACTCAAAAGCCCTTGCAAGTGTTTGCAAGGGCTTTTGAGTTTATTCCCCCACGGGCAATCCGTACCGGGCAGACCCGGCTGCCGCGATAGAAATTAAAACCACCGCTACCATCGAGCGCACCGTCAAGGTTTCACCCAATACCAAAAATCCAGAGGCGGCAGCCAGCATGGGTTCTACACTGAGCAATACGCCAAACACATTCACCGGCAGCCGTCGCAGGGCAACTAACTCCAGGGCATAGGTGGCAGAGGATAGGGCAGCCACGGCGGTTGCGATCGCAATCAGCTTCCCATCCAACAAAGCGGTCCCGGCCGACCCAATCCCAATGGGCATCAGAATGCAGGTGCCAAACACCATGCCCCACACCAGCCCTTCAATGCCGGGCACCACTTTCCCCGTCGCCTGGGCCAGCAAAATATACCCGGCCCAGGCCAGAGAGGCTATCCCAGCAAAGCCCAAACCCACAGGGTCCAACCCACTGCCCTGAAGCGGTGCCAGCAAAACCACCCCAAACGCCGCCAGCAGCACCCATAGTAAATCTAACCAGCGGCGCGACTTGATTACCGCCAGCCCCAGGGGTCCAGTAAATTCAATCGCCACCGCCACCCCCAGGGGGATACGGTCAATGGCCAGGTAAAACGACGTGTTCATTAACGTCAGCACCCCGCCATAGGCCATCACCAGGGGCCAGTGGGGACGGGCATTTTGCCAACCAGGTCGCCACAGCAGCATCAGCAAGGTCGCCGATAGGGCCACCCGCAAAAATACCGTCCCCAGGGGACCTGCCAGCTCGAATACAGACTTAGCCAGGGCAGACCCCAGCTGTACCGTCAACCCTGCCAAAATAACCAGCGTTGGTGCTGGGAGCCGGTCTGCCAATGGTTTCATAAATGTGGATCAAAATAGGGATTCGCCCGGACCGGTCGGCCCCGCAACGAATCCCTATTCTACGCTTGCCTTATACTCGCTTAGCCTAAACCGGCTTAGACCTAAGCCGCAGATGGCTGCGGGTCGGTGTCATCCTCTTTTTGGTCCGCAGACAGCTGACACAGGGCCAAGAGCTGAGCTGGGGATAGTCGCCCTTGCAGGTATAGCAACCAGATGCGATCGCACGTAGTTCTTTGCATGGTTTAACTCCCAGTAACAATGGGGCTATCTCTACTGTAGCGAAGCCTCACCAAACGCCTGGATTAGACATGCCAGCCAGAATATTGGCTATGTTCACGGGCTATGGCCAGCTCAAACATCACCCCAAGCAGACCTACAACACGTTTAACTGCCTTTCCTTGACTTTGGAAGCACCTGTTAATCCGGTGGGCAACGCCCGCCCCGTTTCCCATGCTGTTATCACAGTTCTCAGTTGGCCCATCTACGATTGCTTATTGATGGTTCGCGATAGCCAGAGCGACCCAACAATCCCAGCAAAGTGAGAAATTAACGTATTGATGGTCGACTGCACCAAAAACACATCCAACGGTTCAACCGCCAGGGACGGATTGGTAATGGCAACATTGCTCTGGGGCTGGGCAATCACCTTAAGCATCAACGCTCCGACCACGCCACCGGCCCCAAGCAACCCAAAAAACATCCCTAAAACACTAATGCCCAAACCCGTGGTGATCATCTTGGCAGCGTTCTTAGGTTTGGGCCGCAGGTCTGGGTTAGTCGATTTAAGCCGGCGGGCAAAGCGAGTATATTGAAAGGCCCAAAACGCACCCACATAGACCGCTGCCAGACCCAAAGCCGCCAGCAAAAAGCCGCCGCCAGCCGCCGCATTTTCAGCCCCACCGCTGCGGTTGCTCACCGACTGCAACCCCAACAAAGAGGTAACAAACAACAGGGTGGCAATGACACCGCTAACAATCTGCACCCAAAAACTGACCCAGCCCACCAGGCGAAAGTTATTAGCAATTCGACGGACAGCTGGGGGTAAGGAATAACCAAGTTCACCGGTCATAATGCATTCTAGAAGCGTCTCCATATCTTGGCATTCTTGAACCTATTGGTAAACCTTCCCACTCAGCCTGGAAACAAAAGTAATTGAGCCGTACAGACGTTCCATGGAACGTCTCCCCAGCAGCCATTTTTAGACCTTTATAAAATCGCGCTACATATACTTTTCTAACAACAGGCTCAGCTTCTCCTTTGTCGCCGCAGGGGCCGTATCTAAGGGGGTAATCACCGCATATTTCAGCGCCGAGTGGGCCTCCGATGGAGGGGAATTATCCGCCAGCCGCCGCACCACGTCTCGAATCACCAGCTGAGCATTAACCGCATTTTTCTGTAGGTTACCGATCACCATTTCCACCGTCACATTGTCATGGTCAGGGTGCCAGCAGTCATAGTCAGTCGCCATCGCCAGGGTGGCATAGGCCATTTCGGCCTCCCGCGCTAGCTTAGCCTCCGTCAGATTGGTCATCCCAATCACCGTAGCTCCCCAGCTGCGATACAAATGGGACTCCGCTTTAGTCGAAAACGCAGGTCCCTCCATACACACATAGGTCCCACCGCGATGGAGGTCAACCCCTTCCAGGTTAAGGCTTTCCACCGCATCTCCCAAAACAGTCGCCAGGTTTTTACAAATCGGATCGCCAAACGCAATGTGGGCAACGATGCCATCCCCAAAAAACGTAGCCGCCCGGTTTTTAGTCCGGTCAATAAACTGGTCCGGAATGACCATATCCACCGGCTTCACCTCTTCCTTGAGAGACCCCACCGCCGAGGCCGAAAGCAGATACTTTACCCCCAAGCTTTTCATTGCATAGACATTGGCCCGAAAAGGAAGCTCCGTGGGCATCAGACTGTGACTACGACCGTGGCGCGCCAAAAAAACCACAGACGTACCGTCTAACTTGCCGCAAATTAAAGCATCAGAGGGCGTCCCAAAGGGCGTCTCTATCGTCAGCTCTTCCACATCAGTCAGGGCATCCATTTTATAAAGACCGCTGCCGCCGATGATGCCAATATCTGCCTGCGCCATAGGGATGTCCTACTCTTAAACTGCGTTGGATGTAGCCATAGTGGCCCGCCCGCAATAGTACAAGAGGTCATCCAACGAAAGCGGTATTTTAGGGATCTGTTTATAGATGAGCTGTAGCTGAGTCTCTCCTACGCCAGACCCACCAATTTCTCACTCAGCTCCCACAGACGACGTGCCTTCACATCATCCAGCGCCTCGTTCGACATTTCCTGCACAAAGGACTTACGACCTTCCTGCTGACGGTTGCCCCAGCTCCAGTAATAGCCCGACTGCTCATAGCCAGGGTCAGCCGCCACCGCCGCCACCCGATCCCCAGCCACAGCTTCGGTGACATACCCCTTAGTAATATTCTTCTGGAACCAGGGGAAAATCGTCCTAAATGCGGAATAGTGATTACGGAAAAGACCCGTTTCAGCCACGCAGCCAGGGTAAAGAGAACTAAACACAATCCCCGTAGAGTCTCCATAGCGGCGATGCAGCTCTCGCATGGTGAGCACGTTGCATAGCTTGCTGTCCTTATAGGCCTTACCCGGCTTAAACTTCTTGCCATTAGCCATGGTCACAGGGGCCTTAAAGCCCTGCTCAAATCCCTCCAGGTTGCCCAAATCTGGCGGGGCGGGGAACGGAATCTTGCCCCCCAGCTCTTTGGGATTGGCCGTCACCGTACCCAGGATCACCAAGCGGGGATGGGACGACTTCTTTAGATCCTCCAGCATGAGGTTACACAGCAAAAAGTGACCCAGGTGGTTAGTCGCCATACTCAGCTCGTAGCCATCTTCGCTACGCATGGGTTCTTTGAGCAGGGGCAAATATACGGCCGCATTGCACACCAGCGAGTCCAGGGTTTTACCACTGGCACGAAATTCATTTACAAAGCTGTGCACGCTATTTAAGCTAGCCAGGTCCAGCTTCATGATGGTGTAGGTACCGTCGGCCATACCCACGTCTTTGGCTACCTTTTCAGTTTTAGGCAGATTGCGACAGGCCATTACCACGTGCCAGCCCCTATCGGCCAATGCCTTTGCTGCATACAGGCCAACACCAGAGGAGGCCCCGGTAACTATCGCCGTTGATTGCTGAGATTGGTCCATGGGTATCAAAAAGCGCGTCTAAAATTAGTATGAATCCGTGAGGATTCTAGGATCTCATACGGTTGAACGCTAATAGCTATCTGAAATAAACCTTAAGCAATGTACGGATACGTTGTGGAATGTAGGAATGCGTAACGAATTGTAAGTATGCTTTGGGCACCGGGGCTCGCTTTCCCAATACTGACAGGGCTAATTCTGGGAAAACAAGACTCAAAGCCCCCAAACTTTGAGGTTTGGGGGCCATATGAGGAAGCCAGCTATCTGGTCTTCCTACAGACAAGTGGGCCAACCTGCTTAGCTCTTAGGTGAGCGGGTCACCTTACCACCAGAGCCGCCTGTCGCTCCCCATGAGGGGGAGGATCCTTTACCTTGGGTCTTACAAAACGATCCTTGAAACCTTGAGGGATCGCCAAAAACCAGAGGGGGCTGCTGTTCGGGTTGCTCGGGCTGATTGGGCTCTTGGATAAAACCCAGGGCCTGTAATGCCTTTGGGCTCCAGGGTTTACCCATAAACATAAACATTCCGGGGGAGTCAGAAACGGTTAGGTATAAGTGACATCGGCGTTTGGTATGCCAGAATCGTTGCTGTTTCATAACAGTTCGCTAGGTGAAAACAGGGCGAGATAATGCAGACGACAGAAAGTGTTTTTAGAGACTGCGATAAAAGCAAGCTTAAATTTCCCAAAGCGGAGTCAGACTCTCTCGGGAAAAACGATATTTTTTTGATAGATGCGTTAGGCAATATTAGCTATCTGTGAGATAGTTATTATCCTGGGGATCGCCCATGGTACCGTGGTCAGCCATAGGGGAATGGCCCTAGGAAGAGAGCCTAGAGTGAATGATTTTACGCAGTTAGGTGAGCTAACTACGGTGGGATGATAAATGCAATTTGATGCAGTCTCCGTGAGACTTTCTATCCGTTCTACTCTTCGTACAGCTACGGGTTGACCCGGACTGTTTAACAAGTTTGTTACAAAGCCCTGACTCTTTGTTTTTCAGGGGTTTTAGGCTACATGTATAAAGGCTCACTGACATTTTTCAGGCATTACTGAGAGCCTTTTAATGTCAGGGCATAGGTGTTTTTTCTGAGCAAGCTAATGCATTTGGTGTGAGCCGATGGAGATATTGAAACTCACTCACCCTCAGGCTCAACAACAGAAAAGAAATGCACAGTGCCTGCGGCATCGCCGGCAGCGATGGTGATGCCGTCAACAGCTAGGTCACAGCTATAAAACGAATGATCGCCACAGAAAGTGGCTAAACAATCTCCTGTACTCACATCCCACAGTTTCAGCGTATTGTCGGACGACCCTGACAGCGCATGACGTCCATCCCCACTCAGCGACACTGACCTG
>JBCAWO010000060.1:0-29162 GCA_038534515.1 Cyanobacteria bacterium J06554_1
GCCACACTGCAATTCATTGCAGCCGATACTTTAACCGGTGCCGGTTTTCACAGAGCTAGAAGTATGTTGCAGGTGACAGCTGCTTTTATTAATTTTGGTGCAAACTTATATCTGATTCCTCGCTTTTCTTGGCAAGGCGCAGCCTGGGCTACTCTAACTTCTGAGTTATTTAAACTCATAACGCTGTGGTTATTAGTTTTCTTTTATCATAGGAAGGCAACAGCCTAAGATTATTAGCTAAATAATAGCTCCAAACTTAATTGAGTTAGTCTTGTTATGGCCAGAGCCAACAGCGATCTCGTAGCTTTAAAAGAACTCTTCTATTGAATTTTATTTGATTAAATAGGGAAAGTTATTTTAAGACTAGTCTGACTTTAAGCAGTCAAAACCGGGTAGATAATGATGTTTTTTACAATACTTTTCTCTAAAAAAAGGTAACAATGATTTTCAAGGAACAATAGTTGGACAATTTAGGTCTTTTTAAGAGGAGTAGATTGCCTACTTGTGTATGTAGGTCGTATTTAGAGAATAATACATTTTTTTGATGTAGACCTAAAGTTTTGAGTAGGTCTAGACAATGAGACAACAGCATTGGCCATAAATACTTTTTAAGGCTAAGAGATTTGGCATTATTTTTGATTTCATCCTTAGAGATTTATTTTTCACGGTGAAATCAAAAATAATGCCTTTAACTGTCTATGGAGTTAAAAAAGGGTTATCTGAGTAGTAATGAAAGCAACTAATGTCTTGTTCTTAACTACGCTACTTCCCAGCCAAAAGAAAACTGGAGGTGAAGTTGCATCTCAGGCTTTTATTGAGGGGCTGAGACAAAATGGGTATCAGGTCTCAGTAGTGGGCTATATGCGAAAAGATGATGGGTTTGAACCAGAACCCCATGAAGTATTAGTAGAAAAACGCTACATAGAGACAAGTAATGCAAAAACTGATGCTATATTCTGGCTTGTCTTGAGTTTCTTCGTCAGATTGCCATATTCAGCCGCTAAGTTCTATTCGAATACCTATATAAAATTAGTCAAAAGCCTTTTGGCATCCAAACAATATGATGTGATCTTCATTGATCATTCTCAGTTAGGCTGGTTGGCTAAGCTGGTTAGCGGTAGAAGTAAGATGATATTTATTGCTCATAATATTGAGCATGAAATATATTTGAGCCATTTTAATGGCTCAAATAATTTTCTAACAAGGTGGCTGTACGCTCGCGAAGCTAGAAAAGTTAAAAAAGTAGAGTCTAAACTTGCAGAAAGAGCGACAGAAGTTTGGACGTTGACTCAGCACAATGCCAATTACTTTTCTAATCTTCAGGATGTAAATAACGTCAAAGTTTTAGCGTTGCCACTAGGCCCAGAGAAAATGTTTGAACGGGTTATTGAAAAGAAATTTGATATTGGGTTGATTGGTAGTTGGACTTGGAAATTTAATCAGGAAGGGCTACAGTGGTTCTTTAAGTTTGTTTATCCTGAACTATCAAGCCAATTATCTATTCATGTTGCTGGTAAAGGAGCTGAATGGTTAATTGAAAAATATCCTAACGTCAAGTATGACGGCTTTGTTCCCAGTTCTCAGGTTTTTATGGCTCAAGCTAAGGTAATCGCGTTACCTATGCTTGGAGGTAGTGGCATACAAATCAAAACTCTTGATGCACTTGCGTCAGGTTCAGCCATTGTGGCCACACCAACGTCTATGAGGGGGATCTCCTTAATATCTCCAATTGTCAAAGTTACTGATAAACCTGAAGATTTTGCTCAGCTTTTATCGACTGAGATACATGACTGGAATGCTGAAAAAATGGAGAGTGCATCAAAAATAACTTCAGATTGGCTAAAAGCAAGGAAAGAAAGGTTCTTAAATGATATTGCTGATTCAGTAGAGGACAAGCTCAAAACTATAACCGAAATGGTAAAAAGCCACTGATATTTTGACAAACTTATTTCTGTCGAAATAGGTGCATTTTTTGTCAAAATCAAAGAAATATCTTAGATTTTAATTTTATTTAACTAAAGATTTATAGGGTTAGGCGTTATCAAAGGTGAATCTGGTAGAGCTAGCCCAAGGTGAATTAGGGCAAATATTCTGCAGAAGACGCTATTTTGGGAAAATACGACAAATGAGGGAAATTTCTATTTAGTGGTCAAGATAAACGAAACTTTGGATTATTAAGTACGTCTATGTCTGTGTTGAGAGGAAAACTGTTCAAGTCCATCTGTTTTTTTCGCTGTTGCTGATTTATAGGATGAACCGATCAGCAGATATGCCATCGGGTAGCATTTTGCAAACAAAATCATCCCAAAGAGTAGCGATGCTAGTTTTTTCCGTAGCGTCTTATGTGGTGCAGCTCTATTAAATTGCAGGATTAATCCATGAATGATTTATTAGAATACGATATAAATGCAGTTAATGCTGCAGGTTTATTTGCTAAACAGGTTGAGGCACCGGCACCGGCACTAGGAGATTTCTCAGGAAGAGGGTTCATTCTCTGTGCAGGAGGTCCATATCTAGAAAGTGCATATGTTGTAGTTCGTCTTCTGCGTCATTATGGTGCAACGCTGCCGATCGAAATCTGGCATGCTGGAGAAGATGAGATTCCATCGTGGGCGAGACCCGCACTTATTGAACACGATGTGACGCTTCATGATGTTATGGACTACTGCGAAAACCGGCCTCTAAAGCAAATGCGCGGTTTTCCTATTAAAACGGCAGCTATTCTCAATACAAGCTTGCGTGAGGTGATGTTTATTGATGCTGACTGTTTTCCTGTGCGAAACTTGGAATTTCTATTTGAAACCCAAGAGTATAAAGAGAATAGAGCAATCTTTTTTCCTGACTACCAGCGTCATCTACTTTTGCCAGATAAACCTGTATGGAAACATGTAGGGATGCCCTACAACGGCGATACAGAATTTGAAACTGGTCTGCTACTTTTTGATAAGGTAGCTTGCTGGAAAGCGCTTAACCTAGCTGAGTGGATGAATCTTGGATCAGAGTTTTGGTATCAGCATGCAATGGGTGATAAAGACACATTCTATTTAGCCTGGCGAAAGCTCAACCAACCCTATTTTCTCGCACCGGATTGCTCCCGTATTCCAACTGTTCTTAGTCGACATTATTGGATTGGCAAGAAACACCTGGTCGATCATCGTACGGGTACCTCAAAATATACCGTACCTTACAAAAAGGGAATATTTAAGAGCTATTTATCTCCTTACAAAGGCCGTCCCTTATATAAAGACTTTATTGATGAATTTTTGCAGCGTTTTGTCAACAGTAACTATGGCCTACATACTCAATTCCTGGATGATTTGAAAACCTATAAGGATGCTTCTGGGGTTTGACGGACGATATTAGGGTCTACAAGCTCAGTAAAACTGCAATCAGGACCTGAGTCCATAGGCCTGTATCTAGTAGTAGGAACAATCTTTCTGGTTTCTATTCATAATTGTACGTGGGGCATTCTAAACATGTATTGCCCATGCCTGCTCTTATCCAGTGACTACGGCTACGTTTCAGCTGAGATGCTTCTGAAATTGATTTAGGTCGTCTAGTCAAACTCTATCTACTCACCTAACTTAAAAGATGCAGATAATTTCCGACCAACCGTCTGATGTTAACTATAGTCCTGGCCCATCTACAAAGTTGATGAAGGTTTCGATCTGTGCGGCAACTTATAAGCGGCCTAACATATTGCAGAATTTGTTGGAGTCCTTGAACGACCTCACCTTTACTCGAATTCCTACTCCAGCAATAGAAGTCATTATTGTTGATAATGATGCTACTGGCTCTGCGGAAGCGACGGTTAAAGAAATTGAGTCTTCTTTTCAGTGGCCGCTAAAATATTTTGTAGAGTCGAATCAAGGTGTCACTTATGCGCGTAATCGCTGTGTTAGTGAGGCTTGTAAGGATTCGGACTTCATTGCTATGTTAGATGATGATGAAACCGCTACCTCAGAATGGTTAGAGGAGCTGTTGATCAATCAGAAAAAATTTGATGCTGAGATTGTAGCTGGTCCTGTAATTCCTGTTTATAAGAAAGAACAACAGGTGCCTGAGTGGATTAAAGCGGGTAACTTTCATGGATATGAACGTCATGAAACCGGGGCAAGGATAAACACTGCATTCACAGGCAATGTGATGTTCAGTACTAAGATTTTGAAGGCTCTAAAGAAAGACGAGCCACTTTTTGATCATCGCTTTGCTCAAAATGGGGCAGAAGATGCCTACCTGTTTTCATGTTTGAACAAGCAGGGTTATAAGATTATTTGGGCTGATGAGGCTGTTCTCTATGAACCGGTTGCTGATAAACGGCTATCTTTAGATTGGATTCTAAAGCGGGGTCTTTGGTCTTGGAGTGTACACAGTTTGATTGAATCCGAGCTGTATCCTTCATTAAAGACTCAGACTATTCGAGCTATCAAAGGATTGGGTTTGGTTGCCATGGGAGTAATTTCTATTGGTCCATCTCTTCTGTTGGGTAAAGCCAAAATAGCTCGGGCGTTGCTCAGAATTTATCGAGGGATAGGAACACTCTCGGGACTTATGGGGCGTCAAGGTAATTGGCAGTAGGGCTTGGCTCAGATTTGCCAGAGATGTATTTGTGATTTTGAAAGTATTTTGAGATTATTATATTGATCTCCACAGCAATTTTTAACGTTTCTGCTCATATGAGATTTCTATGGTTAAGCCTATGTGCCTTAAACTTTCTTGGCCTTATCAAACAATCTTAAGAAGACTGTCTAATGTAGCTGCTGTCGCTGTTGCAGCTAGTATGCTGAGCTGTTCAGATGCTTCTAAGAAATTAGAGATTATAGAGTTTCAAGTTTTAGTAGATCAGTTTGGCTATCGCCCTCAGGATCCAAAGGTTGCTGTTGTCATTGGCTTAGCAGATGAAGAGCAACCCTATGAGTTGAGAAATGTAGAAACCGATCAGGTTGTTGATGTTATTGCTCCGGTGCAGTGGGCCGGAGGCTCGGTTCATTCACAGTCAGGAGAACGTGCCTGGTGGGTCGATTTTTCAGACTTGGAAGAACCTGGAAAGTATGTTCTTGTGCGTGAAGATGGTGAGACTCGTTCGGCTGAATTTGAGATTCGTGCAGACGTCTACAGAGATGTCTTAATTGCCGCTACTAAAATGTTTTTTTATCAGCGTAGCGGATTTGCAAAAAGAGAACCGTTTGCTGATGCCCGCTGGACAGATGGAGCCGCATATATGGGGCCTGGACAAGATACCCAGGCTCGCTTTGTGGATGATAAGCTCAACCCTCTGTCAGAGAGAGCTATGCATGGTGGTTGGTTCGATGCCGGTGATACTAACAAATATGTCACGTATGCCTTGCAACCGGTCCATCAGCTTTTGAGTGCCTATGGACAAAATCCAAAAATTTGGACAGATGACTTTAATATTCCCGAGTCAGGTAATGGAATCCCTGATCTGTTGGATGAAATCAAGTTTGAGCTAGATTGGCTTATACGGATGCAGGATGATGATGGGGGAGCCTTTATTAAGCTTGGCACGATAGATTATGACCCTCCTAGCCCTATTCCTAGTAAGGATACGCGTCCTCGATATTATGGTCCCAAATGCTCATCGTCTACAATTGCGATCGCAAGCATGTTTGCCCATGCGGCCGTAGAAATGCAGGCTATTCCTGAGCTAGAGGACTATGCTGCTGAGTTAACATCGCGAGCTAGATCAGCCTGGGACTGGTTTCAAAACAATCCGATTGAGACTGATTGTGACACGGGTGAAATTAAAGCTGGGGATGCCGACATGAATGCTGAGCCCCAGTTGGGTACTACGGTAAGTGCCGCAGTTTATCTCTTTGCTGCAACCGGCGATCCTCAATACTCAAACTACGTTGTTGAGAATGTTGCGTTGGCTCAGCCCTATAGAGATGGCCCCTGGTCTCGCTACGATCCCTGGCAGGGCGATGCACTCATCTTCTATTCTCAACTGCCCGATGCTGACAGCGCCCTGAAGGAGAAAATTCTAACAGACCTGGAAAATAAACTGATTGAGTACCATCCGGAAGCCTATGGTAATGACGATGTGCTTGATCCCTTTCGCTCCCACATGCCCGACGCCCAGTACCACTGGGGTAGTAACATGACCAAGGCCAACTATGGGAGTATGAATTATGATCCTGTTATGTTGGGTATCCACGAGGCAGAATGGCCCGCTTATACCGAACGAGCGTTGGGAGCCGTCAACTATTTTCACGGTGTGAATCCGTTAGGTATCGTATATCTGACCAACATGTATGACTATGGGGCTGATCACTCAGCCAATGAAATGTATCATCAGTGGCTTGGTCAAGGGGAGTTTAAAAACGCACTCACGTCTAAAAAGGGGCCCACTCCTGGATTCTTTATGGGTGGGCCAAATAAAAACTATTCTGGAGATGCGGCCATAGCTGCGGGTCCTCCCATGAAGGCCTATATTGATACGGTTAAACCGAATACGCCGACGTATGAAATTATAGAACCGGCCATCTACTATCAGTCAGCCTACATTAAGTTACTTTCTAAGTTTGTTACCGCAGAAGAGAATTAAGCCCCCTTTGCTGCCATGGCTGCAACAGTTATAAATCAGGAAAGCCCTAGTATGTCATAAAGACGAGCTTGAAGTAGATGGCATCTTAAGACAATATCAGCTGCTACACGGTACTGAATTGATTGATTGAAGCGTGTAGCAACAGTAGTAAGGGCTTTAAAGAATAGGTCGTATATCGAAGGATAACAAGATTAATGCCTAAGAATAATTTGAAAGTACTATTAATTATTGAACAATGTAATCCTGCCTGGAACTCAGTTCCCCTTGAAGGATATCGTTTGTACGCGGGCATCAGTCGGTTTGTCGACACCACATTAGTTACCCATGAGCGCAACAAAGAGGAACTAGAGAAAGTACATCCAGACGCAGATATTACCTATATAGAAGACAGTACTTCGATTAAGAAGCTTGAACTCCTGGGTAACCGTTTGAGTTTATATAAAGGGCAGATTATCTGGCCGCTTCGGAACACCTTTAATTATCCGGTTTACTGGGGATTTAACCGGGCAGTCTATAGCCAATTTAAGGCTGCTATTGCTCGTTGTGATTATGATTTGGTTCACACCATTACCCCAATGATGCCCCGCTACCCTGTGAAAGCAGTTAAGGCCTGTAAGAAAACACCTTTTATCTTAGGCCCAGTTAATGGAGGCGTTCCTTTTCCTGACGGGTTTAAGGATTTAGGTCGCCGAGAATATTCCTATTTTAATTTTCTTCGCTGGGTAGGTCGATCTATCATCCCTGGTTATCGAGAAACCTATAAAAAAGCTGCCCATATTTTGGCAGGGTCAAGCTATACACTTAGCCTGATTAAAGAGCTGTTTCCTAAAATTCAAGATGAGAAGATAGAACTGTTCTATGAGAATGGTATTACTAGCTCATTTGTTAGATCTGACGACGATGTTACCCAAAACAAGATGCCTACTGAGGCTTCAGTCGATAACAAGGTTAAGCTGCTATATGTGGGGCGACTTGTCCCTTACAAGGGCGCTGATATGCTCTTAGATGCTATCGGCAGACTGGATGCATCTGTCAGGGAGAAAATTCATTTAACGATTGTTGGCAATGGTTCAGAGGAAACAAGCTTAGAGAATCAAGTAAAACGTCTTGAGCTTGACGAGCATGTTCACTTTACTGGATATATTGAACAGTATCAAACATTAGAATATTACCGCCAGTCTGATATTTTTTGTTTCCCTTCTGTTCGTGAGTTTGGTGGGGCCGTGGTGTTAGAGGCGATGGCGAACGCTCTGCCGTGCATTGTGGTTGACAATGGCGGCATTGGTGAGTATGTAACCAACAAGACAGGCTTTAAAATTAGTCCTGTTTCTAGGGAATTTGTAGTTAAGAAACTGGCCATTTATATTACTCAGCTGGTTGAAGACCATATCATGCGGCACGACATGTCCTACGAAGCTCTGCAACGGGCTAAAGAGTTTACCTGGGATATGAAAACTCGTAAGATCGTAGATATTTATTCAGAGGTTTTAGACAGGGAAAACGTCACAGCATAGCAATAATGTTAGCCGAGTAACTGTCTGTTCACAGTTACTCGGCTAACCAGAGTTAATCTTTGTGGCGACGATTTTTTGGCTGTTTTCTGCTCGTTTTTAGTCAATAGAGCAGCTTTCTTCATCACATGAGATGCTGTCGGTGACGGCTGCTTCTGGAACAATGGTGAAGCCACCTACGCGGAGACCTTCAAACCCGAACTGCTTTTGTAGAACCTGGCTAAAGCTGGCGATGATATCTGGCAGTTGCTTTTCTATCTCAGCCCTCAGCTGGTTAGCTTCAGGTGGCGGATTACCAACGGTTTCTACAGACATAAAACAAACATCCTGACTAGATAGCTGCCTTCATTTTAGGGTGAAATAGCACGCTCAATGCCCTATGTTTTTTTCAAATGCCAGCCACGCGGTTGTAAAAAGGTGGATATACCCAGGGTTGAAAGGGTGGAGCCGATACCTGAGTGGCCTCGACCTGTCCAGGGGAGGCGCGGGCTGACGCGATCGCAACAGTTCCAATAGGCACTGCCGCTACTCACCTGCCCTAAAATTTTCACGGCCCTTTCTCGTTCCGAACTGTATACTGCAGCCGTTAGTCCATAGTCTGTGTCATTCATCAAGGCCACCGCTTCGTCGTCATCGTTCACTTGCTGAATCCCAATCACCGGACCAAAGGTTTCCTCGCGCATGACGGTCATCTCGTGGGTAACGTCCGTTAAAACCGTAGGGGCAAAATACCAGCCGGGACGATCCAGCGGCTGACCACCACAGAGCAGCTGGGCCCCTTTGGCAATGGCATCTTGGAGCTGCTGCTCGAGGATTGAAACCTGAGGCTTGCGACTGAGGGGGCCTAAATATGTCTCAGCATGGGTGGGGTCCCCTAGCTTAAACCCTTGAACCGTTTGGACAAATTTTTCAATAAATGGTTTGTAACTATCTGTGTGCACATAGATTCGTTCTACGGCGCAGCAGCTTTGGCCATTGTTGTAGAAAGCACCATCGGCTAACCCTGCGGCTACTGAGGGCACATCGACATCGTTGCACACATAGGCGGGATCCTTACCCCCCAGCTCCAGTTGTAATTTGATTAGCTTGGGGGCTACGGCCATGGCAATGCTTTGGCCGGTGGGGTAAGACCCGGTAAAAAAAACACCATCAATGGGCTGTTTGAGCAGGGTGGCTCCGGCTAAGCCCGTACCGATGATGGGGATAAAGATGTCTGGGGGAATACCTGCTTGGTGCAGGAGAGCTGCGATCGCAAGTCCCGTCATGGTCGCGATTTCCGATGGCTTATAGACCACCGCATTTCCTGTTAGCAGCGCTGGGATAAATACGTTGGACCCGACAAAATAGGGATAATTCCAGGCTGAGATATTAGCGATCACCCCCAGCGGTTCGTAGGCGATAAATTCCTCTAGTGCTCCAGTGCCCGGTATGGTCTGCCAGGGGTCTTGGTAGACTTGTTGAGTGGTGATGACCTCAGCAACAGTCTCAATGAAAAAGTCAATCCGTGATGGCGTTCCTAAAATTTCATTCGTTGCCTGGGTAATGGGTTTGCCAGTTTCAGCCGTTAACGTTGCCGCCAGGGAGTCCGCTTGCTCCACCAGCAAGTTTCTAAATCGTTTGATCGCTTCAATTCTCTCTGCCAGGGGCGTAGCTGCCCAAGTCGGCTGAGCACCGCGAGCCCGTTTTACTTTGCTGGCAATGGCAGCACTATCATCGACAGGAATCTCTTTGATGAGTTGCTCAGTGGCAGGATTAATAACAGAAAGTACCTCAGCCATGGTTTATCCTCACGCAGCAAGTGCATCTTGGTAAATGGCGTAGAAATCATTCTTGGTTACGGGTCTCGGATTACAGGGATGACAGACATCATCGATGGCAATGCTGACCAGCTTTTCCACAGTGTCTGCCGAGACTCCTAATTTACCGAGGGAAGACGGAATACCAATGGTGTTGGACAGGTCCATAATCCAGTCAATTAGGGCTTGCCCGCTTTGGGCAGAGGGGTTAACAACCCGCGCCATACGTAGAAACTTTTCGGGTTCGGCTTCCAGGTTAAACCGCATGGCAGCAGGCAGCATAATGCCGTTGGCCAGGCCGTGGTGAGTGTCGCATACGGTTGAGAGCGCATGGGCGCAGGAGTGGGTAACCCCCAGCCCTTTTTGAAATGCGATCGCACCCATCATCGACGCATTTAACATGCCTGCCCGTGCGCGCAAATGGGCTCCTTGATCCATGGTCCCGGTGGCTTGTTGCTGAGCGAACATCACACTGTCTCTCAAGTGCTGTGACACCAGATAAATACCCTCAAGGGCAATCCCGTCACAGAGTGGATTATTCCCCTTAGCTAAAAAGGCCTCAATTAAGTGGGTCAAGGCATCCATACCGGTGGCAGCCGTAATCTTAGCTGGTAGCCCCAATAGTAGTTCAGGATCGGCTAAGACTACTCTAGGCAACAGCTGTGGATCAAAAACAATCTTTTTGGCATGGGTATCATCATCAGAAATTACAGCACTGCGACCCACTTCACTACCAGTGCCAGCCGTCGTCGGCATAGCAACAATCGGTAAAATCGATCGATCGATGGGTCGCGTACTAGCACCATCTTCGTAATCAAACAGATGACCTGGATGGTTAGCCATGAGGGCAATAGCCTTAGCAACATCCATGGGCGCACCACCCCCAACGGCCACAATCCCGTCAGCATGGTAATCCTGGCAAACAGCCACCCCCGTCATCACTTGAGACACTACTGGATTACCCCAAACACCGCTAAAGGTAACCGATGTCATCTCAGCAAGGGACGTTTCAATGGCAACAAACCAGGGTAGTTTTGCCACATCCCGGTCTGTTACTATCAACGGGCGCTGAATACCTAAAGCAGAAAGCTCCACGGTTAGATCATGACGAGAGCCCGGCCCAAACCGAATTTTGGTTGGAAAGTTATAGGTACTGATGTCAGCAGACATAATGCTCAAATATTAATGTACTGGGTCATCTCCCAGTCAGTTACCTGGGAACAGAAAGCGCTCCATTCCTTCTGTTTAAATTCAAAGAATGTCTTACTTGCTAGCTCGCCTAAGGTCTCCATTAGCAATTCATTCTGCTTCAGGGCCTCAAGGGCTTCATAGAGATTGGTGGGTAAGGTTTCTAAGTCAGAAAACTCTGAACCTCGGGCAAATAAATTTTCATCAATGCGTTTGCCAGGAGAGGTTTGTTTTTTAATTCCGTCTATCCCGGCGACCAACAACCCTGCCAATGCCAGATATAGGTTGGCAGACCCGTCAATTAAACGACACTCAAACCGTCCTGCCTCAGGGATCCGCAGCATGTGGGAACGATTGTTGCCCCCATAGGAAATATAGCGCGGTGACCAAGTGCTACCCGATGCGGTTGTACTGGCCCCCAGACGACGGTAAGAATTGACGGTGGGAGCAAACAGAGCGGTCAACCCTTTGGCATGGTTGAGCACACCCCCGAGAAAGTTGTAGCCTACAGGAGACAATCCTCCTTGATCGGCTCCGGTTTCAAAACTGTTAACATCACCCTGCCAGAGACTGTTATGGACGTGGCCACCGCTACCGGTAATCTGACTAAAGGGCTTAGGCATAAACGTAGCCACATACCCCCGCTGTTCCGCTAGGGTCTTAACCATATACTTAAAAAACACATGGCGATCGCAGGTTGTCCGCGCATCACTATAGGTCCAGTTAAGTTCAAACTGACCATTAGCATCCTCATGGTCACACTGGTAAGGTCCCCAGCCTAGCTGCTCCATGTAGTCAACCAGGGTAGATATCAGATCAAACTGACGCATCAGATTAATCTGGTCGTAGCAAGGACGTTCTGCCGTGTCTAATTCATCCGCAATGGCATACCCAGCCTCTGTTTTTTTGAGTAGGAAAAATTCAGCTTCCACACCAGCCTTGTAGGTGTAACCCAGCTCAGTACACTGAGCCAATGCTCGATTGAGGATCATCCGTGGAGCCGCCGCAAAAGGCTTGCCCTCAAAGTAAACATCGCTGGCAACCCAGCCCACCGTAGGCTCCCAAGGCAGCTGAATCAGAGACTCCGGATCGGGAACAGCCGCAATCTCAGGAGCATCGGGTCCCAAGCCTAAGTTAGAGGCAAATGAACAAAAGAAAGCACCGTCCTGTTCTACCGATGCAATTTGGGTGGCTGGGACTAGCTTGGCCCTGGTCCCCCCCAATAGATCGGTATAGGACACAAGAAAGAATTTTATTCCCAGCTCTTTTGCTTTTTCAACAAGTGTTTGCGTTTGTGTGAGCGTGCCCACCATACACCGAAGCTCCCGAGCATTTAGCCTCAGTAAAACAGCCTTGATTAGTCAGTTTTGTAGCTGTAGTTACAAGTTTTAAGGATATTTATTTGATTTTTCTCCCTGAACGTCCTGTCTGCCTGGGGCAATAATATTTATGTCGTAATTAAAAGCCCTCAAACATTAAGATTGAAGGCTTTCAACTTTGTTGCCGCCGGGGCTGGTAAGTGCAGGTCCTGCAATTGATAGAGCCTTTTTAAGAGTATACCCGAGGGGCCCAGAACCGTCTGTTATGGCATCCGTGTCTCCGATGAAGCCGTAGCCATGGCCGGTACAGCAGGCTCATCCAAGATCCAAGCCTCAGGGTCAAGGTTGAGTTCAGGAAATTTGCGGACATCAAACACCGGTTGTGCCACACCGCTTTTAATCTGTTGATCAAAATCTCGCATGACCTTTAGACCCACCTTAAACAGCAAGACCAGGGCCACCAAATTGACTAATGCCAAGAACCCCATGGTGACGTCAGCAAAACCAAAAATCGTCCCCAGATCCTGAGATGCGCCCCAGACAATTAATGCCAGAGTGACAACACGTAGACCTGTGAACAAGGTTTTATTCTCTTCGCTGAAGAAATTCAGACTGTTCTCTCCAAGGTAATAATTGTAAATCATGGACGTGAAGGCGAATAGCACCAGGGCAATGGTTACAAAGGCTCGACCCCATTCACCTACGTGCTCAGCCATGGCCGATTGGGTCATGGTAATACCGCCAATATCTGTACCCGGTTCGTATACGGTCGACAGTAAAATAATGGCTGCCGTACAAGAGCACAGGACAATCGTGTCAATAAATACGCTAAAGGCCTGGACAATACCTTGATTTACAGGGTGTTTGACATAGGCAACAGCCGCCACATTCGGGGCACTACCCAGACCAGCTTCATTGGAAAACAACCCTCGCTTAACACCAAAGATAATGGCAGAACCAATCCCACCGCCAACTGCCTGTTGCAGACCAAAAGCACTCTTAAAGATCAGGGCAAAGACACCTGGAATGCTGCCAAGATTAGTAACAATGATGAACATTGCCATCAAAAAATAGCCAACGGCCATAATTGGTACAACGAATTCGGCTACTTCCGCAATACGCTTGACACCACCGAAGATGGTTGCCCCCATAACCGCCAATAGGATTAGGCCTGTGATTTGAGGGGGAATACCAAAGGTGTCGTTAAGGGAGGCTGCAACCGTGTAGGACTGGAGTGCATTGAAGCTAAAGCCAAACGTTACCAGGAGTAGCACTGAAAACAGTGATGACAACCATCGTTTTTGTAACCCTCGCTGAATGTAGTAGGCAGGGCCACCGCGATAGGTGCCACCCGGTTCAGCATTCTTAAATACCTGCGCCAGGGTACATTCAAAAAAGCTAGTGGACATGCCGACTAAGCCCACCATCCACATCCAAAAAACTGCACCGGGACCGCCCAGAGTAATTGCCACGGCTACACCGGCAATGTTTCCAGCACCCACTCGACCTGCAACACTTAGCACCAGGGCCTGAAATGAGCTGAGATGTCCCCCTGATTCATGTTGAGTGGCCTGCCCCATAATGGCAAACATCTGGCCAAAGTATCGAAACTGAACAAATCGAGAGGCGGTTGTAAACAGTAACCCAACGGCTACTAATACAACGATAAGGACTTTGCCCCATAGCAAATCGTTGAGGAAATCTATCATAGGTAGTGCTCCTGAAACCTAAGTCTGCAAGTATCAAGCGTGATCACTGACAATGCATGGCTGTCGATGCATTGATGAACCTAAGGAACGGGCTTAGAACAATGCTGAGTGACGTCTTTGAAAGCTGAAATGATTCTGCTTAGCAAAGCACAATCTCTAAAGTCCTCAGTCTCTAATGCTTTACTTATTAGTGTTGTATAGGTTGGTACCTTTTGTAGGTTGCGGCCCATAGTTCACAACATAGGTGATCGCTAAAAGCCCTAAGTGAGAGCAAATCCAAATTTATTAACCCCAATTAAAAATAGACAATCCTGTGGGGGCGATCCCTTGGGGATGCCCTTCGATACCGGGCGCTATCAGCCAGGATTTCGTATGACAACAGCTATGTGCTCGATCAAAGGGATTTGCTGGTGTTGCTGATCCCCACAGATGAGTTGATCTCAAGGTGATGTCGTAGAGCCAATCTAATCGGTCGGGTCATTCTCTAAATCAGCAGCGGCATAAATCCCTAGTATCAATGGCTTATGGAACACAATCGGTTTGAATTTTTTCAAAGATCGACGTCTATAACTTGTCCGGATTAATAAAATTGGGACAAATACTGTACTCAATGTAGAGGCGAACTTGAGAAAAATCTCCTTGAGTGATTCAGTCGTATCCGTTTGATCACAACTATTCACCCTTGCTTAGGAGCTAGATTTTATGATTGGCAAACTTCAGCAACGAAAATTAGTAAAAGTTTTTAGTATGTATGACACCTGCAATAGCGGTGTGCTGACATTTTCAGATTTTGAAAGGGTTGTCCAGTCGCTGGCAGAACTTAAAGGTTGGAAGCCTGATTCGCTTAACTATACTCAGCTTTTAGATAAGTTCATGCATCGCTGGACCCACTTAAAAGGCAATATTCAAGATAACGTTGCGGCCCATGCCATTCCTAACGTTCAGCTAAAGGACTGGCTGCAATATTTTGAAGATATGCTGGATAACGATGCCCGCTATCAAGATGAGATTCATTCCCTAGGCGGCATGATCTTTGATGTTTGCGATGTGGATGACAGTGGGCATCTAGATCGCAAAGAGTGGTTTGCTCTGTTTAAGGCGTATAACCTGCCTGTTGTTTATGCGGACGAAGCCTTTGCCAAGTTGGATAAAAATCAGGATGGCATGCTGCAAAAAGACGAAGTTGTCCGGGCACTGAAGGATTTTTACTACAGTGAGGACCCAGAGGAACCGGCTAATTTTATGTTTGGACCTTATTGAGGCATTGACTTCCCCCAGTCCAACGACATAGCCCCAGATCACGAGCCAAATCCTAGGGTCTACCATTCAAAGGTTATGGAGCCATTGTTTGTCTCTACTGCAGGTTGTTTTTCTAACTCTGCAGCCAGGGCTGTGGTGAGGCCCGTTGCTAATGACTCAATGTTGTTGGAGCTGTTTAGTGTGATGACCCAGCGGTGGATTATGTCGCCATCTGTGTTGGTAATAACCCCCAGGGTGTCAGTTATATAGCCGTTGCCAATACTGTTTACTAAGGGCCGGGTTTCGGGCTGTCGAGCTAGTAAGAGCCGGACAGCATATTCTCCGCGTATGGTTTGGCTAGCTAGGGTTTCATCCACATTGAGGGGAACCTCGACAGGGTCGATGGCACGCTCTCCAGCTAGGTAGCGTGCTGGGTTGAGAATAAGTGTGGTGGCCTGGGGCGGAGCGGCAAATACGGCATCGACAGCGTCCCAGCCACCATCTTCTCGCACAGCTTGGATAAATTTGAGGCCAGCACCATAGAGAAAAATGTTCTCAAATAGCTGATCGCTGATAGTCCCTTCCGGTGGCAGCTGTGCGTGGGCAAGGAAGTTGTAGTTCAGCAGTTCGCTGACGGCTAACATGGCTTCGCCTTCAATGACGGCAGTGACAGCTTTGTCATAGTCAGGTGTGTTCTGGCTCTGGATATGCAGGTTGTACAGGTCAAAGTGCTGGTCCTGGAGGGCGTGGAACATCTCGTGGAGCAGCACACCACGGCCTAATTCTTCAGAACCTGCGGTGGTGACGACCAGCTGCTTGGTTTCAGAGTTGTACCAACCGTTGAGGTTAGGATCGGTTTGGGGCTGAAAGTTAACTTGCAGATTTTTTTTAAAGCTTAAGCCGCGCCACCGTTCTAGCTCGGTCATGACGGAACTGGCAGAATCTGCCCAGGGTGGGGTATCGCCTTCGAAGGTGATGCGAGGCTGGGTATTGGTCGGTGTGGAGGCTTTAATCGTAGTGGTGCAGCTGACGATGCTGAGGCTACAGGTGAGGGCAAGTATTCCAGATATGACGATTGGCCAGCCGCGCATGGAGGGGTCCTCAGGTTTTTCGTTGCCGATGTGTGAGACGAGCTGGTCGTCTTAGACCTTGTTGAAAATCAGTAAAGCTGATTTTGTAATAATGTAGCGATAATTTTGAAAAGTGGTTGAAGAGGCGGGTTTGTTGCATTAGTGGCTAACCCGCCCTGAAGCTCCTCCAAGGAGAGAAAAGTTGTTGCTTGATGGCGTAAGGTGTGAAGAGTAGACCTAATAAAGGTTTAGTTTGTTTTCTCTTAGCCGCCTGCTACAAAAATGTACCGCAGGATAAAGATGGCGGCTAAAACCCACATGCCAAGGGTTGTTTCGTTAGCTTTGCCTTGGAAGGCTTTGACTAGAGGATAGGCGATTAATCCCATTGCCAGGCCTTCGGCAATGGAGTAGGAAAGCGGCATCATGATGATGGTGAGGAAGGCTGCGATCGCAGCTGCCGGATCATCCCAATCAATCAGTCTGGCCCCCGACATCATCATCACCCCTACCATAATCAAGGCTGGTGCCGTAGCAAAGGCAGGAATGCCTGAAAAAAGCGGGATAAACAGTAGGGATATCAAAAATAATGCCGCTGCCACCAAGGCCGTAAACCCACTGCGTCCCCCTTCAGAAATACCTGAGGCAGATTCAATATAGGTGGTTACCGTTGAGGTCCCCAGGATAGACCCGGCCGTGGTGCCAACCGCGTCAGCCATAAAGGCTTTCTCAACACCGGGAAACTTGCCCTCATTGTTGATATAGCCCGCCTTAGAGCCCAAACCCGTCAGGGTCCCGATGGTGTCAAACAAATCAACAAACAAAAAGACAAATACAATGCTGATCATTTCTAGGACATTGAGCTTAAATAGCTCTCCCAAACCCACAAATGCTTGACCAAACAGGTGGGTAGGGGCTGCCGGAATCGCCACCACACCCTCGGGCCAGGGGGCAACGCGAAAAAGCCAGGCTAGTAACGCGGTACCGATGATGCCCCACAGCAGTGCGCCAGTAACACGCCGGGCAAAGAGAAAGGCCGTAATACCCAGCCCCAACAACGTCATGGCTGCCTGGGGTGATCTGAGATTTCCCAGGGTGGTAAATGTGGCCTCGGACGGGGCGATGATGCCTGCCCCTTTGAGGGCAATGTAGGCGATAAACAGACCAATACCAGCGGTGGTGGCATGTTTAACAGCGTCGGGAATCGCTTCAACAATCTTGCTACGCACGTTAGTGAGGGTGAGAATAATAAAGATAATTCCCTCAATAAAGACAGCGGCTAAGGCTATCCGCCAGTCTATGCCCATGCCCAACACAACGGTAAAGGCAAAGAAGGCGTTGATGCCCATACCGGGGGCCAGGGCAAACGGAAGCTTGGCGTAGAGACCCATAATCAGGGTTGCGATCGCAGCTGAAATCCCGGTTGCCATTACCAGTTCCCCAAACAGGTCTCCTGACCCATCGAGAAAGACGGCCTCAGACAAAATGGCCGGATTGACAATGAGAATATAGGCCATGGTGACAAATGTAGTGGCCCCAGCCAAGATCTCAGTGGGCAGGTCAGTCCCCAGGCGCTCAAACTGAAAAAAATTAGCAATGGCCCTCGCCAACCCAGACGATTGTTGAATATTTCCCGATTGATTAGACATGGCGATAGTGTGTAGCTTACTCCTAGTGAAGTACCTGAGGTCTTTATCGTCTGTCTAGGTGGTTACCGATGAATTAGATGTAACATTTATTTTTTATTTCGTAGGAGGCCGGTTGCTAAGACAGGTTTTTGCCGCGAGAAGGCCGACGTCAGCCTTCTTCATCAGGAGATGGTCAACGGCAGAAGGTTAAACATTGAAAAGGCGGTTTTATCGGGCTGATAAGATAGCTAGCAAACCTTCTACACCTGAGAATGGCCATGCGTGTTTTTGTGGTTCTGTTTAATGCTCGCACTGAAAATGAGGGTATCCACTCCCTGAAGGTGGGTGATCGCAACATTGTGCTGATGTTTGAAGACGAGGACGATGCCACTCGCTTTGGTGGACTGCTGGAGGCTCAAGATTTTCCACCCTGTAGTGTAGAAGGGTTTGAGTCAGAAGAGATTGAGGAATTTTGTCGCGGTGCGGGCTACGAGGCCAAACATGTGGAGACCGGCACGCTGGTGATGCCCCCGGAGCAAAATCTAGAAGCTACGGATTGGGACCCTGAAACCCGTCCCGAAGGTCTGGGGTCATCACCCAAGCCAGCTGAGTCAGCTGAAGATATGTCTCAAAAAGAGCTAGATCGGATTCGGCAGCAGTTGGAGAACTTGCTATGACTAATCCCATCAACGATCGCGGCTATCTCTTGACCGAGCAGATTAACCCTAACAGCCAGCATCTTGACCAGCTATCCACCCTAGACATGGTGCGGGTATTTAATCGAGAAGATCAGCGGACAGTGGATGCGATCGCAACCGCCGCACCGCTGATGGCAGCGGCCATCGACCAAACCGCTGCGGCGCTCCGGGCAGGAGGTCGTTTGTTTTATGTGGGGGCGGGCACCAGTGGTCGACTGGGGGTGCTAGATGCCGCAGAATGTCCGCCAACATTTTGCACCCCCCCTGAGCTGGTGCAAGGGATTTTAGCGGGGGGGGCACCGGCCCTGCTAAAAAGTTCGGAAGCTCTAGAAGATCTGCCCGCAGACGGGGCGACCGCCATGGCCACCCATCAAGTTTCAGCCCTGGATGTGGTGGTGGGCATCACGGCTGGGGGCACCACACCCTATGTCCACGGTGCGCTGCAAGAGGCAAATCTGCGGGGAGCTACGACTATTTTTATCGCCTGTGTACCGGCAGACCAGGTGGATATTAAAGTGGATATCGATCTGCGACTGCCGGTGGGTCCCGAGGTCCTGGCAGGGTCCACCCGCCTAAAGTCAGGCACCGTCACCAAAATGGCCCTAAATATTTTGTCCACGGGGGTGATGGTAAAGCTGGGCAAGGTCTATGGTAACCGTATGGTGGATGTGTCGGTGACCAACACCAAACTCCATGACCGGGCCCTGCGGATTATTGCAGCCCTAACCGATCTATCACGGGATGAAGCCGACACCCTACTGGGCCGCAGCGATCAGCAGGTAAAGCTCGCCCTGCTGATGCACTGGGCTAATTTAGGGAAAGAGGCTGCCCAGAACGCGCTGGAACAGACTGATGGGAATTTGCGACAGGCCATAATGCAGGTAAGTGGTAAGCCGGGGTGATAGCTAATGCCCTATGTAGACCTACAGGACTATGTGAACGCCGCTCACTGTGACGGTGTTGTGGCGCTACCCACCGACACGGTTTGGGGAGTGGCGGTAAACCCTGAGCACAGCTCTATTCTTTACGAGCTGAAGCAGCGCAGTCTAGAGAAGTCATTGATTTTACTGGGGGCCAGCTCTGCCGATCTATGGCCCTATGTCACCCTGGATGCAAACCAGTGGCAGGCCATGACTGCCCAGCACTGGCCTGGGCAGCTCACCCTGGTGGTCCCGGCCAGTCAGAAGGTGCCCCTGGCCATGCACCCAACCACGCCCGATACCATTGGAGTGCGGGTGCCTGATCATCCAGTGGCTCGTCAGCTCCTGACCCTGACGGGGCCGTTGGCAACCACTAGCGCTAACCTGTCGGGCCAGCCCAACCTCATGAGCGTTGAGCAGGTGTTAAACCAGTTTCCCCAGGTGTATGGATTAGAGGCTAGAGCCCTACAGGCGCTTCTAGGCCAGGACGCTGTGCTTCCCATTCCCTCCGGTTCACCCTCCACCGTGGCTCGCTGGCGATCGCAACGTTGGGAGGTTTTACGTCAGGGAACGGTTTATTTGTAGAGTATAAGTAATGGGGATGCGGTCCGATTACTGGGCAGTTGCTGATTTTGGGAATGAATTTATCGCGTAATTAGGCCATGGGTCTGAACTTGAGCGACAAGGGCAGCCAGAGCAGCACCACTGTTATTAATACGAAAGTACTCATACATCAAAATTCCTATGGATTGGCAAGCGGCAACACTCATCGGGCTCGGCTACATTGCTGGGATAGTTACCTCTAGCCTGCGCCAGACCACCCGTCAGTCTGACAGCGTTGCTACCACTGCGATCGCAACCAACGCAGTAGCTCCCAACAATACGAGCCCGCCCCCCGCCGTACAAGGGACTCCGCCCGAGCATCCCAAAGCCCTTGCCTATGAGCGCCTGAGCCAGTTAGAGCGGTTCAAAAGCGGCTTTCTTGCCCGTTCAGCCCATGAATTGCGCTCTCCCATCAATAGTGTCATTGGTCTGCATCAGCTGATTTTAGAAGGGCTGTGTGAAACACCGGACGAAGAAAAACAATTTACCGGTGAAGCTAAAGAGGCAGCCTACAAAGTGTTGCAGCTGTTTGACACCATCATTGCGGCTTCCAAACTCGACATTGGTCGAGAGGTTCCCATGCTGGAGCCCGTTGCCCTATCCACCCTATTTAAAACCCTCCAGGAGTTAACCAAGCTCCAGGCCGCCAACAGCAATCTTCGCCTAACGTTTAAGCCAACCGAGCTATCGGTCTGTAGCGATTTAAAGTGGCTGCAAATGATGCTAATCAGTCTCATTGACGATGCCATTACCGCCACCAAGCTGGGGGATATAACCCTAGGGGCAACAGCCGATGGTGACTATGTCCTGCTCACCCTGGAAGCCGATCGTCCCGCTAGCGATCTGAGTGTTCGACTAGACACATCCCTCTACGGACGTGAAGTGGACTTAAGTAATCTCTCATCGGTTTATCTTTCCACCGGACTGACCTTAGCCATTGCCCAAGAAATGGTAACCGCTCTCAATGGAGAGCTGATCTTACCAGCGGCAGAAGATACCCCTATAATTACGCTAAAGCTACCGATCGCTAGTTAGCGCAGCTAGCATTTGACGATAAGGGTTTAATCCGTTTGTCCCCTATTCATCAGGCTGATACCAATCAGATGGTTGTGCGTTATCACACCCACCGGCCATCAAAAATTTTGATTGTTGATGATCTGCCCAGCAATGTACGGTTGCTATCCACGGCACTGAACCAAGCTGGATACCATGTTTGTAATGCCAGTAGCGGCACCAGGGCCATGGTGAGGGTTGCGGTCGAGCGCCCCGATCTGATTTTGTTAGATATCAAAATGCCTGACCTGGACGGCTTTGCCGTTTGTCGTCAGCTCCATGGGAATAACACAACCGCTGATATTCCAATTATTTTTATGAGCGCCCTAGATCAGGTGCCCGATAAGTTAAGGGCCTTTTCGGTGGGGGCGGCAGACTACATTACAAAACCGTTTCAAATAGCTGAGGTGCTGGCGCGCATAGAGCATCAGCTAGAGCTAAGACGTCTCAGGCAAACGCTTAAAACTCAAAACCAAAAGTTGCGTATCGTGCTTCAGCAATATGAAATTGCTGAAGCACAGGTTCACCACATCAATCAAGAACTCGAACAGCGGGTGCAAACCCATACTAATGAATTACGCAACACCAACAGAGCCCTGAAGCAAGAACTCTCTGAACGGCAGCAGGCCCAAGCCAACCTGATGCACCTGGCCATGCATGACCCGCTAACGGGATTACCTAACCGCACCCAATTAATTGAACACATCGAGGAGAGAATACTCACCGCTCAGCCTGGACAAGAGCGGTTCGCCCTGCTGATATTAGAGTGCGATCGCTGTAAGGCAATTAGCGACACCCTGGGGCATTTGCAAGGCGATCGGCTGCTGCTTGACATTACACATCGGATATTGGCTACGGCTCCCGATGGCAGTGTTGTGGCGCGACTAACGGATGATAAATTTGCCATCTTGCCACCAAGCCGGACCCACGACAATGCCATCACCCTATTGATCCAACATCTACAGCAGGGAATCGCCGCGCCCATTGTGCTAGGAGACCATGAAATTACCACCAGTGCCCATGTGGGTGTAGTTCTGGCTGATTCTAGCTACTGTTGTGCTGACTCTGTGTTGCGAGATGGCTCTTTAGCATTAATTCAAGCCAAACAGAAACCCGAAGGCTGGCGTGTTTTTCAACCTGACATGCATCGGCGGGCTCTGCATCGTCTCACCCTAGAAAGTTTACTACGCCAGGCATTGCGCCAAGAGCAGCTACAGATTTTTTATCAGCCTATTGTTGCCCTAACTTCCGTACCAGCGGCGGCTCCCATTGTGGGGTACGAAGCCCTGGTTCGCTGGCAGCCTGAGGGCAGTTCTGACTCTGTATCCCCGGCGGATTTTATTCCCCTAGCTGAGGAAAGCGATCTCATCTCGCAGCTGGGGAACTGGGTTTTTCGCAGGGTTTGTGAACAGCTCAGCCAGTGGCATCAAACCTTTTCCCATGGGCGGGTCCCCTTTGTTAGCGTCAACTTCTCGGCGCGTCATTTACAGGATGAACAGTTTATCCAACAGATTGACACCATTCTAAAGCAGACTCGGGTCCAGCCATCTTGGCTCAAGTTTGAAATTACAGAGAATCTTTTGATCGGTGACACTCAGCCAGTATTCAAAACCTTAGCCAAACTCAGACAGTGGGGCATTCAAATTAGCATAGATGACTTTGGCACAGGCTATTCCTCCCTTAGCTATCTGAAACAACTGCCGGTGGATACCCTGAAGATTGATCGCGCCTTTATTAAGGATATGAAGTCTGACCGTAACAATCTCAAAATTGTTGAGGCCATTGTACAACTGTCCCAGGTTCTCGACCTGGATGTTGTTGCTGAAGGCATCGAAACAGAATGGCAGGCACAACAGCTTATAGAGCTGGGCTGTCGCTATGGACAGGGCTATTTGTTTTCATATCCGTTAGATAGCTCAGCTGCCTCGAGTTTGTTAGCTCGGCTAGGGGAGGATGCTTAGTAGCGACCGCCGCGAATGCTCAGGTAGCGATTAAGACGAATGGATGTCATGGTGTCTTGAATATCTATGGGGGCATTGCCCAGGATTTTGAGCAGATGGGAGCCTAGCTCTAAGGCTGCTTCAAACTCGGGCTGGACCACTTCTCGGGCTCCGGCCTGGGTGAGGCTATCAATTTCTGCGGTGATGTGGGCCCGGGCAATGACGTCTAGACGAGGTGCGATCGCAAGTGCCCGTTTCAACAACAGTCGCGTACTGGCCGGGTCCGGTAGGGTGATTGCCAAGGCAACGGCCTGCTCCAAATGGGCCTTATCTAGAATTTGTTCCGAGTCGGCATCGCCCAAAATATAGGGAATTTGACGATGGCGCAGGGTTTGAACAGCGGCTTCGTTGTTTTCAAGCACCAGCACCGGATGCCCCTGCCGCTGCAAAATATTAACCACCACCTGCCCCACACGACCATAGCCAGCCACCACCACATGATCGGTTAATGCATCTTCAATCCATAGGGATTGGGGAGATTCCCAGACCGTGAGCAAGGGACTGAGTCGAGGGGACTTAAGTAGGGCTTCGGCCATGGGGGTGGCGGACTTAAACAAAATTGGTGTGAACACCAGGGTAATTGCCGTGGTCCCCAGCAATAACAGATAAATTTGTTCCGAAATTAGGTTGTTTTCTAAACCCACCAGGGCCAAAACAAACGAAAATTCTCCGATTTGATTAATGCCCAGGCTGGTGCGCAGAGATGTGGTAAACGAATAGCCAAAGGACAGCACCACCGGCAACACAATTAAGGCCTTACCCACCATGGCCAGGGCCACCAGACCCAAAATCACCCCCCCATTTTGGATCAAAATCTGCGGATCGATCAGCATGCCAATGGAGGTAAAAAACAGGCAGGCAAAGGTATCCCGCAGAGGAAGAAACCGGCTCAGGGCATGATCGGCATAGTCAATTTCAGCAATCATTAGCCCGGCGGCAAAGGCTCCAATTTCAATGGAAAGGTTTAACCGAGCCGTAATCAGGGCAACGCTCAGACACAGGGCCAGCAGGGTGAGCAAAAACAACTCATCACTTTCAGTGCGGGCCACGGCGCGGATGATGCGGGGGACAAGCCAATAGCCCACGGCAATGGCCACCCCCACAAATACCCCCACCTTGAGCAACGCCAGACCCAGAATCGGTAATAACGCCCCCTGGGACCCCAGGGAGGGCACAATAGCCAGCATTACCCCCAGGGCCAGGTCTTGGGCAATCAAAATTGCCAACATAATCTGACCGTGGCGAGTATTTGTTTCGCCCCGCTCTGTGAGGGTTTTGAGCACCACAGCCGTAGATGAAAGCGACAGCACCGCCCCCAGAAAAATCCCCTGACTCAGCGATGTCGCCCACCCCAACAGACTGGTAACGATTGCCACCGCAGCTGTCGTAATCCCAATCTGTAGCAGGCTACCCTGGAGAGCCACGTTACGCACCCGGTTTAGTTCTGCTAAAGAGAACTGCACCCCCAAGGAAAATAGCAAAAAAGCCACCCCCAGCTCTGCTAGACCCTGGATAGCCTCAGCATCATTAATCAATCGTAGGCCCAGGGGGCCAATCACCAGACCAGCTAGCAGATAGCCCAGTAAAACCGGCTGCTTCAGTCGGTTGCTGGCGTATCCACCAATGGCAGATGCACCTAAAACGGTAGTAAGGTCGAGAAGAAATCCGCTGTTTACGGCCATGGGGGATGTTAGAGATATATTGCATCCGTGGATTGCCATACCAGGGCACATTCTAATGAATTGCCAGGGAAATGGACGATTTCCCCACTGTCAATCACGTTATTAGTTATGCCTGTGTAGTCGCACCTGTGTAGTTTTAACCCATGTATTTTCTTGGTGTTGATCTTGGGTGGCAAACGGGTCCTACCGGTGTTTGCTGTCTTCAACTTACAGCCGCTACCCTGTCCCTTGTTACCCTAGACCGGTTGACCACCCATTCCGATGTGCTGACCTGGATAACCCACCAGGTCCCAGCCAATATTCCGGCCATGGTGGCCGTCGATGCTCCCACGATTATTCCTAACCCAACCGGGATGCGAGAACCGGATCGTCTGGCCCACAAATATTTTGGGAAATATCATGCGGGCTGCTACCCAGCCAATCAAGCATCGGTCTTTGCTCCTCGGTTGTTGGCCTTTGGTCAGGCCTTGACTGACCAGGGATTTGGCCATGCCCCGACCCTAGAACCACGGCAGCCGGGTCGCTATCAAATCGAGTTTTTTCCCCATCCGGCCATGGTGCATCTGTTTGGACTGTCGCGCATTCTCAAATATAAAAAAGGTCCCATTGCCCAACGGCGTCAGCAACTTGAGAAGTTGCGATCGCTACTGCTAAAACATCTCCCCAACCATACTCCTCGCTTAGAGCTCCATCAGCTGCCCACAATCCCCCAGGGGGGAGCAGCCCTCAAAGCGGTTGAGGACCAGTTAGATAGCATTGTCTGTGCCTATGGAGCTGCCCACTGGTGGTACTGGGGGCGGCTGCGTAATCAGGTCCTAGGAGATTTGGCATCGGGCTATATCGTTGTGCCCGCCCCCTATGATGTGCGAGGCTATAGCCCCGCTAAAGCTCCAACCGGTGGCAGTTAAACGGGTTTTCAGCGCGATCGTAACAGTGCTGCTCTGCCAGGGCGCAGCGGTTGACCCGGTTGTAGTTATAAATGTCCCAAATCTGCACCTCCTGCTGCTGACTCAGGTTTTCCCAAATTCTCTGCTTTGAGCTGGCTGGAATCGTGGCAAAGAAAGACTCCCAGTGATGCCCCCGCTCAGGGGTAAAGCAAAACTTTCTGACATGGCATAGCCAGAGCGGCGCATCCATTAGGGACTTGGAAACTGGGGCTTCGAGAGCAGTCATAGGACCATACAAATTAGGGCCAATTGAAGAGAATCAGACTTATCTACGGGCGGCTTTTTTTGCCGTTGCTGATTTAGAAAAATGGGGTGAGCGAATTTTTTGTGCTGAGGAAGATTCGGTTATTACGATGCCAACAAATCCCATTGCCTTAGCTGAGTTGATACCATGGTTTCAGGTATTGACGATACGTATTATCCATATTTCCTCGGTTCTTGGACAGCCATGTCCTAAGAATTCAGGGAATGTGAATAATTTTGAAGTAATATATCTATTGCCTGGGGCCGCGATCAAGTTGCCCCCACTTTTCCAAGTCTGCTTTAGCTCTAAATGGTCCTGAAACGGTCCTAAAGGTGGTCAAAAACTGTTTGGAGACGTAGTTAAACCCTAGAGAATTACCATGAAAGATCTCAGTCGCTATAGAAACATCGGCATTTTCGCCCACGTAGATGCGGGCAAGACCACCACCACTGAGCGGATCTTGAAGTTGACCGGTAAGGTACACAAGATCGGTGAAGTACATGATGGTGCGGCTACCACAGACTTCATGGACCAGGAAAAAGAACGCGGCATTACCATTCAGTCGGCAGCCACCTCCTGTTTCTGGAACGATCACCAGCTAAACATTATTGACACCCCCGGTCACGTTGACTTCACCATTGAGGTCTATCGTTCCCTGAAGGTGCTAGACGGGGGTGTCGGTGTCTTTTGCGGCTCTGGTGGTGTGGAGCCCCAGTCTGAAACCAACTGGCGCTACGCTAACGATTCAGAAGTAGCCCGCATCATCTATGTCAACAAGCTAGACCGGACCGGTGCTGACTTCTACCGCGTGGTTAAGCAAGTTAATGATGTACTCGCGGCCGTTCCCTTGGTGATGGTGCTGCCCATTGGTATTGAGAATGACTTTGTCGGTGTGGTTGACCTGCTGACTGAGAAAGCTTGGATTTGGGACGATTCTGGCGATCCGATGAACTATGAGATCAAGGATGTGCCTGAAGACATGGCGGACGACGTGGCGGAATGGCGCGAGAAGCTAGTGGAGCTTGCCGTTGAGCAAGACGATGCCATGATGGAAAAGTACCTCGAAGGTGAGGAAATTTCCGTTGATGAGCTCAAGGCGTGCATCCGTAAGGGAACCCACGATCTGGCATTTTTCCCCACTTACTGTGGTTCTTCCTTTAAGAATAAAGGCGTACAGCTGGTGCTGGACGCTGTTGTGGACTATCTGCCTAGCCCCACTGAGGTGAAGCCCCAGCCTGAAGTGGATATCGAAGGAAATGAAACCGGTGGGATGGCTGAGGTAAATCCTGAATATCCCTTGCGCGCGCTGGCGTTCAAGATTATGGATGACCGCTTTGGTGCGTTGACCTTTACGCGGGTGTACTCCGGTACCCTCAAGAAGGGCGACACCATTTTGAACACCGCCACGGGTAAGACCGAGCGGGTTAGCCGCATTGTTGAGATGCACGCCGACGACCGTCAGGAAATGGACAGTGCCCAGGCTGGTGACATCGTTGCCCTGTTGGGGATGAAAACGGTTCAAACCGGTCACACCCTCTGTGACCCCAAAAAGCCAGCTACGCTAGAACCCATGGTCTTCCCTGACCCAGTAATTTCCATCGCCATTGAAGCGAAGGACAAGGGTGGTTCTGAGAAGATGGGTATTGCCCTTGGCAAGATGGTCCAAGAGGACCCCTCCTTCCAGGTGGAAACCGATCAGGAAAGTGGCGAGACCATCCTGAAGGGAATGGGCGAACTACACCTGGACATTAAGGTGGACATTCTAAAGCGTACCCACGGTATTGAAGTAGAAGTGGGTAAACCCCAGGTGGCCTATCGTGAGTCCATCACCAAGGTGCTCAGTGACAGCTACACCCATAAAAAGCAGTCCGGTGGTTCGGGTCAGTTCGGTAAGATTGAGTACACCATCGAGCCCAACGAAGTGGGTGAAGGCTTTAGCTTTGAGTCTAAGGTGACCGGTGGTAACGTACCCCGTGAATTTTGGCCTGCGGTGGAAAAGGGCTTTGCTTCCTGTATGGAAAAAGGCATGCTGGCCGGTTTCCCGGTGGTTGATATGAAAGTGACCCTAACGGATGGTGGCTTCCACCCGGTTGACTCCAGTGCGATCGCATTTGAAATCGCCGCTAAGGCTGGCTATCGTCAGTCCTTTGTCAAAGCCGGTCCCCAGATCCTCGAGCCGATCATGGCCGTCGATGCCTTTGCCCCTGAAGACTACGTTGGTGACGTTATCGGTGACCTCAACCGTCGTCGTGGCATGATCAAGTCTCAGGAACCTGGTCCCACAGGTGTACGTATCAAAGCTGACGTTCCCCTAAGTGAAATGTTTGGCTACATTGGTGACCTGCGCACCATGACCTCTGGTCGTGGCCAGTTCTCCATGACCTTTGATCACTATGCCCCTTGCCCCAGAAATGTGGCTGACGAAGTCATCAAAGAAGCCAAGGAGCGCCAAGGCGTAGCTGCATAGAGCGGCACTTCTCTTGTTGAAACAATGAATGAGCCAGTCCTCGGCTGATTAGCCGGGGACTTTTTTTGGCTCTTTCGGATATCTTGAAATCCTGGTTACCTGCCCCCGATATCACAGGGCAACCACAAGGGATTTGCTTATTTTTAATCGGGTTTACTAAACGGATTTGATATCAGCCATGGCTACATTGGCGCTGCCCCTACGGATTAAATGCTAGTTTTTTCTAATACTCGGTTTAATTTACCGCTTTTGTAGCCTTCTAAATCTAGGGTTACATAGGCAAACCCATACTCTTGGAAAGCGACCACCAGGGTTTCTAAATCTACCGTGGCCACAAAGCTTTTAATGTCCTTCGGCGGCAGTTCAATGCGAGCTGTCTCGCCATCCGAACGCACCCGCAGATTGCGTATCCCCAGCTGGCGCAAGTAGCGCTCACACTGGCCCACACGATGTAGTTTCTCTGCGGTGATCAGTTCACCATAGGGAAATCGTGAGCTCAGGCAAGGCTGGGACGGCTTATCCCACC
>JBCAWO010000061.1:0-28455 GCA_038534515.1 Cyanobacteria bacterium J06554_1
TTCCGGCTTAAATAGTTTGCAATAGGCTCGCCATGCCGTCTGAAAATACTCAATCAGCCCGTCACAAATTACCCCATAGGGTTAGCGGAAAAATTCTACCCGCTAAGGCCTGTAATCGAGACCGGCTGGGAAATGCCCATGCTGCTGCGGGCCTTGATTGCGGGTAAAACCGATGGGGGGGGCTGAGTTTTCCGGCTTGAATAGTTTGCAATAGGCTCGCCATGCCGTCTGAAAATACTCAATCAGCCCGTCACAAATTACCCCATCAAAGTCAAAGGCCACCAGATCTGGTTGCATAGTTGAATTTTCCGTCAGTTACTTTGCAACGATACCGGAGGAGAGGGGTGGGAAAAATACCCGTTGGCTACAAGATTGGGAATGTAGTGCTTGTGTTGCAACCATGACCCCGGCTATCTCCGTTCGACTTCTCACCCTGAAGCAATATTTGAATCAGACTCAGGGTTTTGATGCACGACCAGACTTGAAACTCAGTCCTAGTCAGATTTTAAGCGCTGACTCATGGTCTTAATCCATTAGGAAATGTGCTGTTTGGATCTAAAATCCAGAGCTTCTTGCCAGGTTCTACCACCATAGGCACCCCACACAGCTACACAAATTTTGAGATTGACATCATAGGCTTCTTGAAGAGTGAAGCCTGTGATAGTGGGCAATTCACAGGGACCTAGTCCATAAATAACGGCATTAAGTGATTCATACATCACCCGCCATTCATTACTAGTCAGTTCGATAGAGCTATGCTTTCGGTTGACCTGAACCTCAACCTTTGATTCCAAAAGACGTGCACTTTCGACATGCTTACCCAATATGTTTTGAAGCACGTTCGTAGAACCGCCTCCAAAAATATTCATCAATGCGAATGATAATAGCCATTGCTCGCGCTCATTGAACTCAATTTTGATATTCATCTAGCCCAAACATTTCGAAGATATCCATGGTGTAAGCTTGCCGAAACCAAGCTGCCCTATGTGTATTCAGTAATAAGAGTCCCTAAACGCATCAAAATCCTTAGGGTTTCACCCAATTCATGGCGGCGTGGGAAAAGTGAAAATGTCCGTGAGGTATCGTATACCAGACTGTCTGATTGACATAGCTTTAAAAAGACAAACTCATCGCCGTTAGTGGCCATACCATAGACAGGATGCTCTGGCTGAGAACTAGCCAGCATGTAAGCCAAAAGCTGAGGCAACGCAGCGGGAACTGGAATGCTAGTGCGTTTTGATTCCACAACCATGATCCACAGATGTTCTTGAACAATTAGGGTATCAATAAATCCTCGGATTATTTCGTCGGGGTCTTCTAACTCCAGACTTACCCCATAAGGCGACTTAAGTCGAAATGGTGGATCTAAAAACCCAGCTAATTCAAGCAAAGGGGACAGCACAACAGCATTGATTGTGCCTTCTAACAGCAGCCCCTCCGCCCGGTGGTAATCATATCGATTTTTTAGCCGCTCCACACCCAATTGTTGGTCATTGGCCAATTGAGGTAGATCAGTCAACCATTCATCAAAGAAAGTGTTGTCGCTTGTTTGCTGAAGGCCAAACCGACTCTGTAAATCATTCAGAGTTTTAATATGATCTGTAACACCAAGGACAGCAGTCATAGAGCTCAATATCAAGCAGTCGTTTAAGTTTAGCAATTGCCTTAACTGGCTGAGTTCTAACGATGTAATGTAGAGCCCTTGGACAAAGCCCAGGGGCTTAGGTGGTAGAAGCACCTGAGTCCAAACCCCACATCAATTAGCAAAAGAGACCGGGTGTGGCCACCCACATAGATGTGGCCACACCCAGACAACCGACTAGAAACGATCGCCAATCTTAAAAATGACCTGGGAGTCCCCTTCATCATTAAGACCAAACTCAAGTCGTACGGCTCCGACGGAGGTCAATGCCCGTACCCCCACACCATAGCCAAACCCATCGCCGGGCTTGTCGCGGGCCTCAGCCGGTTCACCAATAACGTCGTCCCCCGTTCCCAGATCAGACGCATAGTCAAAAAACAGGGTGCCGCCCAAGTCAATATCGTCATCAAAGGCACTGAAGGCAAACATGGGAAAACGATATTCCGCCGTGGCTTGCACAAAGCTTTCTCCAGTGCCTAGTTCTCCCTTGCTGTAGCCGCGAACGGAACTCGAGCCCCCCAGACTAAAGGCCTCATAGGGAGGCGTATCGCCAATAATGGTGCCGCCCTGAACATTCAGCACCAGGGTGCGAGGACCTTCGGTAAACCCAAACAGGTTTAAGGGCACAAACTGGGTGTAGTTAGCGCTGAGACGATTAAACAGAATGTCGGCATCACCGATGGGAATGGACTGATCGGTGCCAAAAAGTAACCGATAGCCTTGGGTAGGATTATCAGCGTCATTCCGACGGTCTAACTCACCGACAAAATTAATCGTTAGGAGATCATCCTGACCACTATCATCAACTGTCAGCGAGTTACCCAGCTCATCCTCATCAAACACATCATTGGTAAACGCGTCGTCTCTGACAGAAATACGCTGGTAAGACACCCCTAACGCGGCGTCTAAATCGGTGGCTAAGGGGCGAAAATACTCAACGCCACCGCCTAACCGATGCACCCATGGATCATCGCCGTTGGCCAGGTCTACCTCATTATCACCACCATCAAATTCTGGCTCTACGCCCCGTCGATTTTGAAAATTGAGACCGTAGCCTGAGCCATCCTGGAAAAACTGTCTGAAGTCGACTTCGGCCCCTGCGGTATTCTCACCCCCCAGCAAGCCAACGGTCAGCCTTTGATTATTGTCACCAATATTATCGATGCCTCCGTGCACCTTGATGGAAAATCCGCGGGCGCTATTGCTAGAGGGGTTGACGGTAATAGGACGTAGAGGACCGGGAAGAGCCGTGGTTCGAGGTAAGCTGCCAAAGTCGTAAAAGAAATCGTTGGGCTCCTCGGCAGTGACCACCATGACGATCTGCTCGGGCCCAGTCTGCTCGGACTCAGTGGCAGGCTCCAGGGTGAGGGTCACCCGCTCGGCCATCCTGCTAACCCAGAGCAGGTCCCCATGGGCCAGTTCTGGATCGTAACTATCTCCGGGCTGCAGTTGAAACTCTTTGATGATGCCAGCAACGTCTGGACTACTTTCGGTGTCTTCTCCCGCATCCACCAACCGGATCTGAATATCGGTAATGAGCTCGCCATTGCCCTGGGGCACCGTCAGCTCAGTCCTGGGAATATCAGCCGGTGACGCTTCAGCCTGTGTGACATACTCGGGCAGTCCATCTGTTACCTGTCCCCAGGCAGCAGTCGTAAACCATAGGGGGCTAATGGTTAAACCTAAGGTTGTTACTAAAAGCCATCTAACCTGGCAAGGCAAGAATAGCCATGAATTGATTTTCATCGGTTTAAGAACGGCACAGCTTGAGAAAAGTTAAAGCGTTTACTGGAGCTATTGGGTATCTAAGACAAACATAAGTAACGTATCACGGACGAAGGCCCGCGAGCTCGCACAAGGAGGCCCTGAGCAGACGCTCAAGGCCTCAGGGCGTAGAAGCACCTGATTCCAAACCCCACATCAACCTATATCAGAGAAAGCGTAGAAAAATTGTCAATTGATTAACTCTGACCCATGCAATTCCAACCGCAGCAGGATTGAGGGTTTAGAATAAGGAACGCTGGATAGGTAAGCCATATGGGCAGCTCGGTAGAATTTATCGATGAATTTGATGTGGTCGTCATTGGGGCGGGCCATGCTGGCTGTGAGGCGGCGTTGGCCTCGGCCCGTTTGGGGGCTCAGACGCTGCTACTCACCCTCAACCTGGACCGGATTGCCTGGCAGCCTTGTAACCCGGCGGTGGGGGGGCCAGCAAAATCCCAGGTAACCCATGAGGTCGATGCCCTCGGCGGCGAGATTGGCAAAATGGCCGACCGCACCTATTTGCAAAAGCGGGTGCTGAATAATTCTCGCGGTCCTGCCGTGTGGGCACTGCGGGCGCAGACCGATAAGCGCGAATATGCTGCCATCATGAAAACCATTGTGGAGAACCAGGAGAATCTGGTGCTGCGCGAAGGGATGGCAACAGATTTGGTTTTGGGCGAAAACGATGATGTTATTGGTGTCCAAACCTACTTTGGGGTAGCCTTCCGTTGTAAGTCGGTGATTCTCACCACGGGCACATTTCTGGGGGGAGTAATCTGGGTGGGCGATAAGTCCATGGCCGCGGGTCGAGCGGGTGAGTTTGCCGCCGTGGGTCTAACCGAGACATTGAACAATTTAGGATTTGAAACCGGACGATTAAAGACAGGCACTCCGGCCCGTGTGGACCGTCGCTCAATTAATTTTGATGTGCTGGAGAAACAGCCTAGTGACCCAGATCCGGGCTGGTTTAGTTTTGACCCAGAGGTGTGGGTGGAACGAGAGACTATGGACTGTCACCTCACCCGCACCACGGCAGAAACCCACCGCATCATTCAAGAGAATCTTCACATGTCGCCAATCTATGGTGGCTGGGTGGACTCTAAGGGGCCGCGCTACTGCCCCAGCATTGAGGACAAGATTGTCCGCTTTGCCGATAAAGAGAGTCATCAGATCTTTTTAGAACCAGAGGGTCGGACAATTCCTGAGATCTATGTGCAGGGGTTTTCGACCGGGCTGCCCGAGACTATTCAACGGGCGATGCTGCGCAGTCTGCCTGGGTTGGAAAACTGTACGATGCTGCGCCCAGCTTACGCGGTGGAGTATGACTATTTGCCGGCTACCCAGTGTTTTCCCACCCTGATGACTAAGAAACTTCAGGGATTGTTCTGTGCCGGGCAAATTAATGGCACCACAGGCTATGAAGAGGCTGCCGCCCAGGGGTTTGTGGCGGGTCTCAACTCTGTGCGCTACGCCCGTGGTGAGGAGATGGTTGTCTTTCCCCGCGAGGGTAGCTACATTGGCACACTGATTGACGATTTGTGTACAAAAGACCTGCGGGAACCCTACCGCATGCTCACTTCCCGGTCGGAGTACCGGCTGATTTTACGGTCGGACAATGCGGACCAGCGGCTAACGCCATTGGGTCGAGAGATTGGTCTGATCGATGACCGTCGTTGGGAGCTATACACCCGCAAGCAGGCAAATATTGCTGCTGAGAAGGAACGGCTGCACAGTACGCGGGTAAAGGCCCATGAGCCGGTAGGGCAGCAGATTATGGCAGATACGGGTCAGAAAATTAAGGATGCGATCGCACTTGCCGACCTGCTACGCCGACCCAAATTCCACTATGCCCAACTAGAACACTATGGCCTCGGCAACCCCGACCTGATGCGAGCCGAAAAAGAAGGTGCCGAAATCGACATCAAGTACTCAGGCTATATTCAGCGTCAGAAAAAACAGATTGAACAGGTAGCCAAACAAACCAATCGCAAGCTATCCCAAGACATAGACTATCTAGCTATTGACACCCTATCGATGGAAGCCCGTGAAAAACTTACGGCGGTAAGACCCCTAACCGTAGGTCAAGCCACCCGCATCGGGGGGGTTAATCCGGCTGACATCAATGCGCTGCTAGTACATTTAGAAATTAAAGATCGCCAGCGAGAGGCGGTGGCCCCGTAGCCTACCCCATCTCCCCCCAAAGGCTAATAAGCCACCTACGGACTGAGTTCAAGCGGAATCGTTATTTCAAAGGTGGTACCCAGACCGATCTGACTTTGGAATTCAAGCCGTCCACCATGCTGATTGTGAATAATCTGATAGCTATTGGGCAGACCCAACCCAGGCCCCTGGCCAATATCTTTGGTGGTGAAAAACGGCTCAAAAATTTGGGCCTGAATTTCCTGGGGAATACCGGGACCATTATCAGTGATGCAAATAATGACTCGATTATTCTGACTTTCAGTGGCGATGGTAATACAGGGGATAACAGCCGGATTAGATTGGGTTTGCAGTGCATCAATACTGTTGTTGAGCAGATGCATAAATACCTGATTTAGTTCAGCCACGTAACATTCAACAGCGGGCAGTTTGCCATAGCGTTTAACAATCTCGATATTTGGATAGTTGCCATCACTGTGTAAACGATGCTCCAAAAGCATTAGGGCACTGTCAATACCATCGTGAATATTGACGCGCTTTCTGGGCGCTTCGTTCTTCCGAGAAAATGATTTTAACGAAAGCATAATGTTTTGAATCCGCTCTGCACCCGTGAGTGTGGAGCGAAAGAGCTTGGGCAAGTCCACCTGCAAAAAGTCTAAATCAGCATCCTCAACAGCCTGCTGAATCGTATGATTGTCCTGGGGATAATGCTTTTGGTAGCTCATAATCACCGCTAACAGGTCATACATATAACCGCTAGCGACATCGATATTGGCATAGATAATGTTGATAGAATTATTAATCTCATGGGCAAAGCCAGCAACAAATTGGCTCAGGCCTAACATCTTCTCATTGTGAATTAACTGAGCCTGGGCATTTTTAAGCTGTCTCAGGGTATGTTTAAGAAACTGATTCTTTTGCTGAATCTCCTGGGTTCGTGCCTGAACAATCTTCTCTAACTCTTTAGTTTGTTTTTGTTGCGAAGTGTAGGAACAAATATTGCTAATGGCAATGGACACCTGGTTAGACAGGTTGGTCAAGCCTGTTATTGCACTGCTATTGGCAAAAACTCGAGTGTGGTAGTTCCACATCTCAGCCGTGTTGCCCACAACCAACAGCCCGAGGGTCGACTGTGTTTCATGGTGTAATACCATCGCGGCATATTCATCCATGCCTAAAACAGAACACCAAGACTGGAGGTGACTATCGGACGAGTGGGCTGAGCAAATCAGTGGGGTGGTTGGGTGAGGGGTGTTAAATAAATCAGCCCACGGAATAGTCAGGGTTTGAATCACATTGGCTAGGGCTTCATCATAATAACCATCAAAGGCCCGGACATAAAGCTGCTGTGTATCAGCGTTAAGGGAAAAGAATATACAGCGTTCAAACTCTAGCTCATATAGCGAAAATTCAATGGCCAGATCTATGACCGTATCACTGTCGCAGGCCTGGTTGAGCGCGTTGCCGAGGTCCGTCAGCTTTTGGTACGTTTTGAGCTGTCGATCTAAACTTGACTGAAATTGAAAGAGTCGATTTTCGGTTTTGATCAGCTGGGTAACTTGTTTCGCTAACTTCTGATTTTGCCGCTTTAAGTCACTATTTTCTTGTAGCAGGCTGTCGACATCAGTAGACCTATCTTGATCAAACGGCATGTTACTGGTCATCAGCACACTACGGATAAAACACCTGAAAACCCATGCAGACAATTTTGGTCCTTAATAGGGCAAACTTCACCGTAGGCATAGAGCCCAATCCATGGAATATCACGCCCGATAATTTCTTGCATAATACCAATCATGGCTTGCTTCTCGGTTTCAGGCAGCACCATCTTTCCACGCCCATCGCACTCGATGTGGAGAACAAACTTGGGTATTCTACCGTTTAGCTGGTTGAGTACATTAAATGCCGTCTGTTTGGCGGCCTGCTGCATTTTTTCAGTGTCGCGGCGGGTCACCCAAAAATCGCTGCCTTCATTGATGTTTGTGGCCATGGCCACGCTGCCGGTGGCCTCATCCTTGGACATCATGCAGCGAATAAACACGTCCCCGCCGTAGCCGGCTCCGTAACCTATCAAACCAGGGATGACCAACCCTAGCCCCAGATTGACAGCTGTCCGATCCCAATTTTCGATTTCGTCATCTTCTAGGTAGTCGTGCAGCACATTCAAAACCGGCTGGTGGTCAATCTCGTAGATTTTGTTGCCTTCAGCTCGGGTGATGGTTCGTTGTTGACCCACGGCTACGCACCCATGGCTAATGCCGGTGATCAAGTCGGCTTTACCTGACATCAGCGCCCAGGAGATGCCATCGGAGATGACTTTTTCGTCTTGGTACTGATAGGTTTTTTGGTAAGCAAAATTATCGCCGCACAGACTGCCGATAATGGGCAGTGGCCGCTGGCTCGTCTGCTCTAATCCGGTCATGAGGTCATCAAAGTTGACGGTGATGGCATCGGCATTGAGGAAAAGTGCGATCGCATCTTCCCCATTTGCCTGGCTAATCCGCCGACCCAATTCCTGACCGACAGATACCGATGACTCACTCAGACCAGTCAGGGCACCATGGTGAAACCAAAGCTCATCAGAGCGCACTACCATGACCGCAACAGCAAAGTTTGACTCATCCGCTAACCCTTGAGCAATAATCCCAGCCGCTGAGCACCCAAATAGAGGAGCATTCCCCGTTGCCGCCCGCACAGCCTTGACTAATATTTCCTGTCTGTAGCCAACGGTGGCAAATAAGAATACAAAGTCAGGCTGGGTGATATCAGCCTGCTCCAGGGCATTAGCGACAGCCGTTTGCCCAGCAACTTTAGGATTGTGATGTTGACTAATGCCGACACCGGCTTGAGTACTCATAAAATTTAACCGACCGACGGGGACTGACAGCAAATAACTGTAAGTTTAGAAATTTTACTCAAACGTTCTTGGTCTCCTAGTTCTTATATACGTATGCTTAGTTCCCGTTTCTGGTTGGATTTAAATAAATCCTAGGTGATTTTTAGGAGGTTTACCCTGGGTTAACCCTAAATTTCAACATGTTTACTGAGTCAATGCGAAAATGTCTTCAACTAAAGACATTTTCTACGGGAAAGCGCTAGCTTCCTATCAGAAACTAGCGCTAATAGCGTACCCAACAAATAGTCAATAGAACCTTAGGAAAGGCTATACAGCATCAGCTGTAGAATCAACGGTCACGACCGTATGGACCTCAGCTTCTTTTTCTACTAAGGCAACCACCTCAGCTGCCCCGTCCTCTGACTGACCCAGCAGTGTGGCCTTAATCGCATCCACAATCGCCTGGAGCTTGAGCTTGAACTGGGTAACGATGTCGGCTTCATCGGTTGCTGTCTCTTTGGCGGCCTGCTTAGCATTAACATAGGCCTCTTGACCTTTTTCTTTGACCACTTGAACAGCATTACCGGCCAGATCTTTGGCCAGAGGGCGGACGGCGCTGGTACCCTCTCTAATTTCAGTAACCGCTTCAGAAAAAGCAGATTTAAGGATATCGGCAATCTTTTGAGTACGACGCCCCCCTTCTGCCTTGATCGACTCAAAGTTTTCGTTAACGGCTTGAGTGTTGGTATAAATCATGATTCTGTGCCTCTTTAATGGATTAAACGTCAAACAATGCAAGTAACAACCCTGTAAAACCATATCCAAGCTGAGCCATAAAGTTCTCTCTAGAACAAAACGACAGGTCTGAAAATGGATCAGGCTTCAGCGACTGGGTTAGCTTACAGATACCGCCTGTACATCAACCACCTGCTCGGTTGCAGTGGCGGCATCAGCGGCTGTGTTGGTCTCTTTTCGAGTCTTTTGGCTGCCCCTTTTCTTAGAGGCACTGACCTGTTCGAACAGGAGTTGAGACACCTCAGTGACTAGCAATGTGGCAATGATGCCATCATCAAGCCAGCCAATAATGGGGAAAACATCAGGCGAAATATCGAAGGGACTAATTAGATACAACAGGCTACCAAAAACAACAAGCCAACGATACTTAGAATGGCGAATAGCTTTGCGATACCAGTTGCGTAGACTTTCGATAATAGGTTGCTGTGCAGATGTCTTCATGGGTGCGGTCTCTCTTGCTCGACAAATTCATAATCGCAAACTGAGAGAAACTGCGCAGGTGGTGATAGCTCCCATGGAATGGGGTAAAATTACACCGACATTACCGTATACGGTTTCCCTCCACCATGGATAGACATACTGTCATGAAAGTGTTTCAGAGGCTCATCGCCCTGTCTTTTCTGTCTGTTTTTATACTGCTTATGCCAGTAGTCAAAGTGTCTGAATTGTTGTTTTTATGGACTATACCCATGGCAAATGCTGCCCCCCAGGATTTCTTTCGACGAGCTGAGGTCAAAGGCGATGCTGAACTGATGGAGGCCTACCGCAATGGTGAGTCTGACCTGATTGTGGAAGGTGTAGGGAGAGTAGAACGTCTGCTGGCAGATGATTTAGAAGGCTCTCGACATCAGAAATTTATCTTACGACTAGGGTCGGGGCAGTCGTTGTTGATCAGTCACAATATTGACGTGTCTCCCCGCATCAATACGTTGCGAGAAGGGGATGAGGTGCGATTTCGAGGTGAATATGAGTGGAATGAACGGGGTGGCGTTGTGCATTGGACCCATGACGACCCAAAGGATTGGCATGCGGACGGCTGGCTAGAACACAACGGAATTCGCTATGAGTAATGCAGCACGGCCAGTTCCAGATTTTCCACTGATGAATGCTAACCAATATTGTTCTACGACAAGAACAATCTGTCTGTTATAACAAATCAATTTTGCTAAAAAACCACTAAAAAAGACCTGAACTATACGGTTCAGGTCTTTTTTAGTGGTTTTACATTCCTAAATACACGTGACGACAAGAAAATGCGTTAAAATCGCATCCATCAAGTTTTATTGATATATAGCGAATCATGTCATATCTGTTTCCTGGCTGTCATCTATTCCGATTTCATCTCAGCCCTTATTCCCAAAGGATATAGGGCCGTCCTTAAGCCTACTTTGGTAATTCAATAATGCTCAACACTACTTCAGTTAACGTTCAGCAGCAGTCTACGCTGCAAGTATCAACTTGCCCCGTGGATTTATCTTGTTTAGTCTCCGCAGACCAACAGCAGCTCATTACTTGGAATTCCACCCAAACGCAGTATCCGTCACAGCTTTGTATTCATCAGCTGGTGGAAGCTCAGGTAGAACAGACTCCGGATCAAGTTGCCCTCGTCTGCGCCACCCAAGAACTTACCTACAATGACCTAAACCAGCGAGCCAATAGGCTGGCCCACTATTTACGCTCTCTCGGTGTAGGGGCCAAAACCCTTGTTGGGGTTTGTGTTGAGCGCTCTGTCGATATGATTGTTGCTCTGTTGGCAGTGCTTAAAGCAGGTGCTGGCTATTTACCCTTAGACATCTCCTACCCCATGGAACGCTTGCAGTTTATGGTGGAAAATGCCCAGGTTCCCGTCTTGTTAACTCAATCGTCTTTAGTTAGCTATTTGCCAGTGGCAGAGCGTACGGTTATCTGTCTGGATGAACAAACAATAGATGAGGGCCATCCGGTAACAAATTTGGCAACTCAATGCACACCGGACGATCTGGGCTATGTGATTTATACGTCCGGGTCTACGGGAAAACCCAAAGGAGTCGCGATGGCGCAGCGGGCCTTAGTCAATCTGCTTGCTTGGCAGCGACAGCAATCGGCGGCCTTAGGCTTGGGGGCGCGCACTCTGCAGTTTACCCCCATCAGCTTTGATGTTTCATTCCAAGAAATCTTTTCTACGCTTATAGCGGGCGGAACCCTGGTGTTAATTTCAGATCAGGCGCGTCGTAACCCTATTACGCTGCTGCGTTTTTTAAAGGAGGCCAAGATTCAGCGTTTGTTTTTGCCCTTTGTTGCCTTAAATCAGCTGGCTGAGGTGGCTGAACAGGAGGCCATCGTACCGGAACACTTAAAGGACGTGATTACGGCTGGCGAACAATTGCGGATTACTCCAGAAATTGTGCGATGGTTTAGGGCCATGGTTAAGTGTCGTTTACACAACCACTATGGCCCGTCTGAAAGCCACGTGGTAACAGCCTTTACATTGAACAAATCACCGGAGACATGGCCGCTGCTTCCCGCCATTGGCAAACCCATTGCCAACACACAGATTTATCTGCTCAATGAGGAGCTTAAAGCTGTTTCTTTGGGGGAAACTGGCGAATTATATATTGCCGGGGACTGTCTGGCACAAGGATATCTTCACCGACCTGAGATTACAGCAGAGCGCTTTATTAAATGTGGTGGAGATACGGTGCTCTATAAAACAGGAGACTTGGCTCGCTATTTGCCAGATGGCAACCTTGAGTATCTTGGCCGTAGCGATCAACAAATTAAAATTCGTGGGTTTCGAGTTGAACCCGGTGAAATTGAGACATTACTAGAACAACATGAAGCGGTGCAGACGGCCGTGGTATTGGCCCAGGAATTTGCTCCCGGCCAAATGCGGTTGGCGGCTTATACGGTGCTGGCGGAGGCATCAACCGCTGACGGTGCTACCGATGATTTGGCCGCACAGCTGCGTGAGTTTGTAGCAGCACAGCTGCCTGACTATATGGTGCCGTCAGCCTATATGGTTTTAGATAAGTTCCCACTTACGCCCAGCGGCAAGGTGGATCGGCGTCAGCTGCCATTGCCGGTGTGGTTGCGATCGCAAACCACCCACTACATCGCCCCCCGCACACCGCTCGAAACAGAAATCAGCCAGCTGTGGACCGAGCTGCTCGGTGTTCAAGAAATTGGCATCCATGATACATTCTGTTCCCTCGGGGGCCATTCCCTCATGGCGGTGCAGCTGATTTACCGCATTAAAGAACACTTTGGTGTAGAACTTGATCTAGCCAAATTCTTAGAAGACTCTACAATTGCCGCCTTAGCTGACTGGGTGGACCAGATTCAAACCCAAGGACAGCTAGAGACATCGGAAGATACCCTGGCTACCAAAGCAAGCTTGGATGACACCATTCAAGTACCGACATTACCAGAATCGCCTATCCCCAACTATTTTTTGACGGGCGCAACTGGTTTTTTGGGCACTTACATACTCCATGACCTCCTGCGTCACACTCGAGGCGATGTCTATTGCCTGGTGCGTTCAACCAGTATCACCAGAGGACTAGCGCGGCTAAAAAGTAGTTTAAAGCGCTACCGACTGTGGAATGAGAATGATGCCGACCGGATTATTCCAGTAGTCGGTGATCTGAGCCAGCCACGGTTGGGGATGAGAGAATTTATCTTTAACCGACTGGCAAAAAAACTCGATGCCATTTATCACTGTGGCTCTTGGGTAAATGTGCTCTACCCCTACTCAGCCCTGGAAGCCCCCAATGTGGGGGGCACTCAAGAAGTCCTGCGGCTAGCCAGTCAGTCTCGCGTGAAACCGGTTCACTATATTTCAACCGTGGATGTGTTTGCGGCCGATCGTACCCGTCACATTCGCACCATTGAAGAAACCGGTGAAAATAGTCTCATGGGACCCATCCGCTCGTTGTTTAGCGGCTATGCCAAAAGTAAATACGTGGCAGAAACGTTGATACAAGAGGCCCACAGCCGAGGCATCCCCGTGATGACCTATCGCCCCAGTAACATTATGGGTGATAGAACAAACGGGATATGCTCTCCGGACAGTTTTGTCACCAAGATGATTCAAGGATGTCTTCAAGTGGGGCTAGCTCCAGATATCGATGCCGCGTTAAATCTGGTTCCAGTTGACTACGTCAGCCGTGCGATTATTCATTTGTCCCAGACCCAATTTCCTAACGGTCAGGCGTTTAATGTGGTTAACCCTCAGTCCTATCACTGGAACGATCTGGTTAACTGGATGCGTGAGCAACAGGGATATAGCCTAAAATCGGTGGCCTATGAAACGTGGTGTTCTGAAGTAATTAATGTGGTCAGTCAGGATCAGGATCATCCCTTATTCTTCCTGACAACATTTTTTGCCAATCTACCCTTTATCCAAAAGTCGCTGGGGGCTTTCCATTTTCAGTGTGATCAGCTGCAAGCGGCCCTACAAAACTCATCCATTGGGTGTGCCGAAATTGGGAATGAGCTATTACAGCTTTACTTTAGTACGCTTGTGGAGCAAAATCTGGTGCACTCCGCACCTGCAGCTAACCCCACCCCATCACTCTCTCTAGCCGGAAAAACCACCTCTCGTAGACAAGTAGGCTATCGAAATTAAACTTCAGATGCCGATGCCCCCTTCCGTCCCCCTTTCTTGAATGCCCCTTGGGCTACATGCTAGGGGAGATTAGGCTCAAAGCCCCCAGTATTGGGGGCTTTGAGGGGCATATTTGAGGAGATCAAACCCCTGATCATTCATTTTATAAATGGTTAGGTCAACCGACTTAGAGAAACCGGTCCCCGCACTCAAGGGCCAGTTACAGTACAGTGATTAACAGTGATTTTCTAAGGGAAGGGTATTGAGCTATCCTTGCTCAGGATCCTCTAAACGCAGTTCCACAGCCTACTGTTCTACAGAGTTCTCGGGATATGCAGAGGGCATTTTACCCCCTTCGCAATAAACTTCAAGCGCATAGTCTAATCCGTCATAGGGGTTCGCCCTAGCCACAATGGCCTGGTGAGCTGATGAACGCTCGTTAGCAGAGGTAATGGTCCGTTCAACCTCAGCAAAGGGAGCCAGATCACGGGATTTTTTGGCCCGGTAACGAAAACTCTCTGCCAGATAAGTGTTCAAAAGCCCTAAATTTTTATCCCCTAACTCTAGGGTTTCTAATGCACGTGCCGTATCGAGATGGTCCTCAGCACGTTTAAGCATACCTTCTTGCGTTAGCTTCGTATCAGAAAAGAAAACGTCTTGAGCGTAAGTAGCCACACCTTGCTCATAGCTGGCTTGTTTAATCCCATATATTTGAGAACACTCAGCACGACGCGCTTCAGCACGACGCTTTTTAACCCCAATTGGGTCATCTAAATCTGAGGTACAGGCCGTTAAGCTTAGTAGGGCAGCTATGCCGATAAACACTCGCCAAAGCATATGTCTCCTCAACAAATACGTCTTATTTATCCGCAACTATCTTATCCAAACCTTCGACTGAGCAGCTTTGAACCCCACGCCCCTCTAACAAACTAACGATGATGTTCTCAGTTTTTTGCTGTAGTTCGGGGTCAAGATAATAGCCGCATAGATCAGAAATATGAAGCTTTTCAAGCAGTGCTTGCTGTTGTTCACTACTTAATTTTTCGAGGAATGACAAGCTTGGGGACATGCACCCATAGGTCAAGAAACAAAGCAAAGAGATAACCGTAACTGATAAACGTTTATTCATCATTGTAAAAAAACAATCTGCCGCCAGATATTGGCTAACTTGAGGTTGACATTGATGGTAAAACGCCCAGGCTCAATGGGTTGGGATCAATTGGTTGATATGCATTTGAGTCTTAATGTCTTAATCTGCAAATGCTTGAAACAAAGAGCAGTATGCAAACAGCAGCCCCATCAATATACCCCCCGAACGGGTAATCGTCAGGAATAAGGCCTGATGGGGGCTTAATGAGCCCATGTACGTGTAAAGTGCAACGCCAGTCGGAACAACAAAGAGCAGGGCTATAGCCACAAGCTTCCATTGAGAGGGTAGGGTACCCCGACGAAACATCGGCATTGTGCGATTTAGCTCAATAGCTGTAAGCCATGCTAGCAGCGGTAGCCCGATAAACGTGCTGCCATACTGGAGGGCTTTATAGCCGGGCACATGAAAACCGCCAATTGCAATGGAAGAATTCAGTATCGGCATTAGCTGGCTCCCCCATCGGCCTTTGTGGGTAAACGCATCCCATATCTGATGTGTGTAGGCTCCTGCGACGATGGCAAATGCAACGGCAATAACGTAGCGCAGGGCACTCAGAAACGACGGCTTAGGAAGATTAGGTTCGGGCGACAACCTAGATGCAAGCCACTCTGGCAAGAGGGCGATCATGGGCCTGCGCATCACCAGCTCAAATAGGAAAAATCCACCCATGCCAAGCGGCAAACACAAAGAGAATAGGCCCGCAGAAGAATGCGTCTGCGCGTAGTCGACAATGGGAAAGAATAAAGGCAAATCGGGAATCATGGCACCGATTGAGAAGGCAGAAAAGGGCACGACGCGCCGCAATGGCCAAAACGGAAGGACGGCAACAATATGTGTTGGAGTAAACGGCATAGCTCAAAATCAGAGGCTAACACAAGCTGACGGCATATCTATAGCGTTGGTCATATTGGTTAGGGCATTCTATTTCGCAGTCCCTGGGTATCAGTACTATCAATACTATTGACGGCGGTGGCAGGGGCGGCAACACGTTTGACGCGAAATCAACCTACTCATCAGTGGTTTTATAGTTTCTCCCAGCTTTCTTTCAAAAATATGCGTTCAGCAGCTTGTCATATCTTGTCGGTGAAATCATAGCCAGCAAATGTCACCCTACAATAAAGGTATCCGTCAACTGGGCTTGAGGCTATGGCAGAACAACCCCGTCCATCATGGGATTTCGGTCGCTTTTTTGACACCCTCAACTACTTTGACGCCATTCCCATCGTTAGCTCGCTGCGAAACATGTTCTTTGGTTCACCACCGCCACCACCGCCCCAGCTCCAGGCAAATCTTGTCTTTGATTTTCGCTCACCCACGGAGCAAATGCGTGATCTGTGGGGTGCCCTAGACGATGTCGTGATGGGCGGCGTTAGCCAGAGCGGAACCCAGCTGCTGCCCGAGGGATTGGCGTTTACGGGCTATGTGTCTACCGCCAATTCCGGTGGGTTTGCCTCAGTGCGCACCCGCAATTTTGAGCCCCCCCTAGATCTGAGTGCCTACAGCGGCATTGAACTCCGCGTTAAGGGCGACGGGCAGCGCTATAAGTTCTTTTTACGGGATGGTGCAGGTTGGGACACCGTCGCCTATGCCCATTCATTTGATACAACTAACGGTGACTGGGTAACGGTACAGATTCCATTTGCCGAGATGAAGGCGGTGCAGCGGGCGCGGGTAGTACAGCGGTCTCCCATCAGTGCAGAACGAATTTATTCGCTGCAGCTTATGTTGAGTAAGTTTGAGTATGACCGCCAGCTCAACCCGCACTTTACCGCAGGTCCGTTTCAGCTGGTGGTGGAATCGGTAAAGGTTTACTGACCTGACTGTATGCCTGGTAAGGCCTGAAATACAGTCAGGTCAAATCTGCCCAGGACGTTAGCCCCAAAAGTCGATCGTTACTTTTTAGAGGGGTGGTTGCTGGTCTGGGCATAGAGAATACCCAGGAGCAGCAGCATGGCTCCAAAGAGGCTAGACCAGCCCATGGGTTCTTTAAAGGCAAAAAACCCCAGCAGCGTGGCGGTGAGGGGCTCTACAAGCACGGCAATACCGGCGGTGGTAGCGGCGGTGTGACGAATACCAAGCATGTAGATGCCATAGCCGAGGCTGCTGGTGATGAGGCCAAGGTATAGCAAAAAGGGGAGTACCTTAAACCAGACGGCAGGGGATGGCTGCAGTACCAACGTGGGGGTGAGCACCAGGGCGGCTACGGTAAAGCTGTAGGTTGCGATCGCAATCCCATCCATCTGGCCCACCATGGCCTTCGCCAAAATCGCATAGCCCCCATAGGAGAATGCGGCCCCCAGGGCTAAAACCACACCCAACAGAAACCGACCGCCGTTCACCGTCAGGGCATCCGGCTGGGCAACCAACAGAATGGTCCCCGTTATCCCCAACACCAGGGCAATCCGAAGTCTGCGGGTGAGGGTTTCGCCAAGGAACGCAACGGCAAGCAGGGCAATAATTAGGGGCGATGAACAAATGGCCACCATGGCGGTCATGGCCACCCCCACATAGGGAACAGCGGCAAAGTAAAACACCTGGTATCCGGCCATGCACAGCCCCATGGCAATTAGTGGTAGGCGATGGGCTTTAATGGGCCATGGGGGCGCAGGACCGTTGTAATTCTTGTTACAGCCGTACCACAGCCAGAAAATGGGCAGAGCAAAAACCATGCGCCAAAAGCCAATCAGCAACGGCGAAACGGTCGCTTGCTGCGCAATCAGGACCGAGACGGTGCCGGTGGTGCCCCAGAGCATAGCCGCAAGGCAGATCAAGATTAAACCCATGGGGTAGCGATTATTTGATTATCTTTTGATTACCTATTTGTAGCTCCGCTGGGTGAGTTCAACATTATCAAAGGTGAGCGTTTCTGAATGTAGCTCAGGGGCCTGGTCATCACCGGTATATCCCCAGGCAGCAACATAGGCATAGTCCTTGTCATTGCGTTGGGCTTCGCCATCGCTGGTCTGGTATTCTTCGCGGAAATGGCAGCCGCAGGATTCTTCGCGGGTGAGGGCATCGCGGGCCATGAGTTCCCCCAGTTCTAGGAAATCGGCCAGGCGACCGGCATATTCCAAGGTTTGGTTGAGGGTATGGGCGGTGCTGGGGACACGCAGATTTTGCCAGAATTCCTGTCGCAGCGACTGGATTTGGTCGATGACGGTTTTTAGGCTGTTGCGATCGCGACTCATGCCCACGTGATCCCACATCAGCTGCCCCAGCTGCCGATGAAACTGCATCACGGTTTTATCCCCTTGAATGCTCAGCAGCTTTTGGGTTTTACCCTCCACCGAGGCCTCGGCTTCGGCAAAGGCGTCATCACTAGTGTTTACAGGCGGTAGCGGATTGCGGGCCAGGTAGTCCCCCAGGGTGTAGGGAATCACAAAGTAGCCGTCGGCCAGCCCCTGCATCAGGGCGCTGGCCCCCAGGCGGTTAGCCCCGTGGTCCGAGAAATTAGCTTCCCCCAACACAAACAACCCCGGCACCGTACTCATCAGGTGATAGTCCACCCACAGCCCTCCCATGGTGTAATGCACCGCCGGATAAATCCGCATGGGCACGTCGTAGGGGTTTTCGTCGGTGATGCGTTGGTACATCTGAAAGAGATTGTCATAGCGAGTTGCGATCGCATCGCGCCCATCCCGTTCAATGGCATCCCGAAAATCCAGATATACCGCCAGCCCCGTGGCCCCCACACCCCGCCCCTCATCGGTCATGTGTTTAGCATTGCGAGAGGCCACATCCCGAGGTACCAAATTACCAAAGCTGGGATAGCGCTTTTCTAAGTAATAGTCTCTCTCCTCGTCAGGAATCTGGTTGGGTGGGCGAGTATCGCCTGGTTTGAGCGGCACCCAGACACGACCATCATTGCGCAAACTCTCACTCATCAGGGTCAGCTTTGACTGATAGTCTCCCGACACTGGAATACAGGTGGGGTGAATCTGGGTATAGCAAGGGTTAGCAAAGTAGGCTCCCCGCTTGTAGCAGCGCCACGCCGCCGTCACATTTGAGTTGCGACCATTGGTGGACAGATAAAACACATTGCCATAGCCACCGCTGCACAGCAGCACCGCATCCCCCCGGTGGCGCTCCAGCTGTCCCGTAATCAGGTTGCGGGTAATAATTCCCCGCGCATGGCCGTCAATGACCACCAGATCGAGCATTTCTCGCCGGGTAAACAGTTCAATCTGGTCCGCCATTTTCATCATGGCGCTATAGGCTCCCAGCAACAGCTGCTGCCCCGTTTGCCCTTTAGCATAGAAGGTGCGCGATACCTGGGCACCCCCAAAGGAGCGGTTGGCCAACAGCCCACCATAGTCCCGGGCAAAGGGCACCCCCTGGGCGACACAGTGGTCAATAATGTGGTTACTAATTTGGGCAAGACGGTACACATTTGCCTCGCGAGAGCGATAGTCTCCCCCCTTGATGGTGTCGTAAAACAACCGCCAAATGCTGTCCCCGTCATTAGGGTAGTTTTTAGTGGCATTAATGCCCCCCTGGGCAGCAATACTGTGGGCCCGTCGAGGAGAGTCTTGAATACAAAAACTTTTAACGTGATAGCCCAGCTCAGCCAGGGTGGCGGCAGCTGACGCCCCAGCCAAGCCCGTCCCCACAATGATCACCGTATGCTTGCGTTTGTTGCTAGGGTTAACCAGCTGGCAATGGTCTTTAAAGTTGTTCCACTTATCTTTAAGAGGGCCGTCAGGAATGCGGGGATCTAGAGACATGGAGACTTAAAAAGTAGGATGTGGTTGAGATATAAAACCCAGCAAAAGACAAATAGAGATAAATAACGGGTAAATAGCAAAATTCTCAAGTCACCAGCCCAAAATAAATGCTTAATGGCAACACCATAAACCCCAGGGCAAGACCAATCGCCAACACCAGGCTAGCCCCGTAAACGACAGGGCGGACCGTGGCATTTAATGCGCCTAACGATTGCAGCGCACTCCAAATGCCATGGCGCAGGTGGCTAGCTAGAAACACCATGACACCGACATAGCCAAAGGCATAGAGGGGCTGCTGGAACGTTTCAATCACCAGTCGCGCCAGATCGCGCACCTCTGACCCTGGCACGGTGTAGCGAATCCCAAACTTAAACGTGAGCAAATGCCACACCAAAAAACTCCCCAAACCAACCCCGGTGACGATCATGGTGCGAGAGCTCAGGGTCTGGTAGCTGGGGGCTCCAGCAGACGCATAGGTGCTATAGCCCTGGGAACGGGCCCTGAGCCGTCCTAGAAAAATCTGGCCCCCCATGAGTATGTGGAAGCCGATAAAACCCAGCAAGCTTAGCTCAATCAGCCAAAGTAACGGCCCCAATTGTTCTACAGAGTGGCCAAATTGATTATAGCCATCGGCACTGCCTAGCAGGATCAGATTGCCGATCATATGAATAACGACAAAGGTCACCAGGGCAAGGCCACTGATACCGGTGATCAGCTTTTTGCCAATGGATGATTGAAAAAGTCTAATAACGCGGTTGGGCGCGGTGGTCATGGTCGGTGGGCAGGTACAGCCCATCTATTTTGACTGATGTCATTGATTTAGATAACCGGTGGCAGTAAAAGTTTGGACTCGGTAGTCTCAATGCTTAAACCTTTGGGCTGGAAGTTGTATAGCAGTGCGCCAGGTCTTTACGATAGAGGGGATGCGCTTTGGGTAAACCATGGATCTGGATTATACGTTGGCCTCTGAACTGGTGGGGACAGCTGCTGGGGGAGCAGCGTTAGTGGCAGCCCTAATGACGAACCGTTATGGTAAGCGCCAGGCAGAGCAGACGGCAACGATTGAGTCCCTGGAGTCGGCTAAGGCTAAGCTGTCCCAACAGCTATCCCTGGCTAAGGGGCAAACGCAAACCCTGACCGAGGCGATGGCCCTGGCCAAGGATGCGGTGACGTCCTTAGAGCAGCAGGTACAGGAACTCAAGGCAGATTGCGATCGCACCACCCAAACCCTCACCGCATCCGAAAGCAACGTCAGCCAGCTCCAGGCCACAGTCACCGCCCTCACCACTGATAAACAAACCCTGAACCAGTCGCTCCAACAGCAACAGCAGCTAGCAACTAAGCTAGAATCCGAGCTCAAGACCGCCCAGCAGCAGGCCATCACAACCCAACGCACCGCAGAGCAAACACTAAACCAGCTACAGCAAGACATTCAAACCAGCCAAGCCAGCCAAACCGAACTCAATAGCCAGCTCAACCAGGCAAAAGCTCAGACTGCCACGCTACAGCAGCAAATCATCCAGTTAACCGCAGAGAAAAAGCAGCTAACCGAAACCACCACCACCCTAGAACAGCAGACACAACAGTTAAAGCAGTCCTTAACCCTGGCTCAATCTGAAGCGACCCAGACCCAGCAACAATCCACCCAGCTAGTCAATGAGCGAGACCAGCTGCAGGCGACCATCGCCACCCTCCAACAGCAGGCCCTCACGGCACAGACCACTCTTAACCAGGGCAAACAAGAAGCCGCTCAAATTCAACAGACCGCCAACAACCTGACCGCTGAACGGGAGCAGCTGCGGGAGACCATTACCACCTTAGAACAGCAGGCCCTCGATACGCAGGCTGCCCTGGCCCAGATCAGAGAAGAAACCGCCCAGACTCAACAAACCACCGACGGGCAGCTAGCAAAACTAACCACAGAGAACAAACAGCTCACTGAAACCATCACCACACTGGAGCAACAGACCCAGCAACAGCAACAGGCCCTCGAACGCGTCCAGGCAGAGTCAGCTGATGCCCAGCAACACACCCGTCAACTCACCGAAAACAACACTCAATTAGCGGGGGACATTGCTGTTCTCGAGCAACAGACTAGAGAACTACAGCAAAATCTGGAAATAGCCCAGACCGAGACTGCCCAAGTTCGGCGTGAACTCACCTACGAAAAGACCCAGCTAAGTAAAGTCAACATCACCCTCAGGGAACAAAACCAGGGACTGCAGCAAGCCCTTAGCGCCTCCCAGTCAGCGGAGGACCCCGCTAAGGCCCTAGTCAACCAGTTACAACAACAGGTACAGCAGCTACAGCAGGAGTTACAAACCCAGACTGAGTTAGCCCAAACCGGACAAGACCGCATAGAACAACAGCTCTTAGAGCTTCGCCAAGAGCGTGAACAGTTGCATAGGCAGTTGCAAGACAGCCAAACCCAATTTACCCAGGCCCATAACCAGGCTCAGACCCTAAGCACTGAGTTAGCCCAGACGCAGCAGGAACTGATCGAGACCCAAGCTGACGCAGAACAAACAAGAGTCCGGCTGGAGACGTCTTTCAAAGACCAACAGAGTCAGGCCGCTGAACAATTAGAAAATCTACGCCAGGAACGTGATCGGCTACAGACCCAAGCAAACCAAGCGAATGTCCTGGAGACACAATTGGCAGAGGCCCAGCAGGCGTTGGCCGCTGCTGCTACGGCACGGCAAACCCTATTGCAGCTAACGACCTCTGCTGAAGAACAGCAAGGACAAACGGCAGCACAGCTAACTAGCCTACGCCAGGAGCGCGATCAGCTGCGCCAAGACCTTGACGACAGCCAGGCTCGGGCCGCCGAAGCAGAGACATTAGCAACTCAGCTAACCCAAACCCAGCAAGCCCTTGACGAGTCAACAACGGAAGCAGAACAAACCATATCGGAACTGCAGGCCGAGTTAGACGCCCTCAAAACCCATCTAAAAATGCTCCAAGAGACATCGACTGATCCGCTCGAAGAGTTGACAACGACAAACTCTCTACTGAATGAAGAGTTGCAGGCTGCCAGAGCAACCATGGCAGCCCAGGCTGAGCAGCTATCGACCATCACTAAAGAGCAAACGGCCCTTAAAGAAGCCCTCGACCTGAGTCAAAAGGTGATTATGTCTCTACAGCAGGCACCCACCGCTCCACCAGCTGAGCCAGCCAGGAAAGAGGTAATATCAGCATCCTCGGAGACGCCATTACCGGCCTCGGAGAAAGCCCCAGCGACGGCTCCGGCAGAAACCTCTGTACAGACAGGCGGTCTGATGGACAAAAGTTTTGTCATTACTGGCACCCTGAACAATCTCAGCTATGAACAGGTCGTCAAACTCATTACTGAAGCCGGTGGACGCATCAACAAGATGCCCAGTGGAAAAACCGATTATATTGTTGTTGGCAGAAATCCTGGTAGCAAACTTAAAAAGGCTGAAAAATACAATACGCCACAGCTCAATGAATCTGAGCTATTGGCGTTGTTGGACAGTGTATGAGGGCGTTGTTGTAGCTACCTCACGCACCTACCCCATGCACCTAGAGATAGCCCTGTGCCTATGGTTCAGATTATGAAATCTCTAAAAGCTTTAATTGGCGATGGTTATGGATGCAGCAAACTGCTGAATGTGCATTCAGCAGTTTGCTGCACTGGCGCTTACTCTTGAATGGTGACAGAGACAATCTTGTCGCCACCTTTAATGGCATTGACAACGTCCATATCTGTGGTTTTACCAAAAACCGTATGGACTCCATCGAGATGGGGCTGGGGAGAATGACAGATAAAGAACTGACTGCCTCCTGTGTCGCGACCAGCATGGGCCATGGACAGACTACCGGCTTCGTGTTTGTTAGGGTTAATTTCACATTTAATTTTATAACCAGGGCCGCCAGTGCCAGTCCCTTTAGGGCAACCACCCTGGATCATAAAATTAGGGATGACGCGGTGGAAGTTCAGTCCGTCATAAAATCCATCCTTGGAAAGTTTGACGAAGTTGGCAACCGTGTTGGGGGCATCACTATCAAAAAAGTCGATATTGATGGTTCCCTTGTCGGTTTCCATAATTGCTTTAGTCATGCAGGCATCCTCATATAGCAGAGTGGGGTCCTTGCCTATGATGGCAGCAAGGGTAGTTTGGCTCAAGCGCGGGCTGGCTCAAACTGGCCAAAATCCTAACGACGACGCTTTTTCTTAGCGGCTTTAGGAGCCGCTTTTTTGCTACCTTTGAATCGACTGAGGGCGGCACTGGCAGCCGCCACAATCCGATTGTCAGTATCCCGAAGCGCCTGTCGAAGAAAGGGAATTGCTTTGATAGAGCCAGATTCCTGTAGCGCCGTCACCGCCGCCAAACGAACATCCGCGTCGTTATCTTTAATTAGCTTGCCGAGTTGAGGAACGGCACGAACGGCATCCTTGCGATTTATGGCAGCGGCTTGACCAAGGGCAGCAGCGGTTTGGGCTCGTTCGACCGAGCTAGCTGGTTTTGCTGGAGAGGGCGCAGCTACCGGGGTGGGCTCAGGTACCGCGTCAGGCTCGCTCACGGGCATATGCTCCGGTACAGTCGCTATGGTGGCAGGGCTGCTGGGAACCTCCGTCCAGGGATCCGGAATAGCAGGCATGAAGACACTACTGTCTATAGGGGGCGAGGTAACATCACCCGCCGCAGTTGAGGCTTCGGCCAGACTGTCCGGGCTGGGAGAGGCTGGTTCTATGGGTGTTTCTACGGATGTTTCTGTAGACAGCTCCTCATCACTCGCCAGGGGACTAATGCCCAGCAACGCTGCAATACGAGCTTCGTATTCGGCTTCCAGCTCCGTGAGTTGTTCTTCGTGGGTGTCTTGATAGCGCTCAATTTTGGCAGCTAACCGCTGTTCATAGTCAGCTTCCGCTTTGGCTAGGGCTGCATTTAAATCTTGGGCATGGTCGTCTTGAATACGGTTCAAGCGATTGAGGGACTGCTGTAGGGCATTGTCTTGACGGCGAATAATGCGCTTCATAAGAAAGGCGGTTACCCCCGAACCAATGCCTAGCCCAATTAGTACGCCTATCCCTGCTTGTGTCGCCATCGAAGCGTTTCCTCAATTAATTCAACTGCCGAACCAGGTGGATTATCCCCCATCATGGCAAAATTTGACATCGGTGATGGACAGCGGCAGCAAACATCGGTAATGTATTACACCTCGTTACACTATGACAGCAGAATTGGTTAATGTGCTCTGCTTCAAATAATTTGCATTACCGTGTAAATATCCATAATTTTTTGCGGGAGGCCAGTATCGTTGACTGAGGCACTTAAGTTAGACACACCAGGCACTGTAGATGAACTCGAAACCGATCAGATAGACGAAAAAGCCCTAGCATTGGCAACGGCCATTGCCAATGCGGCTGACGATCGCAAGGCCGAGGACATTTCCATTCTTCAGGTGGGTGATGCTTCCTATCTGGCTGACTATTTTGTCATTGCCACCGGGTTTACCAACGTCCAGGTTCGAGCCATTGCCCGCTCCATTGAAACCACCATCGAAGCCGATTACGGCCGTTCTCCCCTACGCACAGAGGGCGCTGATGAGGGTAAATGGGTGATTTATGACTACGGCGAGGTGATTGTCCATATTTTTCAGCCTCGAGAACGGGAATATTACGACCTCGAAGCGTTTTGGGGCCATGTCAAACGTATCGAGTTTATCCCTAGCCCCCCGGCCGGCATGGGCCAATAGCCCGTCAGGATTGTGTCATATGATATAGTCATTCATCCGTAACCATTGGCTATGAAACGCTCTACACCGCGCTGTCCTGTTCCTGCGGAGCAGCTGCCGATACGCGAATATGAAGATATGCGAGACTCCTGGTTTTATAGCTGGGGAGCCCGCGATCTACGTGGTTATACGGTACCTGTTTTAGTGGTGTGGGGTCTGAGTTGGATAGTGTCAGGCCCCATTGCTGCCGCCAGTTTTTCGCCCAATCAATTCTTGATTAAGTTTTTGGTGAGTGCTGCACTGGGGGCATTGGTGATTCCTTCGCTATCGTTACTGCAGCTCTACGTTGGCTGGTCCCATGTGGGCAATCGGCTACGGGTAAAGGATCTCCCCTACGAAGAATCGGGTTGGTACGATGGTCAGGTATGGACAAAGCCTGATGATGTGTTCAAACGCGATCGCTTAATTGTGGACTATCAGGTCAAACCAATTTTGAATCGGTTACGAAAAACCTTTGGCATCATGGCCGGCTGTCTCGTAACCGGTCTCCTGGGCTTATCGCTATTTTGATTCGTATTGAACCTATCCTGAGGGCTTTACTAAGGACTCTCCCAAAATTTGCTTTATGGGTAGAGGGTCCGTTAGATAATCTGTGCTTTAGTGCTGAGGCTCCTGACCTACCATCAAATCCTCCCGAAATTTTAATCTTGATAAAGTATTACTATCGAAAGGATCATTCTAATTTGCCAGGATTGCCTATCTGGCGATGTTTTTAGCTGTTTCAATCAAAATCTATGCCTAGGCCAAGCCGTATCTCCACTGCCCCGCTAGCAGTTCAGCTGTTAAGAGAAGGGATTGTTGAGTCTGTCCACCAGGTCCATGCGGCGGTGGCCGATAGTCGTGGGCGCGTACTATCGGTGGCGGGGGATGCCGAACATGCAAGCTTTATCCGCTCTGCATTAAAGCCATTTCAAGCCATGGCAGTGACTGCCACAGGAGCCTTAGATACCTTTAACCTGACCGACAAGGATCTGGCCGTCATGTGTGGTTCTCACCAAGGTCTGACCGCCCAAGCACGCCAGGTATTTGGGATTTTGTGGCGGGCTGATTTGGAACCGGGCTGTCTTCAATGTCCTACACCTGCCGGAAAGCAGAGTCCGTTGGAACACAACTGTTCGGGCAAGCATGCGGGCATGTTAGCGGTTTGTAAGCAGCAGGGATGGGAACTCAACAGCTATCTACAGCGCAACCATCCTCTCCAAAAGGAAATTCTCAATCGCTTTTCGGGGCTCTTAGAGATGCCGTCCGATGAGTTTATTTGTGCCCACGATGATTGTGGTGCTCCTACTTACTTTATGCAGCTGCGTCAGATGGCGACACTATATGCCAAGCTGGCGTCAGGTGAAAATCTTGAAATGGAGCGGGTGGTGCGGGCTATGACCCATCATCCGGAGATGGTTTCGGGCCCCCAGGGCTTTGATACGGAATTAATGCGCCTGACCCAAGGAGAAATTCTGAGTAAATCGGGTGCAGAAGGAATTCAGTGCATCAGTCGAGTGGGTGACGGTTTGGGCTTAGCTCTAAAAGTGGTTGACGGGTCTAGGCGAGCAAAATATGCAGCCGCTCTCCATGCGCTCCGACAGCTGGGGTGGATTTCTCCAGATATTGCTGATGCCCTAGCTGAAACCTATCTCAACCTGAGTAATTACAAGCGATTGGATATGGTGGGAGACATTTCACTGGACTAATCCCACATTCGTGGAAAAAATTGTTGCGCTTTACACAAGGCATGGTTATAGTAGTAAAGCGCTAACGCGGGGTAGAGCAGTCTGGTAGCTCGTCGGGCTCATAACCCGAAGGTCGTTGGTTCAAATCCGGCCCCCGCCACCAGTAAAGAATAAGGCACTGAAGTATCTCTTCAGTGCCTTATTTTTTTGATTGAAATTTGCCTGGCCAACATCAGATGCATCAAGGTTTGATTCCGTCCGGCAAGAGATGGGGGCTACATGCTAGCTAAGCTAGAAATGTTACTTTAGGTAAAGTGATCGCTTTGCTGCTCTTTGTTATGACTCTTTTGTTTGCTCACCGTTTTGTTAGTCGCCTAATTTTGCCAGTGCTGTTGGCCGTTGTATTAGTACTCGGGCCATCGGCCCCAGCGCAAGCGTTGGGTGGAGAACAAGTGCCGCTGGGTTCACCTGCACCCGCGTTTACGCTACCGACAAATGTGGGAGATGGGGAGATATCTCTGGCTGATTATTTGGGCCAGTGGGTTGTTCTTTATTTTTATCCAAAGGACTTTACCCCCGGCTGTACTTTAGAGGCACAGCGCTTCCAGCGGGATTTGCCGGAGTTTATTGAGCGCAATGCCCAGGTGATTGGGGTGAGTGCCGATGATGTGGATAGCCATGCTGAGTTTTGTGATTCTGAAGGCTTAAAGTTTCCACTACTGGCCGATGCAGATGGAGCTGTCAGTCGCGCCTATGGGTCCTGGATGAAGCCCATGTCCATGCGCCACACTTATTTGATTGATCCAGATGGGACAATGCAGGAGCGTTTTCTCGGGGTGCGTCCGGCTATCCATAGCCAGGAGGTTCTCGCCCGCCTAGATGAGCTACAGGCGTAGAATTTTATCGTTTGTTTTTTGTAGAGGCGTTTCGACGTTTTGGTAGAGACGTTCCATGGAACGTCTCTACCAAATAACGGGATTAGATAGGCGTTAAAACAAGGCCTTGATGTATTCACGGCGCATGGTTGCGATCGCATCAATCGAAATCCCTTTAGGACATACTGCCTGACATTCCCCATGGTTAGAACAATCCCCAAAGCCTTCGGCAGACATTTGCTCTGTCATCCTTAGCACTCGTTGTTGGCGTTCAGGATGTCCCTGGGGCAGCAAAGACAAATGGGCTACCTTAGACGCTGTAAATAGAGAGGCCGACGCATTGGGGCAGGCAGCAACACAAGCGCCACAGCCGATGCAGGTGGCATAGTCAAAGGCTGTTTGGGCATCGCTGGGGGCAATGGGAATGCTGTTGGCCTCTGGGGCTGAACCAGTTTTAACAGAAACAAATCCTCCAGCAGCTAGAATGCGGTCAAAGG
>JBCAWO010000062.1:0-27165 GCA_038534515.1 Cyanobacteria bacterium J06554_1
GCTGATCTTAGGGTTTGTGGCTAGCCTCAGCACCAAACTCTCGGACACCTCAGCAACAGAAATTGGCAAAGCCTACGGTCAGCGAACGTTTTTAATCACCACGCTACAGCCCGTCCCTCGGGGAACCGAGGGGGCGGTTATTCTAGAAAGGACATTTGCGGGGGTTGTCGGGTCCCTCATCCTGGCGATTGCCGCCTGGGGGATAGGGTTTATCCCGGCTGTTGGCATAGTTATTTGCGCCATTGCTGCCTTTGTTGCCACCACCATGGAAAGCCTGATTGGGGCCACCATAGAAGATAAACTGCCAGGTCTCACCCATGACGTGGTGAATATCATTAATACCCTGATTGGGGCGATAGTTGCGATCGCACTTGGCTCAGGCCTGATTCTCTAGAACTTCTCTGGGCTGTCTCTGGTGCATCTCTGGCCTCTCTCTGGGGACGCTACCCACACATTTGCACGGCTGATGTGAACCTTTATCCAAAGTTTCAGGACTGGGGCCGACTAACTCCGTTTAAACGGATAGATTGCTTGTTAGTCAGCATTGGTTTGGATAATGATGAAATTCGCTCACTCCCTTGGATGGACATTAGGACTGCTCCTGGTAGGAAGTGCCATGGGTCTTGCAACGGAGCGTCCGACCTATGCCCAATCTAGACCCGTCACCGGTACCGTGTATGTTCTCAGTGAGGGTCAGTGGCGCGAAGCTATGGTAATAAGGGCAACAGGACGCATTGTCCAAGGGGCACCTAGCTGGAGCTACACCGTTGAATATCTAGACGGTGACGTCGAAACCCAGGTAAGTGCAGATCGGGTGCGCACCGGGGAACAAGCCCAGGCAGATGGCCAGACTAGCGACAAGGCTGTCTACGATCTCTCCACCCAGGCCGGTATCGACCAGATGCTTGCCACCCACAATGACCTGCGCCAGCAGGTGGGAGTAGATAGCCTCAGCTGGTCGACCGACCTGGCTGACAGTGCCCAGTCCTGGGCCGACTACCTGATCGCAGAAAACCTATTTAGCCACAGCCCCGCTAGCCAACGAGACAATGGCTACATCGGGGAAAACCTGGCACGATACAGGGTCTTTGGAGCCGGGACTGCCCTCCGAACCCCCGCTCAAGCCAGCCAAGGGTGGATCAATGAGGCCCAACATTTTGACTATGACGCCAATCGCTGCGCCGCCGGTCAGCGCTGTGGCCACTACACCCAGATGGTCTGGGCCGATACGACGGAGGTGGGCTGCGCCGTCGCCCGCACCGACAATGAAAAACAAGAGGTTTGGGTGTGTCACTATGCCCCCGGTGGCAATGTTGTTGGGCAGAGACCGTATTAAACAGAATTCTTATGAATTATTATTTTTCAATTCCTGTGGGGTTGGCGGCTGCCCTTAACCACATGGACGCGGTCTACCGGCGCGTGGGGCGCTAACCCCAAGCCCCAGAGCCGACTGTAGGTTGGAACAGCCATAGGCCGTATCCTAGAACGTGCTGCAGACGACATGAAATCTTCTAACACCATTGATAGAACCTTTTTATGGTCTATCCCGGTTCCATTTGTCTAATTGTGAACGTATGATTAGCCAAAGTTCTCCTAAACATGTCCTATGCTCTCCGAGGTTGAGCGGTCTAACCCATTGACAAGCCATACCCATTTTCTCACCCAAATTGCTCAACAGTTTGTGGGTTATGGCCCGGTGCGAGACATTCGCCCCCTCGGGAGTGGCAACATTAACGACACCTATCTGGTGGATGCTGGGCGGCCATTTGTCCTCCAGCGCATTAACACTGAGGTTTTTGCCCAGCCGCGTCAGGTTATGGACAATCTCTGCCAGTTTGTCAGCCATGCCCATGAGCGCTTAAGCCAAGCGCCCTTTAACCGTCGTTGGGAAGTGCCTACGGTGCTCAGAACTAACGACAATCGGCACCACTGGACAGATGACCAGGGCAACATTTGGCGCGGTCTCAGCTTTGTTTCTGACACCACCACCTTTAACACCATCCAAGACCCGCACCATGCCATCGAAATAGGCTATGGTCTCGGCTGTTTTCACAGTTTGCTTAGCGATCTGCCCTCGGCCCATCTAACCGATACGTTACCTGGGTTTCACATCACCCCCAACTATCTCCGTCAGTACGATACGGTCCTGGCACAGGCTAAAATATTTTCCCCAGAAGAACACCATTGCTGCACCCTAATTGACACCCACCGCTACCGAGTATCCGTGTTAGAGGACGCCAAAGCCGAGGGGCATTTGCCGCTACGCTGCATCCACGGCGATCCAAAAATAAACAACATTTTGATCGATACCGCCACCAGACAGGCCGCTAGCTTGATTGACCTGGACACGGTCAAACCCGGTCTTGTCCACTACGACATTGGGGACTGCTTACGCTCTAGCTGCAATCCGTTAGGCGAAGAAACCCAGCAGTGGCAGGCCGTTAGCTTTGATGTGGCACTATGCGCCACCGTACTGCGCGGGTATCTTGCTAGCGCCAGCGGTTTTCTTGATGCCGTGGAATATGACTACATTTATGACGCCATCTGGCTGATTACCTTTGAGCTGGGGCTACGCTTTTTTAGCGATCACCTGGCGGGGAATGTTTATTTTAAGACCCAGCGCCCCAACCACAACCTTCAGCGGGCCTTGGTTCAATTTCAGCTGGCTGACAGCATTAATACGCAGAAACTGGCCATCCAAACCGTAATTGATCAATTAAAAGCTGAATACTGTACTGAAGCTAACCGTGCGGCTTAGAACTACTTAATACGTACCAAGTTCTGGATCACCTAGGGCTAGGGGGTGTTACGGCTCCTCTGGCCTGAGACGCAACTGTCCTCATGCCTCAGGACAGTTGCCACACCCTATGTTTGTTCCCTTATAAAACTATTCATGGCCATACCGTTTTTACTAAAACCGTTTGAACCCATTTCTGATTTAGTGATTTCTGGTCGAGTGGTGCGATCGCAATCGTCCCTCACCGTGGAGTACACCCTTACTGGCGCAGTAGAAGAGCTAAAAGTTCCCCCCGCCACCGATGCGCCCCCCAGCCGCCGCGATCATCTCTGGGAAAATACCTGCTTTGAGGTCTTTATCGGGCTGCCCGATTCCCCCCGCTACTGGGAGGTCAACGCCGCCCCCAACGGTGACTGGAATGTCTATCGCTTTGATGATTACCGCCAGGCCATGGTAGCCGAACCAGCCTGTCAGACCGTTGCCAGCAGCTGGCAACCCTTGACCAAAGGCTATTATTTGACCCTAGAACTGCCAACAGACGACTGGCTTGCCCTGGACCAGCCCCTACAGCTGGGGGTAAGCACCGTGCTCGAAACCGACAGTATTTCCCACTGGGCCCTGGCCCATCCTGGCAAAGAACCTGATTTTCATCGACGGGACAGTTTTAGTTTGGCGATCTGACGGCCATCGCTCATTCTCCTGTCGTCCCCTGCTCCAACACGTCTGGGCGGGGCAAATGCAGCACCTGAGTTGGGTAAGCAAACTCAATACCCGCACGGTCAAACCGTTCTTTAATCGCCAGGTTTATCTGTTGTTGCACATCTCGATAAACGGTGTAATCGTTGGTCTCCACCAGATAAACAATTTCATAGTTGAGGCTAAAGTCACCAAAGCTAGCAAAGTGGGCTCGGTCAAAGGCAATTTGGGGAATCTCGTCGATCACCGCGCGAACGATCTCGGGAATCTGTTCTAGCTGGGGCATACTGGTCTCGTAGGTAACCCCCAGGTTAAAGGCGATCCGGCGCTGGGCCATACGCTGGAAATTTTGAATGCGCGAGGCGGTTAGATCGGTATTCGCCAAAATAAGCTGTTCTCCGTCCAGGCTTTGGAGTCGCGTGGTTTTGATGCCTATTTGGTTAACGGTACCGGCCATATCGCCAATAACAATAAAGTCACCAATCTCAAATGGACGATCTAACAAAATAGAAAAGTAGCTAAACAGATCTTGCAAAATTCCCTGGGAGGCGAGGGCAATGGCCACCCCCCCTATGCCCAGACCGGTGACCACAGCGGAAATGTCAAAGCCCAGGTTATCGAGCATAAAGACAATGCCAACGGCCCACAGCACTACGCGCACAGCGGGAATGAGGGCATTGAGGCTCTGTCGTATATTGGGCTGATGGCGATGGATATACCCGTAAATGCGCAGGCTATATTCGGCCACTGACCCCACCAACTGCAGCAGCAATAGGGTGGCAACGATAACCCCCATGGCCGTCAGCAGCTGAGAGACGGTGGGGGCAAGGGTGAGGCTTTGTAAACTGACATAGCAGGAGCCTAAATAGAGCAGCCACAGGGTGGGGCGCTCTATCAGGCGGACAAGCTGATCGTCTAATGTGGTGATGGTGCGCTTGGCCCAACGCTTTAGGCGACTGAGGATAATACGTTTAAGCAGGTGTGCGATCGCAACCCCCACCCCAATACTCAGTAGCGCAATGCCATAGGCAGCGACGGTATTACCTAAAAATGTTTTTTGTAGAATATCCGGCACGGTGGGAGCTCTGTCATCATCCTGTCTAAGGTAGCAGGGGAAGGGGATAAAAGTGGCTCCTCATCTAATCTCTACAGTTCTCTACAGTAGTCATCAATGCCAAACCAGGTGGCATATTTCGATGGTATTCTCTGCTTATTCTTGAAAAGATATTCGCAGCCATCACAAAATTTCCCTTAAGGCAGGCCGAGACTGAGCATATGTCCAGTTTGATGACAATTCTTTCCATCACCCGATCAAACAAAATTTATCCCTCTACTCGACTTTAAGCACAGAAACTATGGTGGAGCTCTCAGAAATTTATGGGGCGCTGGCAAGCACTATTCCTCAGAATCAAAACAGTGAACCGGGCTTTCTCAGTCTTTCAGAGGCTAATCTTCCCAGACCGCCTAAGGTTGTCTCAATAACGCCCCTTTGCATCACTCGGGGCTACCATTTCTACAATGATACCCCTGTCGATCATATGGCTATTGAGATCGACAGACCTACCTGTGCTCACCTGGGATTACTGATACTGTCATGTCTGTTCCATCCGGATCCAAAGAGAACGGTGGTTCGGCTGACACACAAGCGGTCTACCATTAAAGAACTTCGCATCGACTACGACTGGACGGCTAATCACGACTATCCAGGCTACGTCGCTCGCCCATTCCGATTTAACTTCTATCCACAGCCACAAGAGCGTCACCCTTGGCTGTACACAGCTATCGACACCAGGGAGCTGCCGATCGTGACACTCACCAACCGTGATGAGATGATTACCTCCCATGAACAACTCTCTGATCGAGATGTAGCCCTTGGGTTTGGGTGTTTTCGAGGGGCGGCTCTATTTGCAGAGCTACTGCTTAATGCCAGTTTAAATGATTCCCCAGAGCTGGAGTACAGACTTGAAGGCGAGCTTGGTGTCAGGGGGGTGGGACCGGGCAGTTCGGAGTTGACCCTATGGCTTCCGGGTGGGTTAGGCTATCTTGATGCACCGCCGGTCGTCTGACGCCTATCGGTCGATACCTATAGAAACGTTTCCTTAACCAAGGTGAACACTTGAATCCGATAACGATACGTTTAGCCAAACCAAACGATGCTGAGACCATCGCTGCGTTTAATCGAGCCATGGCCCAGGAGACAGAAAATAAGGACCTAATTCCTGAGGTAATTTTGGCAGGGGTGCGGTCCTTATTTGAGCATCCGTCGCGGGGGTTTTACATTGTGGCAGAGACTGATGGCAACGTCGTCGCCTGTTTAATGATTACGACAGAATGGAGTGACTGGCGCAATGGGGTATTTTGGTGGGTGCAAAGCGTCTATGTGCAGACCGCCTATCGTCGTCGTGGCATCTATCGCAGCATGTATAGCTTTGTAAAAGAACTGGCTGAGAAAGAACCGGGGGTTTGTGGATTTCGTTTGTATGTCGAGCAGGATAATAGTCGGGCTCAAAATACGTATAGGGCTCTGGGAATGACCCAGAGCCCTTATTGTTTGTTTGAAGAGTTAAAGTCTGGTGTTATGTTCTTGCGAGAGAAATCATAGCAGCTGACAATAGACTATTTTTCTCAAAAAGGTTAGGCGCTAGAGACACCATACTAGGGGATGTTGAAAATTAGGAGTTGCGGTCAGGGTAAACGTTACCGCATCCAACATCATGAACTTATCTCTTAATAGCTCTTAGATGTCTCTAGCCCAGATTGATTAACTAAGCCGCACGATGGAGAAACAACCAGACTCCGCAGATGGCTAAGAAGATTAAAACCAGGCATATGAGCAGATAGTTTGGTTTCTTAGGTGGGGCGTCTGCGATCGCAACTTTAGCCACTGTGCAGTCACCCAGGCTATAGCCCTCTCCAGGCTGTAGGGTTACAACCACCGTTTCATCGTCTTCACAGGCAACCGCATCCGCTAGAGGTGTCACCTCAATACAGACGTCCGTTTCTCCTTTTGGTAAGGTTACGCTGCGGTTAATTGCCTTGTAGTCCTTACCTTCGGTGGCAGTTCCACCCACGGCGTAACAAACGACCGTATCCTCCATCACGGGTTCGTTGGCACAGATCAAAAACTTACCAGTATTAATATAGGTTTCGCCCTTGTGGGGTTCAGCTGCCTTAGGGTCGGGTGACTTAATTTTAATCACCGCGGCTGGTTTCAACAGCAATGAGGTATCAATTCGAAAGTGCGATTTTGACGTATGACGCTCTGCAAAAAATAGTTCAAAGGCGTAGTTTTTACCCTTTTCCAAAACCAGAGTTTCGCCAGAGGGCAGGAGCTTGGTTAGCTGATTTCCTCCATCCGTAATCATCAGGTCGATGTCATCCGTCAAGGAGTTGTGCACTCCTCCCAAATCAATCACCAGTTTGCCATCGATAAACACCCACAGGTCATCATCCCCGGTGAATGTAAATTTCTCATGGCCCTGGTAGGTAAACTCGGAATGGATTTCGTAGGTGAAGTGATAGTTATGCTTACGCCCTTCATTACCAAACAGCTGGTCGTCGATGGGAAAGAATTCCAGGTTCTCATAGGTAAAGATCCCATCGCCGTTACTGTCGTCTAGAACAATATCTAATGATGTACTCTGATTAATTGTTTCAGTATCTCGATACCACTGATCAAAATTCTCTTTGCCCGTTGTTGTTTTGCCCTTACCACCGTTATAAACGGGTTTACGATCTTCCCCTAACAAGGGTTCAACAATATTTTTCTCGGGGGCAATGACATGCTCAAAATCAGGATGGCTATCTTTGAAATCACGAATTTTTCCAGATAATGTGATCTGTGGCATGGTAGGCTCCTTGGGTCGAAAATAAGCAGGTGATTTTTCATACAGTTGCGATCGCAATTTTTCCAGACGATACGTACGCAAATCTGCCCATAGTGCAGATAAAATATGACCTACAAAATTGTGAACCTACGTAACAACCCCCAGTTTTGTAAGCTGCGAGACAATGACAACTCAGGCAATTCTCATATGGTCTCACCACAATAGACGGCATGTGTGAAATCGCCGGACGCTCCCACCCACCATGTTAACTCCACAGCCCAAACAACCGTCTCGTCGTGGCCTACTAAAATATCTGGGACTTTTAACCGGTGCAGTCGCCCTACCATCGGCGCTAAAGACAGTTGGAGCACAGCAATCATCATTCGAGCCCCCAGAATTATCTGCGCCCTTATTAGATCAGCCCTTAACAGCCGCAGGCCTTAATCCCCATCGGGTGGTTCTCGTCAAAACAACCGACCGAGCCAGCGGTGTACGTCGTGCCATTGAGCTGCTACAGCTTCCGAGCTTTAGTGGCAAGCGCGTCTTTATCAAACCCAATTACAACACGGGCGATCCGGCCCCAGCTGCCACCGATCCCGCCGTACTAGAGACCCTGGTGCAAGAAATTCAGCGTGCAGGGGCCAGCACCATCACCGTGGGTGACCGTTCGGGCATGGCAGAAACCCGTCAAGCGATGGAACGTATGCAGGTCTTTTCCCTGGCTCAGCGCTACGGGTTTAATACCCTCGTCTTTGACGAACTTGATCGAGATGACTGGCAGTATTTTCCGGCAACAGGCACTCACTGGTCCCGTGGATTTGCGATCGCTCGCCCCGTCCTCAACGCCGATGCCATTGTCAACGTCTGCTGTCTTAAAACCCACCGCTTTGGTGGTCACTTTACCCTCTCCCTCAAAAACACCATCGGCATGGTAGCCCGCTACGTTCCAGGGGATGATCATGACTATATGCGCGAGCTACACCGGTCCGCCAACCAACGACTAATGATTGCGGATGTTAATAAAGCCTATCGCCCTTCACTGATCGTGATCGACGGCGTCGATGCCTTTGTCGGCGGCGGACCCGAACAGGGACAGCGCGTACAGGCTGGCGTCATTTTAGCTAGCACCGACCGGATTGCCATCGACGCGGTTGGCATCGCCATGTTAAGAAAGCTAGGCACAACCCGCGAGGTGTCTGGTGGCTCAATCTGGAGCCAAACTCAGATTCGTAGAGCGGCTGATTTAGGGTTAGGAGCCGTCAATGCAGCTCAAGTAGAACTCGTGACCGCCGATCAATCAAGCGCGCAAATGGCCGATGAGCTCCGTCCTTTTTTGAGCTGAACACCCCACAGATAATTTAATAGGAAACATAAGCAACAGCTAGACGCCGCTCTAATAGCCTTAAGACTTGTCAACCAAAGAGTTTCGTGATTATGATTTCACACCTTAAATCTTCCGCATAAAACAACTAAGCATACCCATAATCGTCCCCACCGTAACTCCAACTTAATGCTGAAGAAAATTAATTTTCTTCCAACTTTTGGATGTACAGACGTTCCATGGAACGTCTCTTGAATCTTTACGTTTAGAATTTATGCATGGTTTACTCCTAATCCCTTCAATAACTGTCTTAGCAAATATCTTTACTTAAGAACAAACAACCTTGCACACATCACAGTGAACGCAACAGAGCCTAGGCTAGGCATGGATCTGAAGTCCTATTGCATCTGTCAGGCTAACTGATCGCCACCTGCGATTTACCAGACCCATGATCGTCATCCATCCTTACAACCCTAGCTGGCCCCAAGAGTTTGAAACAATTAAAACCTCACTCTCAGAGATATTAGGCCCGCTGGCCCTACGCATTGATCACATTGGTTCCACCTCAGTGCCCGGACTCGGAGCCAAAGATGTTATTGACATTCAAATAACCGTACAGACGCTAACAACCCACATTCCAGAAAAGCTGGTGACAGCAGGCTATCAACACCGCAAATCCATCACCCACGATCACATTCCTTTAGGGGCAAACAATATCCCCCATCTGTGGGCAAAGCAGCTGTTTTATCAACCCTCTGAACAACGACGTACCAATATCCACGTCAGGGTCGACGGTAATCCCAACCAACAATACGCATTACTATTTCGTAATTATCTCCGAGCACATCCCAATTCAGCCAAATCTGTTGAATTGATTAAACAAGAAATTGCCAAACGCCATGCCAATGATGTTGATGCTTACTACGACATTAAAGACCCGGTCTACGATCTCATCTGGGAAGCCGCTCTTGCATGGGCTGACAATCATAAAAATCACTAGAACAGCCCCTTTCATCTCTAGGAAAATGAATGTCGTGGCTGATTTAGAGGACGCATCGAAATGCATCAGGATGTTTGCTTACGCCAAACTGCTGAATACATTCAGCAGTTTGGCGTAAGCATAGCCGCCCTCACTTAAATTTCAGGGATTACATATGGCTTGAACTATAGGTATCAAGCTACATTTCCTGAAATAAAAAGATCGGGTAAGTACTCTTTAAAGTTGGCTGTTTAAGGTCAATCTACGCCATAGTATCTGAAGACTAAGTTATTAAATCAATTCCAACAGAATCATCCTTATTGTTTAAGCAATATGTTGACTAATTATGGGAAAGTTCCTGCCTAATCCATCAGGTTACGCGGCTCGTTTAGTAAAACGCTGGCCCTTATTACTGGGGGCACTCAGCTCATTCGCTCTATTTTCTAGCTGTAGCAATTTCTCAAATGAAAACACATCGTTAGTCAGTTCAGATAAAGTAATTCGCTCTGCCTATGCCAGTTTAGAAGAACTCTTTCAAACTGAAATAATCAACATTGGCTTAGAGCAGTTAGGCTATACGCCCATTAGTGGGTCCGAGCTTGAGTACGACATTATTCACCAGGCCCTGGGCCGTAACTACTTAGACTACACTGCCGTTCATTGGAACCCAATCCACAGAGATTTCTTCGAAGAGAACGGTGGTCATGCAGAGTTAAAACGATTGAAGCCACTGATTGAGAACGCGCTGCAGGGTTATTTGATCGATAAAGCTACATCCACATCGAACAATATCAGCAGTCTGCAGGAACTTGCCGATCCAGAAATCGCCAAATTATTTGACACCAACGGTAATGGCAAGGCTAATCTCGTAGGCTGCCCCCGTGGATGGGCATGTCGGGGAGTCATTGAGTCTCATTTAGATGATTACAATTTGCGTGACACAGTAGAACAGGATAGTTATGAATACAATGCCTCAATAGAACGAACTATCCAGCGCTACGAAGCAGGTGAGCCCGTGCTCTACTTTACATGGACGCCCCTATGGGTTAGCAGTGTCTTAATCCCTGACCAAGACGTTATCTGGTTAGATGTTCCGCCCCTTAGTCCTCAACAAAATGAGTCCGTGGTTAATGGAACAAATCTTGGCTTTGAAATTAATCAAATCCAAATTTTGGCAAATCGTAATTTCTTAAGAGAGCATTCCGACATTGACCGGTGGTTCGAACTAGTCAGTATTCCCATCACAGATGTCAGCCTGCAAAATCAACGCATGCGGGATGGAGAAAACACCCCTGCAGATATTCGTCGCCACGCAGAAGAATGGATTCAAAATAATCAGGGCACATTTGACAGTTGGTTAGAGGATGCCAAACGCGTGGGAAAAACTTAAAAATCAGCAGAACTCTTGTAGGGGCTAAGACCTTAGCCTCGCTAAGACCTTAGCCCACAATATTTTCGTTAACTCCTATGCGGCCACGGTATCACCTCTCATAAGACGTGATACCGTAGTTTTTTGCCTTTTTATAAGGAGAAACCCAGTTACTCAGCTAGCTGAGCAGCCTGTCTTTTTATCACTCAGCGGCCATGTTTTTACCAAGCCATCATAGCCGCCGCTGGCCAACAGGGTGCCCTGCTGATCAAACGCGAGACCATAAACAAACCCAGAGTGTCCTTGCAAGGTACAGCGTTCTGTGGATTGTTGCCAATCCCAAACCTTTACAGTTTCGTCAAAGCTACTACTGGCCAACATCGCACCATCGGGGCTAAACGCTACATTGGCAACCACAAAATCATGGCCGCTTAGGGTTTGTTCAACCACTGCCGTTGCCAAATTCCAAATTTGTATATTGGTGTCGTAACTACTGCTAGCGATATATTGTCCATCGGGGCTGATGGCAACATCTGTTACTCTATCGGTACCCGACTTGTAGGTGCGCACTAACGATTGATCGGCAATGTCCCATAGGGCCACAACGCCATCTTGATCACCGCTGACTAGATGTTGAGGGTTAACTGACGAAAATGCCAATCCATTAATCTGCGCTCCAGACTCTATCAACGTAGCCGTTCCCCGTCGTTGCTCAAGGTTCCACAGACGAATAGTACCGTTACTGCCGCCGCTAGCGATTAGGTTGCCGTCAGCACTTACCGCCAGGCTCACAATTCTGCCAGAACCACCTGTAAATCGATGTTTTTCTGCACCGGTTTCAGGATCCCAAACAATGATATCGCCGTCCCCACCCCCGGTAATCAAATATCGTCCGTTAGGCGTAAACACCACAGCATTCACGCGCCCTGCATGGTTGAGCGTACGCTGCACCTTGCCTGTCTCAAGTTCCCAGAGTTTAACCGTTTGATCATAGCTGCCACTAGCTAAGAGGGTAGAATCTGGCTGCATATCCACACTGAGTACGGTGGCGGTATGCTGTGCCAGGGAACGCTGCGTTGGCGTCATCACCGGTAACGTTTCAGGGCTGGCTGGCACCTGGGCTGAGCTAGTTTTTTTATTTAGACTATTCCAAATAAATCCGAACGCTGCGCCAATAATTCCAAGCGCAACCAAAACAACAATAGAAGGGACAATAGTTTGGTTCTTTTGGACCATTATTTTTTATTTCACTCCAAAACAACGAGACTGGTCGATTCCCGTTGACACAACATAACAATTTAAGAGTAGATATTGGCGACGCGGCTGGTCCTCGAGATAACGTTATCGGCAAGATGCTGGCGTGTACATTTCTAACAGATCGGTGCATCTCCTTTAAATTAGCAACCGCACAATTGCCTAAGTTTGCTTGTCAATACTGAACCCCATACAGTAAACACAATCGTCAGCACATCTAAACAAAGATCATCCTAGTAAAAAATTAATCATATTTCGTACCGTTTCAAGACCCAAGCCAAGCTTTATTTATCTTGTACAAGCGTTTCGATGGTCATGTCTTCATATTTTTCAAACGGTTGATGAATCCACGGGTTGTTTTCTAAATAGTTGACATAATAATCAGGCTTAATAACTGAACAGGCTTTGTACCAAAGTACGGCTGTTCTAAGTTCATCAATATAGAAGCCATATCGTTGCTCTAACCAACGGATACTGCGCTGCAAACTTTGACCTGAATCCACCAAGTCATCGACCAAAAGGACATGGGTGCCAAGGTTGGTAGTTGTCATACTGAGATCCCTAGAGAAGGTAATGGCCCCGCGGGTACGGTTACCTTCGCCGCCATAGGATGACGTTGAGAGAATAGCCAGAGGCTGATCATAAATACGGCAGAGAATATCTCCAATCCGTAGACCTCCTTTAGCAAGACAGACAATCTGATTAAATTGCCATCCTGATGTATGGACAGCAATGGCCAAATTTTCAATGGCCTGATAGTAGTCTGACCAAGAAACATAGAGATCGGTAGACGAGCTGACTAAATCAGAGGAGGTGGACATGGGCAGCGGTAGGTGAGGGATGACACAAATAGGGCAATAATATAACGTTGACGTTGCTGCTTGCCGCTATAAATCTGGCGTTGGGACATTGAGTCGACTAAATTCTCGACCAAGCACGTCTCAAATCAGCAACGACTATGGCATTAATCCATCGTCTGGCACAGCCGCTTTTTGCTTAGCCTCTTGGGTAGGTAATAAGCGCCACTTTAAAGATGATTTAGTAATTTCTAGCAATCCTCGGTTCCTATGGAAACTTCAGGCAAATTACAGTCTCCGCCAAAACTGACTTGGTCAACAAAATTAGCCTATGGTGCCGGAGATCTAGGAGCCGGTCTAACGTCCAACTTACTGGCGTTTTCGTTTTTAATTTTTTTGACGAATGTTGCCGGCTTAGAGCCCTTAACAGCCGGCACCGTGCTTTTGATTGGCAAAATTTGGGATGCGGTCAATGATCCGGCCGTGGGCATATTGAGCGATCGCACCCGTTCTCGGTGGGGGCGACGCTACCCATGGATAGCGCTAACGGCTATACCGTTTGGGGCCACATTTTATCTCAATTGGATTGTGCCGGGGTTCACAAGCCAGATCGCCCTGTTTTGGTATTACGTCGTTGTTTCCATTGTCTTTCAGGTATTTTTCACAACGACAAATCTGCCATACTCCACCCTGACAGCCGAATTAACTGAGGATTATGACGAACGCACCGAACTAACCTCATTTCGACTGTCATTTTCTTTATTTGGTGCTGTTTCAGTACTAGCCCTGGGGTTGGTAGTCAGTCAGCTGGTGGCAGACCCGCAGAACCAGTACCAAATACTCGGAGCATTGGGGGGCGTCATTTCCATCGGCACTATTTTCTGGTGTGTTTTGGGTACCTTTCCCTATTACAAACGGCAGGCCGCCTACCGAGGAAGATCGCTCAATTACAGTGATGATCAAGGTAGCAGCTCATTTTTTCAGCAGATCAAAATTGTTTTTAGCAACCGTCCATTTCTATTTGTGGTGGGCATCTATATGTTTTCGTGGCTGGCCCTGCAAATTACGGCCACCATTATTCCCTTTTACGTCACGTTTTGGATGGGGGCTGACGATTACTTTTTAGCGGCCCTGTTGGTCCAAGGAACGGCCATCTTAATGATGGTTATCTGTAACTTATTGGCCAAACGCATTGGCAAAAAGGGGCTGTATTTCCTGGGAAGCGGTGTTTGGGTTGTCGTGCAGATCGCTTTATTTTTTCTACAACCAGGACAGCTGAGTTTTTTATATGGGCTGTGTGTAATGGCCAGCTTTGGGGTAGCCACAGCCTATGTAGTGCCATGGTCTATTTTGCCTGATGTGATTGAGTTAGATGAACTCAACACCGGTCAGCGACGGGAGGGCGTTTTTTATGCCTTTATGACCCTACTGCAAAAAATTGGATTAGCTGTGGGTATTTTTCTAGTGAGCTTAGCCCTGCAAACCTCTGGTTTTATTAAGGAGGCGGCCGAGCAACCAGACTCAGCCCTGCTGGCTATTCGTTTCTTTATGGGGCCAGTGCCGCTGGTACTACTTCTATGCGGCATGGCGCTTACTTACTTCTACCCCATAACCAAAGCAGCCCATGCAGAAACCCTGCTTAAGCTTTCTGAACGTCGCAATCAGGGGGAGTAGAACTGCATAGCCCCCCTATACTCGGCCTGCACTAACCTCGACTCGTTCCACGGCGACTAGCTCCGCACTCAGATAGTGCTTTGCCAACTCTAGGAAAGCTTTGGCGCGATTGATGTGCTGTTTGGCATCAGCTAGGGTAGCCCTCTCGGTATGGCAATAGTCTGCCCGCAGTCTGGCTTCTAAACCATTGTTCAGATAGATGCCGTAGGGTTGAAATAGGGGTCTTTTTTCTGAAAACTGCTCTGCAAACAAACTATTGATGGCCTCATGCTGAGTGGGTATGGCCATTGCTTGCTCTAGGAGCAGCGCCTCGGCTACATACAACATGGCGTAGTATGCGCGGGAGATGGAAATATCGTAAAAATGACTATGGGCGAGTAGCTGAGCCGCTTTTATATTTTCCTTCGCGTTGAGAAGGCGTTGCTTTTGCTCAGACTTCATGAATGGAGAACTCCGAAACACTCTGAAAATATTCGTCCCAGCGGACATTAAAGCACAAATCAGCCCAACACTAAAGACTTTTTTAACAGTAGTAAAGGGCTGATGTTCAGACTGTTGAGCGTCTTTAGAAATTTTAAGCGGTCTGGCCCAACAAGATAAGAACGTTCGAGATACCCGGTAGTATCTTTTCTGGAAGATTTTTTATCGCATGGTCTAGCACAGTTTCTGTGCTGTCGCTAATATCATGCGGCAAAGGAAATTTTATGTTAAAGATGGTCCTGTGGGCGCAGGCAGATTGGCATGGTGAACAGCGTAGATTTGGTGGGCACCAGTCTCCAAAATGGAAAATACGTGATTGAAGACGAGCTGGGGCGCGGCGGCTTTGGCGTCACTTATCGCGCTATCCGTCATCCGCTAAACCAAGTGGTTGTGATCAAAACTCTGCACTGGCTAGAACATTCGTTAGAAAAGCGGCAACAGCTCAAGCAGTTTAAAGCCGAGGCGCGCCGTCTGGCCCAGTGTCAGCATCCCAATATTGTTAATGTGACGGACTTTTTTGTTGAGGCTGAGCGGCCCTATCTGGTGATGGATTTTATTCCAGGTCAACCGCTATCAGCCATGATTTTTCCCAATCGTCCCCTGCGGGAACAGCTGGCTTTACAATACATTCGACAAATTGCCAGTGCCTTGCAAAAGGTCCATGGTCAAGGGTTACTCCATCGAGATGTAAAGCCCCAAAATGTGATGATTGATGGTGCCAATGCAATTTTGATTGATTTTGGCATTGCCCGAGAGCTGGCTAACGGTCAGACTCAAACCCACACCAACCTGGTGTCTGAAGGCTATGCACCGTTAGAGCAGTATCTGCCTAAAGCGCGACGCTCGGCAGCCTCAGATGTTTATGGTCTAGCAGCCACGCTATATGCTGCGGTGACGGGTGAGGTGCCTGTGGCGTCTGTGTTGCGATCGCACCAGCCCCTCACCCCGCCGCGTCTGCTTAACCCTAACCTGAGCCCCGGTGTAGAACAGGCAATCCTCCAGGGCATGGCCCTAAAGCTAGCCCAACGCCCCCAGTCCATTGGCACCTGGTTAAACCTGTTGTCGGCACCACCCACCAAACGAGATCGCCAAACAGACTCTTCAAGGTCTTCAACGACTCGGCCCACCCAGATCGTTGCCCCCGGACGGCCCTCAGGCTATGGTCTGGCTAACGACGCCGCCGCTGACGCTTACATAGAACAGCCGCTCGCCCAGCCCAAGGGCCCCGGTCTAGGTAGGATGCTGCTCTCGTTCTTACTTCTAGGACTTTTGGCTGGCACCGGTTTTGTTGGCTTTCGCGTATATAAAATCGCCCAACAGGCCATCGGCAATGTAAGGGAAAAAACAGCAGAGCTACCTGAGATATCTCTGCCTGAGCTACCGGACGTAACGCTGCCCGAGCTAGAGGAGATTTTGCCAGAAGAGCCTGTCCCTACGCCAGAAACAGCTCCCGATTTAACCGAGGACATCGAAGCAGCAGCCCCCGAGCCTGCTGCCGCCCCCTCCCTGGTCTTAAGCGACAGTGGTAACCCCAATACTGCCGCCCCTGGTGGTGGGACTGGAGTGGTGTCTGTTCCAGGCTTTGCTCCTGGCACTACCGCAACCGCCATCACAAATCGCCTGGGGCAACCCACCCGAGAGTCTGTTTCGTCGTCGGCCACCACCGCCGTGTACGATCTTGCCCCCAATCGGGCTGCCGTTGCCTATGTTTATGACGCCACGGGTAGTACCGTGCAGCAGGCGGAAGCTGTTTTTGCCCCATCCTACGACCGATTAATCATGCGGGTTGCCCTTGCAGGCATGCTCGATGGCCAGTCAACCCGTGACATTGAAGCCGGTTTAGACCAGGTCCGCACCGGTGAGGTTGATCAATACCCGTTTGAGCAAAACGGTCTAACCGGTAGCATCGAGCGCAACAATAACGGATTTATCCATATCCACGTGCGCTAGCGCCAATAAAAACACATCGTAGGGGCGTTCCATGGAACGCCCCTACGACGGGTTGCGGATATTAGGCAATCAATAACGTCGTAACGGTATCGCCTAATCCTTATCCATATTGAAAATAAAGGGCACGCCGCCCCCTTGATCGCCACCCATGACCAACACACGGGGCACCAGGGAACCGCCTTCTTTCCAAGCTTCAATCGCTTCTTTTTGAAGCACGAGCTGACCACCCTGAGCCTTCAGGGTTTCAGCCAACAGACGCTGGGCTTCGGCGCGACCTTTGGCCCGGTTGATTTCGGCCTGGGCTTCTTGCTCGGCCTGCTGGGCCACATACACCGCTCGGCGGGCACTTTGCTCAGCAATTTGCTTTTGCTCAACTGCTCGAGCAAACTCCTCAGAAAATGACAGATCAACCACACTGGTGTCGAGGATGATGATGCCGTACTTTTCTAGACGACTGCTCAGGGCATCGTCAAAGTCTTCCTTTAGCTTAGTCCGTTGGGTGATGGCTTCTTCGACCGTACGGCGAGCAGCCGCAATTTTGAAGGATTCCTGGGTTTGGGGAGCGATGATCTTTGCCACCACGTTAGCCAGGGTGCCTTGCTTTCGACGAATTTCGACGACGTTAGCCGGGTCTAGTCGAAAATTGATGGCAAACCGCGCCCGCAGATCCTGAAGGTCCTTGGTAGAACTTTCGGCAGGCACTTCAAATTTTTGCACCGTCATGTCGTATATATCCACAAAGGAAACCAGGGGTGGCTTAACGTGGATGCCCTCTAACAGCGGCGCGTTTTGGGCTTTACCTAAAATGCTCAATACCCCGGCCTGACCAGGGTTGATAATCACTAGGGTACTTGTCAGAACTAGGCCAGTAATGATGGCCAAAAGTGCGATCGCAGCTGGTTGCCAGCTACCCGTCCGAGCGCTCAAAATCAATTCCTCCGATTGGATTTAGGATGGGCAATACCCATCGTCCTAACGGGCAAAAATTTCTTACCTAGAAAATTTTTGCCCCAACGTATCCTAACCTTCTGGCAATCCGGTGACCACTCCATTCCCGTCAATAGTCCCGTCAGTCACGGTACCAATCCGGTAGGCGGGCTGAAAATGAGCCAATGCCGCCTCCGCCTCCGCCTCAGGAACCACCACCACAAAGCCAATACCCATATTAAATGTCTTAAACATTTCAGCCGGTGCCACATTGCCCGCAGTCTGTAGCCACTTAAAGATTGGCAATATTGGCCAGCTTTCAGCCTCTATATATATAGATTGATTTTCCCCCAGACAGCGGGGCAGATTTTCAGGAAAGCCGCCACCGGTGACATGGGCCATGGCGTGAATCTCTAAACCAGCCTTGAGGGCAGCCAGCACAGGTTTTACATAAAGCTGAGTAGGGGCCAGCAACACCTCTCCCAAGGACTGGCCCGCCAGCAATGTCGGACATTCATCCCAGCCATAGCCCACAGTTTGGTTCGCAGTTTGCCCCGCCGCTTTACCGGCCAACTCTGGCTGCCGGGGGGCTTCCGCCATAATTTTACGCACCAAACTGTAGCCATTGCTATGTACACCGCTGCTGGGTAAGCCAATCAGCACATCCCCAGAACGCACCTGGGAACCATCCAAAATGGCGCTTTTCTCTACAATACCGACACAAAAGCCCGCCATGTCATATTCACCCTGACCGTAGAACCCGGGCATTTCAGCGGTTTCACCCCCCAATAGTGCACAGCCCGACTGGCGACAGCCCTCAGCCACCCCAGCCACAACCTGGGTCAGCTGTTCAGGGGCCAGTCGTCCTGTAGCCAAATAATCTAAAAAATAAAGGGGCTCAGCCCCCGAGGTCAGCACATCGTTGACACACATAGCTACCAAATCAATACCCACCGTATTGTGACGATTGAGTCGGTGGGCCAGTTTGAGTTTGGTTCCCACCCCATCGGTTCCCGACACCAATACAGGGTGCTGATATCCCGTAGGCAGCTCAAAATAGCCGCCAAAACCACCTAATCCACCCAATACTCCAGGGCGATGGGTTCCCTCTACCAGATTGCGAATGGTTTCCACAAACGCACGACCGGCTTCCACATCCACACCCGCTTGCCGATAATCCATAGGCCTCACAAGAAATAACTTGATTACTCTACTTTGGACGGTGGGCACTGCCCAACCCTCAGCTTTGATTAGTCTTCAACTGTCCGTTGACAAGAACATTTGCGTCATGGAAACTGGACAAAGGAGGGTGTTCACCCAAAGAAAACGCCCCAGGGCTCCTTAGCATCTATTAATAATCCGTAATCATTACAAACTGACACATAATTTTTCGAAAACTAATTACCTAACTAGGACAGCTTGAAAACTGTCTACAAGCCTTATCGGTTGACCAATGGCGCAAATGTGTGAAGAAAACATAAATTTATGCATTAGCCCATTGTCTGTTTTCACGGGCAAAAATGCGGAGCTTAATCACAAAACCTTCGTGATAGATTATCTCCCGTTGCCTTTTTTTAATTCTGTTCGCGATGCATCGTCATCTTGAAGCAACCCTATTCAATCTATTGAATTTGTCACTTCTCGCTCTGCGATGTAGACGCTTATGCCTGGTGCAATCTGGTTTATGAACAAACGTTTTATCGGGCGTGTAGCAGCTGCAATCTTGCTTACTACCGTCCTTCCCCTTTCTAGACAGGCCCACGCCCAAACTTTAGACAACAGTTCTAACGAATCTTTCGAAGTTTCAACCAACCGTCAGTCTTTACAGCCGTCCTCGACCGACACGCTACAGACATCCCTCAGGTCGACGACCACCGTGCGAGTCAATGCCCATCAGCATGAGAACAGGCAGGCGGCCACGGTTTATATCAAAAATATTCCTGTTTTAACCTATATCGACTCAGCCGAAGCCACCGACGTTGTTTCTGGCTGGGTGCAGACAGCCGAAGCTACTGACGGTATTCTGGCCGACGCGGCTACCATGTCTGCCCAGCTAGAGCGCATGTACGGACAAGACACAGCCTTTACCGCCCACTGGAACGAAGGCAGCTACGTGGTTATGGCGGGGGATAGCCCTCTGGTTACCTTGGGGGATACCGTTCAGCTTCCAGACGCCACGGACAACGAGGCAGAGAATGCCCTGCAGATTACCAATCGACTTCGTCGTCTTTTGGGCAATGGGGACGAACCGGTGACTGAGGTTATTGGCAGACCTGCGCCGCCGCCGCCGGCACAGCGGGTAGCCGCCGTACGCTCGAGCTATAGCGGCATGGCCTCTTGGTACGGACCAGGATTCCACGGTCGCAGAAGTGCTAGTGGTGAGTCGTTTAACCAGTACGCTATGACGGCCGCCCACCGCACGTTGCCCTTTGGCACCCAGGTACGGGTCACCAATATGAACAATGGTCGACAGGTGGTTGTGCGGATCAATGATCGGGGTCCCTACAGCCATGGACGCATCATTGATTTGTCAGCCGGAGCTGCTAATGCCATCGGTTTACAGTCAGCCGGTGTGGGGCCCGTAAAGGTGGAAGTGCTGCGTTAGATTCGCCCCAAGGTCTCTTTACCCAAAAGCCCTATCCCAATTGTGGAGACGTTCCATGGAACGTCTCCACAATTGGGTGTTTTTGCAGTTTGGCAGCATAAATACCATTGGCTGTCTGCTATCGTTAGATCTTGTGTCTAGCGGGGTGGCTGGGGAACTATCTTGCGGTTATTGAAAACAGTAGTCGGACTGCAATGCTGGCGTGAAAAGCAGTCGGGTTCTATTGGTCTAGTGCCCACCATGGGGGCATTGCATGCAGGACATCTCAGTTTGATTCAGCGGGCTCGTCGTGATAACGATACAGTCGTTGTTAGTATTTTTGTAAATCCGCTACAGTTTGGGGCTAATGAAGATTTAGATGCCTATCCACGGACGCTAGATCTAGATGTCAGTCTCTGTGAAGCCGCTGAGGTAGACTGCATTTTTGCGCCAACTGCCTTGGATCTTTATGGCCCTGGCTTTAACTTAGACACGCTAGTGACGGTAATTCCGCCACCAATGTTAGCCCAGCCCCTATGCGGTCAGTTTCGCCCTGGACACTTTAATGGAGTGGCCACGGTGGTTACTAAGTTAATCAGTTTGATTCGGCCCCAACGGTCCTATTTTGGCCAGAAGGATGCCCAGCAGCTTGCCATTATTCGACGACTGGTGCAGGACTTAAACTTGCCGGGGACAGTGATTGGCTGTCCGATTGTGCGTGAGCCCGATGGGCTGGCCCTAAGTTCTCGAAATAAGTACTTAAGCGGGCACGAACGCCAACAAGCAGCTATACTCTATCGGGGGTTAAGGAGCGCCAAGCAAAAATTTAAAGAGGCAGGTGTGCGATCGCAACATTCACTTGCTCGCATCGTCTTTCAGTACTTAGAAGCGGCACCTGCCGTTAATCCCCAGTATGTAGCACTGGTGCATCCGCACACCTTGGAACCCCTAGAAAAGATAAAAACAATTGGTATGTTGGCAGTAGCAGCATTTGTAGGCAATACCCGATTAATTGATAACGTTGTGTTGCGATCACGGCAGCCTATCATTGCCATCGATGGCCCAGCCGGGGCAGGTAAATCGACCGTGGCCCGGCAGCTGGCCCACCAGCTAGGGCTGCTGTATTTAGATACGGGAGCCATGTACCGTGCCCTGACTTGGTATGTTCTTTCCCAGGGCTGCGATCCTCAAGATGAGGTGGCCGTTGCCGACCTGTTGCCCAAGTGCAACATTAAGCTCGTCGCCACCCAATCCGAGACAGGCCCCCAACCCCCAGACATTTTTGTCAATGACACAGCGGTTACCCAGGCCATTCGTACCTCTGAGGTTACGGCCCAAGTGTCCGCTGTTGCAGCCCAGGGTAGTGTGCGTCAGGCCCTGGTAGAACAGCAGATGCAGTACGGTGTAGCCGGTGGTGTAGTAGCCGATGGTCGAGACATTGGTACCCACGTATTTCCCGATGCCGAACTCAAAATCTTTTTAACTGCATCGGTAGAAGAACGGGCCCGTCGTCGTCAGCAAGATTTAGCCAGCCAACACCAGCCTGTGCCCGAACTCACTGAACTAGCCCAAGCTATTAGCGAACGAGATCATAAAGACAGCACCCGCGAGATTTCTCCCCTACGCCAGGCAGACGATGCCATTGAAGTTGTTACGGATTCTCTCACGGTTGAGAATGTGTTGGATAAATTGCTAACGCTCTACAGGGAGACTGTTGTTCTTGGGGACAAGTAAGTTACACCAATGTTCTATAGTTGGGTGTTTAGGCTACTAGAGCTGCATTAAGGTTGGCAACAGGTAAATTTACGCAAATTTGCTCAGATATACGGGCTGTTTCCCTTCTAATTTACGTATTTACGAGGAAGCCTTTTCCCAGAACGGTGGGGACAATAGGAACAATTCTGAAGAACACGAACAAGGTAACTAATCATCTGAGGGGGCATTTTGGATGGTTTATTTAATCTTGTTAACCGTGTTTTTACAGGTGAGCTGTCTGACTCCGGGGGCTTTATGGGGTCAGACATTTTTCTTTTAAAGCGGGCTTCAAAAGACCGTTGCCATCATCGCTTCATCCATATCAAAGTTGGCGGTTACCGATTGCACATCGTCGAGATCTTCTAGGGCATCCATCATTTTAAGCAGAGACTTTGCCTGGTCGGTATCTGCTACATCGACCGTATTGCTTGGGACCCAGCGAACTTCAATGTCTTTGACACTGTAGCTTTCGACCTTGAGACGATGGCTGAGGGTTTCTAGATCGCTGGGGGGACAGAATACTTCTGCACCGGGGGTATCCTCATCCACTTCAGTGAGTTCATAGGATTCCGCGCCTCCTTCAATGGCAGCTTCTAACAAAATATCTTCGTCTAGATTGCCAACAACGACCACCACCCCCTTTTGGTCAAACATCCAGCCGACGCAGCCGGTTTCCCCCAGGTTGCCGCCGTTTTTGCTAAAGGCAGCGCGCAGGTCGGCGGCGGTGCGGTTGCGATTGTCGGTGAGGGCCTCCACCAGGACTGCCACACCACCAGGACCGTACCCTTCGTAGCGGATAGATTCCAGGTTGCCATCGCTACCTAGTTTGCCGGTACCTTTTGCGATCGCACGGTCAATATTGTCATTGGGTACCCCCGCCGCCTTGGCTTTATCAATGGCCGTTCGCAGCTGAAAGTTGCCGTCGGGGTCACCGCCGCCGTGTTTGGCCGCCACAATAATCTCCCGCGATAGCTTGGCAAACACCTTGCCCTTTACCGCATCAACCCGCGCTTTTTGGCGCTTAATGTTGGCCCATTTACTATGCCCTGCCATGGCGTGTTAGTCGTTGTACATTAGCCCCCTATTGTAGCGAGAAGTTTTAAAGGGAAATTGGAAAGCTTTGAAAGATTTTGCAGGCGCAAACCGAGGGAATGACGCTGAGCGCGAGGGATAGGACTGCAAAAAAAGGCCCAGGTAACGACATCTGGTAGGGGCATGCCCCTACCAGATGTCGCGGTGGGTCTGTATGGGGGCAAATTGGTGCAAACGCCCTAAGCGATTTGAGCGGCCCGCAGCGCCGCCCCAATTAGGCCCACACTCTGGTTCATCACTAAATGCACTGGCACGTCTTTTAACAGGGGGCTCATGCGGCCTTTATGGCCAAAGGCCGACAGAAAGCTACCCTGGCAAATTAGCGACTTATTTTTAGCCGTTACCCCACCGGCGGCGTAGAGACCACCATAGGGTAAAAGCGTCAGCGCCAGATTACCGGCTGCCGCCCCATAGGCATCAATAAAAATTTCCATGGTGCGACCCGCCAGCCGATCGGTGGAGGCCGCTTTAGAAATAGCGGCGGCGGGGTCCGCTACCTGGCTGCGGTTGCCCGCACTTTGCTCCCAGTTGCGCACAAGCTGGGCCAGGGGTTCAGACTCAGTGATAGATTTGCGATCGCGTAAAAACTGATAAATGGAAATAATTCCCTGACCCGAGACCACGCGTTCTACAGAAACACGGGAGATGGAATGTTTCTCAAGCAGGTAGTACAGCAGCTGAAACTCTAGCTCGGACCGGGGGGCAAAATCAACATGGCCCCCCTCCGAGGGAAATACCTGGTATTGGCCGCCACAGTTGATCAAAAAGCCCTGCCCCAGACCAGTACCCGCACCGATAATCGCGATGGGTGCCTGGGGATCTGAAATACCTGGCTGCAGCGTATGCAAATCGTCTGGGGTTAACCCCAGCACCCCATAGCCCACAGCCGCAAAATCATTAATTAGCTCTACCGTATTGAGGTTTAATTCCTCAGCGATGCGATCGCTACTAAGCATCCAAGCCAGATTTGTCAGTTGGGAACGATTGTTAACCACCGGACCCGCAATGGCAAAGCAGGCCGTCTGGGGGGCGGGGTTACCGGGGGCCGCCGCTAAAAAGTCTTTTACCATGGGCACCAGGTCAGTGTAGTCGCTACTGACAAAGCGCTGCTCATGGAGAGTTTTTTGGCCACTGCTGTCCGAGCTCACCAAGCGTAAAATAGTCTTTGTACCGCCGATGTCACCCGCTATTAGTTGAATCATAATGATTTCGGGATAAGGTCAAGATTAGAGTGGTAGGAGTAGGATTTTGAGCCGGGTCTGTGAATGCATATGTGGCAGTAATAAGTACTGATTACCACAGACAGAATCATCTGCTAAAGCAGCCATTGTTTTCTTAAACAGAAGTTAAAACTGCCCCGCCCACAACATTGACGATTCCCAGCCATAATTTTCCAACCCCTATTCGATCAAAAGCGCAGCCAGTATAATGCCCCTCCAAACAGCCACAGCCGTAGCCGACATTTTAGACCGGGCGTTAGACGGTCAAGATATTTCCCAAACCGAGGGTTTGACGCTTTTAGAGCAGACAGACCCAGACACCATAGAAGCGATTAGAAGCGGCGCGGATCGGCTGCGACAGCAGCAGGTGGGGGACACTGTCACGTATGTCATTAATCGCAATATCAACTACACCAACATTTGCGAACAGCACTGTAGCTTTTGCGCATTTCGTCGCGATCAGGGGCAGCCGGGAGCTTACTGGCTCAGCTGGGAACACATTCTAGATAAGGCAACGCTGGCGGTGGCTGACGGGGCCACAGAAATTTGTATGCAGGGGGGCCTCAACCCCACCGCCAAGGTTGATGGCCGTTCCCTGGCTTATTATCAACGGCTGGTCACCACCATAAAAGATACGTTTCCCGCCCTTCACATCCATGCATTTTCCCCCCAGGAAGTACAGTTTATTGCCCGCGAAGACGGCCTGGACTTTGCGACGGTGATCCAGGGGCTGGCCCAGGCCGGCGTGGGATCGCTACCAGGGACCGCCGCCGAAGTGCTGGATGACCGAGTACGGCGGGTAATCTGCCCCGAAAAAACCGACGCCGCCACCTGGGTGAACATTGTGACCCAGGCCCATCGGTTAGGCATGCCTACCACCAGCACCATGATGTCGGGGCACATTGAAACCCATGAGCAGCAAATTGGCCACTTAGATCAGCTGCGACGGCTGCAGCAGCATTCTTTGGCCCGGGGCTACACGGGTATTACCGAATTTATTTTGCTGCCCTTTGTGGGGCAAGATGCCCCTAAGCCGTTGCGCAACCGGGTGGGTCGAGACCAGCCCGTCATTGCCGATGCGCTATTACTCACGGCCGTGGCCCGCATTTACCTGGGGCGTTGGATTAAAAACCACCAGCCTAGCTGGGTCAAACTGGGTTTAGCGGCTGCCACCGAAGCCCTGCGCTGGGGCTGTAACGATATCGGCGGTACCCTAATGGAGGAGCATATTACCTCCATGGCCGGTGCCCAGGGGGGAACCTGCCAGTCGGTGGAGGATTTGGTGGGTGCGATCGCAACCCTAAACCGCCCCAGTCAGCAGCGAGATACGCTTTACAAGTCCGTATCAGTATCCAAGTCGGTATCTGGCTAAAGAATTTGGGAAAAAAATAAGGAGCAAAGCCGATAATTGTAGATGGCTTCATTTATTTCTATTTCCATATCAGCGTTAAGGACACTGATAGCGCCGCTCAACTAACCTAAACCCCTCAACCAGCCCTAACGGCCCCGTTGCTTCAATGCTCAAACTCATCAGCATTTTGCCCCCAGCCAAGCAGCATAAGCTCCGCAGCCATCTCAACAAGCATCGTTCGCTGTTGACATCAGATACCTCCAGCTATGGCACCGGACGAAAACGGTATTGGCTAGAACACCAGCCAGTTTTAGGCAGCGGTGGCCGATACTATCAGCCCGCCCACCAACAGACACAGTTCTGGCAGTTTTGCCAAACCATCTATCAACGGGCCAGCCAGATCGCCCTGCCCAATCAGGAGCCGATTACCCCCGACCTGGGGCTGGTCGCCTACGGCAGTGTAGGAATTCGAGAGCACCGAGACGATCCCTATGCAGCTTGTCCGGCGGTCACCATCAACCTTTCAACTGTTCCCACCCAGTGGGGCTACACCGCCATCTATGGCAGCTATGAAAAGCGTCGCCCTAGACGAGTATCTGAGCACATCCATCGTCTGCCACCGGGGGCGATTGTTATGTTCAACAGCCAAAATCCCCATCGCGTCATTAGCCCCGATGCTGAACGTTGGTCCATCAACCTATGGCGGATCTCACCGGCTGCGCGCCCCTACTTTCAGCGTTATCTAGAAGAGCATCCCCCAGTCAGCAATAATGCGGTAAGCTTTTTCCCACAGGTGGGAGAAAAATATCATGGCCAAGAGCGAATTAAAGGACGTGAGTATTGCGGATCTCCAGTGGGTTTACCGCGAACTCGTCCCCGACACCCCCAACCATAAGCCGCCTGTTGTCATGCTCCATGGCCTGGTCTCCCAGAGCTACAGCTGGCGAGAGGTAATGCCCGCCTTAGCAGACAAAGGCTTTCGCTGCATTGCCCCTGACTGGATTGGCCACGGCTCCTCATCTAAACCCGATAAACGCCAGTTTGCCTACGACCCAGACACGTTCTCAAAAGCCCTCAGTGCAGGGCTTCGGTGGCAGCCGCTAAACCCAGTTTGACCCAGCTAGGCTGGTGGTTTTTAATCCAACGCCCCAG
>JBCAWO010000063.1:0-27024 GCA_038534515.1 Cyanobacteria bacterium J06554_1
ACTGCTCTAAACATCATACTCTCGTTCTTGTAGAACCTCTGGGTCGTCCATATAGGATCCTTGCCCGTAGAAGTCTTTTTTAGGTTTTTCCACAAAATCGCTCTTACGCAAAATGTCTGAAATTGAAATCACCCCTAATAAACGGCCCTGTACAACAGGAGCACGGCGGATCTTAGTATTGGCAAAGAGGCGGGCAACATACTCTACGCCCAATTCTGGTGTGACCACAATGCAGGGCTTAGTCATGATCTGATAAACCCGCATTTCCTTTGGATCATGGCCATGGGCGGCAACCTTATAAACAATATCTGTCTCCGTTACCATGCCATAGGGATCATCTTCGTTGCGACGGTCTACAATCAGCGCTCGCAACCCTTTTTCTTTCATCAGGGCAACGGCTTCGGCCACCGTTGCTGAACCACTGATAGAGACCACATTCTTGGTCATAATTTCCCGTGCTGCCATCATTGTCTTAATCTCCTTATTTGCAAATTAAAAATTTAAACGTTGCTGATCCTGGCGGCGATTTAATCTACAAGAGCCTTGGCACGATGTCCTCTATCAGACCAGTCCACCAATGCACCCTTTAAGGTCAGCAACAACAAAATTCACTCTAGAGGGGCTTAGTACCAACCTCTTAAACCCCTGTCTCTCGGGGTATGGCCCCTAAAACCCAGCCCTTAAAACCCAGCCATATAGGCCTCCAGCACCGCATCACTTTTAGGGCATAGCATCATTAAATAGTCGCACTGGTCGCAGACAGTCCTGGTTACACAGGCGTTAGCTCCACATCGTTGTGCCACTTGTTCAGAAAACTGACTGATATCTAAAAAGTAGCGGTTGGCAATGGCCCCACAGTGAGGGCAGCGAACTTGCTGGGATGAAAGGGGAATAAACTGAGGCATGGCGCTTTTCTAAGCCCGTTATAGCTAGATGATAGTTTCTTCTTGGTGGGTCTGAATGGTGCAATCAGATAGGGGGTAGGCTACGCAGGTGAGGACAAACCCGGCTTCCATCTGCTCGTCTTCTAAAAATGACTGATCGGACTGGTCAACACTGCCGGCCGTCACCTTGCCAGCACATACAGAGCAAGCCCCTGAACGACAAGACACGGGTAAATCAATTCCCTGTTCTTCAGCAGCATCGACAATGTACTGGTCGTCAGGCACATCAATGATTTGCTGTGCGCCAGCTTCATCCACTAGCGTTACTTTATAGGTGGCCATACGATAGTCTCCTTTAAGCGAAAATACAGCTAACTTGTTCCAACTCAGGCACCTTATAGCGTTGGTCACATTGGCTGGGTTTATGTTTAGTCACTAAAAGCGTGAGCGACAACGCCAATGTGACGTGCAAACGTCCTAATACATCAGGATGTTTGCCATAAAACCCAGACTGAGGACTAAGTTTGCTAGGCTACTAAAGAAACCAAACACCGATACGCTGGAACTGTTGAGTTCCGTGCTGCTGTTATTTGTATTGACCATGTCTGCCGACTCTTCAAAAAACCCGATTTGGGAAAGACTAGAACTAGGAAGACGTAGTAAAGCTGCCCAAGGAGGCTACGCTGGCTACGGTTCACCTGCGTTTGGAGAAAAATCGGTCAATGGCCACCTAGTTACTGATGACAAAGAACAGCAGATTATTGAGCTGATTCGCCGCCATCATAAATCTGGGAAATCGCTACAGCAGATAGCTAACTGGATGAATACCCAAGGCTATAAAACTAAGCGAGGCCGAGACTGGCAACGAATATCGGTTAAGCGCGTTCTAGATCGGCTCTATGGAAAACCCCCTAGAATATCTAACACGCCAGAGTCTGATTCCACACCAAACAAAGAGACTTAGACACAACCTAAGCCCGCCAATATCTATGTATATGATGGCTTTAGAAGGATATAGTGTTACATCCCTGAATATACACCTTTAGTCGCTCAAAGTCTATACCTTGTAGGGTTTAGTATTATTTCTCTGTTACATCCCTAATGACCCTTGATAAGGCCCCTAATTCAACATCGATTTCTATGCCTGATGGTGTTGATAGCCAGGGTGTGGGGTCTGCATCATTCACAGATACCTTGCAAACGGTTACTCCGATGATCACTGATGCCATTGAGCGTCAGGTATTGATGGTGACGCCTGACTGGCCGTTGAGTCGGGCCATTGCAGCGATTGGGTCTGCATGGAGCAACTGTGGCTTGACGGCACCCGGTAACCATAGTCGCTATGCCAGCTGTGCTTTGGTGATTGAGGATGAACAGATTATTGGCATTTTTACCGAGCGCGATATTGTCAGGCTGACGGCGAATAATGTCGACCTGGGGTCGCTCACGGTTGCTGATGTAATGACATCGCCGGTCAAAACGCTACAGCAATCGGCCTTTCAAGATATTTTTGCTGTTTTATTTTTATTTCGTCGCTACCGGATTCGACATTTGCCCATTGTTGATGACCAGAATCATCCGGTGGGTATTGTTACGCCCGCCAGTATCCGGCGGGTGTTGCGTCCGGCTAATTTGCTAAAGATGCGTCGGGTGGCCGATGTTATGTCAAGCAATGTCATTCACGCATCGCTTAATACGCCAGTAATAGAGCTAGCTCGGCAGATGGCGGCCCATCGGGTGAGCTGTATTGTAATTGTCGAGGTGGAGGCCCACACCACCCCCAACAATGAACTTCAGGCATTTACCCCCATGGGTATTGTCACCGAGCGCGATATTGTTCAGTTTCAGGCCCTAGAGTTAGATTTACGGCGACTAACGGCTCAGGATGTGATGAGCACACCGCTGTTTTTATTAGAGCCGACGGATTCGCTGTGGACGGCCCACCAAGAGATGCAATCTCGCCGTGTGCGCCGTTTGGTGGTGTCCTGGAACTGGGGTAGTGGTTTGGGGATTGTTACTCAGACAAGCCTGCTGAGGGTTTTTGACCCAATTGAAATGTACGGCATCATTGAAAGTATGCAGCAAACGTTGCATCAAATTGGGGATGGTGCATCGTCAACCCAGGCTGGGGAAATACCCCCGTCTACGGATCGGGTGACGGATCTGATGTTTGATATTGAAACCAAGCTGTTGAGCCTGGCGGATGAGGCAAATTGTTCGGCAGAGGAGCGTCAAAAGCTGATCCATGGGGCACTGCGATCGCTACAGGCAGCGCAGGCGGCCTTGGGGGGACAAACCGTTGACTAGGCTTGCTGCCAGTAGTCATAAACGCTGGTGGCCATGGTGAGGACACCGGTTGCGATCGCAGCTTCATCCACTTCAAACTTAGGATGATGCAGCGGATGGTTGTGACGCCCCTCAAACCCTACCCCCAAGCGAAACATCGTTCCTGGCACCCGTTCGGTATAGAGGGCAAAATCCTCAGAACCCATGGACGGTTCAGCCAGCCACTCAATGCGACTTTCTCCCAGGGCACTCTGGGCCGCATTGGCCACAATCTGAACCAAATGGTCCGTATTAACCACCGAGGCCACTCGCCGCTGATAATTCAGCTCATACTTAGCACCGTGCATGGCGCACACCCCTGCCACGATTTCCTCAATCCAGACGGGCAGCTTTTCATAGACATCTGGCTGGAGCGATCGCACCGTACCCTGCATCACCACCCGATCAGCAATCACATTGGCCGCTTTACCGCCAGAAATTTTACCAATAGATACCACCGCCGGGTGCAGTGGGTTTAGCCGCCGACTAATGGACTGCTGCAGCGTGGTCATCACCTGGGAAGCCACCCAAATAGCATCGATGGCCTCATGGGGGCGGGCACCATGGCCAGACTCGCCAACAATCACAATCTCTAAATCATCCGCTGCTGCGGTAAGGGCACCACGGCGCAGCCCCACCTTACCCGCCAAAATTGTAGGAAACACATGCACCCCAAAAATGGCCGCCACATCTGTTAATACATCATCAGCAATCATCCATTTGGCCCCCTGCACCGTTTCTTCAGCGGGCTGAAACAAAAACCGGGTTGTGCCAGTAAACGGCTGTTGTTCTGTGAGTTCTGCTAGCACCATGGCTGTCCCCAAACCCACGGTGGTGTGCACATCGTGACCGCAGGCATGCATAATGCCGCGATTTTTAGAGGTAAAGGGCAGCTCCACCTGTTCAGGAATCGGTAGGGCGTCCATATCAGTGCGCACTGCCAACACGTCAGCCACCTGACCTGCCCCCTTCAGATTGGCCACCACCCCCGTTTTGCCCACCATCTCTCGCACATGAAACCCATAGGACGACATTACCCCGGCCACATAGGCGGCGGTTTTATATTCTTGACCGCTTAGCTCTGGGTGGGCATGGAGGTGACGGCGAATGTCAATCAGACGGGGGGTGATTTTCTCGGTAATCGCTTTGATCTGGCTGTGCATTTGGAGCAGGGTAATGGGCCTATACTTAGTTGTAAGGCAGAATGCTTTGAGAATAAAACATCTTGAATCAGGAATAGCAGTACTTATTTAGCCACTCACACTTCAGATGCTTTATGTTTCTCAATTGCCTGATATCGCCAAAATGTCATTTGTATCATCCAAAGGACCAAGACCTAAAAGATGAGCGACCTGTACATCTGACAAATCTCCGCATCGAGAGCTAATCGAAGAGACTACCAATGGTTACCGTTTTCAAGTGGAGCTAATCCGCCGCTGGTTTGCTGAGAGTTAATAACATCAGCGGTAGTAGCTTGAGGTGCGGTTTATCATGGGCATATATCTTGAGATGGATTATGGCATCACCATTTCCAGGGATGGATCCCTATCTAGAAAATTCAGAACTTTGGCCAGCGGTTCATAATCGATTGATCGTAGCCATCGCCGATGAGCTGGTGGAACATCTGAGTGAAAAGTATCGCGTTGAGATTGAAAAGCGTACCTATTTCGGTGATGAAGATGGTGTTTTAGTAGGCATTCCAGATGTGGCAGTAGCTACCAGTAAAGCATCTCAGGCTAATACAGCCACAGCCCTTGCATTGCCCGTACAACCTGAGCAGGTCACCGTTCCCATAACAGCAGAAGTAAACGAACGGTACTTGGAGATTCGTGAAGTTGCCACTGGCCGAGTCGTTACCGTTATCGAACTGTTATCACCCAAAAATAAACGCTCTGGCGAAGGACGTATTGCCTATGAGCGTAAGCGCAATCAAATTCTTAGTAGTACAACCCACCTGATAGAGATTGATCTACTAAGAGGTGGTAGACCATTTCCTATGGTGAGTAAAAATCTTAGCGATTATCGGATTCTGATCTGCCCTGGCAATCAGCGTCCCATGGGAAATTTGTTTGCCTTTGGCTTGCAGCGGCCCATTCCAGCCGTACCGATTCCATTATTGCCTGACGAGTCAGATGTTTTACTAGAGCTTCAGCCGTTACTCAACCAGGTTTATAGGCGGGGTCGATATCATTTGGCCATCGACTACAGTCAGCCGCCTAGCCCAAGATTTTCCCAGGAAACTCAGTCATGGGCGTTGAAAAAAATAAAGGATACCATCGGTTAGTACTCGAATCCTGACATGAAAGACATTAAGCACCTGGGGAAACTTGCTCCGACGGTTTTGCGATCGCTACTCATCGCCGTTTTAGTAATCGCCGTCGCAGGGTTTAGCACAGCTGCCGTGGGAGTAGGCACCCAACCCTTAGCAATTCCAGCCTCGACGACGACGCCCCAGTCAGACTCCAGACTGATTGCCCGTGCCCTATCAGGCGCGTATACAATTCCCACCGCTTGTTCGGTCCCCATCATCCCGGCCCTCGTCACCGAAGACGAAATTGAGCTGCGGCAGTACCAGGTAGATTTTGCCAAATTTATCGAAGAGCAGGCCGAGCTAGACCGTCAGGTAAACCTAACCTCTCAACGAGACGTACTAGCCATCGAAAAATTTCGCCTCGATTGCGAAATCATGCTGACGCGGGCAGAGCACATATTGCAATCGATTAACATAGAGCCCACTACATTTGACATAGCCATTACCCCCGAGGAAGTGGAGCTCCGCAAACGTCAATTTGAACTGGCTAAACAAATAGACAATGACGCAGTCGTTGCCCAGGAGGCAGGTGTAGCGTCTCTTAACCGACTGTGGTCAGCAAGACGAGCCCGCATAGACGCCGATATTTTACTGACTCAGGCTACGGTTCAACGGAGAATGCAAGCTAGACAACGGGATTCAGAATAGGTAAGAAAAAACGGCGCTGCCGATCCTCAAAATGATTTTGTCTGCAAGATACCAGCATGACTAAGCACTTGCTGCAGTCTCTCAAGTAGCAACAGCAAAAACAATACTCAATAGAGTCCATAGAAACAGCCCAGGTACTCTTTGTTAATTGTGCTGTTTCCGCATGACCAGACCCGTCAGTCTGACCACAGGTATTGTTGTTTCAAGAGAACACATGCGGGGCAAAAAAAACATATTTAAAAGCTGAAAAAATCATCAATTAAAAAGTTCTGATAAAGTTCTGTTTCTTATCCGGATTGTTTCTACGACGATAATGTTTCCATAAACCTTCCTTTACCTGGGTTTTCTATGGTGCTTGTCGGGCAAGTGCTGAGTGCGTTTGCGTGAAGGAATCCAGGCGAGGTTTTATTTAATTTCTCCTTAACCTGGTTTTCTTGGATGTTAACGCTTAACTGCCGCTCGGGGGACACAGCTCACCAGGGCTGATAGTCAACGTAACGCCAAAAGAATACCCTCACCACTCTGCCTGTCATCTCATCTCAGGCTGCTAATTTGCTATGACAACGTCTGTTCCCATTCGATTCGCTACGTTTAATGCCTCTCTCAATCGCAGCAATTCTGGAGAACTAATAGCCGATCTCTCTACCCCGGATAATGCCCAGGCTCAATCTGTCGCTACCATTATTCAGCAGGTTAATCCGGACGTATTACTTATTAATGAGTTCGACTATGATGCCAGTGGCGCAGCTGTTGATCTGTTCAAGTCGAACTATTTAGAAACTGGTGATGCTTCCGTTGAGTATCCTTATGTTTACTTAGCTCCGTCCAATACGGGAATTCCGTCTGGTGTCGATCTGGATAACAATGGTGAAGTCGGTGGCCCCGGCGATGCCTTTGGGTTTGGCTTCTTTCCTGGGCAGTTTGGCATGGTACTGCTGTCAAAGCATCCCATCGATTCTGAGAATGTCCGCACGTTTCAGAATTTCCTATGGCAAGATATGCCAGGGGCACTGCTACCGGATGATCCCAGTACGCCGGCCGCTCAAGATTTCTACTCTGCTGAAGCATTAGAGGTTTTTCGTCTCTCGTCCAAGAGTCATTGGGATGTACCCATCCAGGTAAATGGTGAGACGGTGCATGTGTTGGTGAGTCATCCCACACCGCCGGTTTTTGATGGGCCTGAGGATCGTAATGGCACTCGCAACCATGATGAGATTCGTTTCTGGAGTGACTATATTACCCCTGGTGCCGGTGACTATATATATGACGACGAAGGTGGCACAGGTGGTTTAGGAGCAGGCAAGCGCTTTGTGATTATGGGGGATCAAAACGCAGATCCCTATGATGGTGACAGTACTGACGGTGCCATCCTACAGCTGTTGGATAATCCGCTGGTAAATGTATCGGCAACGCCTTCTAGCACGGGGGGGCCTGATGCAGCGATTCGTCAAGGCGGTGCTAACAGTACCCATTTGGGTGATCCGGCCTTTGATACAGCTGACTTTGGCTTTAATGCTGACGATCCAGGTAGTGACAATCCGCCTGGAAATCTACGCGTAGATTACGTTTTGCCATCTAGCAATCTTGTGATTGAGGATGCACAGGTTTTTTGGCAAGAAAGCACCGACCCACTTTTCCCCCTGGCAGAATTTCCAACGTCTGACCACCGTCTGGTGTACGCAGATGTAACGATTCCTCAGTCTGAAGGCGCAGCTCAGAACCGTGAATCTGTCAGTGAGATTGAGTTTCTAGGTGAAGTTCAGTTCCCCACAGGATTTGAGTTCTCGGGTACTGAGGTGGGTGGTCTGTCTGCTCTTGCCTATGACCCAGCCCGAGATGTGTATTATGCCCTGGCGGATGACCGCAGTTCAGATGCCCGCTTTTACACCCTTGGGATTGACCTAAACGACGGCACCCTTGATGACGGTGATGTCACATTCTCGGATGTAACTCAGCTGTTAGATCAAGATGGTGAACCGTTTGAGAGTGGCAGTGTGGACCCGGAAGGGATCGCGCTCACCAGTCGCGGTACGCTTTATATTTCGTCTGAAGGCGATGCTGGTGCGCTGATTGATCCCTTTATTCGTGAGGTTTCGCTATCGGCTGAGTTTATTCAGGAGCTGCCTGTTCCTGATATTTATTTGCCGACAGCCGATCAGTCCAGCGGTATTCGCAACAACCAGGCATTTGAGAGTCTGACCATTACCCCTGACCAGCGCTTTCTCTATACCGCTACCGAAGGGGCGCTTTTCCAGGATGGTCCCGATGCCAGCGTGGATGAGGGCAGTTTATCTCGTATTCTCAAGTACGACCTGACTACGGGTGAACCGGTTGCCTCCTATGTCTATGAAGTAGATGCCGTTCCTGAGGCTCCCATTCCTGAGGATGCCTTTAGCACCAATGGTTTGGTTGAGCTGCTGGCAACTGATAATAATGGCACCCTGTTAGCGTTAGAACGCGGCTTCTCCGTCGGTCAGGGTAATACGGTCAAACTGTTTGAAATTCAGACCCAGGGTGCGTTGGATGTGCTCAACACCGATGACCTCTTCCGTGAAGAGCCCTTGGATGATGACGGCGAGATTCTCCCCCCTGGCCCCTTTGAGATTGACCCTGCTGTTACCAAGCGCGAGATCCTCGATATTGAACGGGATCTGGGTATCGCCCCTGATAACTTAGAGGCCCTGGCCTTTGGGCCTACCCTGGCAGACGGTCGTCAGTCGCTGATTATTGCTAGTGATAACAACTTTAACCCCAACGGTCAGTTCACTCAATTCCTGGCCTTTGCCGTTGATTTTGACACTACACCTGCAGCTGTGCCGGTGATTGAAACACCGCTGACTCAGGATGATGAAGATGCTGAGACACCCTTACTGGGTGACTCGGATGATCCGGCCATCTGGGTAAATCCTGAGAACGGTGATGAGAGTCTGGTAATTGGCACTTTGAAAGATGGCGGTCTGGCCACCTTTGACCTTCAGGGTAATGTGGTACAAACTGTTTCCCCTGATGAATTTGGGGATATCCGCTACAACAATGTGGATTTGGTTTACGGCTTTGACCTGGGTGGGGAGAGTGTTGACCTGGCGGTGGCTAGCGACCGCGAAAATGACACCCTGGCTATTTTCAAGGTTAACCCTGACACCAAGCAGTTAGAAGACGTCACTGCTGATGGCATTCTCGATACCATCTTTGGCGTAGATGATGGCGAGGCCACTGCTTACGGTCTTGCCACTTATACAAGTCCTGTTTCTGGTACATCCTATGCCTTTGTTACCCAGGCTGATGGTAATCAGGTGGCTCAGCTAGAGCTAGTGGACGATGGCGGTAGGGTGAGTGCCAATGTGGTTCGAGTTCTAGATTTGCCCGTACCCACAGGGGATGCAGCTGATTCCCAGTCTGAAGGCATTGTGGTTGACCAGGAGCTTGGCTTCCTCTATGTCTCCCTGGAGGAACAGGTGGGCATTCTCAAGTTCTCTGCTGAACCCAACGGTGACGACAGCTTCCAGGTGATTCAGTCGGTGGATGCGGACTATCTGGTTCCCGATATTGAAGGTCTGAGCATTTACTATGGCGCAGAGGGCAGCGGTTATCTGATTGCCAACAGCCAGGGAGATTCTTCTTACGCTGTGTTTAGTCGTGAGGGCACCAATGAGTATCTGGGCAGCTTTGTTGTCGGTGATAACGGGGGGATTGATCAAGTTAATGAGAGCGATGGTCTAGATGTTATCAACGTGGCCTTGGGGTCCACCTTTCCTAGCGGCCTACTGGTGCTACAGGATGGTGCTAACGATCCTCAGAACGTGGTGGAAGATGACGAGGAGCTAGAAAACAACAGCACTAACTTTAAGTTTGTTTCTTGGGAGTCAGTGGCTGGTGCCTTTGAGAATCCGCTCGATATCGATACGACTAGCTACGATCCACGTAATCCCATCCAAGCATTAATCAGTGGTACCGGTGGCACTGAGATGCTTGTGGGTAATGATGGGGTCAACATTTTGAACGGCTTTGGGGCTAATGACATCCTGGCTGGTGACCTGGCGAACGATATTATTTACGGCGGCGAGGGCGATGACGTTCTGCGGGGCGATCTAAACTCCCGCAGTGCCCAAACGGGTGAAGCGGGCGGTGACGACCTGATTTTCGGCGGTAGTGGCAATGACCGCATCGGTGGTAAGTCCGGTAATGACCGTCTGTTTGGTGAAGCGGGCGACGACCAGATTTGGGGAGACGATGGTGACGATCTGCTGCGCGGCGGTCTGGGGAATGACACTCTAACTGGAGATAATTCCTCTGGCGGTAGTGGCAGTGACACATTTGTGCTGGCCTTAGGCGAAGGCACTGACATCATTGTTGATTTTGAAGTGGGGACTGACCTAATTGGTCTGGCCGATGGGTTAAGTCTGGGACAGCTAACCCAAACTGTCCAGGACAGCGACCTGTTATTAGGGTCGGCTGGTGAAACCCTGGCTCTAGTTCAAGGGGTAACGACCCTGGCAACAGAGTCCTTTGTTCAAGTTTAACAACAGTCCAGAACGCCCTGGGGAGAAAATTTTCTCCCCAGGGCGTATTTCGATAGTGATTTGATCATTTTTGTGGAGAGATCATGGCAGATTTTTTAGAGAGAATTGGTAGCTTTACCAGCGACATTGGGGCTGAGATTTCAGCGTTTGATGCGGCCACCCAAACAGTGTTTATGGTGAGCGGTGACACTGAGGTGCAGCTGATTAGCCTGGCTGATGCCAGCAGTCCCACACCGCTGGGAGTACTGGATATTGCTGATTTGCTGCCCAATGTGGATGGTGTCAATAGCGTAGCGGTGTCTAATGGGCTGGTTGCGATCGCAATCGGCGCAGACCCCCAAACCGACCCTGGCTTTGTTGCTGTGGCCGATATCGCTGCTGTAGTTGCTGGTGACACCAACGCATTTCAAATCGTGCAGGTGGGCGCTCTGCCCGACAATGTTACCTTCACCCCCGACGGCAGCAAAATTCTATCGGCCAATGAAGGCGAACCCGATGATGGTGTAGACCCCGACGGCTCCATCAGCATCATTGATATATCCGGTGGTATTGCCAATCTTTCCCAGGCAAATGTCGCCACCGTCGGCTTTGAAGCCTTTAACGGTCGCGAGAACGATTTGCGGGCTGACGGTGTGCGCATCTTCCCTGATGCTGGCGCAGCTCAAGATTTTGAGCCTGAGTTTATTGCAGTTGCTCCCGACGGTTCCCAAGCCTTTGTGACGTTGCAAGAAAACAACGCCCTGGCTGTGATCGATCTGGCAACCAATGAAGTTGAGGGTATCGTTCCCCTCGGAGTCAAAGACTTTAGCCAGGGTCTGCCTAACCTGACAACTTTCGATATTACTGACCGGGGCGATATTACCAACGGCGGTGAGGCCCTAACCACAGCCACTGGTGAGACTATTGAGCTAGGTGGTTTCTCTGGTCTGTGGTTTGACGGTGTGGCTGACAACGGCAACCTCAAGTTCTTGGCCGTCCCTGACCGTGGCCCCAACGGCGACCCCCTAGACCTGGATGGTGATGGCAGCACTGAATCCCGTGCGTTCTTACTGCCCGACTATCAGTCCCGGGTGGTTTCTCTTGAGCTCAACGAGTCCACTGGCGAAGTTTCCATCACCGACGAGCTGTTCCTTACCCAAGCCGATGGTACTCCCATCACCGGTCTGCCCAACATTCCCAACGTGGATCGCACCGCTGTGGATGCTGAGCAAAATCCTGTCGATTTAGATAGCCTGACTCAGCTAGATGCCTCTGAGTTTGGTTCTGACTTTGACCCCTTAGGTGCTGACCTAGAGGGCATTGTCCGCGCAGACGACGGCAGCTTCTGGATGGTGGATGAGTACCGTCCTGCCATCTACCACTTTAATGAAGACGGCACCCTGATTGACCGGTTTATTCCTGAGGGCACGGTTGATCAGGCCAACGAAGCCAACCCCGGTACTACCTTTGAAGCAGGTACCTTTGGTACTGAAACACTGCCTGAAGAATATCTCAACCGCCGCCGTAATCGTGGTTTTGAGGGTCTAGCGCTGGATACAGACGAGAATATCGTCTATGCCTTTATCCAAACACCCATGAGCAACCCTACTCGGGCGGATGGAGATGCCTCCAGTGTCATTCGCATGATTGGCATCAACCCTGAGACTGGCGCACCCGTTGCTGAGTACGTTTATCTGCTACAGGACCCTGAACTGGGCAACAACGTCGACAAGATCGGCGATGCGGTTTACGCAGGCAACGGCAAATTCTTTGTCATGGAGCGGGATTCTTCCCTGGACCCCACGGCCCAGAAATTTGTCTTTGAAGTAGACATCAAAGGGGCCACCAACGTTCTGGGCCAAGACTTTGGGGCTGAAACCCTGGAGCAGCAGACCCCCGATGACTTAGCGGCAGCTGGCATTCAACCTGTCAACAAGATCAAGGTGACAAACCTGCCTTCCATCGGCTACTTGCCTTCCGATAAACCTGAGGGGCTAGCGCTTCTACCCGATGGTCGTCTGGCTGTTCTCAACGACAACGACTTTGGTCTAGAAGCCGGTGCTGAAGCAGTGCAGCTGGGTCTAATCGACTTTAACGGTAACAACGGTCTAGATGCTAGTGACCGCGATGGAGCCAATGGCGAAGGCGCTATCAATATCGACAACGAGCCTGTGTTTGGCTTGTTTATGCCCGACTCCATTGCCTCTTTTGAAGCCAATGGGCAGACTTTCTACATTACGGCTAACGAAGGTGACGACCGGGGCGATGCTGACGAAGACGAGCGGGGCGACGCCATTCGATTGGGTGACCTGGCGGATGTGACCTCCTTTGGCCGCAGTGGTCTAGCTCTAGACGAGAGCATTGACCCAGCCCTGGCTGAGGATGAGAACCTGGGTCGACTGACGGTCTCCTCCATCGACGGCGACATTGATGGCGATGGCGACATTGATCAAATCTTCTCCTACGGTGCCCGCTCCTTCTCTATCTGGGATGAGAACGGCAACCAGGTATTTGATAGCGGTAGCCAGATTGCTGAAATTACGGCTGAGCTAACGCCTGAGCTGTTTAACGCTAACGATGGTGACCCAGCTGAGTTTGACAATCGCTCTGACAATAAAGGTGCTGAGCCCGAAGCCGTTACCACTGGCGAAATTGGTGGTGTTCCCTTTGCCTTTGTCGGTCTAGAGCGTGCTGGCGGTGGTGTGCTGGTGTATAACCTCAGCGACCCCACCAATCCAGAGTTTGTGCAGTATGCCCGCAGCGACGAGGATATCGCGCCTGAAGGTCTCACCTTTATCTCGGCAGAAGACAGTCCCACGGGTCAGCCTCTGTTAACCGTGGCTAATGAAGAGTCCAGCACCCTGGCTGTTTATGAGACTAACGTAGCCGCGGCCACTATCTCTGAGATTCAGGGCGCAGGCCATGTGTCTCCCTTAGACGGTGAGCTGGTACAAACTGAGGGCATCGTAACTGCGGTAGATTTCCGTGGTTTCTATGTGCAGGGTCCTGATGATGGCAACGACGACACATCTGAAGGTTTGTTTATCTCCACTAGCGGCAGCCCCACGGTAAGCGTTGGTGACGAGGTACGTCTGTTTGGTGAAGTCAGTGAGTTTATCCCTGGCGGTGCCAGCACTGGCAACCTGTCTACGACCCAGATGAGAGACCCCGATGTGGTCGTTCTCTCCGAAGGCAATGAGCTTCCCGAAGCGGTTGTTATTGGTGCCAGCGGTCGTCGACCTTCTACATTTAACGTCATCAGCGACGATGAGCTACCGGTTAACCTACAGGAGGAAGCTGGTAACTTTGATCCTGAAGATGACGCTATTGACTTCTATGAATCGTTAGAAGGAATGCGCGTCACGGTAGAAGATGCGGTAGCGGTATCTCCCACTCGCGTATTTAATGCCTTCTCCGCCGAGGCATTCACCCTGCCCAACCAGGGTGCTGGCGTCAGTCCTAGCGATGCTCTAACGTCGCGGGGCGGCATCAACCTCAGGTCTGGTCCTGACAATACCGGCGATCAGAACCCTGAACGGGTGCAGATTCAGTTCAACCCCAACACCATGCCTGAGGGATTTGATACACCCGCCCTTAATGTGGGCGATCGGCTTGGTGATGTGACCGGTGTTGTGGGCTATAGCTTTGGCAACTTTGAAGTCAATGTTACCGAAGCGTTTGACATTAATTCCATCGGTCTAGAGCAGGAGGTCAGCGGCATTGCTGGCAGCAGTAACGAGCTGACCGTAGCCAGCTACAACGTACTCAACCTGGCAGCAGACGGCACCGATGTGGCCCAGTTTGGTTTGCTGGCAGACCAGATTGTCACCAATCTAAATAGCCCTGACATTGTCGCCCTGCAGGAGATTCAGGATGACAGCGGTGTAACCGATGACGGCACGGTGGATGCGACCCAGACATTGCAGACGTTGGTGGATGCCATCGCTGCCGCTGGCGGCCCCACCTACGAGTTCTTTGATGTCGCTCCTGAAAATAACACCCAGGGCGGCGTTCCCGGTGGCAACATTCGCAACGCCTATCTGTACAACCCAGAGCGCGTCGAGCTAGACTCCTTCGCCGCCATCGACCAGGATGCTGCATTTGATGGTACTCGCAACCCGCTAGTAGCTAACTTCACCTTTAATGGCAACCCGGTGACCGTGGTCAACAACCACCTCACCTCTCGCTTTGGTTCCTCCCCGGTCTACGGCGGTCCCCAGCCCTTTATCCAGGCTGGTGAAGCAGAGCGCGAAGCCCAGGCCCAGGCTCTTAACGACTTTGTCGATAGCATTGTCGATACCAACCCTGACGCCAAGGTGATTGTGCTGGGCGACCTCAACACCTTTGAGTTCACCAACGATCTGGCGGAGATTCTGCCCGGTACCGGCGACGAACGGGGCCTCACCAATCTGGTGGACCAGGCCATTGCTGACGATGATGCCTACACATTCATTTTTGACGGCAACAGCCAGGTGCTAGACCACCTGTTTGTCACCGACTCTCTCCTGGAGGGAGCCGAGTTTGACATTGTTCATGTCAACAATGACTTCACCCGCGACGACAACGGTGCTTTGTTTACAGACACCATTGTCGCCAGTGACCACGAGCCCATATTAGCCAAATTTACCCTAGAACCAACTGTGACTGAACCCTCTACTTTCACTCTGCAACTGCTCCATGCCGCTGACCAGGAAGCCGGTATCCCTGCCCTAGACGATGCGCCCAACTTCTCTGCGGTGCTCAATGCCCTGCGCGATGACTTTGACAACACGGTTACCCTGTCTTCTGGTGACGCCATCCTACCCGGCCTTTTCTTTAGCGCCAGTGAAGATGTCTTTGGTGGTCAGGGTCGCGCCGACATTCTGATTCAGAATGAGCTAGGCTTTGAAGCCATCGCCCTAGGCAACCATGAATTTGACCTAGGCACTGGTTTACTCGCTGACCTAATTGCCGGTGGTGAAGATGATCCAGAAACCCCTGACGTGGATGAGTCCTTCGTAGGTGCTCAGTTCCCTTACCTCAGCTCTAACCTGGACTTTAGCACCGATGAGAATCTGGCTGACCTGGTAGTCGCCGATGACCAGGCACCTCAGCCCAACAGCCTGGCTGCCACTACCGTAATCACCGTAGGCGACGAGAAAATTGGCGTTGTGGGTGCCACCACCCCCACACTACCGACAATCTCCAGCCCTGATGGTGTCACGGTTCTACCTGAAGACTTCGACGGTACTCCCACCGCTGCCCAGCTCGATGCTCTGGCTGCAGAAATCCAGCAGGATGTGGATGAAATGCTGGCGCTCAATCCGGGCATGAACAAGGTGATTGTTCTATCCCACATGCAGCAAATCAGCATCGAACAGGAGCTGGCCACACGTCTGCGCAACGTAGACATTATTGTTGCCGGTGGTTCTAACACTCTTCTGGCAGACGAAACTGACCGTCTCCGCGATGGCGATGAAGCCCAGGGAACCTACCCCATCTTCACCACTGACGCCGATGGCAATCCCGTTGCTGTTGTCAACACAGACGGTAACTACAATTATGTTGGTCGTCTGGTCATTGACTTTGACGAGAATGGCATCATTATCCCTGAAAGCTATGACGCCGAGGTCAGCGGTGCCTACGCCACCGACGCTGCTGGCGTTGCTGCTCTGGGTGCAGAAGGTCTGGTTGATCCCGAGGTTCAGGCCATTGTAGATGCCCTAGAAGAGGTGATCGTTGCTAAAGAGAGCAACGTCTTTGGTATCAGCGACGTCTACCTTAACGGCGTACGCGGTAGCGTGCGGACTGAGGAAACCAACCTGGGTAATCTAACCGCTGATGCCAACCTGGCCATTGCCAAGGAGACTGACGACAGCGTTGTTATCTCCCTCAAAAACGGCGGCGGTATCCGCGATGACATCGGTCGCGTTGTGGTTCCTGCTGGCGGTACCGGTGATCCTGAACTACTACCCAACGAAGAGATTCCTGGCGTTAAACCTGAGGGCGGCATCTCCGAAACCGATATTGCCAACACCCTGCGGTTCAACAACGGTCTGACGTTGTTAACCATTACCGCTGAAGAACTGCTGGCTGTCATCGAGCATGGTGTAGCGGCTACTGAAGACGGTGCGACGCCCGGACAGTTTCCTCAAGTGAGCGGTCTAGAGTTTAGCTTTGACCCCACTGCTGCTCCCAACGACCGGGTTCAGTCCCTGGTAGTCCTTGATGAAGAGGGCAACGACGCTGATGTGATTGTTGAAAACGGCGAGCTAGTCGGCGACCCCAGCCGCAGCTTCCGCATGGTCACCCTCAGTTTCCTAGCAGGCGGCGGCGATGGCTATCCCTTCCCCGAGCGCGATGTGGTTGAGCTCGCCCAAGAGGACGACGCCCCTCGTACTGGTGTGGCCACCTTTGCCCCCGATGGGTCTGAGCAAGATGCCCTGGCCGAATTCCTGGCGGCTAACTTTGGTGATGAGACCACACCCTTCGATGTGGCTGATGTTGCCCCCGAAGACGACACGCGCATCCAGAACCTGGCCTTCCGTGAGGACACTGTTATCGACGGTGGCAGCACCGGCGGCGGCACTGGCGGCGACAACGGCGGCGTTGAACCCGATGCTGACGTTGTAGGTACTGGTGGCAATGACACCTTGGCCGGTGGTGAAGGTGACCAAAGCATCAGCGGTGGCGATGGTGACGACATCCTACGCGGTGATCTAAATAACAGATATCCCCAAAGACGTGCGGGTGGTGATGATGCCATCTTTGGTGGTGCTGGCAATGACCGCATCGGCGGCAAAGGCGGCAACGATTTGCTGTTTGGGGATGAAGGTGATGACATGATCTGGGGTGACGACGGCGATGACCTGCTCCATGGCGGTCTCGGCAATGACACACTCACCGGAGATAACTTCTCTGGTGGTCGGGGCAGCGACACCTTTGCGTTTGCAACAGGTCACGGCACTGACATCATTACTGACTTTGAGGTGGGTACCGATGTGATTGGTCTGATCGGTGACCTGACCTTTGGGGCCATCACCCAGACGGTTCAAGGCGCTGATCTGTTGTTGGGCACCGGTAGTGAGACTCTCGCTGTGGTTCAGAACGTAACGACTACGTTAGATGAGACGTCCTTTACTCAGCTGATTGGGTAAGGATTGGAGTTGCGATCGCATCAAGCAAAACCATCTGATGCGATCGCCCATCAGCGATTAACTTTAAAATGGGTTGGTGCATCACCTTTCGCACCAACCCATTTTTGTAGCCGTATGCAAATGCTTAGCCGTCAGATCTAGGCGTTATAACTATTTTAGGTGCGCCCATATCCTTTGGGTGCCGCTTGTTATGAAACAGGATAAAATCCCGAATGTGATGGATATAGGACTTTTGAGTTTAAAGGCTGAAATGCTTTAAGCGAGTAACTTCCCTAACTTGGTCTAGCAAGCGTGGTGGCTTTGGTGATGCCATAGTAAATGCTGTATAACTCCCTTATGGGGGTACTTATCTATCGAAACTGCTGGATAAGATCCCTGTATTCCATACTTAACCGTCAAAAGTGCGACATAACACCCTAGAGTCCCGGAGTCATACAGAAAAAATCCGGTATAAGTTCTATGAATTGGGGTGTTATCACGCAGATCTGCCGGTGAATTACAAGTTAGCTAGCTTCGTTGAGAAGCATTGGTAGCAATTTGAAAGCTGTTTGTTTGTGTTCAGAATCAGGTGAATGTAGGAGGACTGACAGGGAGGGAAGGGTAGAATGAGATTTGTGATTTAGAGACAGTGAGGTAATAAAAATGAGTGGTGTTGTGATAGCAGTCAGCCGTAGTACAACCCACACGTTTACGAAACCAAATCAGGATAGTATTCAGCTTCTAACTGGCTTGGGTGTCCAAGGTGATTCGCATATGGGTAAGACAGTGCAACATCGCTCGCGAGTAGCTGTTGATCCAACCCAACCTAATTTACGCCAGGTTCACTTAATTCACGCTGAATTACATGACGAGTTACAGGCTGCTGGTTTTACGGTATCCGCAGGGCAAATGGGTGAAAACATCACAACACGAGGTATTAAGCTGCTCGATTTACCGACAGGTACACGGTTGCACATAGGCAACAAGGCCATAGTAGAACTAACAGGTCTGCGAAATCCTTGTGCCCAGCTGGATCAATTCCAAGCAGGACTGATGGCAGCAGTGTTGGATCGTGATGAAAACGGTAAACTAATCCGTAAAGCTGGGGTCATGGGTATCGTTACTGCTGGCGGTGACGTTAGCCCTGGCGCTCTAATTCGAGCTGAATTGCCACCAGAACCGCACCAATCTCTTGAGCGAGTCTGAGAGATGATATCTTCAAAGAGGTACGCCATGTAGTCTCGCTGTTCTCATACCCTTTCTGCAATTAAGTGCCAGTGCCAGGATTCTGGTTTTTTATGCACCTGATCCTTCAGGCTTTGGAGTTCAAATCCACCCAACAACTGACAAAGCTCTAGGGCATTACAGTAGAAATGAGGGTGATCTTTATCGTCCTCATTAGGAATAACAAACGTGTTGGGAGCAATGTTTACCCCTTGGCCATATTTGGCATTCCGCTTAGACAACATTGTTCCCTGAAAAAAACAACCTGGTTTCAGTACCCGATGTATTTCAGCTACACAGCGAGAAACCACTGTTGGGTCGCCATGGTAAATCACATTAAAGGCAAGTACGTAGTCGAAGAAAGCATTGTCATAGGGTAAGGCTTCCATGGAACCCTGGTTAAAGTGAATATCAAGCTTGCGATCGCAAGCAGCCTGTTTCGCGTAACGTAATCCCGCTTCGCTGCCATCCAAGCCATAGGTTTCAAAACCTAATTCTGCCAGGTAAAGCGCATGCCGACCCACACCACATCCTAGATCTAGCACCCGAAGGTTGCCAGCAGACGGCGTCAGCCGTTCAATGAATTGAACAACATCACGGTCTGGCTTCAACCAATCTGCTCGACCTGCTTCTGTTTGCCAACGTTTATCCCATTCCAAGTGGGCAGTTGCAGTCGTTGTATTATCTGTCATAACCGTATCTGGGTCCTTAAAACCTTAAACAGACGATAACCAGATATTAATAACGGATCTGGCTAATTCCAGTATGGTCTAGACGTGCCTAAATTGGTATAGACAACTTTCTTCACCTTTAGCTATGAAACGTCGTTCTCTGGTTAAGACTGCAGTTCTTTTCTCCTTGGGGGCAGCCATTGCCGCCTGTTCAGGTGGTCAACAAGCGGCTACTAACCGCACTCCCGATACGATTAAGTTTGCCGTGACTGATGTGCAAGGCCTTGAAGAATTGCAACGGGACTATGAACCGTTTCGTGAGGCCATGGAAGAGGCAACTGGTAAGGCCATCGAGTTCTTCCCCGTAGCCGATCGCACAGCGGCCGCTGTTGCCCTGCAATCGGATCAGGTCGATGTGGTACTAACGGGGCCAGCCGAATATGTTGTTATTCGTTCCAAGACTAATGCTGTTCCCTTTGTCGCTATTACGCGTCCTAACTACCGCTCCGTTATTGCGGTTCAGCCCGATAGCGGGATTAGTGATATCTCAGGGTTGACTGGAAAGAAAGTTGCCATGTCTGACCTGGGGTCTACCAGTGGTCAATTAGGACCCACTAAAATTTTGGTGGATGGCGGCATTAACCCCGAGGAAGATGTCGAAATTTTATTGCTTGGGGACACTGACCTACAAGCTTTCAAAAATGGTGAAACAGAGGCTTGGGGTGGCTCTGCACTAGACTACGAGCGTTTCCTGGAAGCCGAAAGTTTAGAGCCTGGTGACTTACCGCTAATTGAAACGGGACCTTTGCTACCCAGCGATGTCTTTGTGGCTAGCAACACCCTCTCAACAGACTACGTTCAGGAACTGAAGCAAGCCATGGTAGAGAACCAGGACTTGTTAGTCGGTGCCATCATTTCTGTTGAAGCTAACAAAAAGTATACGGGGTCTGAAATCATTGAGGTTCAAGATTCAGACTACGACTCTATCCGGGAAGCCTATCGGGCAATCGGCATCGATGACTTTAATGAGTTTGTTGGCGACTAAGTACCCCCCATTCTGATTATGCTATCCCTGGCTGTTCACAAACTATCGAAACATTATCCAAATGGAACCGTAGCGCTAACGGACGTTAGTTTTGTTGCTCAACCCGGTGAGGGTATTGTTTTGCTGGGGGCGAACGGCTCAGGGAAATCTACGTTATTGCGCTGCATTATTGGGCTGGAGTCTCTCTCATCTGGGAGCATCCAGGTCGGCAATGCAGCGATTGAAACAGCGACCAAATCTCAGTTGCGGGGTTTGCGCCGTCAAACGGGAATGGTTTTTCAAAAATTTAATCTAGTGACAAGTCTGAGTGCGTTTCACAACGTTTTACAGGGAGCGCTAGGTCGTAGCAAAGGTCCCCATTACTGGTTTCCAGCCACGATTCCCCAAATAGAGCGGGAACGGGCCATGTACTGTTTGGAGCGGGTAAAACTGGCGCATATCGCCCAGCAGCGTGTGGATACGCTATCGGGAGGCCAGCAGCAAAGGGTTGCGATCGCAAGAATGCTGATGCAAGATCCAGGGTTACTCCTCGTTGATGAACCTGTCGCCAGTCTTGATCCAAAGGCTGGTCGCGAAGTTATGGATTTGCTTTGGGAGATTGTGCGCGAACGCCAGCTGACGGTAGTTTGTACCCTACATCAGTTAGATCTGGCTAAGGACTACGCTGATCGCATCATTGGCCTACGTCAGGGACAAGTTCAGATCGATACACCTGCTCAACAGATTACTAACCACCAACTCAATTGGCTTTATGAAGCATCCCAGCCAATCCCAGACGCCCAGCTCCTCACGTAAGCACGCTGTACTGACAGCGCCTCCCCGCTGGAGAAAACCCTCTCTTCTAATCTGTGTGGTGCTACTCATCGGCATTTCCTTTTTTGCCCATGGTCTTTGGATTAGTGAGTTGACGCCTGCTCGCCTCTGGAAAGGCATTTTTCGGCTGAGTGATTTTTTAGGACAGGCCCTACCCCCTAACCCAAAACGATTAGGCAGCGTTGTTCGATCCACCTTAGAAACCTTTGAGATGGCGTTGGTCGGTACTGTTTTCGGTGCGGCCCTCAGCTTGCCACTTTCTGTTCTAGCTGCCAAAAATACCACACCTTTTTCCTGGTGTTTTTCAATCACTCGAAGTTTTATTACGTTGTTACGAGTAATTCCAGATTTAATCTGGGGTCTAATTTTTATCATTGTTGTTGGGCTAGGGCCAGCGGCTGGCATCATGGCCATCACTGTCGATGTTATGGGCTTTTGTGGCAAGTTTTTTGCTGAACGGATTGAGGAGATCGAACCAGGTCCAATCGAGGCACTGCGGTCGATAGGAGCATCTGAAGCCAGTATCATCGTAGGGGCCATCTTTCCGACCACACTGCCATCTTTTGTGGCATCTACCCTGTTTTCATTAGAATCCTCTGTCCGGTCCGCCGTCGTTTTGGGGTTAGTCGGTGCGGGTGGCATCGGTGTTGAGCTATCTACCTCGATGCAGCTTTTGCGTTATGACGAAGCGTTAATGGTTATCATCGTGATCTTTGCTGTGGTTCTCTTAGTAGAGGAAGTTTCTAGCTGGATTCGGAAAATGATTATTTAGGGACTTGCTGATAGATCAGATATCTCTTGATACCTCCTGCCTATTGCCCACTCCCCACATTATTTCGTTCACCTGTTTTTTGACCATGCAACACCTTGCCGCTCTCCCCAAACTCGCCCTGCAAGGAGCCACCGTACTAACACCGGATGGTTGGGTGAATTCAGCGACCGTGCTGATTGAAGACGGAATAGTCTTGAGTGTCGATCAAAGTCCAAAACCAAGCGGGTTTATCGCCGTTGATGTTACGGGCCTCCATCTGCTTCCAGGTATTGTTGACATTCATGGGGATGCATTTGAGCGCATGATTTGTCCGCGCCCTGGGGTGAGCTTGCCTCTAGATATGGCCCTGGTGGAAAATGATTTGGCTTTACTGAGTGCTGGGATTACGACATTCTTTTACTCAATCACCGACTCCTTTGAGCCAGGGCTACGCAGCCGTGACATGGCGCGTCAGTTGATTGGCCGAATCTCGGCTCCAAATAATGGGTTACGCGTCGATAGCCGCATTCATATTCGTCACGAACAGGCCAATACCGCTGACCACGAAGAGCTGTGCCACTGGTTAGAAACTCGCCAGGTCACCTTGCTTTCCCTCAATAATCACCTGCCGCCCACCACGGATGAGCCGACACTGCAGCGCTATGCGAATGGATTGCAGCGACGGCTGAAGCTATCCTTTGCCGAGATCCGGACCCTGATTGACTCTGTTTATGACCAACAGACTGAAGGATTAGCACAGTTTGAAGACCTGGTGCAGCGCTGTCATCGGTTAGATATTCCGGTGGCGTCCCATGATGATGAAACTGAGGCTGACGTAGCTAAAAGTCAGGAACGTGGCGTTGCGATCGCAGAATTTCCCGCATCCATCCCCTTGGCAGAACAATCCCGTGCCTATGGAGCTGCTGTACTGATGGGGGCTCCAAACCTGGTCCGGGGTGGTTCCCATGTCGGCTATATGAGTGTCGCTGAAGCTACACAAGCCAACGTTCTCGATTGTCTCTGTTCTGACTATCATTATCCATCCTTTTTCCATGCTCCCTTTCTACTCGCCGACATGGGACTTATGTCTCTGGAGCAGGCATGGAAGTGCGTTTCTGAATATCCTGCTAGAGCCGCCAAAATTGGTCAGCAAAAAGGCAAAATTGCCCCCGGTTACGATGCCGATTTCCTGCTGCTCACACCAAATTGCTCTCTGCCTAATGCCATTCGTGCTGTCTACGTCAAAGGTCAGCCAGTTAAACAACTCGGGAATGCGTCAAACAAAAGCTTAAAACCCTTCTAAATGTTCAAGTGTCTGTGAAAAATGAAGGAAGTGCAGGCTTGAAAATCTATGTTTTGGAAATAGATGGTGGAGCTAATCGAGATGACATACAAAAGGTAAAGGTCACCATAGAACCTCTGTTTACTAAAGAACAACTGATAGAACTCTACAAGGCGAATAATCCTCAGGCATTTGACAAAGCCGCAGCAAATCAATGCTTGGCCTGATAAAAGGATCTAGTGATGAGGCTGCTCTTTCAGACGGTTCCTAGTCAACCTTTGTGTTAATTTTAATTCTCTCTTTGAAAAAATAGGGACTTGTATAACGTTGTAGGCATATGCTGGGTTAGCGTACGTTGTGGGGCAAATGCTCAATATGATAGATGCTCCACTGCTCCTTGAAGCACAGGCTATAGTTAGTATACGTAGCCTGGATTACCTAATCGTATGAGTCAGCAGTTAACCCTGGAAATCAGCGATGAAGTTTATGCAGACCTACAGCGCAAGTCTAGTGCCGTAGGTGTCTCCATAACGGAGTGGATTGTGACACTTCTCAACAGGCAGAGTAGCATTGTCAGTAATATTTTGCTTTCGTCAGAGCTTCAAGCGCAAGCGCGGAGTAAGTTCAGGAGTCATGCTGGTGCCGTTAGTCTGGGGTATGCCACCGATACAGATAATGACCAGATTGATGTTGACCTGGCCAAAGCTTACGCAGATGATTACTAGAGGTCAGTTTTAGTTGTGCTTCTAGATACATCAGGTTTATTATGCTACCTCCACCAGGATGAGCTACAACATGATAAAGCAGTTCAATTAATCCATGATGCTGGCGATAGGCTATTGACGCATAGTCATGTTATGGCCGAGTTGGTCGCTCTTGGCTTGGTTCGGCGTTTTCCTGGACCTTAGGTACTCGCGTTTATAGTGGATTTGGTTGATAATCCAGATATTGAAACGATATGGGTTGACGAACAACTACACGGAAAAGCCATGGAACTTTTGATTGCTCGGGAGGACAAAACGTATTCTTTGTGTGATGCAGTCAGCTTTGTTTTAATGCGCCAACGTGGCATGACTGACGCATTAACCACTGATCGTCACTTTGAGCAAGAGGGTTTTGTAAGGTTGTTGCCACCACTTGGCTAACACTGCATTGCAACGGCGGGGTATAGATTGTCAAGCAAAGTCTAGAGTTACTGCCGCTGTTGAAATCCAACGTTATGCGGTGAAACATTCATCCCGTGTTGTTACGAAATGGCTCTAAACCCTTATAAAAATGTTTCATAAAAGCCTGAACTCGACCGTTTCGCTTGAGGTCACGGTGGGTTAATAGCCAAATGCTAGTATCAAATCCATCTAAATCTTCGCTTAAGCGAACTAACTCATCACTTAAGTCCGCATATGCTACAGGTAGTATGCAAGCACCGCATCCACCTTCAGTCAGCATAAATTGCGCGATCGCACTATTCACTCGAAACCGAACTTGCTCAGGCGGGACGTATCCCTCCATCCAAGCATCGATCAGCCGAGCATTGACCGCCGGATCCCAGCCAATCCAAGGAAGATCAGCCCAGCTACTGGGGGGACTCTTAGCTATCGTGTGATGGGCATAGATAGCATATTCGGTCTGGAATGCTCGCATCCCCACCAACGTCTCATCTGGTTGTTTAGACACCCGGATAGCCACATCGGCTTCCCGTCGGGTGAGACTATGCACACGGCTTGTTCCAGACACCAATTCTAAGGTGATGTGAGGGTATTGAGCCGAGAACGACTGCAAAAGGTCCTGGTGAAAAAACACCAGAATATCCAGCAGTGCCACCCGCAACACTCCAGATAGGGCACTTTCTTTTCCTTGAATCACACGTTGTAAGTGGTCAGATTCTGCCGCCATGGATTCTGCCGCTTGCACCGCCTGTTGTCCAAAGGTGGTTAGCACCAAGCGACCGCTGATATTTTCGACCAGCTTTTGCCCTAAATCAGCCTCTAGTGCCCGAATTCTGCGAGATACCGTACTAATATCCATCGCCAGCTTAGCGGCAGTCTTTTGTAGCGTTCCTTCGCGGTCAAAGGTAAGCAAAACCTGTAGGTTGGACCAGTTCAAGGTAAGTTCTTTGGAGTTGCTTGCATATATGCAAAGTATACTTGCATATTTTGATAATGACACTGCATTTTTGCAAGCCTACAATACGTATATCAATTGAACTGAACCCCTTTCCCATCAGAGTAAAGAGACTCCCTCGACAGAAAACTGTCCTGTTAGAAAGAATCGAACGATGGAAATCCCTACACATGCAGCATGGTTAGCTGCCTATCTAATTGTCTTACAACAGATATTGATGTTCGCAGTCGGACTCTATCGAGGCAAAAATGGTAAAGGCATGGGTGTTCAAGGTGACATTGCCCTTGAACAGCTGGTGCGACGACACGGAAACTTAGCGGAAAATGCTGGCATTTTTATCGCATCTGTTGCGCTGCTGGAAAGTGTGACGGGGTCAACCCGAGTTGTTTTTAGTCTTTGTTGGGTGTTTGCGATCGCAAGAACACTCCATGCCATTGGCTTCTCCTCGGCCTATGGTGCATACAAGTTAGATGGCCAGGGGTTCAATCGTTTTTTTCTGATGTCTCGTGCCATGGGAGCTAGCATCTCTGGGTTGTCAGGCATTGTGTGTGGTGTGGCCATTGCGATCGCTCTCGCTCGCTGATTTTTAGGATAGTCTACAGTGAAGAAAATTATCCTGAGCACGCTTGTTAGTGTATTAAGCCTAAACACGGTAATCATTGCTGGCTACTTTGTTGTCAACAAGTGTCGTCCTAGCCCGTCTCCCACCAGTAACCGACATGTGATTTCTGCCTCATCTCCCCTGAGGGCCTCCACACAAGTTTATTTAGACGCCTCAGCAGAAGATGTTTTTAACTACATATCCAATTCCTCATCGCTACCCCAGTGGATGCCTGGTTTAGTCAGTGTCGTCTATGATCACAGTAACTCAGCTGTTCCGGGCGTATGGGATAAAGGTAGTCGCAGAACCCTGATGTTTGGAGACCAAGAAGAAACTGAAATTATCGTCCAATACGATTACCCCAACGTAATTGCCTATCAAATTACAGCCGGTGTGCCAGTAAAAAATCATCTAGCAGTGATGACAGTAGAACCCAATGAAAATGGGGATAGTCTCCTGACTTGGTATCAGTACTTTGATTTAGAACCGTCTTCACTCTATGGCTGGGTAATGCCTTTCTTGGTGCGTCGCTTTTTGCATGATGGCCAGGCTCAATTGATTGAAAAATTCGATGGAGAGGCTGTTAAAAGCTGTCAATATGGGCTTTGGTAAACGCTAATTGATTAGCCTGAGCACCTATTGCTTGATAACTACATCTCCAGAGAATGAACGTTACTCTGAATTGTCGTGCCAGCCCCATAACGAGTTGATCAAGCAGACAGGTGCGAAACTCA
>JBCAWO010000064.1:0-26842 GCA_038534515.1 Cyanobacteria bacterium J06554_1
GCCTTACAAGGTCTTTTGCAGCCTCAGGGTGTGGCAGTTGTTGTCGAAGCATCCCACATGTGTATGGTGATGCGCGGTGTACAAAAGCCTGGTTCCTGGACCGTCACCAGTTCTATGCAAGGGGTGTTTGCTGACGATGCCCGCACGCGTCAAGAGTTTATGGACCTGATTCGCCACAACCCATCATTCCATTAAAAAATCCCCAAACAAGTTTGCTCACTTATCGGGAGATAAGCATCACGCTTATCTCCTTTTCTGTTGGACATGAATCTGGGGCACCTCTATTTAGGGTTTGCTGTTTAAGAGCTCCGAGGTTTTTAAAGGGGCTTGAGCAAGAACCCATTTCCATGGCGTGTGCTTTAAACCTTAGTTGTTTTGATTTTGACTCCTAGCAGGAATTGAATAAATGACCAAGGTTTAACCAGAAGCTCGTAAATGAGAGTGGTGGTCAAGGCAGTTAAGAGAATTAACAAGAAAAAACTTTGCAAGAAGCCTAATCCTAACGGCAAAAGATATGTACCTAAGATGATTAGTATAGGCCAGTGCAATATGTAGAAAGGCAGTGATGCATTCTTCATATAGTGCATAAAAGAGCTATCTTTGTTAGATAAATAGCGATGACCTAGCGCGAGTGTAAGACATATGGCGCTCCAAGTATGAGTTCCAGTAATGATGGAAAAAAGTAGATGTTGGCTAACTTCAGGAGCATCGTAAAAATTCTCTTGGTACTGCAAAAGGAGAACAATACGTGTGATTGAGCTGCTTAAAAATAAAGCGAGCCATAATCGGAGTTTGGAGTTAATAATAGCTTCTAAATTGCGATCAACAAATAGTAGATAGCCAACTATGAAGGCGAACAAATTATAGGCAAAGTAGCCCCAGTCATGAATCAGGTCTGGGTCCTGTAATAGAAGAGGCCAGTACCAACCAATAGTTGCCATAGCGATCGCAAAAATGACCATGGGCCCCCAAATTACATGGGAACCAATACTTGATGTCATCTTGTGTATTCTCTCCATAGAGATATTTGCCAGTATGGGGAGAACGATTAGATTAAATAACAGTAAATAAAAAATAAACCACAAATGATCAAAGTAACAACAGAGAGTGAGGGTTTTGAAGTGGGAGGGTAAAAAGCTCAAAACAAAGTCAGTTAAGCCACGGGGGACGTTCTGTCCTGGCCAAAAATAACGCATGATTGGCCCAATGATAATTATGTAGGACACTAGTGGGGCAACCAGGCGCTGTAATCTTTCTACCAAATATTGGTTAGGTGAACGTCGTGTCAGGGAAATAGCCGCGCTGTAACCTGCAATCACGAATAAAAGCGGCATATGCCAGGGGGCAACTTCAGCCATATAAGCCTGCAAAAGTGTGGCAATTATGCCGTCACCACCAGTTTGGGAGGGAACTGGAAAAAATAACATCAACCAGACGACATGAAACGGAATAAGGTTGATGACTACTAGAGTTCTAAGCCAATCAAAATCGTAGCGCCGTTTTGTCATGACTACTAAGAGAGAACATTGCCAACATGCGCCTTACTAGTTCGGAGTATCAAATTTAAGCCAGGAAATCTTGACTGAGGCTAAAGTCAGAAGTCAGAAAGGGAAGGCATTCCGTACAGATTTGCCTTTCTCGGAGAATACTCTAGATTCCTGAGGGAATCGTTCCGCTTGGCACCGAAATTTGGATTTGCTATCGCTTTTGAGGCATTTAGACACTGTAAGCGAGTAGATTAACAGCTAGGACTCGGTTTTTATCTTGTCCATACTTTTTCTCAAACTTAAAGGTCGCATGTCTGCCCAAACGGTCTCTATATAATCCAAACATTCCTGCCTAGGACCGCTTCTCCCAGCATCGTTCCAACCTGAGGGATTTTCTCGATCAGCTGGCCAGATAGAGTACTGCTCTTCCTGGTTAAGAACGACTTTATACAAGGGAACTGCTGAATCCCTATCGATGGATGACCCCATGTCATTGTTTCCTATGAGCACATCAATGCCATGCTAATGATACTTAAAATTGAGATCGATTGTCATTAAATATCGCTATGATATATATATGACTGCTTGCTTCTCTACAGAACTTGCTGATATGGCAAATGTCCTGATGCATTAGGACATTTGCACGTCAGGTTAGTCGTTGAAACTAAATGCTTTCACGAATATTCCTTGTATTGACTAACCAGATAGGCGCGATAAGCGGTAAAAACCTTTGCTCATATTGATTTTCTGTCAGCGTTGAATAAGATATGGGCTATGGAAAGGTTTTTGTATACTTGCCAGTGTTTAGAGATTTGCTGTAATGTTTAGGAAAAGTATTAGGAATAAATGTCAATAGTAAATTAATGTGGTTTGTCTTTGTTAGTTTGCTGTTGTACGCCTGTGGGTATTCATCAGCTTTGAATTTTTGTCCAATGCATATGGTAAAAGATTTATTCGCTGAGAAATTTGATGATGCCAAGGGATATGGGTATGCAAAGTGGCCAGATTGAAGGGTTTCGCTTGTCGCAGCAGCAGCAGCGCACATGGCTATTGCAGCAAGAGGAAACCGTAGGGGCTTACTTAATTCAAGGAGCTGTCCTCATTAAAGGTCGTTTGAATGTAGATGCCTTAAAGGGAGCGCTGCAAACTATTGTCGACCGACATGAGATTTTTCGTACAACGTTTCAGTGCTTGCCTGGAATGACCGTGCCGCTGCAGGTGATTCACGATCGGTATTATCCTGATATCCAAGTGCAGGAGCTGATTGACTTACCCTTGGATGCGCAGGAAGTAAAGCTTGATCAGCTTTTTGATCAGCTTAAGCGTAATGCCTTGACATCGGAGGATGGTCCTCCTTTGTCGATTAACCTCTTAATGCTCGGTATAGAGAAGTATGTGTTACTTATTCGACTTTCCCCCCTCCTTGCAGATGGACTAACGTTGCAGCAGCTGATCGGTGACATCAATGTGCTCTATTCGGCCCATCCTCAGACACATGAAGACGAAATTATGCAGTATGCCGATATTGCAGAATGGCAAAACGAGCTGCTGGAACAGGAGGACTATTCACTAGGTAAGGAGTACTGGCAAAAACAGGCTATCCATAACGGTGTTGACTTAGGATTTCTGGCGAGTAATATCCATAGCAAACAGTCGGAGTTTCCCATAGTATCGGTGCCTATGGATATTGCTGATGATTTAGCTGTCAAGATAAAAACTTTGTCCGATCGCTTAGATGCCAATATCTCTGAGCTTTTTCTGTCTTGCTGGCAGATCTTACTATGGAGAATTTCAGGGCGACAGGATCTAACAGTTAATGTTTCCAGTGATGGTAGAGGGCACGAAGAGCTTGAAACTGTGCCAGGACCACTTTCAAAATATTTACCGCTTACTTGTCAACTAAATAGTAAGTTGTCATTTAAGGATGTGTTAAGTCAAGTCAAGCAGGCAGTCCATGATGCCTATGAGTGGCAAGATGAGTTTTCTTGGGAGAAAGGGTTGGTTGAAGATGATCCTCTATCTACAGGGTCTTTGGGGTTTGAGTTTGAGTCATGGCCAGACAGCTACAGTGGGGCTGATCTTTCATTTTCTCTCCATAAACGATTTGTGTGGAGAGAAAATTTTAAGCTTCTGCTATTTTGCTTGCAAGAAGGGAATCGTCTGGCGGCAGAGTTTTACCACGATGCTCGTCTGTATGGCTTTAAAGAGATTAAAGAGTTATCCACGTGGTTTTTGACACTGTTGGAAAATGCTGTTAACCAGCCTGAAACTTCTATTGGTCAACTACGGCTTCTAGGCAATGGCCAGCAAGATAAAATTCTGAGGACATTTAATCAGACTCAGGCTGACTATTCTATTGAGCAATGTGTTCATAGATTATTTGAGGAGCAGGTTCAAAAAACACCCGATCATGCGGCTGTTGTTTGTGAAGGACAGCAGCTCACCTATGGCGAACTTAATGCTAAGGCAAATCAGCTAGCTCGTTATCTAAAAGCGTTGGGTGTAGATAATGAGAGCTTAGTTGGTATTTATTTAGAGCGTTCCGTTGATGTCATCGTGAGTTTGTTGGCAACGCTAAAAGCAGGTGGTGCCTACGTTCCTCTTGATCCCGCTTTGCCACGGGAAAATTTGGTGTTTCGATTGCAGGATACTCAAATGTCAGTGCTGTTGTGTCAGCAGCATTTAATTGAAACACTGTCAGAGATAGAAACTCCCCTGGTCTGTCTTGATAAACAGCAAGAAGCTATCGCTCATGAAAGTCAAGCTGATCTTAGCAGTGACATATCTGTTGAAAACTTGGCCTACGTTCTGTTTACGTCAGGTTCTACGGGTAAACCTAAGGGGGTGGCCGTTGAACATCAGCAGCTGCTCAATTATACGCGTGCGATCGCAGAAAAATTAAACCTCTCCACCTGTAAGAGCTTTGCCACCGTTTCCACCTTTGCCGCTGACTTAGGAAATACAGCTATTTTCCCTGCCCTTTTAAGCGGCGGATGTCTCCACATCATATCCACCGAGCGGGCATCTAATCCTGAAACTCTGGCGGACTATTTTGAGCACCACACCATCGATTGTTTAAAGATTGTGCCGTCTCATCTAGCAGCCCTGCTAACATCGTCTCGTCCGGCACAAATCTTACCTAAGCAGTGCCTGATTCTAGGTGGCGAAGCCTGTGATTGGCAGCTAGTCGAGCAAATCTATGGCTACGACGTAGGCTGTCAAATGTTTAATCACTATGGACCGACAGAAACCACAGTGGGTGTTTTAACCTATGCCATTACGCCAGAGAGACTAAACCAGCGCCCCCCTCATCAAACGACCGTTCCCATTGGGCGGCCCATTGCCAACACCCAGATTTATCTGTTAGACCCTGAGGGTCAACCGGTTCCAAGAGGTGTACCTGGGGAAATTCATATCGGTGGTGCTGGTGTTTCTCGGGGGTACTTAAATCGTACTCAACTGACAGAAGAGCGCTTTATTATCAACCCGTTTATAGATAGTCAGTCGGCGACCAACGGGTTACCTAAGCTCTATAGAACCGGAGATCTAGGGCGCTATCAGTCAGATGGCACCCTTGAATTTCTTGGGCGCATTGACTACCAGGTTAAAATTCGCGGCTATCGTATTGAGCTAGGGGAAATTGAAAGTGTTATCCGCCAGCATCCATTGGTTAAGGATACGGTGGTTCTAGCCCAAAAAGGACAGTCGGGGAATCGCCGCTTGGTGGCCTATGTTGTTCCTGAAAAACAAGCTGATCTAACGATCAGTGAGCTGCGAGAAGCCTTAAAGGTTAATCTGGCTGACTACATGGTGCCAGCTGCTTTTGTAATCCTAAAAAGCTTGCCCCTAACCCCCAATGGTAAGGTCGATCGACAAGCACTACCTGCACCCGAGACCCAGACAGAACGCCAGGCCGCTTTTGTTACCCCTGAGACCGCCTCAGAGAAAGCATTGGCTGAAATTTGGGCACAAACCCTTGGCATTGAGAAAATAGGTATCCACGACAATTTCTTTGAACTGGGAGGAGACTCCATTCTCAGTATCCAAATTGTTGCCAGGGCTAACCAGGCAGGACTGACGCTAACACCTAAGCAGGTGTTTGAAAACCAGACAATTGCTGAACTGGCGACAGTGGCCACTACGCAACAAATAATTCAGGCGGAACAGGGACTTGTTATCGGGGAAGTTCCTCTGACACCGATTCAGCACTGGTTTTTTGAGCAATATTTACCAGACCCCCACCACTGGAACCAGTCTATTTTATTAGAAGTCCACCAGCCTCTTGATGGTGAAAAATTGAAGCAGGCGGTGCAGCAACTGCTGGAGCACCACGATGCTCTGAGGTTGCGTTTTGTTTGTAAAGATGGTGTTTGGCAACAAAAAATTGTTGAGCCAGATGGGGATGTACCGTTGACGTGGGTAGATCTAACATCGGTATCGGAGACGGACCAGACGGGGGCTATCTTAGAAGCTGCATCTGAGCTGCAGACTAGTTTAGATCTCTCTTCGGGCCCTCTTATGCGGGTTGCCTATTTTGACCTGGGGTCTGATAGATCGAGCCGTTTGTTATTGATCATTCATCATCTGGCGGTAGATGGTGTGTCCTGGCGAATTTTGTTGGAGGATCTTCAAATTGCCCATCAGCAAATTAGTCAGGGCACCTCTATTCAATTTCCCCCGAAGACCACTTCATTTAAATATTGGGCCGAGCAGCTGGTCAACTATGCTCAATCTGACCGTCAGCAACAGGAACTGGACCACTGGTGTAACCAGTCTAATCAACAAGTTGAGCCGCTCCCCGTTGACGTTCTCGACAATGAGAACTCTGTCGCTAAAGCCAGGACCGTGTCGGTTGCTCTAGATGAAATGGAGACCGTAGTGTTGCTTCAGGAGGTACCTGCTGCCTATCGCACCCAAATTAACGATGTTCTATTAACAGCGTTAGTACAAGCTTTTGCCCAGTGGACAGGAAAGCGTTTTCTACTGGTTGATTTGGAAGGACATGGCCGAGAAGATCTATTTGAACATGTCGATGTGTCTCGCACTGTGGGATGGTTTACGACTATTTTTCCAGTGCTGTTAGATTTGCAGGCCGTTTCAGAGGCGAGTCCGGGGGAGGCCCTTAAGGCTATCAAAGAACAGCTTAGGAGCATTCCTGGTCGAGGTATTGGCTACGGCATTCTACGCTATCTGAGTAATCGAACTGATTGGCAACCGGGTCCCTCCGAAGTGCGCTTTAACTATTTAGGACAGACAGATCAGGCGCTGTCGTCGTCCATGTTTGCCCCTGCCAAAGAGCCGGTTGGTCCAAAACGGAGCCCTCGGGGGGAGCGTACCTATCGGCTAGATATCAATAGTGTGATTGCTGGGGGCCGCCTGCAGGTGGATTGGACCTACAGCGAAGCGATTCATCATCGGGCCACCGTTGAAGCACTGGCGGAGGGATATATTCGGGCGTTGCGATCGCTCATCACCCACTGTCAAGATCCAGAGGCTGGCGGCTACACTCCCTCTGACTTTTCGGAAGCAAACTTAAACCAAGCAGAACTCGACCAGTTCCTGTCAAAAATCCAAGGCAAATCTTAAAGTACCGATGAAAGAAGATATCCAGGACATCTACGAACTCTCTCCACTGCAGAAAGGAATTCTTTTCCATGGGTTGTATGCCCCTGAGGCAGGCCTGTATTTTATCCAGTTTAGCTATGGAGTGCGTGGCAACCTAAATCTGGACGCCTTAGACTATGCCTGGCAAAGAGTGGTGGCCAGGCATACAATTTTGCGCACAAGCTTTTATTGGGAAGAAATTGACAAGCCATTGCAGGTCGTTCATCGTCAGGTAACGGTGCCTATAGAACATCAAGACTGGCGAGATATCGATGCTGCTGATCAGCCACAGCATTACAAGGACTTCTTGGTGCGCGATCGTCAGCGCGGATTTGATTTTTCCAAGCCTCCCCTGATGCGCATGACGGTTATTCGCTTTAGCGATCAGTCCTATCAGATAGTTTGGAGCAAACACCATTTAATCTTAGATGGCTGGTCTGGGGCATTGGTGATCGGAGAATTCTTTAAGCTCTATCAGGCATTTTGTCAGGGGCAGACTGTACCGTTGTTACCCAGTATTCCGTTTAAAGACTACATTACCTGGTTACGAAAGCAGGACCTGTCAAAAGCTGAGGAGTACTGGCGACGCGTACTTAACAAGGTTAAAGCGGCTACCCCCTTAAACTATATAGAAGATCCCGGTTTATCTTATCAAGAAGAAAAATATAACGAAGAACTGCTAGAGCTATCAACTACAGTTACTCAGCAGCTGCAATCATTAGCTCAGCAGCATCGACTCACATTAAACACCCTATTTCAAGGAGCATGGGCTCTTTTGCTTAGCCGCTATAGCTGTCAGCAAAAAGTTGTTTACGGGTGTGGCGTTTCTGGTCGCCCCGTGGACCTGGATGGAACAGAGTCCATGGTGGGGGTATTTATCAACACCTTGCCAGTGTGTGTCGATGTTCCCCCCGAGCAGCCGTTATTGGCCTGGCTCGCTGAGCTGCAAACGCAGCTGGTGGAGCTACGTCAGTATGAATATAGTCCCCTGGTAGAGGTGCAGGGATGGAGTGACGTACCGCGAGGATTACCCTTATTTAAGAGTATTGTTGTGTTTGAGAACTATCCTTCAGCCCAAATCGACAGTACAGAGAAAACAGAGCTAGAGTTTCAAGATTTTGATGGATTTTATAAGACAAATTATCCTTTAAACATCATTGGGCATCCTGGACCGCAGCTGATGCTTGGTCTTAATTACGACTGCCGTCGCTTTGAGTCAGCCACAATTACCAGCATCTTGAAGCATCTTGAGCAATTACTTGGGGAAATGGCGACAAATCCTCATGTACAGCTGCAGCAACTGCTGTTATTCACGCCAGATCAGCAGCAAAGAACAGAATCTTGGGCAAACGAAATGACCTTTAATTTTGACGTTGCCTTGTCTCATTAAGTTCTAAATTAATAGCGGATGACGACTATGGATATCTTTGAAAAGTGTGAATCTAACGTTAGAAGTTACTGTCGAAGTTTTCCAGCGATTTTTCATCGAGCAAAGGGCTCTATTATCTATTCCGATTCAGGGGAAGAATATATTGACTTTTTAGCCGGGGCAGGAGCCTTAAACTATGGCCATAACAATGACTACATCAAGCAGCAGGTCATGTTTTACCTGGATGCCGATGCCATTACCCATGGATTGGATTTACACACCTCTGCCAAAGAGAAGTTTTTGACCACCTTTGTGGATAATATTCTCACCCCTAAAGGTCTGGATTATCGCATTCAGTTCTGTGGTCCTACAGGAACCAATGCGGTGGAAGCAGCTCTAAAGTTAGCCAGAAAAATCAAAAAAAGGACCGGCATCTTTTCTTTCATGGGGGCTTACCACGGCATGACCCTGGGCAGTCTAGCGGTGACGGGTAACACGTCTATTCGCGAGGGGGCCTGGGGCACCTCCAGTAATGTTGACTTTATGCCTTATCCCTTTGGCTTTATGGAGTCAATTGATACGATCGCTTATATCGAGTCAGTGCTTGATGACAACAGTTCTGGCATTGAAAAGCCAGCGGCCATTATCTTTGAGACGGTGCAGGCTGAGGGAGGCGTAATTGTTGCCCCGGTTGAGTGGATGCAGAGACTCCGAGCACTGTGCGATCGCCATGATATCCTGCTGATCTGTGATGATATCCAGGTGGGGTGTGGTAGAACGGGACCTTTCTTTTCCTTTGAGCGAGCCGATATTGTTCCAGATATGGTAGTTCTCTCAAAGTCTATTAGTGGTTATGGGTTTCCCATGTCGCTGTTGTTGATTAAACCCGACTTAGATATTTGGGCCCCGGCTGAGCATACAGGCACATTTAGGGGCAATCAGCTGGCCTTTGTGGGGGGGACCGCTGCCCTAGAATTTAGAGAGAACACGGATTTAGAAAGAGATGTCAAGCTCAAGGCAGACTTTCTCCAGACGTTCCTAAATACTGAGATTAAGCCCATGGCTAAGGGGATAGACATCCGAGGGATTGGCCTGATATGGGGGATTGATTTGGCGAATGGTGGCGGAGTTTCTGTTGCAAAACAGATAGCTTCTCGGTGTTTTGAGTTGGGCTTAATTATTGAGCGTGTGGGGCGAAATGATACAACCTTAAAGATTTTGCCACCGCTATCTATTGATATGGCCACGTTGCAAAAGGGATGCGCACTGATTAAACAAGCGTTTGGCGAATGTTTACTTGATGAGGGCAACGGTAATGCTGGTTGAAGAAACCCGTAAAGATATTTCTGAGAACTTATTTTTTGAAAAAGTTTACTGGCTCAATCAGCTATCAGGAGAACTACCTGAGACAAATTTTATTACTGACTATATACGTCCCAGTCAGTATTGCAGCAGGAATAGGTCTGTTCAATTGGCGCTGGATAAAGCGGTCTCCCAGGCTGTGCTTACAGTGTGCAATGGTTCCCATGCCTCGGTATATGTATTTTTGCTATCGGTTGTCAATATTCTGCTGGCAAAGTATACCAGCCACAGCGATTTAATTGTGGGGATTCCTGTTCTCGAAAGTGACGCCTACAGTGAGACAGCTGCCAATGTAATTCTGCCGCTGCGTACCCGGATCAATCAAGACCTGACGTTTAAGGACGTTCTACTACAGGTAAAGGAGCGCACAATTGGTGCTTATGTTAACCAGAACTATCCGGTTGAGTGGATCACTCAGCTATTAGAATTGCCATCCTATCAAAACCGCTGCTCACTGTTTGATGTTGTTGTAGTACTAGAAACTATTCATAGCTATGACAAAGCAATAGCTATGAATAACGATGTGACCTTCTTATTTAATCTGGATGGGGATTGTATCAAGGGCAAACTTGAGTACAGTGATGGCTTGTTTGTAGATGGTGCGATGGATGAGATCGCAAAATGCTACACCACCCTTGTTACATGCGTTATCAATCAGCTTGACATTAAGCTAGGGGATATTACATTCCTGGATAATGGCGCTCGGTTCCAGCTGTTAGAAGGCTTTAACGATAACCAGGGTATTTATCCCCTTGAACAAACCATTAGTACCCTGTTTGAAAAGCAAGTTGAGCAGACTCCGGATCATATTGCCGTGGTCTGGAAAGACACTCAGCTCACTTATCAAGATCTGAATACAAAAGCAAATCAACTAGCCAGGCTTTTACAAAGTTTAGGTCTGAAGCCAGGGGAGTTTGTCGGCATCTTAAAAGACCGAGATATCAATTTTTTGATTGCAATTCTGGCTATTCACAAAGCGCGGGGTGCCTATGTCCCCATCGATAGCACCTACCCGCTAGATAGAATTTCATACATGCTCTCTAACAGTCAGGTTAGGTTTTTATTGACCGATAACCTAGCGTTAGAGATTCTAAATAACCTGTCGGTCAGTATCGCTGGGTTGAGACACGTTATCTGTTTAAATAGTTCGTCTGAACAAATAACTAACCCTCAGCTATCCCAGGTGAAACTTTATAGGCAGGACAACTTTCTTCAGCTGCCTCAAGAGAATTTGGATAGGCCCAGTAAAGCCACAGACCTGGCCTACATGCTCTACACTTCTGGTTCTACAGGACTGCCCAAGGGAGCTATTATCCGCCATGACGGTGCGGTAAATCACATCTATGGCCAAGTAGACGCATTGGCACTTCATGGCGGATTTAACTTTCTCCAAAGTGCGCCAGCCTCCTCTGATATTTCAGTATGGCAATTTTTAGGTCCCCTATTAACGGGGGGGAAAACCGTCATTGTCGATACTGAGACAGTTTGTAGTCCAGAAAAATTATTTAAGGTAATCAAAACAGAACAGCTTACCCTGGTGGAACTGGTGCCCATTGTTCTCAGAAGTCTGATTGAGCATAGCGCTCAGCTGTTATCTGAGCAACGGCTATTGCCCGATTTATTGCTGATGATGGTGACGGGGGAATATGTACCAGTGGAGTTAGTCAATCAATGGCTGCAGCTATACCCTGACATCAAGGTGGCCAATGCCTATGGACCGACAGAAGCCGCCGATGATATCACTCAGGCTATCATTGAGACTCCTTTACCTGAGAATCAGCGCACAGTGCCCATTGGTAAACCTCTGGCGAATCTTAAACTCTATGTTTTAGATGACCAGATGCAGTTAGTCCCTATCGGAGCCCCTGGCGAGATTTGTGTCTCAGGCATTGGTGTGGGTAACGGCTATTGGCAAAATGAAGAGAAAACTCAAGCAAGCTTTTTGCTTAACCCATTTGCTGACCCTGAGCATCCGCTACCTAATAATAATAAAGACATAATTTATCGAACTGGCGATTTGGGACGATGGTTGCCCGATGGAAATTTAGAGTTTCTAGGCCGCATTGATAACCAGGTTAAAATTCGTGGCTTTCGCATTGAGCTGGGTGAGATTGAATCGCTGCTGTCCCAGCATCCACTGGTGAAAGAAACAGTGGTTATCGTGAGGGAGGATAATCCTGGCAACAAAATCTTAGTTGCCTATATCGTTGAGCCTAAGAAGTCAGAGGATAGCGAGCTACAGCTGCGGGAGTTTCTCCAAGAGAGACTGCCAGAACACATGGTGCCATCTGTCTTTATGCCATTGGCGTCGTTACCCTTAACCCCCAGTGGCAAGATCGATCGCCGGTCGTTGCCAGCGCCTACCCGTGATAAAACCGCCTACGTACCCCCCAGCACCCCCACGCAGAAATCAATTGCTGAGCTGTGGCAGCAAATTTTAGGCATCGAGAGAGTGGGTATTCATGACAATTTCTTTGAGCTGGGCGGTCATTCATTGCTGATAACCCAGCTGTTGACCAAGCTACAAAACACGTTTGAGGTTAAAGTTTCGCTGCGTAAACTGTTTGGCTCACCCACCATCGCCGCCATTGCCCAAGAAATTGAAAGAATTCAGCAAGCACCACCGGGAACTATCCTCGATGAAGATGCAGCCGCGATTGATTTTGCAGCGGAAGCCGTATTAGAGGACAGGATTCAGCCAAATGGTGTTCCTTACAATCCAGCTACTGTAGCCAATGCTATTTTCTTAACCGGGGCCACCGGCTTTTTGGGAGCATTTCTGCTGTCCGAGCTGCTACAGCAAACCCAGGCGGATATTTATTGCCTGGTGCGGTCAGCCGATACCAAGTCGGGCAAACAGAAAATTCAGAGCAAGCTAGAATCTTATCAGCTTTGGGAAGATGCATTTAGTGACAGAATTGTGCCGTTGATTGGCGATTTATCACAGCCGCTTTTAGGGTGTTCTAAACAACAGTTTCAGCATCTGGCACAGCAGCTGGATGTGATTTATCACAGCGGTGCTCTGGTAGATTCTATTTCCCCATATCAACGGTTCAAAGCCGCCAATGTGTTGGGAACCCAGGAAATTTTGCGGTTAGCCTGCCAGACCAAAGTAAAACCGGTTCATTTTGTATCCAGTACCGGGGTAGTCCCCTCTGGTAATGCAGCCGCTGGGTCCATTAAAGAGAATGGCAACCTTGATGACGTGGCGATGCCAGGCAGCGGCTATGCCCAGAGTAAGCGGGTGGCTGAGAAATTGGTGACTATTGCTTGCGATCGCGGCTTACCCATCTGTATTTATCGACCTGGATTCATTACGGGTCATAGTAAAACGGGTATTTGTAATACAGGCGATATTATCTATCGCATGATCAAAGGCTGCATTCAAATTGAAAGTATGCCAAATTTGGATGTCAGTTTAGATCTAAATCCCTGCGACTATGTGAGTCAGGCAATTGTTTATCTGTCGCAACAACAGACGTCATTGGGTAACGTTTTTCATCTAGTGAATCCTCAGCCACTATCGATGGCCGATGTGTATCAATATGTTCGTTCTGTTGGATTCCCCATGGAGTTTGTTGAGTATGAACAGTGGCGCTCAAAGCTGGTCAAGCAGGGGAATTCACCAGACAATGCGTTGTATCCGCTGATTCCTATCTTGGCTGAGCAAGACAATATTACGTTTGAAGGGGACGGTGTGAGCTCCAAAGGGAAACAGGTTGACCCGCATACGGTAAAACCGGTGGTACAGCCCTTTGACGCCAGCGATACATTAGCAAGCTTAGAGAACAGCTCAATTGTCTGTCCTGCTCTAGATGAGAAACTGCTGGCTAATTACTTTGCCTATTTGGTACAAAGTGGATTCTTAAGTGAAAATATCGCTATGAACAGAAGCGATCAGGACTGTGCTAATCCCGAAATCTTAGCCCAAACGGGGATTAGTGAGTAATCGCAGGCCTTAGGCTTTCGTGGTGTTATTAGGATAGCCACTGCCAACCGTCTATGAAGCAGTGTTTCTAGCTCTTGGGATGTTTTACGTTGGGAGGTTTGGGAGCATCAGCTGGAGTAAAGTCTCGGCAATCTTGGGCAGATTTTGTTAAGGCTATACAGGGGTTCACAGCACAGGCCAGTTCTTTGCAACCTGTGTAGTAAAGGCACCGTCCACAGGGAGTAAAACGGAGACCATAGACTTGGATCGCCTTAGCTTTGATGTCCAAAAACGCCTGTACTGCGAACCAGCCTGTGAGTGCCAGTAGCATCAGAGGACCTAGAACTATGGCAATGATTAGCGAACAATTTGTTACGAATTCGTCCATATCTGTCCATTCCTGAAGTACTAAATTAATTATTGAAATTTATTGTCAATAATCATAATAGAAAACCAGGGCTATTCAGGTCACAATGTCCACTATTTAAATACCTTCTTAAGGTTGAAAACTTTAAAAGATGGCTTCAAGCAGCAATCATACCCCTGTAGAGATACTGGGATCGATGGCTGTGCCGTTAAATATTGATTCTTGATGAAAATGCGCTTGACTATCAAGAATAGCTTGCAATAATTTAGAGTAGATGTTGTAATCACCTGTCTTTAGTTCCTATGTCATCCTCTGAGACAAGCCCCTCATCATCTCTACTACAGCAACTGTTGGCCCCTGCTACTTCTGATGGCTTTCTATTTCAGGTTGTCTGGCTAATTGCTCGGCTTGCTGCTGGTGGCTTGATGATTCACAATGGCCTTGATAAGCTAGCCGATATTCAGGGGTTTGCAGACAATGTGGTTAGCTACATTGGTCTGCCCTATCCAATCTTTTTTACTTACTGTGCAGCCTATATCGAGGTGGTTAGCGCAGGTCTGATTATTTTGGGATTTCTAACCCGCCCAAATGCTTTGGCTCTGTTGGCTACCATGGGCGTCGCTATTTTCTTTCATATTAAGGGAAATGGTCTGAAAGTCACCCCGTTAGAAACCGCGTCGCTCTATGGCGCACTGTATCTTTTTCTTTTGGCTAATGGCTCAGGGCAGTGGTCGTTAGATGCCTTTCTTACCAAAAAAGTAGAAGAATAAAACGTAGCTAACTTAGAAATTATTCGCCAGCATTGCAAGAGCATGTTCCAAAAATTTGGAGTGTAACTGAAGTACCTATGAAAACTTTTCAAGTAACGTTGGTAGACCCAGAATCAAACTTGGAGAAAACTATTGAGGTGCCAGAAGATGACTATATCTTAGATGTTGCAGAGGAAGCGGGTGTTGATTTGCCCTATTCCTGTAGAGCAGGCGCTTGTTGTGTGTGTGCAGCCAAGGTGTTGTCAGGAACTGTTGATCAATCGGATCAATCATTTTTAGATGATGACCAGTTGGCCAAAGGATATGCCCTGATCTGTGTGGCCTATCCAACATCAGACTGTACGATTCAGATATCAGCAGAAGATGAGCTGTTTTAGGAATTATTGAGGTTCAAAGAAAACGGGGCTAGTCATGGCTCAATTTACTCCCGATTCCAATATTTTTCAACACTAATAGCGTAACGAAGCTATACGGCCAAATAGAGCGTGAATTTTATAACAAATATCCATCAGCTGCTGCTGGCTAGTACCAGATGGCAACAGTTTTCCCTTAAATTGCCAATTACTCATACTAGAGAATTGCCAATATTCACCTTTATGGCCATATCCAGATGCTTCAATGCCATAAAAACTGTTATTTTTCTCTGATAGCGGATGTGTAAAGTAAATCTGCAGTAGCACACAACCACAGTTCAAAAGAGGATGCCATCGTGAAAATGAAAAGGCAAAGTCCAGAGAATTAGGATCTGTTTGCTGCTGGGCTTGTTCATCCATTGTCCAGGGACTCAGATCCACAATCGCCGATGGAAATTCTGACCGAAATAGAACTGGAATACTGGAAATTTTCCTCATAGCATCGATTGATACTGCTTGGGTGCTTGCATTCATAACAGTTTCCTCACTAACACTGACTCAAAAAAATAGTTGACATTTACATTGCTATTGCGATTATATTTCAATAGTGAGGACTCAAACAAGTTGAGTGCACGTTCATTTTTTAGCAATTTTTCATAGTTGCTCCGCTCAAAAATTTGTTAGGAGAACGATCATGGGCCTATATACCCAAGAACTTAAATCTACTGCCAGTTCTATGATCCAAAAGGGAAAAGGGATTTTGGCAATGGATGAAAGCAATGGCACCTGCAATAAACGTTTTGATGCATTGGGAATTCCAACAACAGAATTAGCACGACAGTCTTATCGAGAATTAATTTTAACTACGCCAGGATTATCTGACTATGTTAGTGGCCCAATTCTTTATGATGAAACCATTCGCCAAACAACTAAAGCGGGAATTCCCTTTCTCAAGGTAATTGCTGATGCAGGCATGCTTCCTGGCATTAAGGTTGATACCGGTGCTAAGGATATGGCAGGTCACCCTGGAGAAAAAGTAACTGAAGGCCTCGATAGCTTGAGAGATCGTATTGCCGAGTACTATCAAATGGGTGCCCGATTTGCGAAGTGGCGTGCTGTAATTACTATTGGTGACGGTATTCCTAGTCGAGCCTGTATTGAGGCCAATGCCCATGGGTTAGCCCGTTATGCGGCCCTTTGTCAGGAAGGTGGCTTAGTGCCAATTGTGGAGCCTGAGGTACTTATTGATGGCGATCACTCATTGGAGCATTGTTATCAGGTCACAGATGAGACACTAGATGCGGTTTTTGCCCAGCTATACACTCAAGGTGTGGCCTACGATCAGATGATCTTAAAACCCAGTATGGTGATTCCTGGTAAAGCCTGTCCTGAGCAAGCTAGTGTAGAAGCTGTGGCTGAGGCAACCATTCGTTGTCTGTTAAAAAATGTTCCAGCAACCGTGGCGGGCATTGCGTTCCTGTCTGGTGGACAGACCAAAGAGCAATCTTCGGCTCATTTGAATGCGATGAATAAGCTCTTTGGTGATCAATGTCCCTGGCCAGTTACATTCTCCTATGCAAGAGCTATTCAGCAACCGGCATTAGATTATTGGGCCGGTAAGGAAAGTAATGTGGCAGAAGCGCAGCAGCGTTTATTACAGCGAGCAAAATTTAACAGCCTCGCCAGCAAAGGGGAATACAGTAACGATCTCGAGAAGCAGCTGGCTGCCGTTTGATGGCTTTCTCATTAGTTAATAGGTATAGCAAACTGCGAAATGCATTCCGCAGTTTGCTGCGCCCATAGCTGCTAAAACTTGAGGGTTATAGCAAGCATCTATGCTATAAACTATGGGCGCCAAGCTATAAAACAACCTTCTTGGTACATCGACAGTGGATTAAAGGTAGTATTGCTTATCGCTTTATATCCACTGTCTTTCCTTATCTAAAGCACAACTCACCTATATGTCTGAAATAGATTCGGTTCGACCGGAAGCGCTATGGCTATCAAGATGAACCTAAGCCTATAAAGCCTTGAAATTCGAATCTCTCAAATAGCTTAGAAGCTTTGAGAAAACAGTAAAATGGTGAAAGAAGACTATTCAATAGTAGGATTAACTCACACTGGGCAACTAAATCAGAACGCAGCAGATGACAGTGGGTTAAACAATGTTTTATTAGCTGAATAAGATCTTTTAGCGCATAACCAACAACAGCTAGGGGCTTTTGCCAGGGTTGAAAGCGAATCATGCGTGTGTGGTGACGGCTGAGACCTACTCCACGGAACAGTCTAAAAAGGTACGGGGGTGAGATGCGATCGCAGCCAATCTCATGACCTATTTCCATCGCTGGATTGTGCCATATTTGCCAACCGTCTTTTCTAATATAAGAGAGTGTTTCAATATCCTCACCTTTACCTGCTAAGTTATCCATAGAGACACCTGACAGTACAGGTTGTTGAGGTACCACTGACCATGCCTCTCGCCGAACCACCAATCCAGCCCCTGCTGGAAAAAGCCAGCGTCCTAAAAGATCGTAACGAAATGGCACTTGACCGCGGTCAATCACTGCCAAAAAACAAGCAATTCGATCAAACCTACTAGGTAATTCCCCCTCATAGATGCCAACAATTTGCCCACCAAATGCACCTGCTTGGGGATGCTGTTGACCAAAGTCGTATACCGCCTGTACCCAATGGGGATTAGGCAAATTATCATCGTCTAAAAAAGCCAATAGTTCACCACGGGCTACCTGTGCGGCACACCGCCGAGCAAAAGCTAAACCTTGTCTAGGCTCAAAACAATACTGTAATTTATCGGCAAACTCCGGCAGCAATTGATAATTCTGCACTACATGGGCTGTTTCATCCTGACTGTTATTATCGACAATCACAATGTCCCAATCAATCAACCCTGTCAGGATCTGGCAGGTCAAATGTTGAAACAGCTTGGGAAGTCGAGATGCGCCATTGTAGGTGCAAATAATAACGGTTATGTCCATAAAAAAGTGTGTACAACCTTCCCTACACCTCCAAGAAAAAAAGATGCAGCTGTATGCATACAAGCTAATTATTGATAAGTATTCGCAATAATATTAAGTCACTGCCTCATACTTTTAGAAGGGGCTTTATAAAGTCACTGTAAAATAATTGAGGGGATAGTATCAAATCTATGTGAATTAAAGATCTTTAAGGCATTTCCAGTAGTCTGCAGACCATAGGGACAGGCCTGTCTTCTAAATAAAGCAATATTGTAGTGTTAAAGACTTGAGAAGCTTACGAAAAATGGGCTTTGATGGTTCAGGCGAGTAGTTTGAACTTTGACAAACTTGTTTTCAAGTTAAGAAATATTCTTAATAATCAAAAGCAATGATAGGGTTTTATAACTGGGGCGTGACGGTGTTTGCATAAAATATTCTTAAAGCATGAAGGTTATGATTGTAGATTCCAAAATTCCAAATTCAGAGTCTACTGGTCTTATGGTTACCTAGACCTACGGGATATATTTTTACGCTGATGGGACTAACTATTCGTCACGAGTATCAATCAGGCCAAAAGGTCAACAACGACCCGCTAATCTATGTTTTTGAGGATTTTCTCAGCAATGAGGAGATTGACGCGCTGACCGGTGCCGCTGAGTCCGATTTACAACGTGCGTTGGTATCTACAGATAGATCTGGCACTGTCAGCAAAGGTAGAACCGGACAAAATTGCTGGGTAAAGCATCATTCAACCCCTGTTATCGGTCAACTATCTATTCGGATCAGCACCTTGATCGATATTCCTCTAGATCATGCAGAGTCATTCCAGCTGATTCACTATTATGAAACCCAGAAATATAGTCCCCACTATGATGCTTGGGATGCAGCCTCAGAACGGGGTAAACGCTGTATGGCCAAAGGAGGCCAGCGTCTAGTCACCTGTTTAATGTATCTCAATACTGTCGAAGACGGGGGTGGCACCTGTTTTCCAAAACTGGATATGGAAATACGAGCCGTACGTGGTCGCATGGTTGTTTTCCACAATTGTTTTGGGGGTACTAACCAGCGTCACCCGGCGAGTTTGCATGGTGGATTACCCGTAGTCAAAGGCGAGAAATGGGCCTGTAATCTTTGGTTTCGTGAAAGCCCTCGCTATCCAACTGCATCTGTACAAACGTCAGCCACATCTAAACCGGCTGGCTTTAGGCGGATAATTTGACATGGAGGGCAATATTTGAACTGTATCTTTATTTGTTGACAACAGAACTTTTTGAATAATGTGTTGCTTAATCACTAAGTATATGTATTAGGAGATGTTCAATGCTTCAGTTTTCTAAATCTGTTGCGGCGACTGCGGTCGCTCCTATAGTCGCCCTTACGCTCGGAACAGGAGCGGTTCAAGCAGCTACATTCGATCTTATTGAAGCCACCATTCCCGACATTCAACGCGCCCTTAGTACTGGACTGGTCACATCAGAAGGTTTAGTGCAGCAGTATCTAAACCGCATTGAGGCATATGATGAGCAGGGACCTGCCTTAAATTCAATTATTCAACTTAATCCCAATGCGTTAGAAACTGCCAAAGTCCTTGACTTGGAGCGTAGTCAGTCGGCTTCCCGAGGCCCACTCCATGGGATACCTATCTTGCTCAAGGACAATATTGATACGGCAGATCTGCCTACCACTGCAGGGGCGTTAATTTTAGACGGCTCAGTGCCCCCGGATGATGCGTTTCTGACCCAGCAGCTGCGGGATCAAGGAGCGATTATTCTAGGTAAAACAAACCTGACCGAGTTTGCTAATTTTGTTGCCTTGTCGATGCCCAATGGCTTTAGTGCCGTGGGAGGGCAAACCTTAAATCCCTATGGTCCCGGCATACTTGAGGTAAGCGGCTCTAGTTCAGGGTCAGCGGTGGCGGTTGCTGCCAATCTAGCCCCCATTGCCATTGGTACAGAGACCTCCGGATCAATCCTCAGCCCGGCAGGTTTTAACTCTGTGGTGGGTCTTAAACCTACGGTGGGATTGATTAGCCGCGATGGGATTATTCCCATTTCTGAGACCCAGGATACCGCCGGACCGATCACTCGTACGGTAAAGGATGCAGCCATTTTATTAGGAGCCCTGACTGGCGTCGATCCAAATGATCCGGCCACAGCGGCTAGTGAAGGATTGTTTTTTGAAGATTACACCCAGTTTCTCAACCTGGACGGGTTAGAGGGGACACGATTGGGGGTAGTCCGAGATCCGTTTGTCAATGACTTTTTGTCTGAAGAGGAGCTTCCCGTAGCGGAGCAGGCGTTTGCTGACCTTGAACGGTTAGGAGCCGAGGTTATTGAGGTGGAACTGCCTAATCGGGATGAGCTGCTTGCGTTAAACTTTCTTGTGCTACTCTACGAATTTAACCCTGGTATTGAAGCCTACCTGGATAGTCTCGGTGAAAATGCCCCGGCGGCAAATCTGGCGGATATTGTTGCCTTTAATAGCGCTAATGCAGAAGCAGCTATTCCGTTTGGGCAAGATGTTTTAGGATTTTCTCTAGCAATTGGTGGTGATTTGACCGATCCGGTCTATTTGGAGTCATTGGAAAGCGGTATTCGCGTTACTGCAACTGAAGGGGTGGATGTGCTTTTAGATGAGTTTGATCTGGATGCGCTGCTGTATTTTGATGGCATTGCTGCCGAGTCAGGGGCCCGGGCCGGCTATCCGAGTATTACGGTGCCTGCTGGCTATACGGAGTCAGGCCGACCCTTGGGGCTGACCTTTCTTAATAGTGCCTTTACTGAACCACAATTACTTGAGCTGGCCTATGCCTATGAACAGGGCACCTTGTTACGGGTTCCTCCGGCGAGTACGCCTGCGATCTCAGCTCAGGTCTCTGTCCCTGAATCTGGCAGCAGCAAAGCTCTCCTGATGGTTACGTTAGCGATCGCTGGCTATCAGTTACGACCCCGCAAGCGTAGTTAGCTATAGGTTGATCAGCTCGGCAAGCAGAGCATACATTGTACGGATTTCGAGCCATCTGTTTACAAAACCAGACGATTTCCTGGCAGTTTTATTCCATCGTTTATCGGCTAAGCCATTCCGACTAAGAGTTCTCTTTTACCAGAAAATGGCTTGCGTCCATGGGCAACTAGGAGATTGTCTAGAAATAAGACATCATTTTTTTCCCAAGAGAACATAACTGTTTCTTGCTCATAAACTTGTCGAATCTCTTCTAGGGATAGATCATCTATGATTGAACCATCTCCATAGTAAGCATTTCTAGGCAACTCAGATAGTGAAAAAATCTCTAGTAAAGATGTTCGTACACGATCTGGAAGGCTGGATATATGAAATAAGTGAGCCTGATTAAACCATACCAGGTCTTCTGTTATTGGATGCTTCAAAACAGCAGGCAGTACTTGAGAGACCTTCAAACCGTCATTGTTCAACCACTCAAACGTTATGGCTTGGTCCTTACAATAAGCCTCGACTTTATCTTTATCATTGGTTTGAAAAACTTCTTGCCAAGGTAATCCAACCTCACCAAAGTTTCTAACATACATGATGTTCTTCTCTAAAAAAGACTTTTTGGTTTTTTCAGAGATTCGCTGATAAATTTTACGGCTATCAGCTATGGGAGTTTGCCCTCCTTCTTGAGCCGGCCTTAGACAGAAAAATGCTATGTTCAGAGGCCAATTTGAAGAGTAGGAATTTTCATTGTGAAGCGGGATAGTCTGATGAGGCGGGTATTCCGTAGAGGTATAAATTTTTCCAGAAATCGTTGTCCTGGGAGTGGACCGATAGTTGTACTCTACAGTCTTCCTTCTTGATATAAGTTCGACTAAATCTTGAAAATCTTCAGCATTGCCTACCTCAAAATTTCGGAAAAGAATGCCACCATGATGAACTAACTTATCCTCAATTAATCTCAAGTGAGCATTTGCCCACGTTGATAGTTTGGTACTACTAGACTGTGAGGCCACTAATAGAGGCAAAGATTTTGATTCATCTATATGTACATCTGCTGTCATTGCTCAAGCATCGTCAAACTAATCGTGTTGTGGATTTTCCCCTTATGAAGGGGAGCTAGGCATCATTGATGCCTCTCAACGGATAGATTATTTTTCCATTCATTCTTTAGTTTACTACAGCAATATCATCAACTAAGATAGTGCCTCGTTTGTTTTTATCAAAAACAAATTCGATCCTGCTTAATTGGGACAGCTCAAACTTTGGGTTCTGTTTGATAAAGTCCTGCATCGCAAAGTGATAGTGGCGTTTTATGGTTTCAGTTAAAGCTATTTCATTGATAAACTCTGCTAACCGTGTTCTCCCTTTTATGGGTGGATATAGTTGTTGGTCATGACTCAATGGAAAACTGACTGACTGAGCGTTTAAATCAACGAGAGTTATTGTCCAGTCCAGGGCTTTTGACTTGTCGCCATTGCTACCTCCTTTAGGATTATCGGCTCTAGCTGCGGCCTCAGCCCCTTTGTTTTGTTCTGCTAAATTGTTCCAATCTGACGGTAAAGAGCCATCTTCGGATTGGGTTACTGAAAAAACTAACTTTGATTTGGCCGTTAATGCCAGAGTATTAGTCGGTAGCTGAATTGCATATCGTGCTATGTCGTTTGTGACCCGATCATCCCAGGCAATTGTTGCCACGTGGGTATCCAATGCCGCCCCGTACTTTAAATTTATCCAGTTTTCCGACCACCTGGATAAGTTCTTGCTGAGGATAATGGCTCCAGGTAGAGTCCCTGTGGATACGTCGAGATCCTCTTCATAATCCGCAATTATTTGGTAGTTGGAATCCTGGTAATTAGCTATGTAAAAGGTATTGGGCAACCATTCTTGTGCATAAGCCGGGTTACTAAAAATTGGTAAATAGCCTTTTTTATCCGACATGACTGTCTCGACAAAAGCACTTAAATAAACCTTGGCAATTTGTCGCTGTTCTTTTGCATCCATCAGCGCATTCGTATCCAGGCTCCAGCACCCAAATACATTAATATCACAATGTTCCCAGGCGGTATTAAAGTTGTTATGGTTCGCACCATGGACGTACAAACTCGACTTAAAATGGAATTTTTTGTCAGAAAAGGTCGCCCGCTCATAAACTGACTGTCCCATAAAGGATTCCACGTCACCATCAAGACTGCCATGGATTGCAAAATAGTTCACATCGGCCAGTGAAATGGGTTTTTCACGCGGTTTATAATTGCCATCCACCGGTGCGATCGCAGCTATGCCACGTAGGTTAAAGCCAAAATCAAAAGTGACACGAGCATCGTCGGGATAGTGAGATAACGAATTGAACAACGCAGCTGTTGTCACGGCTTCACCGCCTCGCGAATGGCCCATTAAAACAATTCGATCCATATCCACTTTGCCGCCAAATATATGGTCAGGGTCAGCATTCCACTCTCTCCACTGTTGTAAATGTTTGAGCAACAGCCACCCGCGAGCACCTTTTTCTCTGTCTATCCCAAGGTGAATGGGATCAGTGAAATCGGCTATGGAAAAATTCAGGAAATTTTCATCCACCGAGACAAAAATATATCCACGACTGGCAAACAACTCACCCAGATAACCATAGCCGAGGTCAGAATAATCCTCCATGTCATGATTACCATGGACAATCAGGATTAACGGAAAAGAACCGTCAGCATCTGGATACCAAACATGGGCTTGCAATGGCAGTGCATCTACACCAAACCCGTAATATTGTGATCGCAGCCAACCACTGAGCCCCCGCCAATTGTCGACAAGATTGGAAGCATCTACTGATTTGGATTTGATGGTTACCGCGCTCCCAAATATGGCTCGATTGGGAGCAATGCCGTTGCCATAGGTTAGAGATTGAACCCTGTAGTTTCCCTTATTTGCTGGGTTTGGCAAGGCTAATGTCCTATTGACAAGCTGGTAATTATCCAACTCAGGATTCAGCGATGCTTTTTCACTAAACAGCGCATAGTTAACGGAGATCAGGATTGTCAGTCCGATTGCCAATGTGCTTATAACGTTTGCAGAACGCCAGGATTCAGAGCCCTTTTTCAAAATTACAGCACAGACCCCTGCTAACAAAGACACTGACAGCATCATGCTAATCAATAAAATTGCACTACCTGTTGTACCTGCAATGGGTAGGAATATGGATATAAAAAACGGAGCGATAATCAAAAAAGTATTTTTAACGTTTGCAGGCAGGTAGTTAACAAGCTTGATAACAAGAGCGATTGAGGTGCCAAGCAGAAATGGCCCAAGAACAAACACCAGAGAACCGAGTAATTTTCCAAACCAAAAGTTGGGGATAACTATGGCGAGTAAGAACCACAGTAGATAAAAAAACGTAATTCCCCAAATTCCAGCGACTACACCTCGCCAGGCTACATTGCTGGGTTTAAGTTTGGTGGCTAAATTTCTACAAAATACCGAAACGTTTCTATGCCATTTCATAATCCTCTTATCTCTATTTCTTTCCCAAAATTGTGCAGACTGTTTGGCTCAATATCAGAGGAACTATATATATTTTGGCCTGGAATCCTAAGAGAACGTCACAGTATACCTAATCCGGTAAGAATTAAGCCCAAAAACAATGAGGATAAGAAGAGATATATTCGTCGAATACGGTACGATTCAGTTAATGTCATGGCAAGGACGCAGAGAAGTGTTAAGAACCCAGCCTCAGGCCGAAAAATAAAAACTCCCACCAGCATGCCAATAATTGAAACATGGGTAACCAAACGCTGGGGATAGAGAGCAATCATGATGCCGACAAAAAACTCGGATATCAAAATACCATAGGGTAAAACGATAGACAGCCACCTAGCACTTTGGAAAATAGGCGTCAAAAAAATTGCTCCTCCATTCTCAGGATGAATTAAGCTCAGCTGCTTGATTGCCTCCCAGTTCTGACTTTCGATTTGCACAGGCTCGGCCCAAAATGGAAATATTGCCAATGAATCTAAGAAAGCAGCAATGTTTAATCTGAGAAAAAAGCTTTCTCCACTAAGGAATTCTGGAACTAAAAGCTTCTGTAAAACAGAGATAAGAATAACAGCAGATAGCAGAAAGCGACAAATTCCTTTATCCAGCTCTCCCTTTTTTGTAATTTCAGGAAAAAGTAGCGTGGAGGTAAGCATAAAAACTAGCAAAAAATGATGATTAGCTGCAATAAAATACTCTTTAAAGAAAAGCTGAAATGCAATAATTGCAGTGAGAAAGAGCCAGGAAAAAAAATCCCGTGACTTGCTTCTCACGTAAAAGAAAACAAAGGCTGCCGTTAGAGTCGTCAATGCTAAAGGAAATTCAGCAGTCAGAGCAATCCAGACTAACGCATATAGGAAAAGAAGCTTTACAGGCGATATGGCAGAGGGGGAATTCATGACGGCTTTGGAGAATCAGCTATTCTTTATAACTTCTCTTCGAATTTAATCTCGTAATATAAAGATCGAGTGTATTGACTGGTCTCTAAATCAACCTTTGGCTCCCATACCTGCAGCGTTAGTGGGAAATCTGAATCCTCAAGGGGCAATTGTTTAAGAAATCGTTGAGCGACCTGCCGATTTGGCATGGCCTTCATAAACTTAAGTCGTTTCTCTTCTAAACTAGTCTCGTGGGGTATCTCAAATATCCCTTGCGGAGTCTCAATCCAAACCTCATTATAAGAATAATGGTTAGAGGTGTACATTCCATATCCACCTCCTTTCCAAACTGACAAGTTTGCAAAATTGACAAGTATGAAGTGGGTAACAATCGATAATGAAAATAAAACGATAAAAAATATTCGTTTTCTATTGTTACTGATCATACAAAAGCCACCTGATCAAGATGTCTATTTTAATCATACTACTCAAGATGTCATAAATGAGAATCATTATTAATAATAAGTGAGATTCAAGCTGTAGCGTACTAGATGTTATGCCCTATTCGCCACAGTACGCCGGTAGGATCTATCAACGTAAAATCACGAAGTCCCCATTCTCTATCTTCTGGCTCACTTAACCGGATACTATACTTTTCTTCTAGATTATTGAACTTTATTCTTGCCCACCAGGCGTCAGCATCTTCTACAAGCAGGTGCATCATAAAATTATCTGCATGTTCCTGGCGATAGAAGTTCTGCAGGAGAAAGCTGCTGTTTCCCACGGCAAAATAAGCCAGTTCCGCATCGGACCACTTGAGTTCAAAGCCTATATCGCTATAAAACTGTTGACACAGTGCAAAATCTTTAGATGGCACAAAGGCTTTTAGTTCAATGACGCTGTAGTTGGGGTGTGGCATAGTACAAATGACTCTATGGATATAGATATGTCAACTCTAGACTTGGCTTAACAATAGAAAAAGTTTAGTCATAAAGATTTCGCCTCACCGTGAATCAAGTAGCTTTTCAAGGGCTTTTCAAGGATTATTGAGTTGGCTAATTGGAAATTGTCGCCAAGCATACATATTCGGTATGAATATTGAAGCTATATTAACTGCTGATGCGAGTCATTCTTAATTAGGCTAGAATTTCATCGACAGTTAGACTTGCATACTAGCGCCTACAGTTCTTATGTCTTAAGCGTTAGCCTTATTTTTGAGGTGTTAAAACGATACACCTTGTTGTGCTGGCAATGTGGAACGGACGAGAATAGCTCTTA
>JBCAWO010000065.1:0-26763 GCA_038534515.1 Cyanobacteria bacterium J06554_1
ATCTCCAACACGATGTCATAGGGAACGTTGGCTTCAGCCAGCAACACATTCATATGACCCGGTAGACGGCCGGCTACTGGGTGAATCCCAAAGCGTACGTTAACCCCCCGCTTGGTCAACAGCTGGGTAATTTCAGAAACGGCATGTTGTGCCTGAGCCACGGCCATGCCGTAGCCAGGGGTGATAATTACGCTCTGGGCATCGGCGAGCAGTTCAATGGTGCCATTGACATCCACTTCACTAACGGTGCCTTCAACACTCTTGCTGCTGCCACCTTTGCCAGAACCCTGACCAAAGCCACCCAAGATGACGCTAAAGAAAGAGCGGTTCATGGCCTTGCACATGATGAAGCTGAGGATCGCTCCGCTGCTGCCAACTAGTGCGCCGGTCACAATCAGCAGGTCATTGGAAAGCATGAAACCCGCTGCTGCTGCTGCCCAGCCAGAATAGCTGTTGAGCATGGAGATTACCACGGGCATGTCGGCACCGCCGATGGCGGCGACCAGGTGGATGCCGAGAACAGAAGAAAGGGCCACCATGCCAAGGACATAGTTAAAGCCCGTTGTTCCTTCTGCACCCATGAACAGTACACCCAGGATGACGGTACCCACCAAGAGGCCAATATTGAGCAAGTGACGTGCTGGCAGCATCAGCGGCTTGCTGCTGATAATTGCCCGCAGCTTACCAAAGGCCACCACAGAACCGGTAAATGTCAGGGCACCGATGAAGATACCGATGTAGATTTCCAGCTTGTGAATAGTTTCTTCGGCACCTACTAAGGTGGGGTCGGGTCCTAAGTAGCTGGCTAAACCTACGAGCACAGCGGCAAGACCCACAAAGCTGTGGAGAATAGCCACCAATTCGGGCATTTCGGTCATTTCTACACGGGAAGCCACCAGACCACCGATGGCGACGGCTGGCACAATGGCCACGACTAAAAGCCCATAGGCACTTACCTGGGCGCTAAATGCGGTGGCCACCAGGGCAATAATCATGCCGACAATGCCGTAGATGTTGCCGCGCTTGGCGCTTTCTTGATTGGATAAACCACCCAAGCTGAGAATGAAGAGTACGATGGCGACCAAATAGGCCACCGAAACAAGATTGTTAGACATGGGATAGGAGTTGTAGAGAAATGTCTAAAGGTTGATAACTTAACGCCCCTCTTCTTTAAGCAGAGGAATTGTAGAAGGCGTTCTACTTGCGAAACATCTTTAGCATGCGCTGGGTGACTAGGAAGCCACCGGCGATGTTGATGGTGCCGATGAAGATTGCGATCGCACCCAACACAACCGTCGATGACATCGCCTCACCCGAAATCTGCAGCATGCCGCCGATGATGATAATGCCGCTAATGGCATTGGTCACACTCATCAAAGGAGTGTGCAGCGATGGCGACACATTCCAAATCACCTGCCAGCCCACAAAACAGGCCAGAATAAACACCGTGAAGTGAGACAGGAAGGACGTCGGTGCACCAATGCCGATACCGATCAGGGCAAGGGCCGCAAAGACAACGCCGATCCACTTCCAGGGCAGTGAGAATTTTGGTGCAGCGGGTGCGGCAGCCTCAGCAGGCTCTTCAGTCTTGGCTTCAACTTTTTTCGGTGCAGGCTGCTCAGGCTTAGGCGCAGGCCAGGTCACCTGACCCTCGTGGCTAACCAAGGCACCGCGCACCACTTCATCCTCAAAGTTGACGGTATAGCCCTCAGCACCCCCCATGTCGTTGAGCAGGTGGTACAGATTCATGCCATAGAGCTGACTCGACTGTCCAGCCATCCGACTAGCCAGGTCAGTCAGCCCGACAATTGTCACACCCTGGTGACGATAGACTTCCCCGGCGCGACACACTTCGCAGTTGCCGCCCTGAGCTGCGGCCATATCCACTACTACGGAACCGGGTTTCATCAGCTCTACGGTGTCTTTAGTGACCAGCAGCGGTGCTCGTTTGCCAGGAATTAGAGCAGTGGTGATGATGATATCCACCTCTTTTGCCTGCTCAGCAAATAGGGCCATTTCCGCTTCGATGAACTCTTTACTCATCGTTTTGGCATAGCCGCCAGCACCGGAACCGTCTTCTTCAAATTCCAGCTCTAAAAACTGAGCGCCCATGCTTTCGACCTGCTCTTTGACCACGGGACGGGTGTCAAAGGCTCGGACGATAGCACCTAAGCTTTTGGCGGCACCAATTGCAGCTAACCCTGCCACACCTGCTCCGATAACCAGCACTTTTGCGGGGGGAACTTTGCCTGCGGCCGTAATCTGTCCGGTGAAAAAGCGACCAAAATTATTAGCAGCTTCAATCACAGCACGATACCCGGCTACGTTGGCCATGGAGCTAAGGGCGTCCATTTTCTGGGCACGGCTAATGCGAGGTACCGAGTCCATGGCTAGGGCTGTAACCTGCTTGCTCGCTAGCTGCTGCAAAAGCTCAGGATGCTGGGCGGGCCACAGAAAACTAATCAGGGTTTGACCACTGTGGGATAACTCAGTTTCATTGCAATTGAGTTCGGGATGATGGGCTGGTGGCTCCACCTTCAAGACAATATCGGCCTGCTGCCATAGCTCCACCGCATTAGCGATGACCTGGCAGCCCGCATCACGATAGGACTGGTCTGAAAACTCAGCCTGCTCGCCAGCGCCGGTTTCTATCAGTACGTCGAAGCCCAGGGACTGGAGTTTTTTGACAGTTTTGGGAGTGGCAGCAACGCGGCATTCTCCCGATGCAATTTCTTTGGGTATCCCAATACGTTTTGGACGGCTGGGAGGTGATGACTGTTGGTCAATAGCACCTTTATCGAGTGCGATGGTCATGTTGAATCCTTTTTAACTAGCTGGGCTAACGACTGTTAAAAACACTATGGAAGCGAGATCATGATTGAGCGCAATCCAACAGGAATAACTTTAGATTTAGGGGTTTTTCGTAACTGAAATGTGAACTACTAATCCTATGACTGGAAAGCTTGGATCGGTTGACTAAACCCTGAAGAATAAAAGAATATTGCATCAGATTTAGAGGAGGGTGCGGAGTGCTGAAGACACCTGTTTTGAACAGTGTTTAAATATGTGGTTTTGCTTGTAGATGCCATGAATAAAAAGGCTTCTAGCCCTCTATCAGCATAACTATGGAGTCCAGTAGAACTCAATCGTGAGCCCTGGCTCTAGATATCTCCAGCAAATTAGTTTTTATGCTGTCAAGCTAAAACTTGAAAAGTGTAATTTTCTTTAAAAAGATTTACTTTTTGATCACAAAAGCTGGCTTTAAAGATGGTCTTTGTATAGATGCTGTGCCTAAGGAGGCTGGTGTTGGCCCTTCCTTGATAAAACGTTGTCTATGCTAACCTTGAGAAACGTTGCGGAGTGTAAATGATGTCATCGGGCATCGCTGTCTGCCCGCACCATGCGATGCCTCTGGTCGTTAACCAGGCAATGGGTTACATGGCATGTGTTAACCGTTATTGGCAGGGTCAATTCAAAAAACCGTCCCTCGCTGATGGCATCGGCACGTTGTCCCTGTGATAGTTCTAAACGAGTCCCAAGTCTTTTAGTTTTGAGCGCGAGGAGTGAGTAATGACACCTAAGAAACTTATGCAGTGGGGTCTGGCTGGCCTGATGCTGTCGTCTGCTGCTGTTACGGGTTTGAGTTTGCCTACGCTGGCTCAAGATAGCTACAGCACTGACGGTCTGACAATCATAGGTGGCGTTGATTCTGACTATCGCTTGTCCTACAACCTGCTGAACAATACCCGTCGTAATACGCGTGCTCATTACGAGTTGGAAGTTGGTGGGGATAAGCTCCAGGCGGCAGCCTCTAAGTTGATTGTGACTATTCCTGAATCCTTCTCTAGGTATCGTGGACGTATTAACTTAGATGAAATTTCTGTGCGCTATGGCCGCATAGACAGTGAGGGTTCTCCCATCCCTGTGGATGAAGTTCGTTGGGATGATCGGGTCTTTAGCGGTGCTAACGATTTGTCTGACGATCTTGATAAGATTGAGATCTTTTTGGCTGAAGATATCCCCGCCGATCGGTCCTTTACGATTGAGTTTAATAAGGTTCGAAATCCTAACCGAAGCCTGATGTTGCGGACCAATTTGCAGGTGGTTGAGCGCGGTCAAGAGCTGGCTAACTATATAGGTACCTGGGAAATGCTAGTGGCCTATGAAATCGACGACGACTAGATTTGCTGTCAACGCGACCTGTGGCATGTTACTATCAGAAACCGCGCTGATGGGCGCAGGTAGTAATTTTGTTTGAGCAGATTTAGGAGCAATCGCCATGACTAAGCGCACCCTAGGCGGTACATCTCGCAAGCGTAAGCGCGTTTCTGGCTTTCGTGTCCGTATGCGAACTGTGAATGGTCGCCGCGTAATTCAGTCTCGTCGTAAAAAGGGCCGTGCCCGTCTAGCCGTATAACAGTGGCTAGTTGAGTTGCGATCGCATCCGTGGCGTTACCGAACCAGAACCGATTGCGGTCCTCGCGCTCGTTTTCTAAGGTTTACCGCCAGGGCCGACGGGCAAGCAGTCGTTGTTTAGCTATTAAAGCACTCAAAAATCCAGTACCCGATGACGGTGTGTCTAATGAGCCGTCATCGGGTATTTGTTTTGGCGTGTCCATTAGCCGTAAAGTCCATAAGCGCGCAGTTGTACGCAATCGCATCAAGCGTCAGATTCATGCAGCGCTTAGAACCTTGTTACCCAGAGCTGATGGAGCCTGGTGGGTCGTAATTAATGTAAGGACTACAGCAATAGCCTGCGAATATTACGAATTTTTGCGAGAATTAGAAAAACTATTGGTAGAACTGGAGGTGCTGGATGGCCATTAAAGAGGACGTGTACTACGAAGGTGGTCCCCATATTGGTGATCTGATTTTTCATTGTGTGCTGGCAATTACGGTCGTATTTATTCCCATTACTATTGGAGCCATTATTCGAGCCCTATGGGTTCGCTATCGTATTACCAGCCGTCGTATTTCTGTCACCGGTGGTTGGATGGGGCGAAATCGCACCGATCTGATCTATTCAGAAGTTACCAGGGTTGCCGTTGTCCCCCGTGGGTTAGGAATGTGGGGTGATATGGCGGTACAGCTCAAAGATGGTAGTCGTCTGGAGATGCGTGCCGTCCCCAACTTCCGTGAGCTGTATGACAAAATTACCGAACACATCTCACCCAAAGCAAGGGAGGCCAGTGGTTTAAGCGTTTAGGCTAAAGCTCCAGCACTTAAATTCCAGACGGTATACTTACAGCTAAGCTTTATCAGGTCTGTTGGTTTTTTGCTCTAGCCACTTCAAAAAACTGCTCGAGGTTGTTGGGGTGCTTAATTTACGAACCCATAACGTCTAAGCGTGGCTTCAAGTAGGTATAACCGTCATTTTGCAGGAAGAACACCGTCATCTGTGTTCTTCACCTGAGTGAATAGCGGGTGCTTTTTGCTTGGGATCACCCTAAGGTCTGCAATATTCAGATACATTAGAGTTCGGTATGCAATTTGCTCGGTAAGCGCGCATGGATTTCGGTATTGGATTTCTGACGAATAACATAATGTTGCCAATCCTGGATTTTTTCTATGGGATTGTGCCTAGTTATGGTTTGGCCATTGTGGCCTTGACTCTTCTCATCCGCTTTGCACTTTACCCGCTTAATGCCGGGTCGATTCGCAATATGCGTCGCATGAAGATTACCCAGCCCCTCATGCAAAAGAAAGTTAAGGAAATCCAGGAGCGCCATAAGGACGATCCTGCCAAGCTTCAACAGGAGATGGGTGGCGTATATAAGGAGTTTGGTAATCCTTTAGCCGGCTGCTTTCCAGTAGTTCTGCAAATGCCCATCCTGTTTGCGCTATTTGCCACCCTTCGGGGGTCGCCTTTTGCCGATATTACCTACCCTGTGAACTTGCAAATTCTTCCACAAGACGCTGTTGAGCAGGTCCAGCCCCAAGCATTTGCTGCCAAACAATCCAGCTTATACGTTGCCGATGGTCAGCATTTTCCCCTTGCGCCTGTTTTACCGGGGGGTAACCGTATTGGTGTTGGTGATACGGCTATCGTGCGATTACAGACGCCTGAGGGCGACTCGATTGCACAGTTGGCGGCAGAGTACGCAGAGGATCCATCTGTATTCGTTCCCCAGTGGGAAGTGACCAAAGGCCAGGAGCTGGTTGAGGTTGATCAGAATGGGCAGATTACAGCCCTCGCTCCTGGAGACGTTACTGTCCAGGCCAAGGTGACCGGCTTAGCTGCAACCAAAGGATTTCTGTTCATCAAAGAGCTCGGGCGCATTGGTGCCCTTGGTGATGATGGTGAAATCCACTGGGATATTTTGGGCATGATCCTATTTTTTGGTATTAGCCTTTACGTTAATCAGCTGCTGTCGGGACAATCTTCTAGCGATAATCCTCAGCAGGAAACCATTACCAAGCTCACACCTGTGTTGTTTTCGGGAATGTTCTTATTTTTCCCGTTGCCTGCTGGCGTACTGCTGTACATGGTTCTGGCAAATGTTTTTCAAACAGCTCAGTCTTTTATCCTATCTAAAGAGCCACTGCCCGAAAATATTCAAGCCTTGGTAGATGAGCAGGAAGCAAAAGCTGTGAGTGCTGACCGCGGAGCATTAGCCTTTGAGCCTGGTTCTAGGAAAGCGACTAGCAAAGATAGCAAAAGCGGCTCTCAGGCTAAAGGGTCTGCAAAAAGTAATCGGTCTACCGGTAACAAGTCGGGTTCTAATCGCTCCAAAGGTAATAAGAAATCTGGCGGAGGCTCCAAAAAAAAGGTCTCTAACCGATAGGTAACGATAAACTTGTGGTTGGCATCACAAGCGCTGAAACAGGTGTGAGTAATTTATGGGCGAGCAGCAAGATAAAGGTGGCATTCAATGGCTATCACAGTTGCTAAAGCATCAAGGAGTTCAGGCAGACGTAACTGGCGAGCACGTTGCTGATGATTTAGGAGACAGCAGTTTTTGGCTGACTATTGAGGACTCCTCCCTGACGCAGACGCAGATTGATGGTCTACTGGGTGAGCGAGGTCGCGTTTTAGATGCGATTCAGTACCTGGCAAATACGGTGCTAAACATCGGTAAAAACCCTCAAGAACAGCAGTCCTATACCATTGAGCTGCAGGGGTACAGGCAGCAGCGTCAAGATGAACTCAAGGCTATTGCTGAGAAAGCAGCGGCAGCCGCCTTGGCTAGTGGTGGAGAGCATGAGGTTGCCGATTTATCATCTGCGGAGCGGCGACAGCTCCATACCTTATTGAAAGCCCATGGTGGGTTGGAAACATTCAGCCGTGGTCGTGAACCCGATCGTCGGTTAGTGGTGCGCCCTTTGGGAAGCAGCCCTCAGACCTCTGATGTTGTTGATGCCTGAGCTGCTTAAGCTTGTTTGTCAGCGTTAAGTTAGTTGCTTGGCAGCTTGTTTAACGACTTTTGAGCAGAAGCCCGTTAAATTTTTGTCTTTGGCTCTTCGAATCAACTATGCAGCGGTCTATGCAGCGAATCTATATTCCCCATTTGTCTAAAGATCCGGGCAAGACTCGGATCATTGAGGTGAATGATTACCTCAACGATCTAGACACGCTGACACCTGTTAAGGGACGCATCCAGATTCAGCATCGCGGCAATTTTTTGGATGTGGCTGCCCAAGCTGAAACCATTACTACGCTGACGTGTCATCGCTGTTTGCAAAACTACAACGCACGTATAAAGGTCGACACGTCGGAGTTTATTTGGCTACAGGAACCTCAGCCTGAAGCCTACGCTGAAGAAGTGGAAGTGGGTTTAGATGAGCTGATTGAAACCCTATCTCCCCAAGGGCATTTTGAGCCTGGTAAGTGGCTTTACGAACAGCTATGTTTAGCCATTCCCCAGCGACAGCTTTGCGACCAATCCTGCGAAGGTATTGTCAATCCGCTGGCAAGTGATGATGCCCAAGCATCTACAGATCAGCGCTGGTCTGCCCTATCTGCCCTAAAACAGCAGCTGTCCGATTAGCGATTCCAATGGTTTTCCTATGGCATTTCACGAGGAGTTAGGTCTACTTATTCGGGCGCGCTACCCGCTAATTTATATTGCTACCCGAGAAGAAGAACGGGCTGAGGAGTCGATTGCAGCGGTGGCTGCTAAAACAGGCAGTCGCGCCGTTTATATTTGGGATTTTGTTGATGGTTATCGAGGAAACCCCACCGATGTAGGGGCAGGGCGTCGAAATCCGCTTCAAGCCTTAGAATTTGTTGAAAAGCTCTCGCCTGCAGCCCCAGCTATCCTTATTCTGCGAGATTTTCATCGTTTTTTAGATGATATTGCTGTTTCGCGAAAACTACGTAATCTAGCACGACTGCTGAAGTCTCAGCCTAAGAATATTGTTATTCTGTCGGCTCAACTTACTCTCCCTGATGAACTGAGTGAACTGCTGACAATCTTGGAGTTTCCGCTACCGGGTGTGGAGGATATTCGCCGAGAAATTGAGACTCTGTTGGGGGCTATGGGCAGTTTGCCGGAGCCTAAAGCCATGGATGCTCTGGTGCGATCTTGTCAGGGCCTGTCCATGGAACGCATCCGTCGGGTATTGGCTCGCGGAATCGCGACTAATGGTGCATTTAATGCCGATGATATCGACCTGATTTTAGAAGAAAAGCGTCAAACTATTCGTCAGACGCAGATTTTGGATTTCTACCCAGCTACCCAAAAAATTTCTGATATTGGTGGGTTGGATAACCTGAAAGACTGGCTGATTAAGCGCGGCAGCTCATTTTCTGAAAAAGCTCGACAGTATGGATTGCCCCATCCGCGAGGGCTGATGCTAGTGGGTATTCAGGGTACGGGTAAATCTCTAACAGCCAAGGCCATTGCCCATCATTGGCATCTGCCCCTGCTGCGCTTAGATGTGGGTCGTCTATTTGCTGGGTTAGTGGGGGAGTCTGAGGCGCGCACCAGGCAGATGATCCAGCTGGCAGAAGCGTTAGCACCCTGTGTGCTTTGGATTGATGAGATTGATAAAGCGTTTGCTGGCTTTGAGGGACGTGGAGACTCTGGAACAACGAGCCGCGTGTTTGGAACATTTCTTACCTGGTTGTCTGAGAAGACCTCGTCTGTGTTTGTAGTGGCGACAGCCAATAACATTGGGGTACTACCGCCCGAATTGCTACGTCGGGGGCGATTTGATGAAATTTTCTTTGTGAGTCTACCGAATCGAGCTGAGCGGGATGCAATTTTCAATGTGCACCTGAGTCGGCTGCGGCCCCACAATGTGAAGAGCTATGACACGAGTCGCTTGGCCTATGAAACCCCAGATTTCTCTGGAGCTGAAATTGAGCAGGCTATTATTGAAGCGATGCATATTGGCTTTAGTCAAAACCGTGATTTTACGGTGGATGATATTTTAGAGGCGGCTAGTCAGTTAGTTCCCCTAGCTCGAACGGCCAAAGATCAGGTGGATGCTTTATTGGCATGGGCAGCGTCTGGAAAAGCGCGGATGGCATCGCGGCAGTCGATGCTTAGCGATCGCATCCAACAGCAAAAGGACAATCCTGAGTGAGGGAAACCAGCTTAGGTACCTTGGGTAGAAAATAAGGTATAACCGTAGGACAATCTGCGATTATTCCTGATTTTTGATAGCAGCTATGGCAGCAAAGCGATTTAATCTACAAGACTTCTTGCTTGGACTGACAAAGTTTGTGCTGGGAGTAGGGATCTCATTACTGCTCATATCCCTGGCTGGGGCTGCAACAGCTCGATATTTTTTAACCCAGCTATCAAGCGTACCTGAGCGTCCAGTTTATGAAAATGACCTGGCACCAGCTGACAATGCTGCAACTCCTGAGGCAGCAGAGACTCCCCAGGCTGCTCCTGAGAAACCCGCCGAGCAGCCTAATGACGCCAGCAATGCTGTTGAGGCGGGGACGCTGTATCAGGTTAAAGTCACCTACGGCACTGGTTTACTGATCCGGTCTGGTCCAGGAAATGAGTATGGTTCTATTGGCGGCGTTGACTATGACGAGATCGTAGATGTTTTAGAAGAGTCTGGCGATCGGTGGTTAAAAATACGGTTTGACGGAGTAGAGGGCTGGGTTAGAGGTAAAGGCAATACGCAGCGACTCTAGATATTGCCCGATTAACAATACATCCCTAATTACGATGATTATTGGTGTAATTGATCCGTGCTCCTGCCCACAGCAGCTTGTTGCGTAGGGTCTGATAATAGGATTGATTTTGACGCAACAGCACAAACTTTGCCAGGTGCTCTGCCATAAAAATATCCACCCGCTGACCGGGCCAAATTGAGGTGGCGAGTACCCCGTCCATCCATAGTTTGGTTGTCATACTAGGGTCGGCTAAGGGCCAGACACTGACAACGCTGCCAGATGGTAAAACCACCGGACGACTGGATAAACTGAGGGGACAGATCGGTGTTACTACAATGGCATACATCCCGGGATGAACGATGGGACCATTGGCCGCGACCGTATATCCGGTGGTGCCTGTGGGAGTGCTGATTAGTAATCCGTCTCCCTGGTACTGGTCTACGACCTCGCCGTCGATTTCCATCTCTAAAATCGAGGTGATCATGCGGTCGGGGGATGCGGGTTTCACACACATTTCATTGAGTGCCCAGTACACTTCGCTGAGGGGTTCTCGATTGCTGCGATTGCCTTCGTGGATACAGGCCTGCAGCATCATGCGCTGTTGCACCGCATAGCGATCATCGAGAAGCCGGTCGATGATGGTTTCAAAGTCATCGATCTCATCTGATGATTCTGTTAAAAAACCTAGATGTCCACCGATATTGACCGCCAAAATAGGGATCTGTTCGGGCGCTAAATGGCGGGCTGCGGCCAGAGCCGTGCCGTCACCGCCGAGTACAATTGCCAGATCAATAGGCTGACCTGCGGAGGCTAAAAAAACTGGATAGGGGTTGTCCTTGGGGCCACTGGGACCAAGCAGCACCTTGGCACCCCGTTTTTCTAGTCTTTGGGCGCATTTTTCGGCCCAGCTTTTACTCTGGGGGTTGCCTGCTTTGTGAACAATAATGACTTGATTGAGCTGCACAGTATGGGTATGAAATGGCCTGTTGCAATAGTAAATTACTTTGCCGATTGCCAGTTGATAGCCGCCTGGTCTAATACGTAGTTGGCTAGAGTAGTGATATCGTCCTCGCTCAGCCGATCGCCATAGGCACTCATTAGCCCTTTCCCGTTGGTGATTAGGGTTGCGATCGCATCCACTGACGTATATCCATGACGATTCAATGCTTTCTGCTTCAGATTTTTGCCACGGCGAATAATGTTAGCGCCATTGGGGTGGCACCCGGCGCAGTTCACCTCGAATAGTTCAGGGGCAGTCTCTGCCCAGGCCACAGATGAGGTACCGATCCAAACAGTGACCACCAAACAGCAAATCAGCAGACGTCTTAGCATAATGAATGAAATGAATGTTGGATTGCTTCCCATGGTAGTGGGTTGCAGCCCAAGGATAATAGAGCTTGATACCTATGGTTAATACCCTAAATCAGCAACGGCCCAAAAGGTTTCCTGAACGTATGGAAACGCTAAACTGTGAAGGATTTTAGGATAGGTTCTTGGCTATACACCCATAACATCATGAAAAAAACTGCATTATTAATGAGTCTAGTTATGGTGTCAGCCATTGTTGGTGGTAGCTTTGCTTATGGTTGGCACAGCGTAATGAGTAGCCCCAATGGGCCAGCGGCTGATGCGGTGACACCAGCGACGTCAGATCCCAGTGATTTGACAACCAATGATGCCGAGCCCAGTCAACTCAGTCAGTCAACAGCTTCAGATTCGTTATCTCAATCGCCATCGCTTGAGCAACAGTTGGCTAGCGTTGACCGTGAAAATGGTCAGGTGCGCCTTATATTGGACGAATCTCAACTCAATCATCTAGTTAGCGGTGCTATTCTAAGCCAGCCTCTCGCCGCTCAAATCTTTGCTAACGCCCAATCCCTACAGGCAACCCTCAATGGAGACAGGATAGAAGCAGGAGCTGTTCTAAACCTATCCGAGCTCCCCCGCGAAGGTCTCCCCACCGATATCCAAAATGGTTTAGACCAGCTCACTAATGCAGCCCCCATGTTTGCCAACCGTGATATCTATATGGGCATTGTTGCCAGACCCAGCGTACAAGACGGCAAAGTTAGCCTCGATCAAGACCTCAGCTTTAGACTAGGCCAATTTACCTTACCCATGGCCGACGTTGCTGAACAAATGGGCTTATCGACAAACGAAATAGAACAGCGCCTTAATGCCATCGTTATGCAGCAGGGACTAACCCTCGAAAATATCGAAATTGTAGATGAGCGGCTAGTGATAACAGGGACCAAATCCTAGCAATCGTCACATGATAACCGTCTTACTCTAGCTCGGTCGGTTGTACGCCTTTCATAATGCGCGATAGCTCACTTTTCTCATCCACGGAAACCCGTCTGGGTGAACCACTGAAAATTTGCTCCAGGTTGCGGAAGGAATCTCTAATCTCTGGGCCGTTTTCACTGATGGTATATTCGCGAATGGCCTTTTCATGCCATGAACCCCTCATCTTAAAGACGTTTAATGCCCGTGACATCTCACCTCGAATTTCCACATATTGCAGCATCAAGATAGTGTCTGTAATTGTGGAAATATGGGAATCTGTAATCGAATGGGAGCCCATGAACTGCTCAGTTGTATTGGTAAAGAAACCGGTAATTTCTTCTTGTTTGGCATAGCCAGTTACACCGATTACAAACTGGCGAAAGGAGTTATTGCTGACGCCTCGATCAAGGGCAGAAAGGGAATCGATGGCAATACGAGAAGGCTTAAACTCAGCAATTTCGGATTTGATAATTTGTAAATGATCCTCTAATCCTGCCGATTCGGGATAAGCACAAATAATTTTGAGTAGTCCGGCTCGCTCTAGTTCTTCAAAATCAATGCCCCAGGAATAGGCATTTCGCGATAGCTGTGCCCGTGACTCCTCATAGGCAAATAGAATGGCCCGCTCGTTAGCTTTGCAACCATTTTCAATAAACTTACTAACAAACAGTGTTTTTCCTGTGCCTGTTGCGCCAGTTGCTAAGATAATCGAATCTTTGAAGAAGCCGCCGCCACACATTTCATCCAAGGTTTTGACACCAGAGGACACCCGCACATTTGAGGAACGCTGGGTGAGACGCATGGCTCCCAGTGGGAAAATATTGATACCGTTTTGGGTAATTGTGAAAGGGTATTCCCCCTTCATATGTGTGGTGCCCCGCAGCTTTAGAATTTCAATGGTGCGACGGCGACGTTCGCCTTCGAGCACATTGCGCACAATGACGACATTATCCGATACAAATTCTTCTACCCCAAAGCGTGCAACTGGGCCGTATTCTTCTACCCGCTCAGTGGACATCAGGGTTGTCACCCCCATTTGCTTTAGACGGGCAACCAGGCGAAAAATTTCGCGACGGACCACGCCTGCGGCATCATATTGCTGAAAAACAGCGGTTACCGAATCAATGGATACCCGCCGTGCTTTATATTTACGAATGGCATACTGAATGCGTTCGATCAGTGCCGACAGGTCAAAATTACCAACAATTTCCTGTCCTTCAGGATCGGGAGATGCGTCTAGGATAAATAGTTTGCCGTCATCAATCAGTTTTTGTAGGTCCCAGCCAAAACTGCAAGCATTTTGAATGATGTCAGCTGGAGACTCTTCAAAGGTGATAAATACTCCAGGCTCATCAAAATCTGTAATACCGTTATATAAAAACTGAACGGCGATCAGGGTTTTACCAGTTCCTGAGGTTCCACTTACAAGTGTGGATCGTCCAGCAGGCAGTCCACCATGACTGATGTCGTCAAACCCTTCCATCATGGTGCGAATTTTTTTGACACCCCTCAAGGGACTATTCGAGGGAGGCTCACCTTGAAAAGACTGAGTCATGGTTTAGTAAATTGGCCTGTTAAAAAAATACAGTCAGAGAAAAGAATGATATTAATATTTCAACAGGTTAAGCTGTTGAGAGCAAGCGTTGAGGCTAATTCTTCCCAATGTACAGCTTACATGCTGACAAGTCTTGCCAGCACTTGATGTTTTAAGGCTGTGTAATCTGGGGAAAGTTATCCGAAAGAATTATCTATTGTCTGGACTTATCACCTGTCAAGACTATGTTTAAGGGTCTTAATCGGGCCTTGAACGCATCGGTGACTGTCTGATTTGACCTACTTAGAAACTTTGGTTAATCAGACCTGCTCCCTGGCGTCCCCAGTATAGCTATTCATCTTCTCGCAGCTCATCGTATAGCAAGTCTAATCCAATCAGCACCCGTTCCCGGTCAGACAGGTCGCCAATAATTTTACGGACTGGCGGCGGTAAAATTTTTGCCAGGGTAGGCGTGGCTAGTATTTTGTCCTCTTCAGCTAGCTGTGGATTTTTTAGTACATCAATGACCTTAAGGGCGTAAACTCCCTGAAATTCCTCTTCTAGAATCGTATTGAGCATTTTCAGGGCTCGGGTAGAGTTAGGGGTATTCCCGGCGACGTAGAGTTTTAGTATGTAAGTCTTTTTATAGGCCATTAGAAGGGTCCCGAAAGTGTGGCGAATGTAGACCGGAAAGGCCCACAGATTTGTTTAGGGAGGATGGGGAAATTGATACGATGTCTAAATTTCACGAGGGATAGACCGGCGATACATCTCACATAAATGGGCCAACACATCAATTAGACTAAGGCGATAGTCTAGTAAAATTTCTTCGCTACGACCTTCCATAGTGAGCTGCTTAGAAAAGCTATCCATTAGCTCCATGTGAATTTCGACAACCTTAGAAATAGATACATCGGCGAAGAAAGCTAGATTAACGTAATCATCAATGCGTTGATTTAAGCTTTTATCATCTGATGAAAAGTAGTTCAAAATAATTTGACGATAGTCTTGACGTAATTGATCAATTAACTCATGACGCTCTTCCAAGGTCATGTTACGCATAAAGTTTTGCGGGTTTCGTTTGTAGTACACTCCCAAATACCCGAGACGTTCGTGAAGTTTTTCAGTTAACCTTTGCTGCTGCAGGCTAAGTAGAAAGAGTCGATTATCTCGAGTATCGTCTTCATTGCCAATCACAGAATTTTTAACTGGCAGCTGTAAAAACTGATTAATCGCTTCACGTACTTGGCCCTCAATAGAATTTAGTGCGTCTGACGTGATCTGAATGACAGCACTATGATAGCTAGCGTGGGTAGACGTTAGTTCTTGATCTGAGACGATTAAAATGGGCAGCAAAATATCTCGCGCCCACAGCTCTTGCAATAGGTCAGCTCCGTCGTGGACTGGTTGAACCACTAAGCAATCAATCCGATGACGATTGCTAATAGTCCATTGCACAAACTCTGTCTGTGTTTTGCTCCAACTAATTGCAAACGGGCTGTGGGCCAGCGTTTTCTTGAGAGACTCAGCCATAGAGGCTTGAGCCGTATAAATTCCAATCAGGAAACGTGCAGCCAAAACTTAAATAGGTATGACGCAATGTTAATTATATTTATTGGCTTATTTAAAGAGTGCGGTGTTATCGATATGAACGATATCAGGACTTTATTTAAAGTAGCGCTTCAGTAAAACCATAACTATCGAGCGTTTGAACTCGGATAGAACATATGAGCCCTCGCACAAATTAAGGATATAGGGTATGGGGCTACGCTTTTTGAAACTTAAGTATTTTTTATCGGTCTATAGTTTCAGAAGGGCTTTAATTATCGTTGTCCCAGAATTTGTAAGCAACCCGTAAGGACTGGTGGCCTTAGACTGAGACAAAAACGAGCATGGAGGGATTCGAACCCCCGACCCTCAGAACCGGAATCTGATGCTCTATCCACTGAGCTACATGCCCTGATATCTGACTTTTTTGTCAGAAACCGTGCTTAATATTAGCACTTGTGTTGGGATCTGTCTTTGTCTTTACGTTAAAGGGCTGATGCCATACGCTCATGGAGTGATGCCAGGTACGGTCTGTGTGCTAAGTATTCAAAACCTATCGAAAACGTTTGGACAACGTCAGGTCCTAACGGATCTCACCCTCGAGTTAGCACCGGGCGAAGTTTATGGTCTGTTGGGGCCAAATGGGGCTGGTAAGACCACGACTATTAATTTGCTGAGTGGTTTGCTGCGACCTGATGCTGGTCAGGTGTTGATTGCTGGCAAACCGGCTTCGGAGAAGACGAAGGGCTATTTGGGGATTATGCCTCAGCAAAATCTGCTTTATCAGAGTTTGACCTGTGGGGAAAATCTCTCATTTTTTGCGAAAATCTACGGCCTATCAACATCGTTGAGATCGCGGCGCATTCTGACCTGTCTTAACGCTGTCAACCTTAGTGATCGGGCCAATAGCGTTGTGGGTTCCTTGAGTGGCGGTATGCAGCGCCGGCTGAGCCTGGCGGTGGCCATTGTGCACCAGCCAAAGCTGGTGGTGTTAGATGAACCGACTACGGGGCTAGATATTGAAGCCCGCTACGATGTGTGGAATTTAATCCGTCAGCTAAAGCAGGAGGGCATAACGGTTTTGCTGACCACCCACCTGTTAGATGAGGCCGAGCGACTGTGCGATCGCATCGGGTTTCTTAAGCAGGGGCACTTATTAGCCCAGGGCAGTCTAGACGAGTTACGTACCCGCATTCCTGCTCAAGAAGTTGTAACCCTGCAGACAACGGATGAGGGAGCTGCCATTGCTAGGGCACGTGCCCTTGGATTTACGATGCGCCGTTACGATACGCATTTAGCGTTTTGGCTGCCCGAACCCCTAGAGCTGAAGGTGCTGCTCGATAGGTTTGAGGGTGTGCCCATTGATTCGATTGCCCGCAGCCCAGTCACCTTGGAGCATATCTATCTAGAGCTGACTCGCTCGGTATAAATAGATAATTAGTTATCATTTCGATAGATTTCCATACGGACATAAAAATCTCAAAGCCTTATGAGGCTAATATCTTAAGATTTTCTTCAGTTTAGGTTTACCTAAGTTCATGGGGTGTTTATGTTTATTGACTCAGCGCCTGGGGTAATCTGTATTCAGTTCGAGAGAACGCTTATGACTACTGCGTTTGCAGCTTAACCCTAACCCTATATTCGGACTGACTTTTGGCAGTTTCCTTTATACAGAACTCTCTAAACTCGAGAGGAGTTCAGTGCTAGCACTGAACTCCTCTCGAGTTTAGGGGTTAAATCCTTAATGTTTAATCTGGCAGAGTTAGCCCCATGGGCAGCGGTGATTCCGAAAAGATGCTGAGATTAAAGCTGGCTTTAATATTTCTTCAAAGATTCTTACGCTGTGTTTATGGACGTTGCCAATTCACCAGGTTAGTCTAGGTACAGTTCATACGAACAACTTATACAGAAACCTAGCTATGGGCTACACCCTCTAACACAGTTGGTTAGCTGGCATCCTATACGGACTCTATTTATATCTAAAATCTAAAAATAGTTAAGCCTCTGCCTGCGGGTGGGGGCTTAACTGCTTTAAATTGCCAGCTCACAGATGCTAGCGTGGCGGCTGTAAGTTGATTTTATGTTGTCTGGTGACGGTATGACTAAATTTCTGCTTGTGGTAATTCCGGCGGTGTTGGTGGTTGCGATCGCAGTCCTCTCAGTCCAAAATGCTACCCCTGTGTCGCTACAGTTTCTTGCCTTTCGCTCGGTGCCGTTACCCTTTGGTCTATGGCTTGGGGTGGGCTTAGCGGCTGGCATGGTGGGGACAGCTGGTTTGCTGACATTGTTTCCAGGTCGACGATAGGCCGCTTTAGTCGAGGGCATCCATAAGGGAGCCCCTACACAATTGTCTATTTTGAAATTGGGCTTAACGAATTCAGACTTGGTATGCCCTCTAGACTGAGCGCTAGGTAAAGATCGCCCCGCCCATGAGTTTCTCGTAGCGACGGGTTAGTTCTTGTTTGATCAGTGGCCACATCTCCAAGCTTGGATCTTGCTGGATGAGTTGCTCAGCGGCCTTGCGGGCCAGCTCTAGTACTGCTTGATCATTGACTAAGCTAGCCAGGGCGAAGTCGGGCAACCCCGACTGACGTGTACCCAGCACCTGGCCTGGTCCCCGAAATCGCAGGTCCATTTCAGCAATAAAGAATCCATCCTGGGATTGTTCTAACACCCTCAGCCGCTGTATGGCCGTTTCACTTTTGCTGCTGCTCATGAGCAGACAGTAGGACTGGTCAGCCCCTCGACCCACCCGCCCCCTCAGCTGATGGAGCTGGGAAAGGCCAAAACGTTCCGCATGTTCGATGAGCATAACGCTGGCATTGGGAACGTCCACCCCAACTTCTACGACGGTGGTGGAGACCAAAATCTGGGTTTTGCGATCGCGGAAGGCCGTAATCGCGGCATCCTTGTCGGCAGAGCTCATGCGGCCATGGAGCAGCCCCACCTGAAACTCACCGAAAACCACATCGCTGAGGCGCTGATGTTCTTCGATGGCGGAACGCAGATCTAGTTTTTCGGATTCGTCTACCAGGGGCAGCACAATATAAATCTGTCTGCCCTGGGCAATTTCTCGGCGGATCAGGTCATAGGCATGGTTGCGATCGCGCCCCGCTAATAAGGTTGTTTGAATGGGTTTACGTCCCGGAGGTAGCTCATCAATTTGGCTGACGTCTAGATCGCCATGAAGCGTTAAGGCCAGGGTGCGAGGTATGGGGGTGGCGGTCAGTGTCAGGACGTGGGGATTGTCGCCTTTTTGCTGGAGTCGCGCCCGCTGGGCAACACCAAACCGATGTTGTTCATCGATGGTGACCAGGCCCAAGCGGCTAAATTTTACTGGGTCTTCAATCAGGGCATGGGTGCCCACCAATATGGACAACTCTCCGGTTTCTAACTCGGAATGAATTTGCCTACGCTTAGCCACTTTAGTGGAGCCTGTCAGCAGTTCGACAGGTAAATGCAGCAAATTAAACCATTCCACTAACTTGCGGTAGTGCTGTTCTGCCAGCACTTCGGTCGGAGCCATGAGTGCGGCCTGATACCCGGCCTGAATAGCGGCCAAAATAGCCACGACGGCGACAACAGTTTTTCCTGAACCGACATCCCCCTGCACCAGACGATTCATCGGTGTTGACTGTTGTAAATCCACCAAAATTTCCTGCACCACTCGAGCCTGAGCCCCGGTTAGCTTAAAGGGCAGCACATCATAGAACTGGTCAATGAGTTTGCCGGTGGGGGCCATGTGGACTTGGGTTTGGGCCTGCTGCTGCTGACGGCGAGACAGTAGACCCAGCTGCAAATAGAAAAATTCATCGAATACTAAACGTCGGCGAGCCAGTGCTAGCGTATCGCTGTCAGGGGGAAAATGGATCTGGGCGATGGCCACAGGGAGCTGAAGCAGCCCATGCTCCTCCCGTAACGTTGCCGGAAACGGGTCGCGAATTTCGACGGCGTTGGGTAAAGCGGCCACGACCGCTTGACGTACGAGGGGGGCACTCACGCCTTCTGTTAGCGGATATACCGGCACCACCCGACCGACCGTGGTGGAGTCAATGGGGGCGTGGGCGTCCCCTAATACTTCCAAGTCAGGGTCGTCCAGGGTAATGCCATATTTTCCTTTCTTTACCAGCCCTGATGCGGCCAGGGTTGCACCCACAGGATAGAGACGTTTTTGACGCTCTTGCCAACCTCGATTGCGAAAGCGTGCCCCAGCAAAGAATCGACTGAGCTTGAGGGTGCCGGTGCCGTCATAAAGGCTGAGCTCAAAGATGGTGAGTTTGGCATTACGGGGACTGTTGAAACAGTTGCAACGTCGTACTGTCCCCACCACAGTTACGGTTTCACCGGCCTTTAGATCTCGAATTTTGATCTGCCGGGCATAGTCAATATGTTCGCGGGGATAGTAGTAGAGCACATCCCGCACCGTATATAGCCCTAGCTTGGCAAGGCGTTCACTGTTTTTGGGCCCCATGCCCTTCAGGTAGGTCAGGGGTTGGTCGAGGGGGTGACCTGAGCGCGGCAGGCTAGGGACCCTGGCTGTGAGGGACTTCGTTTTGGGCCGTGGGTTAGATTTTTGCACTGGGGTGCCCGATGCCTCAGTCACTTTGGGGCTTGGTTTGTCTAATAGCTGACGGCTCTGCTGTAGGAAACGTCGGGTGTCGGCCACTAAATGCTGTCGCTGGGCAAAGCTCAGGGCACTGTACTTATCAAAGTCTTCGGCCAGGGTGCGCCACCGCTCTTGATCAATGGTGGGGAGGTTTCTGGGAGATACGCGCAAGCTATCTCGTAAAAACTCGCTAAATCGCCTTTGATGGCCCTGTAAATCGTTAAACCCTGTTTCCGCTTCAACGCTCAGGGCCTTTTGTAGACGGAGCCAGTCGGGCAAATCGGCCATTAGTCGTTAGTCCAGCTTGCTCTCCAGGCATCTTCGGCTTGTGCGATCGCAAGCTGCCGTTCCGCATCCTTATAAGCATGACCCACCTGTTTAAGGCGACCCATCTTTTTGCGGATCCGGCTGCGCCAAACAGCGACGTTAGTCTCAGCAAATTCAATTTCTGAAAGCCTCAACTGAATCATGACAAAATCTGGCAGGGACTCTATCTGCAGAAATCGTGGCATGGCTCCCGCTGAGAAGTCTTCTTGTTCCTCCGAATCATCATCGTCGGAGGCGCTTTCCCGAGCGATAATAGCGGCTGAAATCTCAGATTCATCTGGCCATTTGTTCGCCTGTGTTTCGCCGTCAGCATCAGCGGCCTCATCGTTGTCTTCGAAGCCATCCTTCTCCGGTTCGTGCATAACTTTAATGGCTAATCTGACCAAATTAGGCGTTTTCATCGGCATGTGACCCAGACGCTCTGAGCCTGAGGCAGCGCCTAAAAGTGCCTTGGGTATTTCCGGCATAACATTGGCTTTTTGCAAAATGTCATTTGCCTTTTCTGAAACTGCCTTCAGCACATCTCGAATGGCCTTTTCGATTAAAATTTGTCTTCGCATTAGCTGAGCGGGCTGCATCGGGCCAGTCTGCTCATCGTCAGAGTTTGCCAAATTCAAGGGCTCGCTACCCATGAGTGTTTGAATTTCGGCCAGCAGTTTTTCCTGAGAACGTTTTTTAGGTACTGATTCTCTAGGCTCAGAGCCCTGCTGTATCGGGGCAGGTGTTTCATCCAAAGGCTCTAGGGGACTACTGTCTGCTGAACGAGAAGAGACCTGCTCTGGGTCAGATGGCTCCCTAACGGAGGCGGCTTCTAGAAATAACTGTCGAATTACGGCCAGTCCGTCTTCTTCAGCTGGTCGTAGACTGAGCCGCTTCGCTGTCTCCCATTTATCATTTAGCTGGGATGGAATGCGATTGCCCAATTCACGTAGTCGCTGTTGCAAACCATTCCGTTGGGACAAACTGAGCTCTAAAAATCGATCAGGATAAATCTGGGTGCAAATATGATAGGCCGCTAATACCAATTGACGCTTACTGGCCTGGCTCAAAACTTGCAGATAACTATCGACTAAGGCTTCAAGCTCAGTGGCAATATCAGCAGTTTGTGTTTGAATTTTGGAAAGCTGCTGTTCAATATGACCACTTGCATTAACCATTCGTGCAGATATTTCACGGAAAAATGACACTGGAAATAGCGCTAAAAACAGCGCTTCACCCAGTATAGGCCTTATAACAAATGTCCTGATACCTCAAGACATTTCTATCATGCATAAAAATGAGGCGGCCTACTCAAGTAGGCTCGCCTCATCTTTCTCAAGAAAAAAGTTAAATTGTCTTTGACGACTACTTTTTCTTTTTGCCTTTCTTCTTTTCAGCTTTAGGAGTTGCTTCCTCTGAGGGTTTTTCAGCTTTAGGAGCTGCTTCCTCTGAGGGCTTTTCCGCTTTCTTTTGCCCAGTTTGAGCAGCGACTTCCTCTGCGAAGTTTTCCTCTTTCTTCTCAATACCCTCGCCTAGGGTAAATCGTGAGAAGCGGCGAACTTGAATGTTCTCTCCCAATGTGGCGACTGACTGCTTGATCAGTTCTTCGATAGTGATGTTCTGATCTTTAATAAATGGCTGGTCCATCAGCGACAACTCTTTAAGGCGCTTGCCGATTCGACCATCTACGATTTTCTCACGGATGTTTTCGGGTTTTTTGGCCAGATCTTCACGTCCCATCTCAATTTCCCGCTCACGGGCCACTGACTCTTCAGGGATCTCAGTGGTTCTGACGACCTCAACGTTGGGACAAGCCGCAATCTGCATAGCAATGTCACGCGCCAAGTTCTTGAATTCGTCACGACGAGCAACAAAGTCTGTTTCGCAGTTGATTTCTACGAGAACTCCGACGCGACCACCTGTATGGATATAGCTTTCAACGAGTCCTTCAGCTGCAACTCGACCTTCCTTTTTAGCGGCTGAGGTAATGCCTTTCTGACGGAGCCACTCAGTCGCTTTCTGCAGGTCACCTTCTGTTTCCTGAAGAGCCTTCTTACAATCCATCATCCCTGCGCCAGTAGCATCGCGCAGCTCCTTTACTTGCTTTGCAGAAATGCCTGCCATTGTTTCCTCCTACACTTAGGTTGTACTTGCTACACAAAAATGCTTTTGCCAGTGTTCAAAATTGTTCCTAACACCGTTGACAGCTGACACCCATCCAGGAATCAGCTGTCAATGCATAAATTTAAAGGGCCTGTAAGCGCCTTATTCTGCGTCTGCTACAGGAGCAGCTTCTTTTGCAGGTGCCTCATCGACTGCCGCGGGTACTTCATCTGCAACAGCAGCCGGTGGTGCCTCTTCTATAGATGCATCCCCAGCAGCAGGAACAGCCGCCTCGTCATAATCATAATCTTCTTCGGCGCTTGGATAGTCGGCATAAATGTCGTCTCCATCACCACTGTCTTGAGGTGATTGGCCATGGGACCCCTCATAGATGGCGTTGGCTAAGCTGCCCAAAATTAGCTTGATCGAACGAATAGCGTCGTCGTTGCCCGGGATAGGAATATCCACTACATCGGGGTCGCAGTTAGTATCAAGTAGAGAGACGATGGGAATGCCTAGCTTTTGACACTCTTGCACCGCATTATATTCACGCTTGATGTCCACCATGATGACGACATCTGGCAGGCGTCGCATCAGCTTGATGCCACCCAGGTATTTTTGCAGCTTCTCTAGCTCACGGCGTAGAACAGCGGCTTCCTTTTTTGGTCGCAGAGCTAAGGCCCCTGTTTCCTGCATGCGTTCCAGTTCTTTGAGACGCTCTACACGGGTTTTGATGGTTGTCCAGTTAGTCAGCATGCCTCCCAACCAACGCTGGTTGATGTAATAAGAACCACAGCGGCTAGCTTCTTCTGCAACGATGCCAGCGGCCTGGCGCTTGGTGCCAACAAACAAAAACTTTTGACCTTTCTCAGCAGAACTACGGACAAAGCCATAGGCATTGTCGAGCAGCTGGGCGGTTTGTACTAGGTCAATAATATGAACACCGTTGCGAGCGGTGAAGATATATTGATCCATCTTGGGGTTCCAACGGCGGGTCTGATGACCAAAATGAACCCCTGACTCAAGCAATTGAGCCAACGTTACAACAGGCATTTAATTTTCTCCTTCCGGGTTAAACCTCCACCTGGTGTGTATCTCAGCAATGCAGCTATAGCAGCTACAAGCCACCTAGCATTGCTAAAACACCCGAAATACCCAAGTGTGTGAATTATTCAAAGCTAAACTAGGGTAGCACAAGACGCGTTTACGCTTCACCGGCTTGAGTTGTTTGCTCTGGTTGTTTGCTATCTGCCCTTGCAAATTTGGGTAGGCTGTGGATGATTGGTAAGTGTGTCTGCACTGTGATAGAAGGCACAGGCATCTTTATCTAAGACATTTAGGACCTAGGTGTTGCATGTTGCCCGTCGTTAACTAAAGGCTTTTGGTGCTTTATGACTGATTCACAACGCCCCTCGTCAATGCCATCTGCTCCGCCGCCGCCACCTAAGCGGGGGGCACCGCCGCCACCGCCGGGTATGGGCCGGGCTGGAGGATCGCGTCCTGCTGCACCACCACCGATGCCAAAGTCTGCGGGTGGGGTCAGGGTTGGCGGTGGTCTGACGCTAGAGCGTATTGTCCGTGAAGCCTTTGATAAAGGATTTTCCGATGTGCATCTAGGTGTCGGTGAGGTGCCACGCTTTCGAAACCGGGGTGAAATTGAAACGACGGACTACCCTGTGACGGACGAGGCGCTCTTTTACAGTTGGCTAGCTGAAGTGCTGAAGCCCGATCAAATCCAAGATTTTAAGCAGCACATGGATTTTGATGGTGCCGCGCACTTCGACTTTACTCGTGTGCGGATCAATATCTTTAATACTCTGCGTGGTCCATCAATGGTCATGCGTCTGATTCCGGTAAAAATTCTGACCATTGATCAGCTAAGTTTGCCGGTGGTCCTTAAGGATATTTGTCACTATCACAAAGGTTTGGTGTTGGTAACGGGGCCAACGGGGTCTGGTAAGTCCACATCGCTAGCGGCGATGATTGACTATATCAATACAGATATGCCCAAGAACATCATCACCATCGAAGACCCGGTGGAGTTTGTTCACACGAGCCGCACCTCTCTCATTAAACAGCGGGAAGTGGGCATTCATACCATTGAGTTTAAGAATGCCCTCAAGGCTTCCCTGCGGGAAGATCCCGATGTGATTTTAATTGGTGAGATTCGCGATCGCGAAACCGTTGACATTGCTTTAAAGGCGGCTCAAACGGGTCACCTTGTATTTGGTACCTTGCATACGAATAGTGCTGTTAAGACAGTCGAACGTATTTTGGGTATGTATGAGCCGGAGCAGCAGAGTGCCGTGCGGATCTCCATCGCTGAATCCTTAGTGGCAGTTGTGGCCCAAGGATTGTGCCGTACGACTGATGGCAAGCGAGCCGCGTTTCACGAGATTATGATCAATACCGACGCCATTAAAGATTACATTCAGCGAGGACAGCTCGATGAGGTAGAGGCTCTGCTGCCAAAATGTACCTTTGACGGCATGTCTACCATGAATCAGTCCCTTTATTCGCTATATGAGTCGGGACGCATTACTGAGGAAACGGCGTTAGAAATGTCTCCCCGTCAAAATGAGATGGCGCAAATGCTACGTGGCCGCATTTAAGAAATAAGCTCGTGAATCTGGCGATGGTCAAGGCTATTGGACGGATGTGCGGTTAGCTAGCTACTTTGGCTTTTTTCATATGCATTGGGTCCAGTCGTGTTCTCCATGGCTGGACCTTATTTTGTAGTGGCTGTGGTAACCAGACGTCGTATTGAGGATATACCGGCAGCCGGGGCGTCAGGGTGTAGTTATTGGCCTGTAATAGGGCAGTTAATTCCGTCAGGGTTTGGTGGAGATAGCTGGGGTTTACTTCATCAATGGGGCCAATCCCGCCTAAATCGGTGGCTCCGGCGTCTAGGCAGGCGATTAACATGTCAGGTGCTTGCACCAGGTTTGGGGGAATCTGAATCGCGACATCATTAGGTAGAAGCTGTCGCCCTATTTCAACGGCTTTGAGCAACATCCGGTCGTCACAGGGAGGAGCTAATTGCTGCTGACGCTGTCCGGGCTGATGGGGCTGGAAGATGACTTCTTGTATGTGGCCGTACTGCTGGTGGAGGTTTGCGATCGCAACCAATGTTTCCGCCCAATCGGTTTCCGTTTCTCCAATGCCCAAGAGTAAGCCTGTCGTAAAAGGAATCTGTAATTGCCCTGCCCAATGTAGCTGCTGCAGTCTGACGCCTGGTTGCTTACTCGGTGCGTGACGATGGACTCCATCTAATAGAGCGGGGGTTAACTGCTCTAGCATCAGACCCATAGACACATTCACCTGCCGAAGCTGTGTCATTTCTTTCAAATTTAACGGTCCGGCATTGGTATGGGGTAAGAACCCTGATGTCAGCGCTAGCTGACACAGCTCATAAATACGCTGAATCCAACTAGAGCGGCGTTGACTTTGGGGATGCACTTCGCCACTGAGGATCAATATTTCAGTTACATCCAGTGTGTCTAGTTTGGCCTGAGCTTGCTCTAAGTTGAGCCAGGGGGCACTTCCAGGCTGGACTCGAAAATTGCAATAGCTGCAATGATTAAAGCACTCATAGGTAGGAACAAGCGTATAGGCTGGGCTGTAGGTGATCTGCCGGCTCAAGGTATCTGTCTCCTTTGACTAAGAGTTACAAGAAAATGAGTGTTTACTCAAAGCTTAAAGCCACTTAATACACCTTTGACCATGCATTGTAGCGAAGCAGGATCGATCTTAATTTAAGCCTGCTAAATATCTTGTAACCCTCTCTGAGCAAAGACTTAATGTGGTCTAGCTCGCCTCTCTCCTCATGATTTTCTAGTTCAGTTGGCTGGAGTCATAAAATTCTCCCAAGATTAGAAAGTTTACAAAAGTAGTTAATTGCTCTAATATGTACATATAGGCAGGTTTGTCGCCTGTCTAATACGTACCTCGACAATATTCATAGGATTCATAAATCATGACAACTACTCTACAGCAGCGCTCAAGCGCTAACCTGTGGGATCAGTTTTGTGAGTGGGTTACTAGCACCGAGAACCGCCTATACGTAGGCTGGTTTGGCGTTCTAATGATCCCCACACTACTGGCTGCCACTGCTTGCTTCGTAATCGCATTCGTAGCTGCACCTCCCGTTGACATCGACGGTATCCGTGAGCCCGTTGCCGGTTCTCTGATCCTCGGTAACAACATGATCTCCGGTGCTGTTATCCCTTCTTCCAACGCTATCGGTCTTCACTTCTACCCCATCTGGGAAGCTGCTTCCCTAGATGAGTGGTTGTACAACGG
>JBCAWO010000066.1:0-26228 GCA_038534515.1 Cyanobacteria bacterium J06554_1
CTTCGAACTGACGCAGCATAAAGCCAATCAGTGCGAACGCACCGTGCAGTGCTACAAACGCCCACAATCCGCCGATTTGGCACCAGCGCACAAAGTCACCCTGGGCCTCAGGTCCCCACAGCAGCAGCAGGGAGTGACCCATGCTGTCAGCCGGTGACGACACAGCTACGGTCAAAAAGTTAGCACCTTCAATATATGAAGAGGCCAGTCCGTGGGTGTACCACGATGTTACAAAGGTCGTGCCCGTGAGCCACCCACCTATCGCCATAAAGGCGCAGGGAAATAGCAGCAATCCGGACCACCCGACGAATACAAATCTATCGCGCTTGAGCCAGTCATCGACGACGTCGAACACGCCTCGATCGGCTCCAGCACGGCCCATTGCAATGGTCATCTCAAATCCTCTAGTGTGCTTTTTCGATCAATAGTGATAAGCAATCTGCTGACTTGGACGAACGAGGGCACAAAATAAAAAATGTATAATCCGCTGCGCGGAATAATGCCTTAGTTGATTCGATCGCCTTTATGAGCAGAAATTTACTTATCTTTACTATTTTTCTCATTATAGGGTGATCTTTCTGAAAGGTGACTGGATTTTTTGTAAGTAGTAGTTTCTCTTAAGATTTAGAGATTGGGCGTCCTGTCTTAATTATTGGTGCCATATTTGTGGGTCATTTTTGACATACTAGAGACCGGACTTCTCAGAAAGATATTTTTTGCACATGTATATAGTTGAGCTTTCGCTAAAGCACACGGCCCTACCCATGTCGGTTCAAAAGAAAACCCTGGAGGCTGCAGACGAAACCTATGGGACTATTTTGAATGCGATGAAAACAGGACAGCCCGTCGTCGTTGAACTGAGCTGTGACAAACAAGAGGGGAAAAAGATATCAATATTGGTCAGTGAACTGGCTGCCGTACAGATGTATGAAAAATCTGGTGGAGCGTCGTCATCGGGTAAAGCAGCTGGCTTTTTTGCCATGGCTAATGATTAGTGCTGGTTTGATTTTTACTGGTCTAACGCTCAAATGATGGAGCATTGCGCGATCGCAATTGACGATTTGCACTTTAGCTGGGATTCGGGGGCATCGGTGCTGGCGGGCTGTTCGCTACAGGTGCAGCCGGGGGAGTTTTGTATGTTGCTGGGCACCAACGGCAGCGGCAAGTCCACGCTCTTGAGGCTACTGGCCGGTCTGTTGGATGCCCCCCAGGGCAAAATTCATTTGCACGAACCGGTGGGGTTTGTCTTTCAAAACCCCGATCATCAGCTGGTGATGCCGACGGTTGGGGCGGATGTGGCCTTTGGTCTGGTGGATGAAAACATGGCCTACGAAGCGGTGCGGCGGCGGGTGGATGAGGCCCTATCTATGGTTAATTTGTTACACCTAAAGCGGCGGCCCATCTACGCCCTAAGCGGTGGCCAAAAACAGCGAGTTGCGATCGCAGGTGCCCTTGCCCAGCATTGCCGCGTGCTGCTCTTTGATGAACCCACGGCCCTGCTAGACCCAGATAGCCAGTTAGAATTGGTGGCTCAAGTGCGTGATTTGGTTAAACGCCAGGGCATTACGGCCCTATGGGTCACCCATCGACTGGTGGAATTAGACTATTGCGATCGCGCTATTTTGCTAGAACAGGGGCGGGTAACCACCGAAGGGGCCCCAGAACAGGTCAAGCAGGCCCTACAAAATCTCCATCTGACCTAAATTTTTGAGGAAAATCATCGAAGCCGCTTGTTACGTAGGTAGCGAACGTTAAGCTAAAGGAATCATAGACTTAGCTTATACATTACCCAGGCACCCACAGATGACCGGTTCTACCTCGCAGGCAATTTTATTCGTCGATGGGTACAACGTAATCGGTGCCTGGCCAGAATTAATCGCGCTCCGTGACGTTCAGGGTCTAGATATCGCCCGTAATCAACTGGCTGAGAGCCTAGCCAACTACAGCGCCTACAAAGGATTTGAAACCCTGCTTGTCTTTGACGCCTACGGCCAGCGCCAAACCCACCGAAGCGAGCGATTTACCCAACATCTTTCCATTCACTACACCAGCTTTGGCCAAACCGCTGACAGCTACATAGAGATATCCTGCGCCAAATTTCGCAACGATATTCGTAAATTTGAGAAACGACTGATCGTCGCCACATCCGATCGCGCTCAGCAGCTGACCGTAGTGGGCTACGGCGCTGAGTGGATGTCAGCCTCCCAGCTCGGCATAGACGTACAGCTTTCAGAACAAAAAGTAAAACATCGTCAGAAGCCTAAAAAACAATCTAAACAGCGATTCTTATCCAAATCTCTCAATCCAGACATTCAAGCAAAGCTAGCAAAACTAAGATCCAACCTGATGGAATAAATCGCTGGATAGTGGCATTCTGACGTCAAACCGACTTTGACAGGGTTTGCTCGGAAAGATTAAAAATCCCCTTGCGTAACTGTCATACAATTACCTATATTAGTAAAGCTGAATAATCCTCAGTAGCTCAGTGGTAGAGCGGTCGACTGTTAATCGATTGGTCGTAGGTTCGAATCCTACCTGGGGAGTTAAGGACCAAAATTTGCTGACGCTTAATCTGCACTGTTTACCAGGTAGGCCGCTACAGGCCACTGGATTAAGTGCTTTACATGGGTATTAATCCCCATGCCAACCCCTTGATGCCCATGCTTTAGCAGCTCAGGTCCAAGCCTGGACCGGCTGTGTAAGCACGGGCATAACGTGAATTAAACCTTAAGGTATCGTCTACGTAACGGATTGTAGCGATAGTATAGATTTGGGATAAAATTTGTCTCCTCTTCTTAACCTATGTTTTTGAGCGGAGCAGGTTATGAGGCCATATCTAGATATGAGTTTCTAAATTCCATATAGCAAAATCTCTGTTTTTAAGATGCCTCGTATACTTGTCGTCGATGATGATCCAGCTATTTCAGAACTGGTAGCAGTTAACCTGGAAATGGCTGGATATGATGTCAGTCAGGCTGAGGACGGTATCAAGGGCCAAGCACTTGCTGTGCAGCTCTTGCCCGATCTGATCATGCTTGATTTGATGTTGCCCAAGGTGGACGGCCTTACCGTTTGCCAGCGTGTTCGCCGTGATGAGCGCACAGCCGATATCCCGGTACTGATGTTGACCGCCTTGGGTCAAACCCAGGATAAGGTTGACGGATTTAATGCGGGTGCCGATGATTACCTCACCAAGCCGTTCGAATTAGAGGAGATGCTAGCTCGGGTTAGGGCGTTGCTACGACGTACTGACCGTATTCCCCAGGCTGCAAAGCATAGCGAAATCCTCAACCATGGGCCACTCACCCTGGTGCCCGAACGTTTTGAAGCCATATGGTTTGAGCGGACTGTCAAATTGACCCATTTAGAATTTGAGCTGTTGCACTGTCTTCTGCAACGCCATGGTCAGACAGTTGCCCCCAGTGAAATTTTGAAAGAAGTTTGGGGCTATGACCCCAATGACGATATTGAGACTATTCGGGTACACATCCGGCACCTGCGGACCAAGTTGGAACCGGACCCACGTCATCCTAAGTTTATTAAGACCGTCTACGGCGCTGGCTATTGTCTAGAATTACCTCAAGACGATCAGCTCTATTCTAGTCGCGTAGCCAGTTAGGCTTTGCCCCTTAAAGCGGACATTAGGAGAATACGGTTCAGTGTTTAAGTTTAATTGCTGCTGTACATTTGGAGGTATGGCACTACCGCATCGCCAACATGCAGTGAAAGGGAGCCCGTAGTGGCTCCCTTTTTAATAGGTTTTTATCGGGTTGCACGGGTTGATAGGCTTCTGGCAGGGTCCCATAAAGCAAAGCCGCCAGTAGGAGCTGTTCCTACTGGCGGCTTTGATAACTTAAGGCTGCATGTAGAAAACTGCTGCGTAGTCCTTCCTTTGGATTGCATTCAGCAGTTTTCTATGGCTTAAATACCCTGGTCGCAGAGCTATTTGGTAATCGCTTCAACGGGGAAGTATTCAGCCGGTGCCAGGGCATTACCGCGAATTAGACTGCCAATGGTCTTGGCTGTAATCTTCATCTGGGTAATGGGGTTAGCGGGCACAACGGTTTTATACAGATAGCTGTCAAAGGTAAGCTTCTGTACATCCATGTCGGCACACATTTCCACAAAGGCTTCGCGTGTAGCATCGGAACGATAAAACACCCGCTGCAGAATATCTAACACCAGGTAGGTAATGCCGTACTGCTTGTCCCAACGCTTGATGTAGGTCTTAAGTTCCGCTTCTGTGAGGACACGCTCACCACTGTTGGATAGTTCAACAATGGTTTCAGCACACATGCGACCAGACTTAGCTGCAAAGTAAATACCTTCACCCGAGGACTTAGTTACGGTACCGGCGGCATCACCCACCAGGGCAACGCGACCCACAACCCGGCGAGGTCTGGGATGCTCAGGAATAGGATGGGCTTCTACCTTGATGATTTCGCCACCTTCAAGCCGCTTAGCTGCCCGCTCACGGATGCCCTTTTGCAGCTGCTTGATTTTGGCCTGGTTAACCCGCATGGTGCCGGTACCCACGGCCACGTGATCATACTTGGGAAATACCCAGGCATAGAAGTCAGGGGACACGTCATCACCGACATACATTTCGGCTAGCTCTTCGTAGTAGCCCATTTTGTCTTCGGGCAAACGAATGCGCTCTTGGAATGCGATCGCATAGTTATAGTCACCGGCATCAATGGCCCGAGCTACTCGAGAGTTGGCACCATCGGCACCAATGACCATATCTACCTGGAGAGTTTTAGCATCGCCCTGGAGCGTACCGTTAGAATGATCGGCATAGTGCAGCGTGTAGGGATCCTTATCGTTAGCAGGAATCTCTAACTTGTGTACGGTGCCATTGATTACTTTAGTGCCAAGCTTTTCAGCGCGTTCGCGTAAAAAGCCATCTAGCACCTCACGACGGCACATGCCAATGTACTCTTCGTCTTTGAGGGTGCTACCAATATTTACTTCAATGTTTGAAGGAGAGATCATCTTCATCTTGCGCACGCGGCGGTCGATGATCTCGGGGGGCAAATCAAACTCATCCACCATGCAGAGGGGAATGGCTCCACCACAGGGCTTAGCGTTGTCCAACTTGCGCTCAAATAAGTAGGTTTCAATACCTGCTTTTACCAGTGTCTCAGCAGCAGAAGACCCTGCTGGACCGCCTCCAACAACCGCAACCCGAAGTGCCAAGGTGTTTTTCTCCCATCTGAACTAAAAGCTATGGTTCGTATGCTATCACGCTGATTTGAGCTGCTCTGGTCCACTCCTAGAGATGTAAAAAAATGAAACACGATTGGGTTAGAGTGCTAAGAAATAAATCTTAAGGGACGTAATTGTTGTCAGATATTGACAACAATTACGTCCCTAGGACTGCGGGCAAAACCAGTTTGGATAGCCATGATTGAAATCGCGAGTCCTATCAGGAAAAGCACGACTTTAATCAAAAATCAATCAGTTCATTTGGGCATCCATGAATACATTTTTTTACTACCCATGTAATCGCCTCCCCGAAACCAGCGCTACGGACAAGAGATTTGGGTGTTAAGCACAGGTTGACACAGCTGTTATTTAGGATTGGCGATGCCTATACGCCAATTGGCCTAATAAATGACGTTCCCAAATTCCATCCATTTACTTATATTAATAAATAGGAAGAATCGGCTTAAGTTTAGTAATAAACAAGATTGATTTAATTCAATGGTTTTCTGTCGCAATGCTCAACCTGCAGCGGCCGTTGTTTTGATTCCATGGGACTGCATCAGGTGCTTACTTTTGTCGACAGCATTAGGTTTTTGATATTGCCTAATTAATCGTATCTACTGATCAGTATTTAGTGTGTTTCCTGAGAATTTAATATGCATCCATCCAATCAGGCCCAGGCACCGGATGGCCAGTCGCCCCAGGCGACCCCAACCCATTTAGCGCAAATTTGGGCTAAACGATATGTAGGTTCTGTGGCAGCTTATGAGGATAGCCTCAGCAAGTTTGAAGAGCTGCAGAGCCGCACAGATATCGTCAAAACCCTGACCTCAGAGCTGCGTTCTGCTAGCGCAAAAGCCTGGAACCTGACGGAATCGCTGCTGGCTTACGAAGTCAGAAGACATCGCATCAACGCCACACTGATTGACCCGTGGAGTGTGGCCAAGGATGTCCACGAGGTTTACAGCAAGGCATTGGCTGCCTATGCTCAGCACATTCCGCCTCAGCGCTTGTCGGTCAAAATTTCGGCTGGCCTAGGCACTATTCGCCAGCGTTATACGGCGGGGGACCCCAGGCTGATTGGGTTTGTTAGCATGCAGTTCCACCACTGCGGCCAAATTTTAATAGAGAGCGCCCCTGCCTCAGAACAGGAGATCTTGGCGTCCTACTTTAAGGTAATTGACGATCATCTTTACATGCCCCTACAGCGAGCCTACGGAGCTGCCGCCAACTACGCCTATGGAGACGAGCGCTTAAAGGTGATTCAAACCCTGCTGCCCCACAGCACCACCATTGCCAACAACGTGGTTAATCGGGTGCTGCAGCTTTACCCCAACTATCGATGCTATACCGATCGCTTAGACAGCCAGGTTGTGCGTGTTTCTAGCGTACGCGACACTGAGATGTTTCAGATATATCTGTGGACCTGTGTGCTGGAGCAAAGTTTGGCCCCCATTCAACAGGAGCTGTTCCCCCTGTGTGTAATGCTTTACCCCACCCTCAAGGTCAATTGGGAGCTGGTGCGGCAAATGCTGCATCTGTTAGGCCGAGAGTTTAACTGGTATGTAAAGCGCGAGCAGGTTCAGTACTATGCGCCCTACCAGGAAGCCATGTGGGAGATGTTTTCGCCCAGTGTTTTTCCTGACGTTATCCAATCCAACTAAATCTGGTCCCACCCAGTCCCACTAATCAGACGGTTTGTTTTGGCTGAATCTGGGACTGGAGGAGTCGTAAAACGACACCCCCACCCAGGGTACTCATCATCAGCCATAGCCAAAATTGATGGGCCAGGGCATTGTCTAGCGCCCAGCCCCCCAGGGGCGGACCGATGAGGTACCCTACGGCCCAGCACATGGAGTTGATCGATAGGTAAACGCCGCGCAGTGACGGTGGGGCCAACCCGACCACTAGCGATGAGGCTACGGGGGTATAGGCCACGGTGCCTAAGGCCATGGCTGTAAGACCGATGAGCACAAAGAGAACCGGGCTAATTAGTTGCTGTCCGACCAGCCACACACTGAGAAAATGGACGGCCCAAAATAACAGGGAAATCATTAGGGCATGGGGCTGGGTAAAGCGGGTTAGCCAGCGGGCCATGGGTAGCTGACATAGGGCTGTGAGCACAATGGCCCAGGTAAAAATGCCCCCCACCGCCGCGTGGTTATCGAGACTGGTAAAGCGATTGAGATAGAGGGGTAGGGTGCTTTGGGACTGGGCCAGGTATAGGGTAAACAGGCTATTGACCACTACGTAGATTTGTAGGGTGCGATCGCAAACCGCCCGACGCCACCCCTGCCAAAAATTCCCTGAGGTACTGTCTGTCTGACTCAAGGTCTCAGTGATTGCCAGGGCTACGATGGTGTAAAACACCACAAACGTCAGCCCATCGAAAGCAAACAACACCCGATAGGCTTGAAAAACCGCAATCACGGCCCCACCCAGCACCACCCCTGCGCTTAGCCCCAGGCTATCGGCCAGTCGAGCAATGGCAAACGCCTCATTTCGGTTTTTCTCGGTGGTGAGGTCGGCGACCACAGCTTCGCTAGCGGGCCAATATAGCCCCACCCCCAGACCCATGAGTAAATTTGCAATTACAAAGCCCGAAAAGTCATGGGTCACCACAAAACAGCCATCGGCCACGGCTGAAATCGCCGCTGATAGCAGTAATGTGCGGCGTCTGCCCCAGCGGGGCGAGTCGGCCATGGAGCCGCCGGCAAATCGACCGACCATCCCCGATAGGGACTGACTTCCTAGCCCTAGCCCAATGGCCGTGGCCGATAGACCCACATCATCGGCAAAGAATAGCGGTGCGTAGAACAGGGTAAAGCCAATGCCCAGCTGAGATAGTAGGCGGCCAGCGGCCAAAATCCAGAGGCGGGTATCGAGTTGGGGAAATAGCGTCACTGGTTGTTGAGGTAATTAAGACGGGGGTAAGGGTAGAAAGAGAACGTCGGTTCAAACCGGCTAACGGTCACAAACCGCCTTGTATAACCACTACCTCTGTGGGATTACATAGGGGTTAGCAGGGGTCATAGAGCAAACAACCTCTACGATTGAAATGGTCATCAAGTCTTTTGGCACGTTAATAGTGCAGCTGCTCTCCAGCATTTATCACACAAACCATGTGTGGGTAAATATCATCGTCCCATTCAAAGACGGGTAGAATTCAATGTGCCTGTATGGGCTTTTTCTATCAGTTCAGGACTTGAGACGGTTATGGCAGAAACAGTTCCAGCGGATCGGCAGCAGCGGGCTCAGGAATTGCGATCGCAACTCCAAAAAGCCAGCTATGCCTACTATGTCCTGGATGCCCCCGATCTACCCGATGAAGTCTACGACCGACTCTATCGCGAACTGCAAACTTTAGAAGACCAATATCCATCGCTGGTCACCCCCGATAGCCCTACCCAGCGGGTGGGCGAACGACCCGCCAGCCAGTTCACTGCCCTTGAGCACAACATTCCGCTCTACAGCCTAGAAAATGCCTTTGACATAGACGAATATCGTCAGTGGGAAGTCCGCTGGCAGCGTCAAACCCCCGACATAGACCAGGCCCCCGTCATCGCCGAACTAAAAATTGACGGCAATGCCCTGGCACTGACCTACGAAAACGGTCTGCTTACCCGAGGGATTACCCGAGGCGACGGCATTAGTGGCGAAGACATTACCCAGAATGTGCGCACCATTCGCTCCATTCCCCTACGACTGCAAATCGACAATCCGCCGCCCCGGGTAGAAGTCCGGGGAGAGGCCTTTATCCCCAACGACGTATTTGAGCGCATTAACACCGAGCGCCAGGCAAACGAGGAAGCCCCTTTTGCTAACCCTCGGAATGCGGCAGCGGGGACACTGCGCCAGCTAGATTCGCGGGTGGTGGCCCAGCGACGTCTGGATTTCTTTGCCTATACGCTGTTGCTACCCGAGGGCACCGGCGGACTGTCATCACCCAAAACCCAAGCAGAGTCATTGACAGCCCTACAGAATCTGGGGTTTAAGGTAAATCCCAATTGCAAACATTGCCCGACCACAGAGGATGTCGCCCAGTTCTACGATTACTGGGACACAGCTCGCACCCAACTGCCCTATCTGACCGATGGTGTTGTGGTTAAACTCAACGATCTTGCCTTACAAGCACGACTAGGATTTACCCAGAAATTTCCCCGCTGGGCCATTGCCCTCAAATATCCCGCTGAAGAGGCACCCACAATATTGCAGGATATGACCGTACAAATCGGTCGCACGGGGGCAGTGACCCCGGTAGCAGAACTAGACCCCGTCCAGTTAGCCGGCACCACGGTGGCCAGGGCCACCCTCCACAACGCCGATCGAATTGCCGAACTCAACCTGCACAAAGGCGACACCGTCATCGTTCGCAAAGCGGGGGAAATTATTCCAGAGGTGGTGCGAGTGCTCCCCAACCTACGCCCAAAGGGAGCCGAACGCTGTCAGCTCCCCACCCACTGCCCTGAATGTGGTGAAAAATTAGTCAGACCCGCCGACGAGGCCGTAACCCGATGTATTAATCCGTCTTGCCCGGCCATTGTGCGGGGGGATCTGATTCACTGGACCAGCCGTCAGGCCCTGGACATTGCCGGGCTGGGGGAAAAATGGGTACAGCAGCTGCTAGAGCAGAAATTGGTTCGCTCCGTTGCCGATCTCTATGAGCTAACCGTTGAGGATTTGTTACCCCTAGAGCGTATGGGGCAACAGCTGGCTCAAAAACTAGTAGATGCCATCCAGGCATCTAAATCACAGCCCTGGCCTCGGGTTTTGTTTGGCTTAGGTATTCGCCATGTGGGGGCGGTCAATGCCCAGCTGCTGGCCCAGGAATTTTATACCGCCGAGCGATTAGCGGCAGCAGCCCCCAAGGAGATTGAAGCGGTATATGGCATTGGCCCAGAAATTGCCTACTCAGTCCACGAATGGTTTCAAGGAGTAGCTAACCAACAACTAATCGAGCGTCTGAAGGCGGCGGGTGTGCAGCTAGAAGGGCCACCACCGCCAGCAGAGCCAACGGATCTTCCCATGGCGGGTAAAACCTTTGTGCTCACCGGCACACTGCCTACCCTAAGTCGCAAGGAAGCTAAGACAAAAATTGAGGAAAGTGGCGGTAAAGTGACCGGGTCAGTGAGTTCAAAAACAAGCTATGTTGTGGTCGGTATAGATGCCGGATCAAAGCTGGCGAAGGCTGAAAAACTGGGTATTCAGCGTTTAAGCGAGGAAGATTTGCTAGTGTTGTTGCAAAAAACGGCATCCCCCTAAGCTATGGTTTCCGGGTGTTTTCTGGCGGCGAATACAAGGTTATCTATGAAACGAGTGTGCTTATCGGCTGTCATTAAGGGCGTGCAGCGACTAACCCTGGGTCTGGGGACAGTCTTGGCCACCGCCCTACCTGGGCAAGCCGCGGATCGAATCACCTTTGCCTTTGGCCCGGTGGAACGCTCCATTGAACTTACCGATTTGGACCAGCTGGCGGCGGATGGCATCCTGAGTGAGGATCTTGCCTACTATGCGCAGTTCTTACCTGATGATTACGATATTGACGAACTCAGACAGGCGCTCACCTGGCGTTTAGATCAAGACATCGACACGATTGATTTAGATGTGGTGCTGCTGGATCGATTCTTTTACACCAAACAGGGAGAGTACCTACTCAACATTGCAGCTGACTTTATTCGCACCGAGGGCCGCCGCAGCGATCTGCGGGCACTGCGGGGAGCAATTTTGGTCGCGGTCTCCGATCCAGAGGAAGGCCTCACCCTGCTAAATGCGGTGCGTAAGTTTCCCTCTACAGAAATGCGGATTGAACTAGACCGAGGTCTGGGACTGCTGCGGGAAATTAACCGGGCCGTCTATGAAACAGAGGCCGCAATTGATTTATTGGAGAGGCTGGGGGCTCCTAATCGGGAGCTTGCCGAGGTAGAGCAGGCCCGGCTTCGTTCCCTGGCTAATCAGGCTCAGCAGCCGGGACGTTACCAGGTTGAGCGGCAACCACTACCAGGCAATGCCCCGATCCCAGCCGATGTTTATCTGCCCACCCTCCAGGGACAGCGCCAACGCAATCGTCCCACGGTAATTATTTCCCATGGGTTGGGTAACGACCGCACATCCTATGCCTATTTAGGGCGACATTTGGCCTCCCATGGGTTTTTAGTGATCAATGTGGAACACCCCGGTAGTAACGCCGCTCAGATTAACGCGCTGCTGGTGGGTCAATCGCCGGATGTGGTGTCCAATGAAGAGTTTATTGATCGTCCTCAGCAAATTTCGGCGCTGCTGAACTATCTAGAGCGAGAGGCTACCCAGTACGGTAGCTTGATTAACTTTGCCCAGGTGGGAGTGGTGGGACAGTCCTTTGGCGGCTATACGGCCCTGGCCTTAGCGGGTGCCAACATTGACTTTGAGATACTGCGAACTGCTTGTCCACCGAGCTCACTGTCTTTAAATGCCTCTTTGTTGCTGCAGTGTCAGGCTAGCCAGCTGGCTGAGCCCACTGAGACAACCCTGTCGTTACAAGATGGTCGGGTGAGAGCTGCGATCGCAATCAACCCCATCACCAGCGTCTTGTTTGGCGAAGAGAGCCTGGGTCAGGTCAGTACCCCCACCATGATGGTTTCCAGCGGTGCCGACACCGTCGCCCCGGCTCTACAAGAGCAGCTTGTCCCATTTACCTGGCTCACCCAGCCGGAGCGCTATCTGTTACTCATGCGCCAGGGCACCCACTTTTCCACCATCGCCGTCACAGAAACCGGTAGCGAAGCCTTTGATCTGCCCTCAGAAATTATTGGCCCCGAGCCAGAGCTAGCCCAGGCTTACCTGGCCGCATCTAGCCTGGCATTTTTAACCACCCACCTGGCGGGGGAAACCACCTATCAGGCCCTACTGAGCGCGGACGGCATCGCCCAACTCAACCAGGACCCCATCAAGCTCAGCCTGGTTCAAAGCCTCACAGGTCCCGCTTTAGTCGATCAGCTAGGGAGACCACCCCGTTCAGCAGTCGATGGCATTATCTCTCCCGACACCACAGACACCCCCGAGACACCTGAAGTGCTACTGGAGGACCCGGCCCAGCCTGTGTTTTCTGTCCCATCGCCCCAGCAGCCCTGATAGGATGAAGCCTGCTACCTAGTCATTCCAACGGCCAACCCATGCCCGACGGTTTTTTAAACCTGCATAAACCCGCTGGCTGGACATCCCACGACTGTGTGGCCAAGCTGCGCCGTCTACTCAACACCAAAAAAATTGGCCATGCCGGTACCCTCGACCCCGCAGCAACCGGTGTTCTGCCCGTAGCGGTGGGTCGGGCCACCCGCTTATTGCAGTATCTCCCTGACGACAAAGCCTATCGGGCCGTTGTGCAACTAGGGACAACCACCGACACCGACGATCTTGATGGCACCATCTTGACCCGCACACCGGCAGCCCATCTGACCCAGACCGATATCACCCAGCATTTAGGACAATTTCAAGGAACCATTCAGCAAATTCCACCGCTCTACAGCGCAGTACACGTTGACGGTCGGCGACTTTATGACCTGGCCCGCCAGGGTAATACTGAAACGGTCGACATACCCAGTCGCCGCGTCATTATTCACCACATCGATGTGGTGCATTGGCAACCGGGCAATGCGCCCCAAATCACCCTAGATATCATCTGTGGAGCTGGCACCTACATTCGCTCTATTGCTCGGGATCTGGGGGCAATTTTGGAAGTGGGCGGCACCTTAGCCTCCCTCATCCGCACCCAAAGTAGCGGATTTAAATTAGACACCAGTATTTCTTTTGAAACAATATCTGAACAACCACAGGAGCACGGGCTGATTGGACCGGCGGTGGCCATGCGTCATCTACCCAAAATACTGCTCTCCCCCGAAGCAGGGCATCGCTGGTGCCTGGGTCAGCGTTTGCCCCATACCCCCACCATTGAATTAGAGCAGCCGCTGCGGGTCGTGACCAAAGCCTGCCCATTTCTGGGCATTGGCGTATTTAGAATCAAGGATGACCGGCCACACCTGATACCCAAAATGGTGTTTGAGCCAGGATTTAACCATGGTTTATAACCATCCATGGCCCAAACCTCAGTGATTATCCGTAGCCGTTAAGTAGAACATGTAGATAATAAGGAAACCAAATTAGGATTAGATGTGTCTTTTGACTGTGCATCCCCGTGATTTTTACTAGCTATTTTTTGTCGTTCACTGGGTAAAGACACCAATGTCTAACTGGAGTTCTGCCTCGGCGCTTAAGCACTTTCGGATGGGTGAGACGATTTTCTCTGAGGGAGACCCTGGAGATTCGGCCTACATCATTGAGTCAGGACGTGTGGAGGTTGCCGTCAGCGTCAATGGTCAACCATTTCCTTTACGCATATTGACCAGTGGCGATGTCCTGGGTGAAATGGCCGTGATGGATACGGCACCGCGCTCAGCATCGGCCAAAGCCCTAGAAGAAACTGTCTGTGTTGCCATTTCTAGTCGGCAAATTTCGGAACGGGTCCAGGACGCAGATCCCGTGGTGCAGCTTCTGGTAAATACCCTGCTCCATCGGATCCGAAGCACACCCCAAATAGCCTCATCGACCAAGTCGAACATTGCCACCGGGCTTCAAGCCGAGTCGCCGTCCGAAGAAAATGACAAGGTGCTGGATAAAATGCGCCTTGAGTCGGAGTTGCAGGCAGCCCTCACTAATCATCAACTCCGCCCCCACTATCAGCCATTGGTCAACATTCAAACCCGACAGATTCTTGGTTTTGAAGCCTTGATCCGATGGTTTAGCCCGACTCGCGGCCATGTGTCACCGGGGGAATTTACCAGCATTGCCGAAGAAACGTCCTTAATCATCCCCATTGGCCAGCAGACAATCCAGCAATCCTGTCGCGATTTGGCCCAGTTTCAGACTATCTGCCCCGACAGACCGCTCTTTATCAGCATCAATGTTGCGCCTCGGCAGCTGGCTGAAGATGATTTCTTGACCAATTTACAAACGGTCATTGACCAGCACAAACTCCAGCCATCACAAATTAAGCTGGAAGTCACTGAACGGGTCTTTATGGAAGATCCGGTGGCGCTAGAAACATTGCAACGCTGTCGTCAGGCCGGTTTCCACATCGCCCTAGATGATTTTGGGACCGGGTTTTCTAGCCTTAACTATCTCACTCGGTTTGAGGTAGACGGCTTTAAGATTGATCGGGCGTTTGTCCAAGAAATTATTACCAACCAGCGGACCCAGGTGCTTTTGGAAAGCATGTTGGCCATGGCCCATGGTCTTGGAATGCAAACAGTGGTAGAAGGAATTGAAACCGTAGAGCAGCTAGAAGTCCTACAGCAATCTGGCTGTGACATCGGCCAAGGCTATCTGTTTGGGAAGGCGCTGCCCTTTGCCGAGGTGCAACAGTTGCTGATTCAGGAACCGGCTCACAATCCCATCAGCGTATAACGATCTGCCTGCTCTATCAGCAGCGTTGCCGGACGCTCGGTGCTCTTGGGTGTCAGGGCCAGTAGTGACTGCGGCTGGCCAACATCACTGTAGAGCAGTTCGCCATTACCAGAAAATATGATGGTTTTACCCGGGGGTATGGCCAACTCTGGGGGCACATCGGCACCCAGGTGAAACAGCTGCTCTGCCGTTGAATCTCCGGTGAGATCAAGACTGGCGTATTGCAAATAAGGATAGAGCTGAGTCGTTTGCCCAGGGGTCAGACTGAGCTGAGCGCCAATGGTATTGGCCATTAGCCTCATTGGCCCAGTCACAGAATCATTAGCTATTTCAGCGGGTATCGCCGGGGTATTGCCCTGATCTGATGTACTTGCGACAGAAGGAATGGGCGCGGTTTGCCACGGCATTGTGGACAACCACTGCAGACTATGACCGGTAGCCACTAGCGCAGGGGCTTCGACCTCTGGGCCAATGGCTAATAAAGCCAGTCCAGCATGGGTGGTTTTGACACCGTGTACGGCCAGCCCAGCAACCGGATAATCGCCGCTAAAGAGTTGTAACTGACGACGTAGGGATAGGGAATCGGCCCAGAAATTGGCGGCGGTTATGGATGGAGGCAATCCCCAACCGGAACTGTCTTGGAGCAGTTGGACATCGATGTGATACCACGTTTGTCCCTGGACCAGGGTGGGTAGGGTTTGCGATCGCAACCACCCCCCATCGGGTGCCGTCATTGCTCTGGCCTGGCCCACCAGGCTCAAGTAGCGTCCCGCATTGGTTGTTGTGGGCAGCGCCGATGCGTTAGCAGCCGTCTCACCAGCAGCGTCACTGTCGCCACTGTCACCAACGGTTTCACCCGAGGCCAGCTCCAAAGGATTGCGGCCCACCGCCTGTAGTCGTTCCAGCGTTGTCTTTGAACGCGTTTTTTTAGTTAGCCAGTCTTCCCCCGCCTCTGGTGACTGGCGTGCCGTCACCAGCAACGCCCCCCATATCTGGGTGGTCACATCCTTAGGGTGCACCTGTAGATGTATGGTCACCGCCCGCCAAAGAGCATCAAAATCTCGCGCTAGCCGTTGCAGAGTAGAGTCATAAATCTCTGGCTTATCTTCCAAAATAGCCAGGGCCTTGCCCCACTGACCATCGATTAGGTAGGTCAAAATGTGCTGCTGCTGACTCGACCAGGTCTGTTCGGTTTGGGCCTTGGTACGGTCAGCATGTAACCCAATTAAATCCAACTGGGTTTGGGCGGCAGCAGACCAGTCTGCCCCCAATTCGGCTTTAGCCGACTGCATCATTTGTAAACTATGGGACCACACCGCACCCTGGGCCAGTTTTAGGGCTTTTTCATAGAGGGATGTGCCCAGGTCTGCCCCATAAACCGACCGATACAGCGATACTTCCTGTAGCTGGGGCGGATCGTTGGGAATGAGCTGATAGAGTAAAAAGCTAGGCCGTAGCCCAACGGTTTGATCAATCAGCAGCTGCTCTGAGCTGGTTTGCCACTGGGGTGGCTGCCCCGCCGGGCTCGACCAGTTGAGCAATCGATGTATCCGCTGGGTGCGCGGCTGGTAGCTCAAAATCTGACCGTAGCGCATGACGGTATTGCCATAGCGACGCTGACCCTCTAATAACAGCCAGGGGCCATTAGTTGCCGGCATCAGCTTGATCGACGTCAGGGTGGCATTACTGTCTACACTCGCCACCTGGGAAGCAGTACCCACCAGGGGGGTGGTAATAAACGATTCTTTTAGGGGCCGAATCGCCACTTGATCTATACGCTGGAGCCGATCGCCCTGCACGCGATAGACCCAAAGTTCTTCGATGGAACGGTCGTCGGTTTTGAGAACCGGGTAAAACCAGGCTTGGGGCCGAGCGGCTTGGGGCCAGGCAATCGGTTGACCGGCGGTAATACCTTGCGATCGCATCTCCGCTTGAATTTCATCCGCGGTCTGGGGAGTCGCCTCAAAACTATTGACCAATCCAGGAAACGCGGTCTTTAACCAGTTGGGACTGTAGGGATCAACAATCAGCCTGGCTCCCGATAGGATCACCGCCACCACAAAGACAACCCCTCCCCCCAAGGCCAACCAGCTCAGCAACGGCCAGGGAATCCGTGCTGACGCTGGACTCACCAAGAGCTTTACCTGGGGTGTAGCTGACTTTGATTTGCTCAGACCCATGGAAATGTTTGCTGCGCGAGGACCGGCAGTGCGGTTTGCCTAGGAGGATAGCACCTGCGCGTAACGTTGACCGAGGCGCTCCCAAGTAAATTCAGCTTCAATCATCTGACGGGCATTTTCGGACAGCTGCTGACGGAGAGCCGCATCTTCAAACAACTGACCAATGGCCTTTACATAGTCTTCAGGTTGATTGGCCCGCAGTGCCCGCAGCGGCAACCCCTGAATATCCACCTCCATCCCCTCAAGACCGCGATCGCTAGCTACCACCGGCACCCCCACCGCCATGGACTCCAGGGTTTTCGTTTTAATGCCCAGACCCGCCCGCAGCGGCACCACACTAATGGTTGAGCCCTGCAAACGCTCCGTAATCGATGGCACCCGCCCGGTAACGGTCACCCCAGGTAGATCATCCAACGCCTTTACCGCTGGCACCGGGCGAGTGCCGACCAGACTTAATGTCGCCTCAGGATAGCGCTGCTTCACCAGGGGAAAGATCTCTCGCGCCAGGTAGCAGGCGGCATCAATATTGTGGGATGAATCCATCGCCCCAATAAAAATTAAGGATTGACCACCGGGGTCATGGGAGCGATAGGGGGATGTTTCTAGATCTACCCCCGTGGACACGATGGTGATGTTGGCATCGGGTACCAGCCGCTGGAGATGGTCCCGATCGTCCGGCGTCGTAGCCACAAGGTGGGTAAATTTGGCGCAATATCGCTTCTCATAGCGGGCCAACAGGGGCAGGTACAGCCGATCGCGCAGAGGATTTTCTGAGGCACCGGCCTCTAGATGGTCAAACACCCAGCCATAGACAGAGCTATGGATATCTGCCACGGTTTTTATCTGTTGACACAGCTGAGGATGCACGTACATCTCATTCACGCCATGTTCACAAATCACAGCATCGTAGTTCCCAGTCGTTGCCTGCTGTGTCACCCAGGTATAGACTTCCGGTGAGAATCGGAAGGTTACGCTGGGGGGTGTACCGGTGATCACAAACTGCGCCAAACGCAACGCCTGCTTGAGGGGATTGCGATCTCGATGGGGATCTTTTTTATCAGGCAACGGGAAAAGCTTGATCTCCTTTACCCATTTTTTCAACGTTTGAATATTGGCCTCAGTGGCGTTGGGGGTTTGATGCGCCACCAATGTAATGTCGTGGAGCGGTCCAATCTGCCTGAGTAGGTTAAACGTACGCACCTCAGCAGCACCGTGGCTGGGTGGATAGGGAAAGGTATTGAGGGAAAGAACAAGCAGACGCATGGGAAGGGGGAGTTGTAAATGTGGGGTGGCAGGAAACGTGAAACCAAAGCGTGGACCAGCGGCAGCAAAAATTGCAGCCTAGTCCTTTTCTAGCCAGGCAATTTCATCGGCGTTTTCTGGAAGCCTTGATTCTCGCTGGCCCAGGGTACGGGCACGAAAGCAATAAAGCCCCACTGGCGTCATGGCTAAATCAATCGGCTCAGCTTTACCCATAAGCACTTTGATAATTCCAGTGGGGAGTTCCTTTACCAGCCAGCGGGCCAGGGAATAGCGGATCTCGTGGGGCATTAGGGGACGGGTTAGCTTAATGCCATGGATTTGGTGCAAATATCGGTTTGAGCGCCCGTAGCGATACCACTGTTTATAGAGTTCTTTAAAGGACGTACGGTGGTGGTGCTGCACGGTGGCAGCCTCGGCATAGTGCAGCTGCCAGCCCCCATCTCGCTGTAGCCGCCAGCAAATATCAGCGTCTCCCCCTGTGGTCATGTGGGGGCGAAAGAGGCCTATTTTTTCAAAGGCACAGGCCCGAACGGCAATGTTGGCGGTTTGACCATAGGGACAAAACGGATGGGCCAGGGTGTCCTGCTGGGACATAATATTTTTACGCTCGGCATAGCGCTCAAGCCAGGTGGTCGCAGGCAGCGCTGTCACTTCGCCCACACACAGACCCACCTGACTATCTTGAAAGCCCTGAACTAGGGTTTCAAGCCAGGTGGCGGCTGGATAGCAGTCGGCATCGGTAAAGGCTAAAATCTCACCCGTTGCAGCGCGGATGCCGGTGTTGCGGGCGGCATAGGCACTCTGGATTTGGGTTTCGCTCAGGTGCTTGAGGGTGAGCCCCGCTGCCTGGGCTCGGGTGACGGCAGCTTTGAGAATGTGGGGGGTGCGATCGCAACTGCCATTATCCACCAGCAGATACTCCACCCGCTCGGCCGGATAGGTTTGCCCCAGTAGGCAATCAATCAGCCCGGGCAAATCGGTTTCGCCATTGTAAATCGGCACAATCACCGAAACCGTTGGAAAAAATGTTGTCGGTTGGGCGGGTATTTCGTTGGCAACCATAGAAGCTTGGGGCATCGGCACTCAACTCAATCTACAGCGACATCTACAGGTAGTTTTGCCACCAATTCGTCGAGAATTAACACAGGCCACATCCAAGTTGAAACCGACAGCTTTCTTTACGAAAAAACTCCAGCTCTGGACGTAGATAGGTACATAACTGTCCTGTCCACCGGGTCATGGGCTAATCAATTTTGACAGCTCATACAAACCAACACGTTAGGTTGTAGAGATCTTTATGTAATCCTTAACGACATTAAAACGGGTTCTAAACCACTATTTAGATTACTGGCATTGCTGATCCTCGGGATGATTTTAGCTGTGAGATACCGTCAAATAGCCATAGTGCTAGACCGGTTCAGCCCCCAAATCAGCAATCGCAGATTACTTACATACACCGTGCCGTGCCTAAAGTCAGTATTTGTATTCCTACCTACAATCGGGCACACATTTTGCCCTATGCCGTCCATAGCGTTCTGAATCAAACCTTTGGCGACTTTGAGCTGCTCATCTGTGACGACGCCTCCCCTGACCATACGGCAGAGGTAGTCGCCCAGTGGGACGATCCGCGCATTCGCTATATCCGCCATCCGCACAACATAAAGCGCAGCCGCAACATGCGCTCAGGCTATGACGCAGCCCAAGGTCAGTATTTCATCAAATTCGATGACGATGATGCCCTAACATCCACCTTTTTAGAGCGCACTGTGGGTGTGATGGAAACCCAGCCAAACGTAGACTTTGTCTGTACCGATCACTGGGTGATCAATGCTCACAATGAGCGAGATGAAGCAGCCACAGCCACCAACTCGGCCAAGTGGGGCAAAGATCGGCTGTCTGAAGCCGTGATAAGCGATTTGCTCAAAGAAACCTTTGTTAACCAGAGTTTGCAGGTCGGGTCCACCCTCTTTCGCAACGACTGCCTGAAGGAGGTGGACTTTATGCGATTTGAGGCCGACGGCTGCGAAGACTTTGACCTGTTGGTGCGTTTAGCCGCTGCTGGCAAAACCGGCTATTTTATCCCTGAGCGTTTGATGGAATATCGATTTCACGGGGGGCAAACTAGCCTGAAGCAAGATATTCATTTCCTGTCTGCCAAGATTTTTTGTCTGGAAAGCTACTGCTTTGATCAGCGGCCAGATTTAGAATCTGTGCGCCACTCTAAACTCAATGGGTTGAAGCAGGTGCTGGCAATGCGGCTGATTGAAAAAGGGGAGTCCAGACAGGGACGGCAGTTGATTCAAGAGCTTGCTGCCAAGGGACCTTTATCGTCTAAGGCTAAGCTAGGTCAGGTTTTGTCTTATTTACCTTTAGGATTGCGTAAACTAGCATTTCAAGGGTTTCGCCAACTGCGTCCCCAGGACTACAGCGAGCGAGTGCGCAATGCAGCGGGCTAACAAACATCCGTTTTTAGGCAAGCTATTGCTTGCCCCTGGACTAGCATTTAGTCTCAGCCAATGTGCGGCTCAGCCCGTTTTTGAACCAGTACAAGTGCTTGAACCAGTATTAGTAGACCAGATACCTTTATCCCAGGTCCAACCCACATTCGCTGTTAAAAATTGGCCCAATGACAATGATGTGGTTGCTCGTGTTCACATCGTCACCATTCCTCCTAACTATCCTGTAGACGTAGCTGTGGGTGACGGGCTAAAAACTGTGAAGGACTTTGCAACGGAGACACAGGCCCTAGCAGTGATCAACGGGGGATTTTTTGACCCAAATAACGCCCAAACCACTTCATTTGTTACGGTGAATGGCACTCTCGCAGCCGACCCTCGCAATAATGCCAGGTTAATCGACAACCCCGATCTGGCGGTTTACAGGGAGCAAATTCTGAATCGCTCTGAGTTTCGCCGCTACGACTGTGTTGATGGCATCCGCTACGACATTACCGTCCACAAGGCGACCATTCCCCACAGCTGTACTCTCCATAGCGCCCTGGGAGCAGGACCACAGCTGCTACCCAACGACACGTCTCAAGTAGAAGGGTTTACTGACTATGGCAACGGCACCCTCACTCGAGACGCAATTGGAAGTCAGCAGCGCAATGCCCGCAGCGCCATTGGGATAAAGGAAGATAACACTTTGCTATGGGTCATGGCGGCCCAGTCCAACTCGGCGGGGGGAATGACCCTAGCTGAGCTAGCCGAGTTTATGGCCACCATGAATACCCAAAAAGTACTGAACTTAGACGGAGGCAGCTCATCCTCACTATACGTTCTATGGGCTGACAAGGATGAGCTGAATCGGACTTACTATGGACGACTAGATCAGAATGGTCAAAAGATACAACGTCCCGTCAAATCCGTATTTTTAATACCTAAGCCAATTGATAGATAGCATCCACATCCACCATCTATTGGTTAATCTCCAGGATAAGCATCAGCTGGCTGTAGGTACCCTAGCTGAATCAATAGCCAGCAAATGACGCCGTACACCATTCCGGCTGGAATGAGAATTCTGTAACCGGGCTCAACAACTACTTGCATCGAAGGCGGCGTGAGAATTAGCCCCGACAAAATCGACGTCAGCACCGATGTCAGCACAAATGCCAATGAGCCGACTATTCCCCGAGAGCGCTTGGGTACCGTTTTTTTAGAGCGTCTAAATCTGATGAAAAATGACCGAACGTTTGCCATGAGGACATCGACCCAGGGCCACAGCCGCATACCGGAGAGAAACGCAATGGGAAACATTAGAAACCCGACCAGGCCGCTGAACTGGGAGTAAGGGGCAACCATTGCGGTTAGGTGAGTACCACCAAAGCTACCGCCAAATAGAAGGATTGCTGATGTGAAAAAGTTAACGGTGGGTTTTGAGGCTGGGGACGATGACATGGGATGGGCTGATTAGTTCTATCGGTTACGTTTACAGCCATATCCAAGCGATGTACGGAAATCCATCATGAACTTATGAACAAATGTTCTTCACACAGGTTGATGTCTGGGCAGACACCGATAGGAAAAGACTACGAGCCCGTCAAAATAACAGCTCATTGACGGCCTGGGGCATTGGCAAAATAATTAACACCAAGAGCGCCATGGCCATGAGCCCCAAAGCATCTCGAAGGCCATTTAGCTCACTAATGTCATCCAGGGCAGGATCGTCTCGGCTGGGCATAAAGATAAGTAATAGCGCCCACAGTAAATACTCTGACTGGATAAATGCCATAACGGCAACTAACACCCGGGCAATATTGCCAATGGCTGCGCCGCCCCAACGACCATACATGGCATGGACAATGTGACCGCCATCTAGCTGACCCACAGGCATAAGGTTTAAGGCTGTTAATACCAGCCCCAGACAGCCTGCGATCGCAACCGAATGCAAGTAAATTGCCTGGTCCATTTGCAAGCTATCCCCTAACGCCAACTTACTCAGCAGCACCATCAAAATTGAGCCCTTGGGGTCTAGGGACTGAAAATTAAATAGACCTGATTCTTCCGTCAGACTGACCACCTGGGAATGGGCCAGCCCCCAAATTAAAATAGGCAGGGTGACAATAAACCCGGCCAGCGGACCGGTTAACCCTAAATCAAACAGGGCCCGACGGTTAGGGGCCGGAGCCTTAATCCGCACAAAGGCACCAACGGTCCCGAGAAAATAGGGCATTGGAATAAAAACCGGTGCCGCCGCTGCAATGTTGTGATAGCGGGCCGTGGCGTAGTGCACTAACTCCCTTACCGCCAAAATCGCCATCACCGCCAAACTGTAGCCCAGCCCTTTGACCAAAATTACCGGCTGCGATCGCAGCTCTGAAAACGATAAGTCCCCCACCAGTAACAGCCCCGCCAGGGTGGTTGTCCCCAAGGTTAAAACAAAGAGCACCAGGGACAGCAGCCAGCCGCTGCCCTGGGATGAATTGGATTTGGCCCGATTGGGAACCAGGGTAAAGACAGGGTGACCGTTGCGCTCTTCCTGTAAAACCACTAGAAACTGCTCACCAAATTGCGATCGCACATTTTGTTGCACCGTACTATGGGCCACCGCCGGCGTGGCTTTGAGTCGTCCCCGACAGACCATCATCTGCTGACGGCGTTCAATCGTCTGCAAAAAATAAACAGACCATGGGAAACATGCCCGCAGGCGATCTTCCTCTTCCCGTGCCATCAGCATCGGCGGGACAGGGCGAGGGCGGGGTGCCGCCGCCGCTACCTCTGCAGGGGGACGTCGTCCCAGCAACACCACCCAGGTGTAGATTAGAGGGCAAATAATAAACAACCCCAATATCAAAAGATTAGGTGGGGTATATCGGCCGTACCTTAGCACCCATGCCGTTAGCGCTAAAATCGGCGTCATAATAATCAGCCATAGCAGCCAGACGGGTGAGCGCGTCATGGTGGCCACCCCTCGACCGATGACCCAGTAGGTCAAAATTCCCAGTAAAATCGATAACAGTACAAATGTCATAAGCCCACAATGCTAACCCCTGATAGGCCCTGATTCAACATACCAGGTGGGTCCATCGGGCTAGGGGTGATGACGTCTTTGGAGATATTGGTGTCTACTTTAAACCCGGGCAGCAGCCCCGCCACTAGCAAAACAACTCGATCGACCACAAAATTACCCCAGCCGGTATTTGACAACGCCACTGCCTACGCATTTCCACCCAATCGCGAAACCTTAGGCGGTACCGCTTATTTGATAACGCATACTGCAACATCAGATGATAATTCTTTGATAAGAAACAATATTTTGGTCGACTGTCCTGCTTGGACTGAAGCCAATTTAGATTTTATGACCCACCAAGGGGGGGTGCGATGGCTGGTAATTACCCATCGCGGCGGCAGCAGTCACGTCCGCGACTGGCAGTCACGGTTTGAATGTGACGTCGTTGTGCAAGAGCAAGAAGCTTACCTGCTGCCCCAGGTTAAAACCCAGACATTTCATCACGACTTAGCGCTCACCCCCAATCATCGCCTGCTTTGGACTCCTGGTCATTCACCGGGGTCCGCCTGTCTCCATAGCTCGGCCCACGGGGGCATTTTATTTACTGGACGCCATATTCTACCCACGCGCCAGGGCGGAGCGGCCCCACTGCGCGTCTCCAAGACGTTTCACTGGCCCCGCCAGCTCCGGCATATTCAATACCTATTGGATGACTTTACGCCCCAAACCCTCAGTCATATTTGCCCAGGGGCCAACATCGGCTTTCTCCGGGGTAAACGGGTCATTGATGACGCCTACAACAAATTAGCTGCGCTGGACTTAAATCAGCTGTCCACAAGCCAGGCTTTACTGTAGACGCGCCTAGCGCCAGACCCCATAGACTACACCATCTACAATTTGTCTAACGTCGCTGAAAACGGCTCCAAAATCTTAGCTAGCGATAGTTCAGCCGGATGCAATAGCCACGTGCGATGACAGGGCTGAATCAAGGTTTGCACCAGGGGCGAAAGCTGACTAATGGCCACTAACCCCCCAGGCATTTTGAGCTTAATGCCTCGCTGATAAAGGGTATAGCCTCGATTGCGAATGTGGCGCAGCCCCAAGTAAATATCGGTATTTAGCACCAAACCATAGGCTTGACAGCGCGCTGCCGACAAAATCTCTGTTTGCTGGGCATAGGTGTAGTGACTAATTTCCGTGGCCTTAGGCAGTCGACGATTAACAAACCGTTGACAGAGGTCTGCCAGTATCGGATCGGGGTGGGTTTGCCACCGCTGGAGGTGGTAGTGCAACACGTAGTCATCCTGGGCCAGATACTTTTCTAAGGGCAGTTCGTCAATGTTGTAACTTAACCAGGCAGCCATGGTGTCATCAGCCTCTAGCATCCCCGTTGCCATTAGCGTTTTGGCTCGTTGGATAAGCTGCTCTAACACCCAGGTAGCGACTAGATTTTTGGGGTGGTTATAAATTTGAGCATACATAAAGTAGCGCACCACCAAATAGTGCTCAATCGCCCCCAGCCCCTTCCTCGCAACGATCAGCTGCTGGCTGGCGGAATCATAGTCTAAGGCAAGGATAATGCGGTCAAGATCCAGCTGACCATAGGACGCCCCAGTAAAATAGCTGTCGCGCATCAGGTAGTCGATGCGATCGCAATCTAACTGACTCGACACAAGCTGCCATACACAGGGCACCGGATGCTGATGTTGGTAAATCTGCTGAATTTCCAGGTGTAAGTCCAAAGAAAACCCATCCAACAGACCGCGCACCTCAGGGGCACATGCCAAAATACGCTGCGTCCAATGCTCATGGTGTCCCCCAAAAACCTCCTCCGCCGTATGGCTAAAAGGACCATGACCCACATCATGGAGCAAAGCCGCACACAGCACAGCTGCCCGATACTGACCCAAGACTGGATGCAGCGCCGCTAATCGGTCAAAGGCACGCCGAGCAATCGCCATCACCCCCAAAGAGTGAGTAAATCGCGACCCTTCCGCCCCGTGAAACGTTAAACTAGCTGGCCCCAGCTGACGAATCCGTCGCAACCGCTGAAACACCGACGTATCGATTAGCTCAATTAGCAGAGCTTCCACCCGGTTAGCACTATCTAGGGTGATAGCACCATGGAGCGGATCGTGATACGTACGAGTTTTTGGCAACACAGCTTATGTCATGGGTTGCATCAACGCTTTCATTAAGAGCTCAACCGCCGCCTGATATTGCGCATCATCGCCAGTAGCAAACTGCTCGCGGACTAAGGGCTCACTCGTCACAGTCAGGTCAGGCGTAATACCTAGCTTATTAATGTCATGGTGATCCGGCGTCTCGTACTTAGCCACCGTCACCGCCAGACCAGACCCATGGGGCAAATCAAACAAAGACTGAATCAACCCCTTGCCAAAGGTGGTTTCCCCCACCAGCTGGGCTCGATCATTATCCTGGAGAGCGCCAGCTAAAATTTCACTAGCACTGGCCGTTCCCCCATTCACCAGTAAGACCAACGGATCCTGGGTCAAGGATTTAGGACCCGCCTCAAAGCTTTCCAATATACCTTGACGATTGACGGTATACACAATGGTGCCCTCATCTAGCCAGAGTCGAGCGATTTCAATTCCCGCCTGCAACAATCCGCCTGGGTTATTACGCAGGTCCAGAATATAGCCCGCCGCATCTTGCTGCTCTAGGGACGTGAGC